>CANFWI010000097.1 GCA_947450675.1 Comamonadaceae bacterium | reverse complement strand
TTGAGCGCCTTCTGTGGGCCTTCGAAAGGCACTTCGAGCAATTGCAAAATGATCGGCTGGTCTTTGCCCAGCATCTCGCCAGAGGCAATGCGGAACAACAAGGCGTAACCAATTTGGCCGGCAGCACCAGTGACGGCAACACGGACGGGTTTTTTGCTCATGACGAAACTCCAGGAAGGTTGTAAATCAAAAATTGGAAGGCTGCCGTATTGGCAGGGCCACGCTCTGGCACAGCCCCGGAGTTTACGCGGGAAAACCCCCGCTCGTCAATTTGTCTTATGTCTTATATAAGATATCATTTGCTGCTCTTTCAAGACGCCCATGCCGATCACTTCCAACGCCCCCGCCGAAACACTGCCGCTGACATCCGAGCTCAGCGCAGGCCTTGGGGGGACACCCGCTTTCAGCCCGCTCTACCAACAGATCAAGGTGCTCATTTTGCAAAGCCTGCAAGGCGGTGAGTGGAAGCCCGGCGAAGCCATCCCCAGCGAGATGGACTTGGCTGTGCGCTTTCGCGTCAGCCAAGGTACCGTGCGCAAGGCGATCGACGAGCTGGCGGCCGAAAATCTGCTGGTTCGCCGGCAAGGCAAAGGCACTTTTGTCGCCACCCATGCCGCGCAGCATGTGCAATACCGTTTTTTGCGACTGCTGCCAGACAGTGGCGATGCCAGCACCGAAGGCCCGGCAGAGCGCCGCATCATCGAGTGCAAGCGGCAACGCGCCCCGGCTGACATTGCCCGCGCACTGGGCTTGCGCAGCGGCGACGCCGTGCTGCAGGTGCGGCGGGTGCTGGCGTTTCAGGGCGTGCCGACGATTTTAGAAGACCTCTGGCTGCCGGCCGCGCCTTTCAAAGGGCTGACCGCAGAACGACTCGACACCTATCGCGGCCCGATGTACGCCCTGTTTGAAACCGAGTTCGGCGTGCGCATGGTCCGCGCCGAAGAAAAAATCCGAGCCTTGCCCGCCACCGCACCCGCCACCGACATCTTGGACATCCCAGAAGGCACGCCGCTGTTGAGTGTCGAACGCATCGCCTACACCTACAACGACCTGCCGATCGAAGTGCGGCGCGGCCTGTACCGCACGGACACGCACCATTATCAAAACTCTTTAAGCTGAAACTTGGCCCACATGACCCTAGCCTGCCGCCACCTGTTGCTAATTTTGGGCGACCAACTCGACGTGGATTCAGCCATTTTTGACGACATCGATCCAGCGCTGGACGTGGTGCTGATGGTTGAGGCGGTTGAAGAGTCGACCCACGTCTGGTCGCACAAAGCGCGCACGGCCTTGTTTTTGTCGGCCATGCGGCATTTTGCGGATCAGCTGCGGCAACGCCAGTACCAGGTTCATTACCGGGCGCTGGAGGCCGAGGGCGACGCCACGCTGGCGACTGGCTTGCAGGCGGCGCTGCACGCCTTCCAACCGGAACGCGTGATTGGCGTGGAGCCCGGCGACTGGCGCGTGCGCGCACTGATAGAAGCCGCCTGCAAGTCAGCCGAAGCGAAGCCCACACCCCTCGATTGGCGCGAAGACAAACACTTTTTGTGCAGCTTGCCGCAATTTCGCCAGTGGGCCGGCGCATCGACCAGCTTGCGCATGGAATTTTTTTACCGAAAGATGCGCCAGCAATACAAAGTGCTGCTGGACGGCGATCAGCCGATTGGCGGTCAATGGAATTTAGACGCGGAAAACCGCAAAGGCTTTGGCAAAGCGGGCCCGAAAGATGTGCCACAGCCACTGGTCTTTGAGCAAGACCACATCACGCAGCAGGTCCTGCAAGTCGTCGAAACGCGTTTTACCGACCACCCCGGCAACCTGTCTAAGTTCAACTGGCCGGTCACGCGGGAGCAGGCGTTGCTGGCCTTGCAAGACTTCATCGCCAACCGCCTGCCGACCTTTGGCGCGCATCAAGACGCCATGTGGACCGGACTCGATTTCGGCTGGCACGCCTTGTTGTCGAGCTCACTCAACCTGAAACTGCTGCATCCCCTGGAAGTTATCCACGCGGCCGAACGGGCGTACCACGAGCGCGATTTGCCCTTGTCCAGCGTTGAAGGCTTTATTCGCCAAATTTTGGGTTGGCGCGAATTCATTCGCGGCGTCTACTTTTTGGACATGCCCGGGCTGAAAGAAGCCAACCATTTCGGTCATCAAAATTCCCTGCCGGCATGGTATTGGACCGGCGACACCCAGATGAACTGCATGCGCCAGTCCATCGGCCAGACGCTGGCCAATGGCTATTCGCACCACATCCAGCGCCTGATGATCACCGGCATGTTCGGCGTCACGGCGCAGATCACGCCGCAGCAACTCTGCGACTGGTATTTGGCGGTTTACGTCGACGCAGTCGAGTGGGTCGAGCTGCCGAACACCGCGGGCATGGCGCTGTTTGCCAACGGCGGGCGATTTACCTCCAAACCCTACATTGCCAGCGGCGCTTACGTCAAGCGGATGGGTAACTATTGCAGCGGCTGCCGCTACCAGCCAGAAACGCGCACCGGCGCTGACGCCTGCCCCATGACAACGCTGTACTGGAACTTTTTAGACGACCACGAAGCCACTTTTGGCAGCAACCCGCGTACCGCCTTGATGGTTAAAAATTTGCAACGCATCGCCCCCGAAGAACGCCAAGCAATCCGCGAGCGAGCCGCTGAGATGCTGAAAAACTTAGACCAGCTGTAGCTTTTCAACGAAAAAATAAAACGTCCCTCCATCCTAAAACGCTGAATCCTCTGAAAAAATCCCGGAAAAACCCCGACCAAACCTGTCCCAGGTCAATATTCATGTTGCATTGCAATAGAATTTGAGGCTGAGCAGCTTTTGTTACCAGCCAGTTACTCAAAAAATATAGAAAGCCCAGCATGTCCGAATCAGCGACAACCTCAGCGAAGAAGCGGCCCGAGTTCCGCAACATCAATGCCTTCACCGACCTCCCTAGCTACCGACTGCCGGCGGCTGGCTGGGTGTCCATCTTGCACCGCGCCAGCGGCGCCATGATGTTTGCCCTGATGCCCTTCATCATCTGGATGTTTGACACCTCCATCTCCTCGGAAATCTCGTTCGCGCGCTTCACCAGCGCCTTCAACGTCGGCATGCTCGGCTTGCCGGGTTTCCTCTGGAAGCTGGTCGCCTTGGCCTTGATCTGGGCTTTTCTGCACCACTTCATGGCAGGGCTGCGCCACCTCTGGATGGACGTCAGCCACAAGGCAGTCGAGTTGCAATTTGGCAAAAGCTCGGCCAAAACGGTCTTGGCCATCAGCCTGACGCTGACAGCGGTGCTCGGCGCCAAGCTGTTCGGCCTTTATTAATCCAGTCATAGGAACACCAGCATGTCTGTTAATTACGGCTCTAAACGCATCGTTGTCGGTGCCCATTACGGTTTGCGCGACTGGCTCAGCCAGCGCGTGACCGCCGCGCTCATGGCGCTCTTCACCCTCGTGGTGTTGGCCCAGGTGCTGCTCAGTCGTGGGCCGATCGGCTACGACAAGTGGGCCGGCATCTTCGCTTCGCAACCCATGAAAATGTTGACCTTTGTGGTCATCTTGTGCCTGCTGTGGCACGTCTGGGTCGGCATGCGCGACATCTACATGGACTACATCAAGCCCGTGGCGCTGCGCTTGTCGCTTCAAGTATTTACCATCGTCTGGCTCGTGGCATGTTCC
>CANFWI010000096.1 GCA_947450675.1 Comamonadaceae bacterium | reverse complement strand
GGTGAACGGCAAAGCCGTCAAAGACCTGATCAACGACCAAGTCTGGAACGCTGAAGTCTTCTTGCCGACCGTTGGCAAGCGCGGCGCGGCCATCATTGATGCGCGTGGTCTGTCGTCTGCCGCTTCGGCTGCCAATGCTGCGATTGACCACATGCGCGATTGGGCGCTGGGCAGCAATGGCAAATGGGTGACCATGGGTATCCCGTCGGATGGTCAGTATGGCATCCCGAAAGACACCATGTTCGGCTTCCCGGTCACCACCGCTGGCGGCGAATACACGCTGGTCGAAGGTCTGGCGATTGACGCTTTCAGCCAAGAGTGCATCAACAAAACACTCAAAGAACTGCAAGACGAACAAGCTGGCGTTGCTCACCTGCTGTGATCCTGCTGGGCGACTCAGCATGCAACATCCGCGTGACGTTCTTTTAGGCGCTCAGGCTGCAGCCGGCACCTTGCCGGTCTGCGATCACTACAGCGGCGTCGAGCCGCGCATGCGCAAAAGCCTGCAATTGCAGGCCGACATGCAAGAGGAGTTTGGCGCTTGCGTTTTTGACGTCACGCTGGACTGCGAAGATGGCGCGCCCGTGGGCGGTGAGGCAGATCATGCGGCTTTGGTGGTGTCTTTGCTGCTCGCAGCGGCACCTGAAGCCCGCGTCGCGGTTCGCGTGCATGCGCTGGACCACCCGGCTTTTGAGTCCGACATCGCTAGCATCGTGGGTCAAGCTGGGCATCGCCTGAGCCATCTGATGATTCCGAAGGTGGAGTCGGCTGCTGATTTGCTGAAGGTTGAAAAAGCCTTGGCGGCGATCGGTGGTGCGGCGCTGGCGTTGCCGCTGCATGTGTTGGTCGAGTCGCCACGGGCAGTGCACAACGCCTCTGAATTGGCAGCGCATCCACGGGTGCAGTCGATCAGCTTTGGTTTGATGGATTTTGTCTCCAGCCACAACGGCGCTATTTCGGCTGATGCCATGGGCAGCAGCGGCCAGTTCAGCCATCCGCTGGTGCTGCGTGCCAAGCTTGAAATCGCCTCGGCTTGCCACGCTTATGGCAAAGTGCCGTCGCATTGCGTCGTCACTGAATTCAGCGACTTGGCCGCCATGCAAAATGCGGCGCTGCGGGCCAGTCGTGAGTTGGGTTACACCCGCATGTGGAGTATTCACCCGAATCAGATTCGACCGATTTTGGCGGCTTTCGCGCCACAGCAGGCAGAGGTTGAGTTTGCCGCCGAATTGATTGCTGCCGCCGACAAGGCGCACTGGGCACCGATCAGCTTTCACGGCAAGTTGCACGACCGCGCCAGTTACCGCTATTACTGGCAAGTGCTTGAGCGCGGCCACCAGACGGGTGCGGTCTTACCCCTTGAGACGCAGGGGTATTTCCTGAAACCCGTCACAGCTCAATAGGTATAGGCTGGCGCACATGAAAAACCTGCTCTTGACCCCTCTCTTGGCGACCTGTGTTTGCCTGATCACTCCGCTTGTTTCGGCGCAAACAGCGCCGACGCACAGCAGTCGGATCCAAATCAAAAGCACGGCCAATCAGATGGCGGCAGGCATCTCTGCTGCAGAAGCGGCGCTGGCGCCGATTGAATTGGCGATCGCGCAGCAAGTCCATACGGGCGTATTGCGTTGCGAATTGGGCGCGTCAGTGACCCTGACCCATGACCAGAAGTCGCCAGGCTATTTCAATGTTCAGGGCAAAAATTTTCGCTATCGCATGTTCCCCGTGGCCACATCCACCGGCGCGATCCGGCTGGAAGACCAGACCGCTGGTGCAGTTTGGCTGCAGCTGTCTAACAAGTCGATGTTGATGAATCAAAAAATGGGTCAGCGGATGGCTGACGAGTGCATGAGTCCGGCGCAATTGATCGTCACGCAAGCCATGAAAGACAGACCCGCCCGCGGATTGCTGGATTGAATTCAGCCCCATTTTTTGATTGTTTGTTTTCGTTTTAAGTCCACTTTTATTTTTGTACGACAGGAGAAAAACAGTGTCCGATTTTCTGACCACCTACCGCGCCCATGTGACCGAGCGTTCCGCTCTGGGCATCCCCCCATTGCCTTTGTCGGCCAAGCAAACCGGTGAGCTTATCGAGCTGCTGAAAAATCCGCCCCAAGGCGAAGACAAAACGCTGGTTGATCTCATCACTTACCGCGTGCCGGCCGGTGTTGACGATGCCGCCAAAGTCAAGGCGAGCTATTTGGCCGCTGTGGCCTTTGGCACTGAAAAATGCACTTTGATCTCGCGCGTCCATGCCACCCAATTGCTGGGCACGATGCTCGGCGGCTACAACATCAGCCCGATGATCGACTTGCTGGACGACGCCGATGCCGCCGTCGCACAACAAGCTGCGACCGGCTTGAAGTCGACGCTGTTGATGTTCGATCAGTTCCATGACGTGCAAGAAAAATCTGAAAAAGGCAATGCTTACGCCAAGGCTGTGCTGCAAAGCTGGGCCGATGCCGAGTGGTTCACCAGCCGCCCTGAAGTGCCCAAGTCGATCCAGTTGACGGTTTTCAAATGCGCTGGCGAGATCAACACTGACGACCTGTCGCCCGCCCCTGACGCCTGGAGCCGCCCCGACATTCCGCTGCACGCCTTGGCCATGCACAAAAATGCCCGTCCTGGCATCGTTCCAGAAGAAGACGGCAAGCGCGGCCCAGTCAAGTTCATTGAAGAACTCAAGGCCAAAGGCCATCTGGTGGCCTACGTCGGTGACGTTGTTGGTACCGGTTCTTCCCGCAAATCCGCCACCAACTCGGTCCTGTGGTGGACCGGCGAAGACATTCCATTTGTGCCGAACAAGCGCTTCGGTGGTGTCTGCCTCGGTGGCAAGATTGCCCCGATTTTCTACAACACGATGGAAGACTCCGGCGCCTTGCCGATCGAAGTCGACGTCAGCCAAATGGCCATGGGCGATGTGATCGAGCTGCGCCCTTACGATGGCAAAGCTCTCAAAAACGGTCAGGTGATTGGCGAATTCACTTTCAAAAGCGATGTGTTGTTTGACGAAGTGCGTGCCGGTGGCCGTATTCCCTTGATCGTCGGCCGTGGTTTGACCGCCAAAGCCCGCGCTGCGCTGGGTCTGCCAGCGTCCACCGTGTTCCGCTTGCCGCAAGACCCTGTCGACACCGGCCGCGGTTACACGCTGGCGCAAAAAATGGTGGGCCGCTCGGTCGGTTTGCCAGAAGGCAAGGGCGTTCGCCCTGGCACGTATTGCGAGCCGAAAATGACCTCGGTCGGCACCCAAGACACCACCGGCCCGATGACCCGCGACGAACTCAAAGACCTGGCTTGCCTAGGTTTCAGCTCAGACCTCGTCATGCAATCGTTCTGCCACACGGCGGCTTATCCCAAGCCGGTTGACGTGAAGATGCACCACGAACTGCCAGAGTTCATCACCACCCGCGGCGGCATCTCGCTGCGCCCGGGTGACGGCATCATCCACAGCTGGTTGAACCGCATGCTGTTGCCTGACACGGTCGGCACGGGCGGCGACAGCCACACGCGTTTTCCTATCGGTATCAGCTTCCCAGCGGGTTCTGGTTTGGTTGCTTTTGGTGCTGCCACCGGCGTCATGCCGCTGGACATGCCTGAGAGCGTGCTGGTGCGATTCAAAGGCAAGATGCAGCCCGGCGTCACGCTGCGCGATCTGGTCAGCGCGATTCCGCTGTACGCCATCAAGGCCGGTCTGTTGACCGTGGCCAAGCAGGGCAAGATCAATGTGTTCTCCGGTCGTATT
>CANFWI010000095.1 GCA_947450675.1 Comamonadaceae bacterium | reverse complement strand
CACTGGCTCTAAGTCGTCATAGACGCCGACCATGCCGGCGTTGACGATGCCCATGTCCATGCCGGCCTGAATCGCGTGGTACAAAAAGACGGTGTGAATGGCTTCGCGAACCGGGTCGTTGCCGCGAAAACTGAAGGACACGTTGGAGACGCCGCCAGAGACTTTGGCGCCCGGCAAGTTCGTCTTGATCCAGCGTGTGGCGTTGATAAAGTCCACCGCGTAGTTGTTGTGCTCTTCAATGCCGGTGGCGATGGCGAAGATGTTCGGGTCAAAAATAATGTCTTCAGGCGGGAAGTCGAGTTCGTCGACCAGCACCCGATAAGCCCGCTCGCAAATTTCTATTTTTCGCTGGTACGTATCGGCTTGGCCTTGTTCGTCAAAGGCCATGACCACGGCCGCCGCGCCATACCGTTTGAGCAACTTGGCTTGGTATTTGAAAGGCTCCAGCCCTTCTTTCATGGAGATGGAATTGACGATGCCCTTGCCCTGAATGCAGCGCAAGCCAGCCTCGATCACGCTCCACTTGGAGCTGTCGATCATGATGGGCACGCGCGAAATATCGGGTTCGCTGGCGATCAGGTTCAGAAAACGCACCATGGCCGCTTGGCTGTCCAGCATGGCCTCGTCCATGTTGATGTCGATGATCTGCGCGCCGTTTTCAACCTGTTGCCGGGCGACTACCAGCGCCTGCTCGAAGTCGCCATTCAAAATCAGCCGCGCAAAGGCTTTGGAACCGGTGACATTGGTGCGTTCGCCAATGTTGACAAAGAGGGTGTCGGCGCCGATGGAGACGGGCTCAAGACCAGACAACTTCATGGGCGGCACGTCAACCGGTGCGCTGGAGACGGCGCTAGAAACAAGGGCGGGAATTGGAGCAGATTTCGAAGACATGGACTCACCTTGGGCCAAAGGTGAGCGTGGTTGCGGGGATCTGTTCTCAAGCCTGACGAAACCGAGGGTTTCGCTGCAACGCTCCTTGAGAAGGCGCTTATTTTAACCAACTCAAGGATCGCGCAGCAGCAACAGCATTTGCTCGACCGCGTCGCCGCAATCACGCGGTCCGCGCAGGCAATGCTGGGCGATCGGTTCGACGCTGATTGTTTGCGTCGGCATATCGGGGCGCTCGACGCTCAATTGCCCGGGGGCGGTGACGGTCACGCTGTAGGTCGGGTACTGACCCACGATTTTCCCGGACAGCAAGACATCCCAGGAGGGCGGTTTTTGGCCGCAAGCCACCAACACGGCGGCAGCAGCCAGCAGCAGGCAACGCCAGTGCCTCAAGCCGCCTCTTTGTAGAACCCGCCGGAGGTCAAACCACGCGGGCCGAGCGGCGCCACTGCTTGGTGAATCGCACCAATGTGCTCTGGCGTGGTGCCGCAGCAGCCGCCCACGATGTTGACCAAGCCTTCTTGCGCAAACTCGCGCAGCAAGCGGCTGGTGACGTCAGGGGTTTCGTCAAAGCCGGTGTCGCTCATGGGGTTGGGCAGGCCGGCGTTCGGGTAGCAGCTGATGTAGGTGTCGCCAGCGACGCGGGCGAGTTCCTGAATGTAGGGCCGCATGAGCGTGGCGCCCAAAGCGCAGTTCAGGCCGATGGCCAGTGGCTGCGCATGGCGCACGCTGTGCCAGAAAGCTGTCACGGTCTGGCCGCTCAAGATACGGCCCGACGCATCGGTCACGGTGCCGCTGATGATCAGCGGCAAGCGCTCGCCAGAGTTGTCAAAGTACTCGTCAATCGCAAACAACGCGGCCTTGGCGTTGAGTGTGTCGAAAATGGTTTCGACCAGCAGCACATCGCTGCCGCCTTTGACCAGCGCTTCGGTCTGTTCGTAATAGGCCTTGCGAAGCTCTTCAAAGCTGGTGTTGCGGGCGCCGGGATCATTCACGTCGGGGCTGATGCTGGCGGTTTTGGGCGTCGGGCCCAAGGCGCCAACGACAAAACGCGGCTTGTCAGGCGTTGAATATTTGTCACAAGCCGCGCGGGCAATGCGCGCTGACTCGTAGTTCATCTCGATCGCCAGTTCCGCCATGTCGTAGTCGGCCTGGGCCACGGTGGTGGCGCCAAAGGTGTTGGTCTCAATCAGGTCGGCACCCGCCGCGAGATAGCCTTCGTGGATGTCCTGAATCACGTCGGGGCGGGTCAGGCTCAAGAGCTCGTTGTTGCCCTTGACGTCTTTGTGAAAGTCTTTGAACCGCTCGCCACGGTACTGTGCTTCATTGAGTTTGAAGCGCTGGATCATGGTGCCCATCGCGCCATCCAGAATGGCGATGCGCTTTGCAAGAATGGCGGGCAAGGCCTGGCCGCGGGTGTAGTTAAAGGCTTTCATGCGGGCTATTGTAGAAAGGCTGGGCAAAAACTGGCCGACCGGGTCTTTCCCCGACAATAGCGGGATTGCCTGATTGAACTATGAAAAATCTCACTCCCCTTGAAGCTTGGACTCACCTGCAGCAAGAGCCCAACACCTTGTTTGTCGACGTGCGCATGGAAATTGAATCGCTGTATGTTGGCCGGCCGCCAGGCGTTATCAATGTGCCGTGGTACGAATACCCGGACCTGATGCCAGACGCGACCGGCTTTGCCGCGGCCGTGACACGCGAGGCGCGCGACAAGCATCAAAGCGTGCTGTTGATATGCCGTTCTGGCCAACGCACGCGAGATGCCGGCGCCGCCCTGGAAGCCGCCGGATTCGACAACGTCGCGCATGTGCTGAATGGCTTTGAAGGCGAAATGAATGATCAATTCCGCCGCTCCACCGTGTCGGGCTGGCGCTTTGCCGGCTTGCCCTGGGAACAGATGTAGCGCCCCCTGAACACTGGATATTTTTTGCCTTCCAACGCACTTTCTACCGACCCGTCGCCGCTGAGTATCCTGAGCGACGTGTTTGGCTACAGCAGCTTTCGCGGCCCGCAAGAAGACATCGTCAACCATGTGGTGAATGGCGGTGACGCCTTGGTGCTGATGCCCACCGGCGGCGGCAAATCTCTCTGCTATCAAATTCCAGCGATCGCGCGGCAGCAGGCGGGCCACGGCGTGACGATCGTCATCTCGCCGTTGATTGCGCTGATGCACGACCAAGTGGGTGCGCTGCACGAGGCGGGCGTGTCGGCGGCGTTTCTCAATTCGACCCAGACGCAAGAAGAAAGCAGCGCGCTCGAAAAGCAGCTGCTGCGCAACGAACTCACGCTGCTCTACGCAGCGCCTGAGCGCATCAACACGCCACGCATGAAGGGCCTGCTGGGCTCGCTGCATGAACGCGGTCTGCTCAGCCTGTTTGCGATTGATGAGGCGCATTGCGTGAGCCAGTGGGGCCACGACTTTCGGCCCGAGTACCGCTCGCTGAGCTTGCTGCACGAAACCTTCCCCGACGTGCCGCGGGTGGCGCTCACCGCCACCGCCGACGCGCTGACCCGACAAGACATGATCGAGCGCCTGAAGCTCGAAGACGCCCGCGAATTTGTCAGCAGTTTTGACCGGCCCAACATCCGCTACACGATTGTTGAAAAGACCGATCCAACGCGGCAGCTGCTGCGCTTTATTGAAACCGAGCACGCTGGCGAGGCCGGCATCGTCTACTGCCAGTCGCGCAAGCGGGTCGAAGAAATCGCCGACATGCTGCAGGACGCCGGCCTCAAAGCCATGGCGTATCACGCTGGACTCGATGCATCGGTACGCCAGCAACGGCAAGACCGCTTCCTGCGTGAAGACGCCATGGTCATGGTCGCCACCATCGCCTTTGGCATGGGCATCGACAAGCCGGATGTGCGCTTTGTCGCGCATCTTGACATGCCGAAAAACATCGAAGGCTATTACCAAGAAACCGGCCGCGCAGGTCGTGATGGATTGCCGGCCAACGCCTGGATGGCCTACGGTCTGCAAGACGTGGTGAACCAGCGCCGCATGATCGACACCAGCGAAGTTGCCAGCGAAGAGTTCAAACAAGTCATGCGCGGCAAACTCGACGCGCTGCTGACGCTGGCCGAAGACACGCGCTGCCGCCGGGTCAGTTTGCTGAGCTACTTTGGCGAAGACAGCCAGCCGTGTGGCAATTG
>CANFWI010000094.1 GCA_947450675.1 Comamonadaceae bacterium | reverse complement strand
GGCTACAAACAAACGCTGGGCGCCGACGCTCCGCCGAATTGCTACGACGACGTCAACCATGCGCAGTGCATTTTCATCGTCGGCAGCAACACCGCTTACGCGCACCCGATATTGTTCAGGCGCATTGAAGACGCCAAAGCCGCCAACCCGGCGCTGAAGATTATTTTTTGCGATCCGCGCCGCACCGACACCGCCGAAATCGCCGATTTGTATTTGCCCATCCTGCCGGGCACCGACGTCTCTTTGTTCAACGGCTTGCTGCACATCATGCTGTGGGAAGGCTGGACGGACGCGGCTTACATCGCTGCGCACACCACCGGTTTTGAAGCGCTCAAGGCGACGGTTCGCGACTACACGCCCGAGCTGGTGTCGCAAACCTGCGGCATCAGCAAAGAAGATTTGCTGACCGCAGCGCGCCTGTTTGCAACCTCTGCCACCACACTCAGCCTTTACTGCCAGGGCCTGAACCAGTCGAGCAGCGGCACCGCCAAAAACGCCGCGCTGATCAACCTACATCTGGCCACCGGCCACATCGGCAAACCGGGCGCCGGGCCGTTTTCACTGACCGGCCAACCGAACGCCATGGGTGGCCGCGAAGTCGGCGGCTTGTCGAATTTACTGAGCGCGCACCGCGACCTCGCCAACCCACAGCACCGCGCTGAAGTCGCTGCCTTGTGGGGCTTACCTTCGGTGCCCGAGCAAGCCGGCAAGTCGGCGGTTGAGATGTTCCAAGCCGCCGCCGATGGCGAGATCAAAGCCTTGTGGATTGCCTGCACCAACCCGGCGCAGTCGATGCCCGACCAAACCACCGTGCGCCGCGCGCTTGAACGCGCCGAGTTCGTGGTCGTGCAAGAAGCCTTCGCCACCGCCAGCACCTGCGACTTTGCCGACCTGCTGCTGCCCGCCACCACCTGGGGCGAAAAAACCGGCACGGTCACCAACAGTGAAAGGCGCATCAGCCGCGTCCGGCCGGCGGTTGCAGCCCCCGGCGAAACACGGCATGACTGGTCGATTGCGCAGGACTTTGCACAGCGGCTTGAGAAGTTGCTGCCATCTCGGCACTTGACCGGCCAATCGTTGTTCCCCTATTCGCTGACCGACGAAACCGCTGGCGTCGAAGCCATTTGGAATGAACACCGCGAGTCGACCCGTGGCCGCGACCTCGACATCACCGGCATGAGCTACGCCATGCTCGACGAAGCGCCGCAGCAATGGCCCTTGAAAGAAGGCCAAACCGTCGGCCAACAGCGTCTGTACGAAGACGGTATTTTCCCCACACCCGATGGCAAAGCGCGCTTCGTCAACACGGTCTACCAACCGGTGGCCGAACCGCGCGAGTCGCGCTTTCCTTTTTCACTGACCACCGGCCGCCTGCGCGACCAATGGCATGGCATGAGCCGCACCGGCACGCTGGGCCGTTTGTTTGGCCATGTGGCCGAACCGGCGCTGCAGATGAACCTGCAAGACATGACGCGTCGCCTGCTCAAAGAAGGCGACTTGGTGCACGTGACTTCTAAGCGCGGCTCCATCGTCGTTCCCTTGCAAGCCTCACCCGAAGTCGCCGTCAGCCAAGCCTTCATGGCGATGCATTGGGGCGAAGAATATCTGAGCGGCGTCTCCAGCCACGGCGAGCGGCTGGCCGGGGTCAACGCCTTGACCACCTCGGCCTATTGCCCGAGCTCCAAACAGCCCGAACTGAAACACGCCGCTGTCAAAATTCTGAAGGCTGAACTGCCTTGGTCATTGCTGGCCATGGCGTGGCTGCCCGCTGAAGAAGCGCTGTCGGCAAGGACTCAACTCAAGCACCTGATGGCGGCTTTTCCCTTCACCAGTTGCGTGCCGTTTTCAAACAACACGCCACTGGCAGACCGCAGCCGCGAACGCACCGGCGTGCTGTTCCGCGCTGCTGGCTATGAAGCGCCCAGCGCCAGCGTGCTGGCGCAAATCGAAGCAGCACTCGGCTTGAGCGGCGCTGACGCACTGCGCTACGCCGACCCCAAAAAAGGCCAGCACCGCACGGCCCGGTTGGTGCGCCTTCACGAGAAGGTCGAACTCACCGGTTTTGTGCTGTCAGGAGACACCAGCGCCGAGGCTTGGATCAAAACCTTGCTGCTGGAAGAGTTGCCTGCGCAAGCCTATGGTCGTTTGTTGCTGCTGCCCGGCGCCAATGCGCCCGTGGCGGTGCAATCCCGAGGCAAACCAGTCTGCACCTGCTTCAACGTGACCGATGCAGCCATTGAGGAACAGTTGGCCTTGATTCATGACAAGGCCGGCGGCGCGGCGGATTTGATGCGCGACGAACAACGCTTGATGGCATTGCAAAGCGCCCTCAAGTGCGGCACCAATTGCGGCTCCTGCGTGCCAGAACTCAAACGCTTGGTGCGCTCAGCCAGGCCAGTCCCTGCATGAGTTCATAACCACAGGTTATCAAGCTTCGCAGACAATCGCCTCTATGGGTATCAGTCACTACATCAAGGAAATTGGCCGCGGCAAAGATGGCGCGCGCTCGCTCAGCCGTGAACAGGCGGCAGACTTGCTCGGCCAAGTGCTGGACGGCGCAGTCACCGACCTCGAAGTCGGTGCCTTTTGTCTGGCCATGCGCATCAAGGGCGAGACACCGCAAGAAATGGCGGGCTTTCTGGACGCTGCTCATGCACACTTGCATCGCTTTCCCGCGCTGGCAGACAGCGCTGTCTGCACCGTGGTTTTGCCCAGCTACAACGGCGCCCGCAAGTTGCCGGTCTTGACGCCTCTATTAGCCTTGCTGCTGGCCCGCGAAGGTCTAGCCGTGCTGGTGCATGGCACCGCGACCGAATCAACTCGGGTCTTGAGCTCAGACGTACTGCTGGCCATGAATATTCCCGCGCTGACAGCGGTCGTGCCCATCAAAGCCGGCAGCGTTGTCTTTGCCCCGACCGAGCTGCTGAGCCCAGGCTTGAAACGCTTGCTCGATGTGCGGCGTCTGGTCGGACTGCGCAACCCAGCGCACAGCTTGGTCAAGCTCATGAACCCCTGCCTTGGCAAAGCGCTGGTGGTGAGCAGCTACACGCACCCCGAATACGCCGTCTCGATGGCGCAGACCTTGGCCCTGATGCAGGCCAACGCCTTGCTGCTGCGCGGCACCGAGGGCGAAGTCGTCGCCGATGCGCGCCGCATGCCGCCGATGGATGGCTATCTGCATGGGCAGCGCATTGAACTGCAGCAAGCGCAAGCCGGCACGCTCGCCAGTTTGCCGAACCTGCCAAAAGCCATTGATGCGGCCAGCACAGCGGCGTATATTGCGTCGATTCTGTCCGGCGCAGACCCTGTTCCGACACCGATCACGCGGCAGGTGGAACACATCTTGCAACTGACATCGCAACTATGAACAGCGACCACACATCCTTCAAAAATATCAGCGGCCAATGCACGCTGGTCGGTGCCGGCCCGGGCGATCCTGAACTCCTCACTATCAAAGCGCTGAAAGCCATTCAGGCCGCCACCGTGCTGCTGGTCGATGACTTGGTGAGCGACGAGATCGTCGCCTTTGCCCCAGCCACCGCACGCATCGTCTACGTCGGCAAGCGCGGCGGTTGCAAATCGACACCGCAAGCTTTCATCGAAAAACTCATGATCATGGCCGCCCAAGAAGGTGAAAACGTGGTGCGCCTTAAAGGCGGCGACCCCTTCATCTTTGGCCGTGGCGGCGAAGAGTTGGAGCACCTGCAAGCCGCCGGTATTCAGGTCAAAGTCATCAACGGCATCACCGCTGGCTTGGCCGCCGTGACCAGCCTCGGCGTGCCACTGACGCACCGACAACATGCGCACGGCGTGGTGTTTGTCACCGGCCACGCCAAACCCGGCGACGCCGGCACCGACTGGCAAGCCTTGGCTGCCACCGCGCACAGCGCACGCCTCACCTTGGTGATTTACATGGGCGTGAGTGGTGCAAGCCGCATCCAAGACGAGTTGTTGACCGGTTTGCCGTTCAGCACGCCCGTGGTGGTGATTCAAAACGCCTCGCTGGCCACGCAGCGCCACATCATTACCACGCTGGGCACCTTGGCTCAAGCCATCAAAGACAACGGCATGGCCAGCCCCTCGGTCATCGTGGTTGGCGACGTGGTCGGCGCCTTGGCGCTGGCAGCTGCGCATCCTGAGTCGACCTTGATCGACACTATTCGGGCAGCCTGACACCCGCGTGAGCATCGGGGAGCCATACACTCCCCGCATGCATTCATTTGACGTTGTGATCATTGGCGCTGGCGC
>CANFWI010000093.1 GCA_947450675.1 Comamonadaceae bacterium | reverse complement strand
TGTGTCGCTGATTCAGGGCGACCAGACGCGTGAGTTCAGCGCGCTGCGCCAAGGCGTGATCGACATGGCGGTCGGCTCGACCATCAACTGGTCGCCGCAGATCAAGGAACTCAATCTGTTCTCGATGCCTTTCTTGATGCCCGATTACGCCGCCATCGACGCGTTGACGCAGGGCGAAGTCGGCAAGAAAATTTTTGCGACCGTCGATAAGGCTGGCGCGCTGCCACTGGCTTGGGGTGAAAACGGTTTTCGCGAACTGACCAACTCCAAGCGGGCGATCAAGTCGCCAACTGATTTGAAGGGCATGAAAATCCGCGTCGTCGGCTCGCCGATTTACTCGGATGTCTTCACCGCCTTGGGCGCCAACCCAACGCAAATGAGCTGGGCTGACGCACAGCCAGCGCTGGCCAGCGGTGCGGTTGACGGTCAAGAAAATCCGCTGTTTTTGTTCACCGTGCTGAAGATGCAAAACGTTGGCCAGAAGTTCCTCACGACCTGGGGTTACGTGGCAGATCCGCTGATCTTCGTGGTCAACAAAGAAGTCTGGGCGTCGTGGACACCGGCTGACCAGGCCATCGTCCGCCAAGCCGCCATCGACGCCGGCAAGCAAGAAATCGCGATTGCACGCAAGGGTTTGATCGAGGCTGACAAGCCAGTCTTCAAGGACATCGCTGCGATGGGCGTGACCGTGACGCAGCTGTCGGCGGAAGAGCGTGCTGCTTTTGTCAAAGCGACGCGTCCGGTCTACGACAAGTGGGCCAGCACCGTGGGTCTCGATTTGGTGCGCGCTGCTGAAAAAGCAGTGGCTGAGCGCAAGAAGTAAACCTTTCCCAGCAGTTCAGTCAAAGGCCTCCCGCGTGTGAGGCCTTTTCCCATTCAGGCCCAGCCAAGCCGCTAAAGCCGCAGTTTGAACAAAAACCACCAGCGGTGATAAGCTCCGACTTCAATTTTTAAAAGATAGCGAGAAACACCATGCCCGGACTTCTATCCAACGTTGACCCAGACGGTCTGCTTGAGTTTTCGGTGGTCTACACCGACCGCTCGCTCAACCACATGTCCAAGAGCTTTCAGGGCGTGATGACCGACATTTCCAGCATCCTCAAAGATGTTTACAAGGCGCATTCGGTGGCCTTGGTGCCCGGTAGCGGCACGTATGGCATGGAGGCGGTGGCCCGTCAGTTCGCCGCCGGCAAGCATGTGATGGTCATCCGCAACGGCTGGTTCAGCTACCGCTGGACGCAGATTTTTGACATGGGCAACATCCCCGCCTCGCACAGCGTGATCAAGGCGCGTCAGACCCACCAGGGTGCGCAAGCCCCGTGGGCGCCGGCACCTATCGCCGAAGTGCAGGCCGCGATCGCCAAAGAAAAGCCGGCGCTGGTCTTTGCACCGCACGTTGAAACCTCCTCCGGCATGATTTTGCCCAACGGCTACATGCGTGCCGTGGCCGATGCCGTGCATGCGGTGGGCGGCCTGTTTGTGCTCGACTGCATTGCCTCGGGCGCGATGTGGGTCGACATGCAAGCCAACGGCGTTGATGTGTTGATTTCAGCCCCGCAAAAAGGCTGGAGCAGCTCGCCTTGCTGCGCCATGGTCATGCTCAGTGAGCGCGCCCGCCTTGCCATTGACGGCACCACCAGCTCGAGCTACTCCTGCGACCTCAAGAAGTGGTTGCAGATCATGGAAACCTATGAAAAAGGCGGCCACGCCTACCACGCGACCTTGCCGACAGACGCCCTCACACGCTTGCGTGCGGTGATGAAAGAAACCCAGGCCTACGGCTTTGCCAAGGTCAAGGCCGAGCAAGAATTGTTGGGTCAAAAAGTCCGCGCCTTGTTTGAGCGTCGTGGTCTGCCCAGTGTTGCCGCTGAGGGTTTCAAAGCCCCCGGTGTGGTCGTCAGCTACACGACAGACGCCGACATCCAGTCGGGTAAAAAGTTTCTTGAGCAAGGCTTGCAGACCGCCGCCGGTGTACCTTTGCAATGTGACGAAGGCGCTGACTTCAAGACGTTCCGCGTCGGCTTGTTCGGTCTGGAAAAGTGGCACCAAGTCGACCGCACGGTCGCCAACTTGGCTGGCGCACTGGACCGAATTGGCTTGGTTGAGCGCGTGGCTGAAACGGTCGCCGGCTGATCATCTGTCAGCCCTCTGAGTTCCGTTCAACCTGATGAAGAGATAAGTCGATGAAATGTGCGTTGGTCGGTTCCCGTTTTTTTGCCGCCTCTGTCTTTGAGGCCTTGCGCCACGAAGAGGGCATTGAGTTCACCAGCATCGTGGCGCCTGCAGCCGATGACCGATTGGCGCTGGCCGCACGTGACGCAGGCATGGCCGTGCATGTGCTGGAGAACCCAAAGATTGTGCCGGGGGAGGCGATTGCCGAAGGCACTGACATCATCATCGCCGCGCACACGCATGCTCGGGTCAGCGACGACGCGCTGGCGCGTTCGCGCTTGGGCGGCATCGGGTACCACCCGTCGCTGCTGCCGAGGCACCGCGGCATCGCTGCGGTCGAATGGACGATTCTCGAAGGCGACGTCATCGCTGGCGGCTCGATCTATCACTTGGCCGACGGCTGGGATGCCGGCGCTATCGCCGCGCAGGACTGGTGCTTTGTCAACAAAGGTGAAACCGCGCGCGAACTGTGGGAGCGCGCACTGGCGCCCATGGGCATTGACTTGCTGCGCAAGGTGGTTCAGATCGCCCGCGTGCAAGGCAGCGTCCCTGCCAACCCGCAAGACCCACGCTTTGCCACCCGCGCGCCGATGATCCGCAAGGCGGTGGTGCTGACCGAGGAGTCGTCGCCGAGCACCGCCTCACTCGTGGTGTCGATCGTCGGCGCCGACCGTCAAGGCATCGTCAGTTCTTTGGCCGAACGGGCGCAGCGCTTCGGGGCCAACTGGGCCGCCAGCCGAATGACCCGGCTGGCCGGTGAGTTTGCCGGCATGGTTCACCTTGAAGTGCCGCGTGCGAACGCGGATGCGCTGGCGACTTCGTTGCGCGATCTGGCGTCCAGTGGTTTGCAAGTCGTGGTGGCCCGAAGCGACGGCGCGAATGTGGCCAGCACGCTGCGCGTGGTGGAGCTGGAGTTGGTGGGCGAAGACCGGCTTGGCATTGTCAGCAACCTGACGAAGCTGCTGGCTGGGCGCGGCATCAGCATTGAGAGCATTCACACCGACATCGTGCGCAGCGGTGTGTCCGGCAAGCAGACCTTCAAGGTCGAAGCGCATTTGCTGGTGCCGTCCAGCGTGTCGGTCGAAGCGCTGCAACAAGAAGTCGGCTCACTGGCCCGCGAGATGATGCTCGACATCGCTTTGGGTGAGCGGCAGAGTTCTAGCCTCTGAGTCAGTCCGCCACGCCGCGCCGAAAATCGGTGGGCGTGCAGCCGGCCCAGATTCGAAATGCCCGGATAAAACTCTTCTCATTGCGAAAGCCCGAGGCCGCCGCCACTTGCTTGACCGGCTGCGTGGTGCGCAGCAACAAGTCCTTGGCTTTTTGGCTGCGCACCTCGTCTTTGAGTTGTTGCAGCGACGCGCCTTCTTCTTGAAGTTGCCGGTGCAAAGAGCGCGATGACATGTTGAGCGCCGCAGCCAAGGTGTCAGCGTTGTGGCTCAAGACTTCTGGTTGGCTCAACACCTGGCGCACCTGTTGCACCAACAAGCGGTCGCGGCGGTAGGGCCGCACGGTCAGCGGCAAGGCGCGCTGCAACATCTGCTGCAGCGCTTTTTCGTCACGGCGCAAGGGCAAAGCCAGATACCGCGAGTCAAAACGCAGCTCGGCTTGCGCGGCATCAAAACGTATAGGCCCCGGAAACATCAGCGCAAAGGCTCCGCCGTGTGGCGGTGGGGCGAACGGAAAATACGCGCCCTGCAGCGGAATGCGAGAGTCGATGTACCAGCAGGCCAGGCCGTGGATGTTGCGCAGCACATGCACCAGACAAAACTCGCGGGCACCTTGTCCGTACCGGGCCAGATCACCGCGTTCTTCCAGCACGACGGCCGTGCTGTCGCCGGAGGTAACGAGCTTGAGCTGAATGTCGTCGGTCAACAAGGCGTGGTGGCGGCACCAGCGTTTCAGGGCCATGCCCAAGTCTGGCGCGCCCAGTGATGCACGGGCCAGCATGCCGTAGCTGCCCCAAGGCAAGCGCCGGCTGAAGGCACCCAAGGCTTCGTCGTCAAGCGCTTGCATGGCAGTGCCCGACAAGGTTTCCATTTGACTGGTCGTGATGTTGGCGTTGGTGTTTCTCAGCCGAGCTGGCGTTATCTGTGCCTGTCGGAGCGCATTCAAAGGGCTCAAGCCCGCGCGTTGATAAGCCGCTTCAATTTCACGGGCGTAAGCCATTGGTGTGGCCGAGACGGGTGCTGCGGGCACTGTTCGCAAGGCGGTTGCGCTGGCGGTGGCGGCCCTCGGCGTGGCGAGTGAGGTGCGAGAAAGCATGGAAGTCAGTTTGCCTTTGTTTGGCAGGATTTGCAACCTTTGTGGCAGCGCCTTGAGGTTTTTTGAGTCTAAGCTCACGCATCGACGCGCGCAACATGCCGCGCCCTGCCAAGCCCTGTGAAGAGGAGACCCATGCCAGTTCTGGACACCCAACTCAACGCCCGATCCGCTGACTT
>CANFWI010000092.1 GCA_947450675.1 Comamonadaceae bacterium | reverse complement strand
GCCCTCATCACCGGTGCCGGATCGGTCGGTCCCGGTTGGGGCAATGGCCGCGCCATGGCGGTTCGGTTTGCAGAAGAGGGCGCCCGCATTTTTGCCGTCGACCGCGAAGCCTCTGCCTTGACAGAAACAGCGCAGCGCGTGGCCGATGCGGGCGGTGTGCTGGCCATTGGTTTGTGTGACGTGACGCAAGCCGCGTCGATCGAGGCCATGGTCAAGGCCTGCATCGCCGAGTACGGGCGCATCGATATTTTGGTCAACAACGTCGGTGGTTCAGCCAAGGGCGGCCCGATTGAGATGAGCGAAGAAGTCTGGGACGCGCAAGTCGACCACAACCTGAAAAGCGTCTTCCTCACCTGCAAGCACGTGTTGCCGCACATGCTGGCCCAAGGCGGCGGCACCATCGTCAACATGTCGTCGACTTCTGCCTTGCGCTGGACGGGTGCGGCACAGATCGCCTATGCTGCGACCAAGGCTGCGGTGATTCAGTTCTCGCGTGTGTTGGCCGTGCAATATGCCAAGCAGGGCATTCGTGTGAACACCGTGGTGCCTGGCCAATTGCACACGCCGATGGTGGAGGTTCGGCTGGCCGGACAGCGCGCCGGTGGTGATACCGAAGCCTTGCTTCAACAGCGACAAGCGCGCATTCCGCTGCCCTTCATGGGCGATGGCCGCGACACCGCCAATGCTGCGCTCTTTTTGGCCAGCGACGAAGCCCGCTTCGTGACGGGCACCGAGATCGTGGTCGACGGCGGCATGTCCGTGCGTTGCGACTGATTTAATTATTTATAAAAACGAGGAGAACCCCATGACTACTTTGAACCCTTCTTTGCCCCATCCTTTGGCGTTCAAGCGTCGTGCACTTGGCACTGCATTGACGGTGCTGCTGACGGCAATGGCTTTCAGCTTGCCGGTGGCTGCGCAGACGAATATCACGCGTTTGGTGGTGGCTTTTCCGCCGGGCGGGCCGGTTGATTTTGTGGCCCGCACCATGGCTGAAACCTTGGGCAAAGAACTCGGCCATCAAGTGATTGTTGAAAACAAAGCTGGCGGCAACGGCGCCATTGCGGCAGAATTTTTGACGCGTGCCACGCCCGACGGCAGCACCTTGTGGCTGACCAGTGTTGGCGCGGTTGCTATCAATCCGTCGCTCTACGAAAAACTGGCATATGACCCGCAGCGTGACCTGGCCCCGGTCTCGCTGGTGGTCAACAACGTCGAGGTCTTGGTGGTCGGCGCCAAAGTACCGTTTGCGAACGGCGCCGAGTTGGTGGCTGCCAGCCGAGTTGCCGGCAGCCAGCCGTTGACGATGGCGTCATCGGGCACCGGCAGCGTGCCGCACCTGGCCATGGAATTGCTGAATGACGCCGCCAAAATCAATCTGCTGCATGTGCCTTATCGGGGTGCCGCACCGGCTATCAATGATGTGTTGGCGGGTCATGTGACGGGGTTTTTTGGTGACATTCCGGGGCTGATTTCATACATCAATGCAGGCAAGCTGAAGGCCTTGGGCATCGCCGCGCCTAAGCGTCACCCGCTGTTGCCGAATGTCAAAACCTTCGACGAAATGGGCATTCGCGGCGTTGACTCTGACAACTGGTACGCCTTGTTTGCGGCCAAGGGCACGCCGGCGGCTGACCTAGACCGCGTCAACCAAGCGGTGCGCCGCACGCTGACCAACCCGCAGGTTCGGGCCAGACTCCAAGCCTCGGGCGCAGAACCCTCACCATCGACGCAGGCTGAACTCGCCGCTTTGCTGAAAAAAGACACGCTCAAGTGGTCGCGCATCGTCAAAGCCAACAACATCAAACCGGATTGATCCACCATGCGTATTCCACTCGTCATCCCCGGCACCCAACCTGAACTGGCGGCGCAAGAAGCGCAGATCATGGCCGAACGCGGCCGTATTTCGCCGCTCTACGGCGTCTTGCTCAACAGCCCACCGATAGCCCACGGTTGGGAGCAAATGCTGTCTGCTGTGCGCAACCGCAACAGCATTCCGGCGGGCCTGCGTGAGCTGGTTATTTTGCGTGTAGCCGTGTTGAACCGCGCGCCTTACGAGTTCGATGCCCATGTGCCGCATGCGCTGGCCGCGGGTGTCTCTGCAGAGGCGGTTGAAGCCAGCCGCAGCCTGCCGCTGGCAGCCGACGCCCCTTTCACCGAAGCGCAGCGCGTAGCGCTTCGCCTGACGGACGCCATGACACGTGACATCGACGTGCCGGACGCTTTGTACGCCGAAGTTCGCCAACACTTTGATGTGCAAGGCCAGATCGATCTGGTGGCCACGGTGGCGGCTTACAACATGGTGTCGCGCTTTTTGGTGGCGCTGAAAATTGGTCACTGACATGGCGCAAGCAACTCATTTCACCGACTACATTCTGGTTCAGTTGACGGCCGTGCCAGGCGAGGCCGGCGCTGCGGCACAAGATTCACTGGCCAGCCGCTTTGCGCGTTTTTGCGAGCAGAGCAACTTGCCGCTCAGCCTGCACCGGGTCGCTTGGTCGGCCCCGACGCAGACCGCCTACTGCTATGCGCGACTCGTCACCCCAGGCCCGCTCGCCGCCAACGCCTTGCTGACGATGACCGACTGGTGGGCCGCTGAGGGCGCTGGTTTCAGCAACATACGCGTCTCCAGATTGGAGCAAGTGTTTGCCGCTCCCGGTCGTTCTGCAGGTGAGCGTGCGGCCTTTCATTACGTCGTCGAAATGGACCCGGAGGCAGGTTGGATGCCGGAGATTGCGCGGTGGTACGACGGTGAACACATGCCAGGTCTTGCCGCGGTCGAGGGTTGCATTCTGGCGCTGCGCTTGTTGAACCACGACCACGGCCCCTACTCGCTGGCCTGCTACGACTTGGTCACCGACCAAGCCTTGCACTTGCCGGCTTGGTTGGCGGTGCGCGGCACGGCTTGGAGCGACATCACGCGGCCGCATTTCACCAATACGATCCGCACGATGTTTGACACCCAGGCTTGAAACGAACTGACACATGAGTCAAGAATTTTTTAACAATCGTCGCCAGTGTCTCGCCTTGCCTTTGGCGGCCGGCCTGAGTGCCGTGTCTTGGTCTGCGTCGGCGCAAGCTAACTGGCCGACCAAACCGGTGCGCTTCATCGTGCCGTTTGTGCCCGGCGGTACTTCCGACATCGTTGCCCGCACCGTGGCCAACGAGCTCACCAAACAACTCGGCAGCCCTGTGTTGATCGAAAACAAGAGCGGTGGCGGTGGTGTGCCCGCGATGCAGGAAGTTGCGCGGGCACCGGCTGATGGCCACACCATCATCCTTGGGCACGTGGGTTCGATGGCGGTGAACCCCTACATCTTTCAGAACACCGGCTACGACGTGAACCGTGATTTTGTGCCCGTCACCTTGCTGGCCAAAGTGCCCAGCCTGTTCGTCATTCACCCCGATGTGCCGGCGCGCAACCTGAAAGAATTCGTCGCCTATGTCAAAGCCCGTCCGGGCCAGCTGAACTACGGTTCGGCCGGCAATGCCAGTGCCGGTCATTTGGCGATGGAATACCTGAAGCTGACCACTGGCATGTTCATGACGCACATTCCTTACCGCGGCACTGGCCCGGCTTTGACGGATTTGCTGGCTGGTCGAACGCAGGCTTTTTCGGCTGGTACGCCCGCGTTGCTGCCCTTCATCAAAAGCGGCAAGTTGCGTGCGATTGCTACCGGCACGCCGCAACGTTTGGCGTCTTTGCCCGACCTGCCAACGGTGGCCGAACAGGGCTACAAAGGCTTTGAATCGGTGCAGTGGTACGGCATCATGGCGCCCGGTGCAACGCCGCCCGAGATCGTCAAGCGCATTCAAGAGGAATGCTTTAAAGCCTTGCGTTCACCGACCATTGCGGAACGCTTTGCCAGCGAAGACGCTGCCATCGGTGGCGGGCCATCGGCTGAGTTTGGCGCTTTCATTGGTCAGCAGCAACGCTTGTGGAAAGACATTGTCTTGCGGGCCCGTATCCGTTCAGATTGATGGACCTCGGCCACGTACCGAAGCCGCACGACAATGGGGCTGAACTTCCTTAGCCTTGAAAAGAATAGCCATGACTCATTTCACCAAAATCGTCCTCTTCACTGACACCGATGGCCGCGCCAAATTCCGCGAGGACAGCATCGCCTTGACCGAAGGTTCTCCTGCGTCGATGCTGTCGCCCGTGTTTCCGTCGGCGGGCTACCAGTTGCGCCAAAGCCCGGTGGGATTTCGCAGCCAGTTTCATTGCACCGGCCAGCCCCAATGGGTTTTTATCTTGCAGGGTCAGATGGAGATTGGCTTGCAAGGCGGCAGCTCACGCATCTTCAAAGCCGGCGAGCATTTTTATTCCGCCGATGTGTTGCCCGCAGGCGCGGTGTTTGACCCGTCGGTGCATGGGCACTGGAGCCAGCAAGTCGGTAGCGACGCGTTGGTGACCTTGTTCGTTAAAGACTGAGCCGCTGAACAATCGTTGAGCCCAAAACAAAGCGGCCTGCTGTTCCCTTGACGGGAGCAGCAGGCCGCTTTTTTTAACGAGGGCTGTTAGCGCTCGTGTCGTTGTTAACGACCGTTGAACGAACCGAAGTTGCCGGAACGGCCTTGGCCGCCACCGCCGCCACCCGAACGTCCACCGCCACCGCCAGAGCGGCCGCCGCCACCGCCGCCACCGCCGCGGTAGTTACCGCGGTTGCCGCCTGTCGGCTGGCCAGAGGATGGGAAGCCTGAGGAAACATGGCTTGTCGGTTGAGCATCTTCGTCAAACGACTGTGGGCGCTGCTGGCGTGGCGCTTGCGCTTGCTGCATGCGTGGTTGGGCAGGTTGGCCGCCACCTTGTGAGTAGCCCGTGTTCTGGCGTGGACCGCGTCCACCGCCGCCGCCACCATTTCCACCGCCATTGCCACCACTGCGGCCACGGCCAGCGTTACCACCACCATTGCCACCGGCGTTGCCACCATTTCCGCCGCCGCCATGGGCGCTACGGCCAGGTTGTTGCGGTTTGTTCTCGCGGATACGCGTCATCATTTCTGAGCGGGCTGCTTTGGCTGCGGCCTGCATCACGTCACGGCTTGGTGGCTTGCCGAGGCCGCCCCAAATCGTTTGGCGACCCATGGCCAGCGGCTCTGCGCGTTCGCCTGGGTCGGCTTCAAAGCCGGGCACCATCACCACGTCAATGTTTTGCTTGGTGAAGCGCTCGATGTCTTGCATGAAGCCTTCTTCGTCCAAGCAGACCAAGCTGACGGCTTCGCCGCTGTTGCCAGCGCGGCCGGTG
>CANFWI010000091.1 GCA_947450675.1 Comamonadaceae bacterium | reverse complement strand
GCCAAACCGGCCAGCGCAGACGACAAAGCAAAAGCTGATAACTTGTAGCGAAAGGTCGGCACACCCATCACTTCAGCCGCGTCTTCGTCGTCATGAATAGCAAACAGACCGACGCCCAACTTAGACGACTGCACCTTGTAAGCGATCAACAGCGTCAGCACCGCAGCGACCAAGGCCATCAGATAAATCGACGCCGAAGCGCTCGGACCGATGGCCGGTACCGGCGTCGCGTTCAGGGAAATTCCAGGCCCGCCATCGATGCGGGTGTTCAGCACAATCGTGCCCACCACAAAAGTGATGGCCAGCGTCAGCAGTGCAAACAACTCACCCCGCACCGCCTTGACCCTGAACACCACGGCCCCCAAGGCCAGGCCCAACAGCGCAGCCATCAGGGCAGCAACCGGCAACGTCCACAAAAAGGGCCAATTCAGATTAGCCGCCAGCCCGGCGGAGGTGTACATGCCGACGCCAAAAAAGGCACCGTGACCGAATGAAAAATAGCCTGAGTAGCCGGACAGGATGTTCCACGACAAGGCCAGAATCATCCAGTTGCAGATGAGGTACAAAAAGGATTCATAAAAGGCCGGTAGGCCGAGCCAAGGCACGCTGGCAAGCATTGCCCCGGCACCCAAAATACCGATGACTGTTTTATTCATGGATCAGATCTTTCCGGGGCGCAGCAAGAGCATCAAGATCAGCAGCGAAAAAGAAACAATCGGTGCCCACGAAGGCGAAGCCACTGCCATGGTGACAGCCTCACTGACACCAATGATGATGCCCGCCACCAAAGGCCCGATGGCGCTGCCCAAACCACCCAACATGACTGCAGCAAAAATCACACCGATCCACGCAAAAATTTGTGAAGGTGTCAGGGTAAAGGTCAGCGCCAGGCAAATACCGGCCACCGCCGCCAGCGCTGCACACAGACCCGCCAGCATCAGCGACATGCCTTTTTGGTTGATGCCGAAGGCGGCTGCAATTTGTCCGTCTTCAGCCATCGCCCGCAGCGCCTTGCCGAGGTCGGTGTAACGCATGCCAGCCCAAATCAGCAACGCGATCGAGACAGACAGCACCAAAGTGACCAGCTCAGGCACCGGGATGTAGAGCGAGCCGACCGTGAATTTCATGTCGTTGTAAGGCGTCTCGAGGCGTCGGTAATCTGCCGTCCAAAGGGCCTGAATACCGCTTTCAATCACCACCGTGATGCCGAAGGTGACCAGCAGCGAATTGAAAGGCGAAATTTGAAAACGCGCCAGCACCCACTGCATGCCCACGCCAATCAAAAAGAACAGCGGCGGCAAGATCAACAGCCCCAGCAAAGGGTCCACCTGCCACGCTGTGGCCATGTGGTAACTCAGGTAAGCGGCCAGAAAAACCAACCCAAAATGGGACAGGTTGATCTGCCGCAGCAAACCCCAGGTCAGTCCCAAACCAAGCCCGATCAGCCCGTACAGGCCGCCGATGAAAATCCCCGAGAGGATGGATTGCGCCAGTAAATTAAAACTCGGGAAACTCATCTGCAGCACCTTCCCAGATTACTTGACTTGGAGCTTGACACCAGGCGGCGCGAACTGCGTGGGGTAGACGACGACCCACTTGCCGTTTTGCACCTGCTTGATCTTCATCAGGTCATCGCCGTAGTTGCCCGGGCCGTCAAAACGCAGTCGGCCATGAATGGTCTCGACGCGGTTCTTGCGTAGCCAAGCAGCAATAGCTTTGTCGTCCAAGCTGTTGGCGCCGCGCACACCCGCTTCCAGAATTTGCCAGGCCGAGTAAGAGGCCGCAGCCTGCACCTCGACACTGGTGTCGGGCAGATTCAGTTTGGCCGCGCGCTCATTGAAGACTTTGACGAACTGGGCCGCCGTCGGGTTGTTGGTGAAAGGCGCGTGCTCCTCAAAAATGGTCACCGCCAGCGCATTGTTGCCGTCGGCTGCTTTGCTCATCGGGCCGGGCGCCGGGTAAAGGTGAAAGTGCAACGGTGGCGTGTAGTCAATCTTCTTCATGGCGTCGAGCAACATATTGCCTTCAAGGCCGATGTCACCGATCCACACCAGATCGGGTTTGGCGTCTTTCACGCGTGCAGCGATGGGGCCAAAATCTCGGTTTCCGAAGTCCCACTCCAAAAACAGAACCTCCGTCAGGCCGCGTTTTTTAGCCACTTCTCGACCGCCCAGCGACATGAAGTGAATCGACGGAAACTTGCTGGTGACGATGGCAATCGTCTTCGGTGGTTTGGGCGATGCGGCCAGCGCGTCAAACAGCGTGTTGGGCACTGTCGTGCCGGGGTCAGCGCCAATCGACCACGCCGGAAACTGCATATCGTACTTGGCCAGCGAAGGAATCCCGAAGGTGTGGTGCACCAGCACCTTGTTGTAGCGCTGGGCCACGCCCATGGCCGACAAAATAGCGCCTGTGGCGTAAGGGCCCATCAACAGATCGACCTTGTCGGACGTCACCAGTTGCTCGTACAGCGTGCGCGCAAGGTCCGGTTTGGACTGGTCGTCCTTCACTGTCCATTCGACCTTGCGACCCAACAAGCCACCGCGCGCATTGAGCTGTTCGATGTAAATATCCCCGACCAGTTTGTGCGTCATCGCGGTCGACGCCAAAGGCCCGGTCAGGGCCAAGGTGCTGCCAATGCGGATCGGACCGGGTGCTTGCGCTTGCGCCGCGCCAGCCCATGCCAACGTTGCAGCCACTGCCGTTACGGCATTCAGTTTTCTTCTTGTCATTTTCATGGTTTTGTCTCCTGTTTAGTTATAAGTAGAACCGTAAAAAATCAATTGATGAGGCAGATCATGTCAGTCGAGCTGCGCTCCAGAACGTTTGACCAAGTCGGCCCATTTGGTGATTTCAGAGCGGCCAAAACTGACCAGTTCGTCGGGCTTCATGTGGCGCAACTCAAGGCCTTGAGCGCCGAGCTTTGCAGCGATGTCCGGGCTTGCCATGGCCAGCGCAGCCGCCTCTCTGAGTCGCGCCAAAACAGGCGCAGGCGTGGCCGCTGGCGCGTACAACATGAACCAAGCCACTAAGTCAAAGTCAGCCACGCCTTGTTCCATCAAAGTCGGCACATCAGGCGCGGCAGCACTGCGTTTGGCGCTGGACGCGCCGAGCGCGCGCAGCTTGCCCGACTTGATGTGCGGCAGCACAGCCGCTGGGTGATAGAACATGAACTGCACCTGCCCGCCCATCACATCGGTCAAGGCCAAACCGCCTTCTTTGTAAGGCACGTGAACCATGTCACCACCGACCCGCGCCTTCAGCAGCTCACCGGCCAGATGCCCTGACGTGCCGTTGCCCGCCGACGCATAACTCACCTGACTTGCGGGCCGGCTCGCCAGCGTCGCCAAATCTTTCACCGTCTTCAGTGGCGAATTGGCGGCGACCACCAGCAAGGTCGGCGTATAACCGGCAAACGCCACAGGCGCAAAGTCCTTTAGCGGATCGTAGGGCAGCTTCTTAAAGAGCGTGGCATTGATCGCGTGCGTGCCGACTGTGCCCATCACGACGGTGTAACCATCCGCCGCTGATTTAGCCACCAGATCAGAGCCAATGACGCCGCCGGCACCCGCGCGGTTTTCAACCACCACGGGCTGCCCCAGTGGCTTGCTCAAACCCTCAGCGATCACCCGAGCAATGATATCGGTGGTCGTGCCGGGACCAAACGGAACCACCAGCTTGATGGGGCGCAGCGGATAGTCTTGCGCGAGGGCTGGCTGCACGCTCAAGCCGAAGCCAACAGCGACAAAAAAACCGGCGGCCAGTGCGCGGCGGCTTGAGCTTGATCTCATGTTTTACTTTCGTTTGCAGCAGGCGTTAGCAGGTAAGCTGCACGAGCCGCCCAGCCGTGCGCGAACTCAGCGTTGTGCTGACCCAGCAGCGGCGGTGCGGTGACGTCGAGTGAACGCTCGCCGTCAAAGGACACCGGCGAGCGCACGGTCTTGAAGGTGCCGGCGACCGGATGCGGCGCCTCGACAAACAACTGCAAGTGCTGCGCCTGCGGGTCATTCGGCACTTCGGCCGTGCTGTAAACCGGCGCATGCGGCACGTCTTCAGCCGCCAAGCGGACGCACCAGTCAGCCCGCGTTCGCAGCTTGAAGATCACGGCCAGCACGTGCATCAGCGCTTCTTGGTTCTCAATGCGCGCTTGCCGCGTCGCAAAGCGCGGGTCTTCAAAAATATCGTGACGCTCCATCACTGTGGCCAGACCTTGCCAGAATTTTGGCGGCGAGGACATGTGCAGCGCCAGCCACAACCCATCACTGCACTGCATCACATACGACTGCGAGACGCTGGGCCGGCTGAACGGGCCCATGACTTCATCGGCTGAAAACAAATGCGTGAAGGCATCCAGGTTGAAGTGCGTCATGGCCTCCATCATGGAGACCTCGACCTTGCGGCCGACGCCGGTGGCATGCCTTTCGTGCAAGGCGCCCAGCACACCGTAAGCCGCGTAAAACCCGGTCAGGGCATCGGCCAGCGCTGGACCGACCACTCGCGGATTGGCCGGGTTGATCAGCAAGCCCAAAAATCCACTGATCGCTTGCGACACCGTGTCGTAGCTCGGCCGCCCGGCGTAGGGACCGGTCGGCCCAAAGCCGCTGATAGCGCAGTAAATCAAGCGCGGATTGATTTTTTGCAGACGCTCTTGGCCGGCACCGATCTGCTCGGCCACGCCGGGCCTGAAGTTCTGGATGTAAACATCGGCGTCACGAATCAGATCGTCAAAGCGGGCTAAATCAGCCGCATCTTTGGTGTTCAGCGTGATGCTGCGTTTGTTGCGGTTATAGGTCTGAAAATGCGGGCTGTACAGCTCGCCTTTGAAGGCCCGGAACGGATCGCCCGTGACCGGCAATTCCACCTTGACGACATCAGCACCCAAGTCGGCCAGCAGCATAGATGCCGCCGGTCCGGTGATGAAAGTGCCGTGCTCGACGACCTTGACGTTGGCAAGAACTTTGGCCATTCTGCGTTCAGCCCGCGGCCGGCATCTCGCCGGTGTATTGCTGACCTTGCGTGGCTTGGTAAGACAGTGCAAAACCAATCGGGTCTTCCAGCTCTTCGTTCAGGTGGGCAATCAGACTGGCGGTGCGCGCCAGCATCGGCACGCCCTTGAGCGCATTGACCGGAAAACCCACGCCGAGCAGCACGGCAGGAATTGCGCCCGAGACATTCAGCTTGAGCTCCTTGCCGACAATCTCAGGAATCACCGCTTCGACTATTTTGGCAATCTCAACATAACGCTGCCCCGCGCCAGCCTCAGCCGAGACTTCAAACAACCGGCCAACACGCGGATCGCGTTGCTTGTGTTCGGGATGACCGTAACCGGCGATCGGCAATTTTCGGGCGCGCAAATCAGCCACCACGGTGCGTGCCGCCGCATGCAAATTACCGCCGTGCTTTTCAGCTTCTTTTTCGATCGCCACATACAGCCGACCGGCTGTTTCAGAAGCACCCAAAATCACCGAGCCAGAGCCCAACAGGCCCGCAGCCACAGCGCCCTGCATCGCATC
>CANFWI010000090.1 GCA_947450675.1 Comamonadaceae bacterium | reverse complement strand
GCAGAAGCTGCAGAGACAACGGCCAGAGCAGCCAGGGCAGACGTTTTTGAGGGTCTGAAAATAGCTCGATGAAGCCTTGAATGAAGGGGGCAGCTCATGCATTAATTGATAGAAACGGGTTGCACTTTGATGGCTGTACAAGCCAAATATTATAAATAAGCATACTTTATGAGTATCAATAGACTTGTGAAAGAGGCTGATCAGCGCATTCGTTGTCAAAGGCAGTTTTTAATTTATTGATTATTTAGTATTGGTAATTCGAAAAATTGGCGATTATTGATTAACAAATTAATATCGGGTGATGTTCGAACGCAATCCATTTAACGAACACTCAGCCGCCAACGACCCATCGCCCGCGTTGTCCGTGCGCAGCCAGCAGCGCGAGCGCACCGTGCCGATTCCCGAGACCCTGACGCCAGTGCCGGGCTACCCGCAAAAGCTCGCCGTCTTCAAAATCGCTGCCAGCCGCTTTTGGCAGGTGCGCTGCTGGGTGGCCGGGCGCACCTACAGGCGCAGCACGCAAAGCCAGTCGTTGCGCATGGCCCAAAGCTTTGCGCGGCAGTTTTACGAGCAACTGATGGCCAAGCACTATGGCGGCCCCGGAGGCCCCGGCGGTTTGGCTGGGCAAGGGCAGTTGTTTCCACCGCGGGCGGCGGCGAAAGAAGATGCGTCGTTTGAGTTGGCTGAGGCTGTTGCCGCCAGTCAAGCGGCAGGCAAGACCGGCAAACCAGACAAACCCGGCGTGACCTTCGGCGCCTTGACCAGCCAAGTACTGGCCAACGAGCTGGCACGCTCGCAGCGCGGCGAATACGCCTTGGGCAGCTACCAGGTGCTGAGGAACCGCCTAGACGCCCACATCTTGCCGCGCTGGGGGAACCAGCCGCCCAGCAACATCAACTTCTTGGCCTTGATGGAGTTCACCCAGTTCCTCAGCCAAACCTTCAGCACCACCACCATCAGCCAGTACATGGTGGCAGTCCGCAAGGTGTTGTCGTATGCAGTCGCCATTGGCGAGCTGGACAAGCTGCCGGAGTTTCCGAAGATCAAGATCGTCACCACGCCGCGCGGCGCGTTCACGCCCAGCGAGTACTGGAAGATCATTCGCACCGCCAGACGCTTGCGCGGCCAGCAGTACCCGGCGACGTCTGATGAAATTCGGGCGAACTACAAGATTCGCGTCGCCGAGCAGCGCATGCCGCCCGACATGGCGCACGCCATTGCCTTCATGCTCAACAGCTTCATTCGCCCGAGTGACCTCAAAACCCTGAAACACCGGCACGTGGAGATTGTGCGGGCCGGCAACACGTATTTGCGCTTGACGCTGCCCGAAACCAAGAGCCACGGCCGGCCGATTGTGACTTTGCAGCCTGCGGTGAGGTGCTATCAGCAGATATGCAAGCAGCAAGCGATTACCGGCCACGGCGCGCCAGACGACTATCTGTTTCTACCGGCCCTGCAAGACCGCAACTACGCGCACTGGGTACTGAACTTTCACTTCAACTGGATCTTGGCGCAAACCGGTCTGAAGATGGGCCCGCACGGCCAGCCGCGCAGCCTGTACAGCCTGCGGCATTCATCCATCACCTTCAGGCTGCTGTACGGGCAGGGGATTGACTTGCTGACCTTGGCACGCAATGCCCGGACCAGCGTGGAGGTGATCAACACCCACTACGCCAGCACCGTCACCGGGGAGCAGAACATTGCCTTGCTGCAGAGCAGACGGACGCGGGTGGGGGTTTAGGGAAGGAGTAAGGGCGCTGAGATGGGTTGCCGCGCTGCGCTCGCAAAGACGCTGAATTTGTCACTGCGAGCGCAGCGCGGCAGTCTAGGGGCCCTTCAGAGCGGCAGGTTCAATTGAATCTTGACGGCATGCTCAACCGCTTTGAGGTCAGCCCGGTCCAGCACACCCAAGCGGCTTGACAGGCGCTCTTTGGCCACAGTTGTCAGTTGGTCGGCCATGACCTTGCTGGACTGACCCGCCACGGTGACCACCGCTTCGCTTGGGTAGAGACGCCCAGTATTGGAGGTCAATGGCACCACTTGTAAGCGATTGAGGTGAATATTTGACACATCATTGCTCAAAATGACGGCAGGCCGGGTCTTGCGAATTTCACCCCCGCGAGCCGGTTCAAAATCCACCCACCAGATTTCACCGCGCTTCATGCGCAGCATCGCCGATTAGCGCCTCGCTCCATTCCAAGGCTTCTTGCTCGCGCGCAGTGTCTTGGGCCATGGCTTCGTAGCCGGCAGACAAGTCATTACCCACGACAAGAGGACGCGCCAAATTCTCAAGAAATGCGCTGATTTTCCGGCGGCCCACGACGCGTATCAAACCCTCGTACACCGCCTCATCCATGGTGATGGTCATTCTTTTTTGCATGATCGGCCTCCTTTTTATGCATATATGCATTATGTATTGAGAGGGGTTGCCGCGCTTCGCTTGCAAGGACAGAGGAAATCGCAAGAACCTAGTTTGTTCCGGTAACGTAACTCCGCCTGAGCTCAGATCTGACGCTGACCACTACGATAATGAAAAAATGAACCAACTCGACGCACTCAAACAATTCACGACCGTGGTGGCCGACACCGGCGACTTCAAACAGCTCAGCCAGTTCAAGCCGCAGGACGCAACGACCAATCCGTCGCTGATTCTCAAGGCGGTGCAAAAGGCCGACTACCAACCGCTGATGAAAGACGTCATGACACGCTTTCGTGGCCAGCCGCTGGACGAGGTGATCGACCGCTTGCTGGTGCGTTTTGGTGGCGAGATTTTGGCCATCATTCCCGGCCGCGTGTCGACCGAGGTGGATGCGCGTTTGAGCTTTGACACGGCCGCCACCGTGGCGCGCGGCCAGCGGCTGATCGCGCTTTACAAAGCCGAAGGTATTTCGGCTGATCGCGTGCTGATCAAGGTGGCGGCGACTTGGGAGGGCATTCAGGCGGCGGCTGAGCTGGAGCGCGCAGGTATTCACACCAACCTGACCTTGCTGTTTTCTTTTTGCCAAGCGGTGGCTTGCGGCCAAGCCAAGGTGCAGCTGATCTCGCCTTTTGTCGGGCGCATTTATGACTGGTACAAAAAATCAGCCGGCGCGGCGTGGGTCGAGGTCGACAAAGCGGGCGCGAATGACCCCGGCGTGCAGTCGGTGCGCGAGATTTACAACTATTACAAAAAATTCGGCATCGCCACCGAAGTCATGGGCGCGAGTTTTCGCAATGTCGGGCAGATCACGGCGCTGGCTGGCTGCGACTTGTTGACCATCAGCCCGGAGTTGTTGGCGCAGTTGGCCGCAACCGACGCGCCGCTGCTGCGTGCGCTGGACGCCGATACCGCCAAAGCACTTGACTTGCCGCCCGTGCAGTTTGACGAAGCGGGCTTCCGCTTTGCCCTGAACGAAGATGCGATGGCGACGGAAAAACTCGCAGAGGGCATTCGCGCTTTTGCGGCCGACGCGGTGAAACTTGAGCAACTGATGCTGGCTGCATGACGGCCGCGCTGAACGTTGGCGCTTTGCCAGCCACCACCCGCTGTGACCGCACGCCTGCATGGACTGATTTGCAGGCGCATTTTGCGGCAGCTGGGAAGGGCTTTGACTTGCGCCAGGCGTTCAGCGTAGACGTCTTAGACGCTGCAAAAGACAACTTGGGCGCGCAACGCTTTGCCAACTTCAGCCAGCAAGCGCCCCACGTTTTTGCCGATCTGTCTAAAAACCTGATCGACGAACAGGCGGAAAGTTTGCTGCAAAAATTAGCCCAGCAATGCGGGCTGGAGGCGCACCGCGACGCCATGTTTGCCGGGCAACCAATCAACACGACCGAGCAGCGCGCCGTCATGCATTTTTTGCTGAGGCAACCCGCACAGCAGGTCGGCGACAAGCCGCAACCTTGGCATGACGCCTTGGCGCAAGTGCACAGCACGCTGTCAAGCATGCTGGCCTATGCCGAGCAGGTGCGTGCCGACGAGAGCATCACCGACATCGTCAACATCGGCATTGGCGGCTCAGACTTAGGGCCGCAAATGGCGGTGCTGGCCTTGGCTGAGTTTTCGATTCCAGGCAAGCGCTTTCACTTTGTCTCGAATGTGGACGGCCACGAGCTGGCCGGTGTCTTGAGCCAGCTGGACGCCAACAAAACCCTCTTTTTGGTGGCCTCTAAAACCTTCACCACGCCCGAGACCATGATCAATGCGCTGTCGGCCAAGCGTTGGTTTGAAGCCCAAATAGGTGTTGGTGCAGCGTCGAAAATCGCACGTCACTTTGCCGCCTTGACCACCAACTTGGCGGGTGCCCAAGCCTTTGGCATCAGCACCACGTTTGGTTTTTGGGATTGGGTCGGTGGGCGCTACTCGCTGATGTCGGCGATTGGGCTGCCCTTGGCCATCAGCATTGGCGCGGCGGGTTTCAAAGAATTTTTGGCGGGTGCTCACGCCATGGACGAGCACTTTCGCACGGCACCAGCTGCGCGCAATCTGCCAATTCGGCTCGGCTTGCTCGACGTTTGGTACCGCAACTTTCACGGCTTCAGCAGCCGCAGTTTGGCGCCGTACCACAGCGCCTTGCAGCGCCTGCCGGCGTACTTGCAGCAGTTGGAGATGGAGAGCAACGGCAAGCGCGTTGACCGCAGTGGTGCCGCCTTGCCTTATGGCACTGCGCCGGTGCTTTGGGGTGAGCCCGGTAGCAACGGCCAGCACGCTTACTTTCAGATGCTGCACCAAGGCACAGACGTGGTGCCGTTGGAGTTTGTCGCGGTCAAAAATGCCAGCCACAGCTTGCCAGGGCATCACGAAAAATTACTCGCCAATGTGCTGGCACAAGCACAAGCCCTGATGCTCGGTCAGTCTGACGCCGGCGGTCACCGCCACTTTCCGGGGAATCGGCCCAGCACTTTATTGCTGTTGGATGAGTTGACGCCTGCCAGCTTGGGCGCCTTGATTGCCTTGCAAGAGCACCGCGTTTTTGTCAGCGGCGCGATCTGGAGCATCAACAGTTTTGACCAATGGGGCGTTGAGCTCGGCAAGGTGCTGGCGAAAGACGTTGAAGCGCGCCTGGCCAGCGGCGATGTGAACGGTCTGGATGCGTCGACAGCCGGCATGCTTCAAAAAATGCGCGCCTGATTCAGTCGGCTTTATACAAAGAAAAATCAAAGAAAACCCCCCGCAGGGCTTGCGCCTTGCGGGGGTTTTTTTGGGTCAGTTGCCTCATCAAGAGGCAACCGGGCCGGGCAATTACATGCCCATGCCGCCCATACCGCCCATACCACCCATGTCGCCGCCGCCCATGCCGCCTGCAGGTGCGTCGTCTTTGGCAGACTCAGCAACCATGCACTCGGTTGTCAGCATCAGTGAAGACACAGACGCTGCGTTTTGCAGAGCCGTGCGGGTCACTTTCGTTGGGTCCAGGATACCCATTTCGATCATGTCGCCGTAGGTGTCGTTGGCTGCGTTGAAGCCGTAGTTGCCTTTGCCGGCCAACACAGCTGCCACCACGACGGAGGCTTCGCCACCAGCGTTGTAGACGATCTCGCGCAGAGGCGCTTCGATGGCTTTCAACACCAGCTTGATGCCGGCGTCTTGGTCAGCGTTGTCGCCTTTGATCGCGCCAGCAGTTTGCTTAGCGCGGAGCAATGCAACGCCGCCGCCAGCCACAATGCCTTCTTCCACAGCAGCGCGGGTAGCGTGCAGGGCGTCTTCAACGCGGGCTTTTTTCTCTTTCATTTCGACTTCGGTGGCAGCGCCAACCTTGAT
>CANFWI010000089.1 GCA_947450675.1 Comamonadaceae bacterium | reverse complement strand
TCAAGGCATTGTGCGAACGGTGCATACCGCGCTTGGAAGGTGATTTTTTGTTCTGTTGGACGGCCATAATCCGCTCCTGAGGGGGTGTAGGGTTGGTAATTACGCACTACAGCAGACCATCCTTGGGTGATTGACCATTTTCAGGGCCAGTCAGGCGGTGCATCAGTACGCGAAGCCTTAGATTATAGCGCGTCGAATCAAGCGCTCAGCTTTTCTTCAATTGTCCGAGCACGGCGAACGGGTTCGGCTTGGCTTCAGCCGCCTCCACTGCGGGGTCTCCCGCACTGAACACCGGCGTCACTGGGCAGCTTTCGTGCATCGGCACCAGAGGCAAGGCCATCAACAACTCGTCTTCCAGCAAGTCCATCAAATCGAACTGTGGCGCCATGACCAACAAGTCTTCTTCAGCCCCATCGTCTTCCGCCATGGCGATCTCTTCGCTAGCGACAAAGCGATACCACTGGTCAACCTCCACCGGCGTCGCGACCAGCGTCATGCAGCGCTGGCACGTCAAGGGCACGCTGGCCTTGGCCGTCAAGTGCAGCCAGACTTGGTCTTCGGCACCGGCCTGTGGGCGCAACTCGCCGGTGGCCTGCCACTGAACGGCATCGCTTGCACTCAAGCCTTGAGCTTCGGCAGCCAGCCGCGGAAGGTCTGTGATGAAAGTGGTCTCAGACCACGGTTGGCCATCTTGGGCCAGTTCTTGGAGGTTCAGCCGTTGGGCTTGGAAATTTCTGGACATGCGTGGCAGTGTAAGAGAATCAGGGGATGACCTTACCCTCCCCTGATGCCACCACGGCCTTTTCACCGACGCAACGAGCCCTCGTTTTGGGCTCCACCTCCCGCTACCGCCAAGAACTTCTGCAACGCCTGCGCATCCCTTTCAGCGTTGCGGCGCCAGACGTCGACGAGACACCACAGACCGGGGAAGCCCCCAACGCACTGGCGATGCGTTTGGCCTTGGCCAAAGCCCGCGCGGTCGCCAGCGCTTTTCCACAGGCGGTGGTGATCGGCTCTGACCAAGTGGCCGACTTGGATGGCGTGCCGCTGGGCAAGCCCGGCACACACGAACGCGCCGTCGCACAGTTGCGCCAAATGCGCGGTCGTGCCGTGATTTTCCAAACCGCTGTCGCCGTGGTCTGCTTGGCCAGCGGCTTTGAACAAGCGGCTTTGGCCGCCGTGAAAGTTCGCTTTCGTCAACTCAGTGACGAGGCCATTGAAAACTATTTGCAGGCCGAGCAACCCTACGATTGCGCCGGCAGCGCGAAAAGCGAAGGGCTGGGCATCGCGCTGTTGGAGTCGATTGACAGCGATGACCCAACCGCGCTGATCGGACTGCCCCTGATCCGCACCTGCCACCTGATTGAAGCCGCCGGCATTCGGCTGCTCGGCTCGAAAGTAAACGCATGAACGACACCCCCAAAACACCTGGTAACCACGGCCCAAACGGCAGCAAAGGCAAACTCTATCTGGTGCCCGCACCGCTGGATTTCGGCTGCGACGACGCGGCACCCTTGCAGCAAGTCATGCCGCAAGGCACGATGGAAGTCGCCGCCAAACTGGGTTTCTGGGTCTCCGAAAATGCCCGCAGCACCCGTGCCTATTTAAAGCGCGTCAATGAACTGCACCCGCTAAGCCAGCCGATTCAAGCACTGCAAATTCAAGAACTGCCGCGTGAAGTGCATAAAAAAGGCGATCACGGCGGCAACTTTGATGCGCGGCCCTTGCTGCAAGCCGCGCTGCAAGGCCATGACATGGGCTTGGTCAGCGAAGCCGGCATGCCCGCGATTGCAGACCCCGGCTCTTCCGTGGTGCGTGCCGCACATGACCTCGGCTTGCAAGTGGTGCCTTTGGCGGGCCCCATGTCGCTGGTGATGGCGCTGGCCGCCAGCGGGCTGAATGGTCAGAACTTCGCCTTTGTCGGCTATCTGCCACAAGACGCTGGTGAGCGCTCCCAGCGCATCCGTGAGCTCGAATCGATCGCGCTCAAGTCGGGGCAAACCCAGATGTTCATTGAGACGCCTTACCGCAACACGGTGTTGCTGGGCGCGCTGCTGCAAACCTTGAACAGCAACACCCGACTGGCGTTGAGCTGCGGTCTGACGCTTGACGCCGCTTGGTCGCGCAGTGCGCAAGTCAGCGTGTGGAAAAGCAAGCGCGATGAAAAACCGGGCGCACCGCTGGCGCTGCCCACGGTGTTTTGTATCGGTCGCTAGAATTTTTAGCGAATGGCCGGGACGCTGCGCAAGGTCGCCTTCATGGCGCCCTCACCCATCGCCGCACCAAAGCGCTTGGCCAAGCGCTCGGCCACGTTTTCGCGGCGCGTGTAGTCAATGATGTCTTCTGTCTTGACGACTTCGCGGGCAACAAATTCGAGCGATCCAAACTGGTCTGCCAAGCCCAAATCGACGGCCTGCTGACCGCTCCAGAACAGGCCGCTGAACATCTCGGGGATTTCCTTCAAGCGATCACCACGGCCGTTTTTGACCACCGTGATGAACTGCTGGTGAATCTGATTCAGCATGGTCTGTGCGTAGGCACGTTGACGCTCGCTTTGGGCGCTGAACGGATCCAGAAAACCCTTGTTTTCACCAGCCGTCAGCAGGCGTCGCTCAACCCCTAGCTTGTCCATCAGGCCGGTGAAACCGAAGCCGTCCATCAACACGCCGATGCTGCCCACAATGCTGGCCTTGTCGACATAAATTTTGTCCGCTGCCACGGCGACGTAATAGGCCGCAGAGGCACAGGTTTCTTCCACCACGGCATAGACCGGCTTTTTGTATTTCGCTTTCAAACGCAAAATTTCGTCATTCATCATGCCGGCCTGAACCGGGCTGCCGCCGGGTGAATTGATCAACAACACCACTGCTTTGGACCCTTCGTCTTCGAAGGCGGCCTGCAGTGCGGCGTTGACAAATTCAGCGCTCGCATCAGCGCCGTCAGAGATTTCACCCTTGATCTCAACAACCGCTGTGTGCGGCGTGCTGACGTTGGACGGGGAAGCGCCTCGGTGCAAGGCCAGCCAGACCAGCGCGATCAGGAAAATCAGCCAAGAGAGCCGCACAAACGTCTTCCAGCGACGCGACGATTTTTGCTCATCGAGCGCAGCAAAAACCAGCTTTTCAAGCGTTGCGCGCTCCCAGCCGGCCTCTTGAGGGACCGCAGCGACATGTGCGCCAGTTTCGTTGCTGACGGGTTGGGTGTTGTTTTCGTTCATGGTGGCTCAGTTTAAAACGCGATAGGTTTGAGGTTGTACGCGGGCTGCCAAAAGACCACGCCAGCACGCTCAGAAAGATTGATTTTCACGAGTCCGCCGCGGCACGGGCCGCCAGCGCATTCGCCGGTGTCAGGGTGGTATGCCGCGCCGTGACTGGCGCACAGCAACCATTGGCCACTGCCGTCAAACACCTGATTGGGCTGCCAATCCAGTTCCATCGCCACATGGCTGCATCGATTCAGGTAGGCCTGCGGCTGGCCTTCAAACCGCACGGCGAAAGCGCGGCAGGTCTGGCCTGCGTACAGCACATCAAAAGGCACAGCCAAACCACCTTCAACGAGGTCGACTGCGCGGCACAACGGTTGGGCTGAGTCAGCGGCCAACACCTCAGGCATGGGCGCTCAACCAAGTCTGCAGCTCACTCACCGAATGCAGCACCGCACGCGGCTTGAGCACCTCGAAGGCGTCTGGCTCGTGCGCGCCGTAACTGACACCAACGCTGGCGCAACCCGCATTCAGAGCCATCTGCAAATCATGCGTGGTGTCGCCAATCATCAAGGTGCGTTCGGGCGGCACATCAAATTCGCGCATCAGCTCATGCAACATCCGCGGATGCGGCTTGCCAGCGGTTTCATCAGCCGTTCGCGAGCCGTCAAAGCGGCCCTTGAGCTCGACCGCTCTCAAGGCTTCGTCAAGGCCACGTCGGGACTTGCCGGTGGCCACCGTCAAGATGTGGCCGCGCTCTTTGAGTTCAGCCAACAAGGTCAAGGTGCCCTCAAACAAACTGATGTCGTGTTGACGCAGCATGTAGTGATGCCGGTAGCGCTGGTTGAGTTCGGGGTAACGGGATTCCGGCACGTCAGGCGCAGCATGGGCCAGCGCCTCCATCAGGCCCAGCCCGATCACATAAGACGCAGCTTCATCGCTCGGTTTGGCGCCGCCCACATCGACAACGGCCGCTTGAATGCTGCGCACAATGAACTGGGTCGAGTCGTACAGCGTGCCGTCCCAGTCGAAGGCGATCAAATCAAAATTCAGCGGGCGGGACATGGGCAACCAAGGCGTCAAGTTCAGGTGGGAGTTCGGCCAGCAAGGTGATGCGCTTGCCGTTCGAGGGGTGGGTGAACTTCAAGGTCCAAGCATGCAAAAACATACGCTTGAGCGCTCGCCCAGCCGGCAGCTTTTGCAGACCTTTGTTTAACTCGAAGTTGCCGTATTTGTCGTCACCGGCAATCGGATAACCTTCGGTCGCCAAATGCACGCGGATCTGGTGGGTGCGCCCGGTTTTGATGGTGACTTCGAGCAAACTGAAATCACTCAAAGGCTGATCTTTGGATATCGGCAGCGCGGCCCGCACCTTCACCAAGGTGACGGCGCGCATGGCGTCTGGATGGTCTTTGTCGACCACCCTGACGCGGCGTTCACCGTCCGGCAGCAGGTATTTTTGCAGCGGCTTGTCGAGCACTTTCAACTTGGGCGGCCAGTTGCCAGCAACCATCGCCAAATAAACCTTGTCGGTTTCGCGTTCACGGAACTGCTCTTGCAAAATTTTCAGAGCCATTCGTTTTTTGGCGATCAACAACACGCCGCTGGTTTCCCGGTCCAGCCGGTGCACCAGCTCCAAGAAATCATGGCCCGGCCGGGCCATGCGCATTTGCTCAATCACGCCAAAAGCCACGCCGCTGCCGCCATGCACCGCCACGCCGGCCGGCTTGTCGATGGCCAGCACATGCTCGTCTTCAAACAGAATCGGAAAGTCACGCGACGGGGCCAGCCCGCCAACGCTGGACGTCGCGCCGTGACGGGCGATTTCGGTCGCCATCGCCAACGCCTTTTGGTCAGCGCGCTCTGATGTGCGCACCGGTGGCAGTCGCACCACATCGCCGGTAGCCACGCGCGTGTCGGCCTGCACCCGGCCTTTGTTGATGCGCACTTCGCCGCTGCGAATGATCCGGTAAACGTGCGTTTTGGGCACACCCTTGAGCTGGCGAATCAAAAAATTGTCGAGCCGCTGACCGTCGTAATCCTCCGTCACCGTGACCAGTGTGGCTTGCGGCAGGACCACCGATTCAACTGGCTCAAATGTTTCAGCAGCCACCTGTTGAGAGACGAAAACGCGCCTAGGCGCTGCAGCAGACTGAAGCTGAGCCGGCGACGGGTTTCTCCCGGCAGGCCTCGCCCTCGCGGGCGAACCCACAGGTTTTGCGGCACCGCGTGGGGCGTTTTTTGGTCGTTTGGCAGGAGGATTTCCTGACCCTATAATGTGTTTCACTAGCGATGCGCTGTAAGTAGTTGATTTGTCTGGCAGTTTAGTCCACCACAAGTCCACGCTTGCCACAGTGCCGCGCTAGAAGGTCGATGCTGATGACTGTTTTGCCTGAAATGCCAGGGTGCAAGGCACCCCGCGAAGGGCCAACACAGTGCGATGAGTCGACGTTTTGCGAATACAACTACGGAATACCAAGTGCATAGCCCCACGGGCTGTGCACGGATCTTGATGAGATCAAGCCTTTTTATGGTTAGCCTCCTGATGACAACTTTGGTTGGACTGGTTTTTTTATGTCTGCGGCGCCTTCTGGCCCCGCTTAATGGCATAAAAACGCCTGCAACCCTTGCCTCACGGACACGCGCTGCTATTTCATTTATAGCAAATAACCAGTTGGCCCCAGCTCATCCCATCCACGCGCCCACGCCCAGACTTCTCGCTTGACCGCTCTTTTTGAGCAGTCCTGCCGAGCCCGTCAAAAGCTCTCCGGCAATTCCCCACGTTCGCATCACGTCAGCTTCAGGCATCGTTAGCCCAATTTGGGCAGTTGAATGCTCGAGAAAATTCTCGAGGCAAGAACGATAAGGAATTCCGATGAAACGGATG
>CANFWI010000088.1 GCA_947450675.1 Comamonadaceae bacterium | reverse complement strand
TGCTCGAACCTCAACACCGACCACGCGCCCTTGATCAAGATGTACCGCCGGGCCCGTGCGCTCAAAGGCATCAAGAAAATTCTCATCAGCTCTGGCCTGCGCTATGACTTGGCGGTGCAAAGTCCTGAGTACGTCAAAGAACTGGTGACGCACCACGTCGGTGGTTACCTGAAGATCGCGCCCGAGCACACCGAGCAGGGCCCGCTCACCAAGATGATGAAGCCCGGCATCGGCAGCTACGACAAGTTCAAACAGATGTTTGAGAAGTACTCGCTCGAAGCCGGCAAGAAGCAGTTTTTGATTCCCTACTTCATCGCCGCCCATCCGGGCACCAGCGACGAAGACATGATGAACCTCGCCATCTGGCTGAAGAAAAGCGGTTTCAGGGCCGACCAGGTGCAGACCTTTTATCCGTCACCCATGGCCACGGCAACGACGATGTACCACACCAACCGCAATCCGCTGCGCAAGATAACGCGCGACAGCGAGACCGTGGACATCGTGCGCGGCGACAAACGCCGCCGCCTGCACAAAGCCTTTTTGCGCTACCACGACGCCAACAACTGGCCGCTGCTGCGCGAAGCGCTGAAGACCATGGGTCGGTCTGACTTGATCGGCAACGGCAAGCACCATTTGATCCCCACCTACCAGCCGCTGACCGATGGCGGCTACACCAGCGCACGCAAGAAAAACTCGACCACCGTCGCGTTGAAGTCTGCCGCGCCGGTCAAAGGCCGCCTGCTGACCCAGCACACCGGTTTGCCCCCGCGTGACAACGGTTCGGCCAAGACCGTGGGTCTCAAGCCCTCCCGTAAACCGCGCTAATTTCCAATGACGAACATCACTGTCAGCGAAGAGCTGCGCGCGTACATTGACCCGCTGACCCCGCACGAACATGAGGCCCTAGAGCGCAGCTTGCTGGCTGAAGGTTGCCGCGACGCTTTGGTGCTGTGGGGCGACGTGCTGGTGGACGGACACAACCGCTACGGCATTTGCAGCCGGCTCGGCATTGCTTTCAATACCGTGCAAAACACCCAGTTCAAGTCGATGGACGACGTTCATTTGTGGATGATTGACCAGCACCTAGGCCGCCGCAGTTTGTCTGATTTCCAGCGTGGCGTGTTGGCCCTGCGCAGAAAAGACATCTTGACGTCCAGCGTGCCGGCGGTGGCTGATGCAGCAACAACGGAGTCATCGGTCGTTCCTGTCTCAAGCGCTGCTAACAACCATGTTGAAGCCATGACCACCAGCGACGCCACCGCCAAGGCCGCCCGCCTCAGCAGCAGCACCCTGAGTCACATCAAAAAAATTCAGCAAACCGCAGCGCCTGAACTGGTGGCCGCCGTCAAGTCGGGTTCTATTTCAATCACCGCCGCCGCCAACGTGGCGTCATTGCCAGTTGCGGAGCAAGTGGCGGCTGCAGCTGGCGGTAAAAAAGAACTGCAGCAAGCTGCCCGTCAAGTCCGCGAGAGCCGGGCCGTCGAGCGCAGCGAACCCGATTCGCCAGCAGGCGTGATTGCGCGCTTGAAGCAAACCATCACCACACTCAGTGCTGAAAATGCGGCCTTGAAAGCGCAGTTGGCTGAGTTGACCGCCGGATAAGTGGCTCACTGATCAGGCTTTTTCAGGCCATCGTGTGCAGCGGAATGTCCCTCAAAACTGCCAGCGAATCGAGTTGCTTGCGCGTTTGCTGTTTCAAAAACCTTGCGATGCTGTCGCGTGCGCCCTGCGTTTGCAGACTCGTCACATCGGACGCTGGCAAGCCTGCCGCAGCACACAGCGCCGCCGCAAAATGCGGTTCCAGCGCAGCCAACGCCACACGGCCGTCTTTGCAGGCATACACGCGGTAACCGGCATGAGCGCCGCCCACAAAACCGCTGGGCTGCGTCAGCCCCCAATGCCGTGGCAGCGCGAGGTAGTCCGCCGCACTGGCCAGCGCTATTTCCAAGCGAATGCCTTTGCCGTTGTTGCGTTGAGCCAAAACCGCCTGCAACACCGCTTCACTGGCTGTCAACGAGCCGCCCATGTCAGCGTACAGCGTGGCGGGTAATTCAAGGCCAGTCACCAAGCCGCTGTCTGCCACATAGGTCAGGTCATGGCCGGGTTCTTCGGCGCGGGCGCCGGGGCTGCCGACGATGGCCACGTGTGACAGGGCAGGGTAAAGGCGGTGCAGTCCCTTCCAAGCCAAGCCGAGTTTTTCAATCGCAGAGGGCCGAAACGAGGTGATCAGCACATCGGTTTTGGCAAGTTCGCGGCGCAGCGCTTTTTGGCCCACCTCCGTCTTTAAGTCAGCCGTGATGACTTTGATGCCGCTCTGCAATTGCGCATACGCCGTCGGGCTGTAACGCTGCATCGGGTCGCCACTGGGCGGCTCTAACTTGACGCAGCGCGCACCCATTTGTTGGCAGCGCATCAACGCTGCGGGGCCGGGTAAATTCAAGGCCAAGCTGAGCAGGCGAACACCCTTCAAGACTTGTGGGATTTTCAGGGCCGGGGCTTGGGGTGATGCTTGGGATTTGGCTTGCGTCATAGGCCGCAATTTACAGCAAGCGGCCTGCATTGGCAGATCAGAGAAAAGTGGGATACTTATTGATCGATACAGGGAGAATTCACTATGTACAGAGTCGGCTTTCCGTTTTGGAAGGTTGCTGCACGTTTTAACGTGCCATTGCTGTTGCGCGTTGATGTCGTGCAAGACCGCGATGCGGGTGTTCTTGTGGCCACCAGCCCAGACCTTCGCGGTTTGGTTGTTGAAGCCAAGGATATCCAAGAGCTGATGAAAGAGGTCTATGGCTGTGTAGACATGCTCTTGGAAGCGCAACTGAAACACCCGCCAAAAAATAGACCCATGGCTGCTTGGAGTGGTGAGTTTTTGGCTGCATGAATGGGTTTTACAACCAAGTCGTGGCCGTGCTCAAGCAGCACGGTTTTTTGTGTCTGCGACAAAAAGGCTCTCACCAGACTTGGGCTAACGGTACTTTGTCGGTCACTGTATCGACCAATTGCGCCTCCAGGATGACGGCCAATGCAATCATGAAGCAAGCGGGTATTGCGCATAAATTTCCTTGAAAGTCAGCAAGCCGCTTGCTGTGCCTTACTCCCCAAAATTCAGCGGCAAACCCACGTAGTTTTCAGCCACCGACAAGGCGCCGGCTTCTGAATTCACGATGTAGTCGAGTTCGGCTTCTTGCAGCTTTTGGCCGATCTCGCCGTTTTCCGGAAAGCGATGCATCAAGCTGGTGAACCACCACGAGAAACGCTCCGCACGCCAAACCCGGCGCAGGCAACGCTCTGAATAACTGTCGATGCCGGCTTCCGTTTTTTCTTGGTAAAACTCGATCAAAGCGCTGGACAAATATTTGACGTCAGTGGCCGCTAAGTTCAAACCTTTGGCACCTGTGGGCGGCACGATGTGAGCGGCGTCGCCGGCCAAAAACATTCGGCCAAAGCGCATGGGCTCGGTCACAAAACTGCGCAGCGGTGCAATGCTTTTTTCAATCGATGGCCCGGTCACCAGTTGCGCGCGCGCTTGCGGGTCGAGCCGCAGTCGCAGCTCGTCCCAAAAGGCTTCGTCAGACCAGTCTTCGACCTTGTCGGTCAGCGGCACTTGCAGGTAATAGCGGCTGCGCGTGTGGCTGCGCTGCGAGCACAGGGCAAAGCCACGCGGGCTGTTCACGTAAATCAGTTCCTCGTGCACGGGTGGCGTATCCGCCAGCACGCCCAGCCAGCCAAAGGGGTAAATCTTCTCGTACTCGCGGATGGCACTGCGCGGCGCGCTGGCCCGGCACACACCATGAAAGCCGTCACAGCCGGCGATGAAGTCGCACGCAATCTCGTGTTGCTCTGGGCCGTTGGCACCCATTTTTTCAAAACGCACGCGGGGCTTGTCGGTGTCAAAGTCGTGCACGCTGACGTTGCTGGCGTTGTAGATGGTGCTCAAGCCGGCCGCTTGGCGGGCGTCCATCAGGTCGCGGGTGACCTCCGTCTGCCCATAGACCATGACGTTCTTACCGCCGGTCAGCCGGTGCATGTCAATGCGGTGGCGCTGGCCCTTGAACAGCATGTCAAAGCCGCCGTGAAGCAAACCTTCGGCGTGCATGCGCTGGCCAACACCGGCTTCATCCAACAAGTCCATGCTGACGTGTTCCAACACACCTGCCCGAATCCGGCTCTGCACATGCTCGGCGCTTTGGCGCTCGATGATCACGGCGTCAATGCCTGCCTTGTAAAGCAATTGCCCCAGCAAATGCCCGGCCGGTCCGCCACCAATGATCGCTACCTGTACCCGTTGTGTTTGCATTTTTTTGTCCTCGTCGTGGTCACCAAAGAGTGGTCACCAAAGTCAGCATGTAGCGTAAATCGCTCGCGCAGCTTCAGCCAGCCACCGAGGCTGACTTTGTGCGTTTATCGGTTCATCTGTGCGATCATCGCGCAATGGCTATCCCTCCAAAAAACTCCACCACCCTATCGCAGGGCACTTTTCCTATCGCCAAGGCCGACATGATCGAAGGCATGGCCAAAGGCATGGCCGTGCTGGAAGCTTTCGACCCACAGCGCCAGCGCCTGAATGCCACGCTGGCGGCAGAGCGGGCCGGCATCACCCGCGCGGCGGCGCGTCGGCATCTGCTGACGCTCACGCATCTGGGCTACCTTGAAACCGATGGCGGCTATTTTTGGCTGGCCGCCAAAGTGCTGCGCTTTTCAGGCAGTTACCTCGCCACGGCGCGCTTGCCGCGTGCCGTGCAACCCACCTTGAACCGTTTGGCAGCGCAGTCGCAAGCCTCGTTTTCAGTCGCTGTGCTGGACGGTGACGAAGTCGTCATCATCGGCCGCAGCGGCATGGAGTGGAAAAGCGCTGATGCCAAGTCTGTGCAGGCGAGAGTGCTGGCCTACGGCTTGCACTTGGGCGCACGCTTACCGGCGCACGCAACATCCACCGGGCGCGTGCTGCTGGCCGCCAAAGCTCGGGGCGAATTCAGCGCCTGGCTGAAGCCGCGTTTGGCCACCGGCCTGGCCCGGCTGACGGTACACACCACGACGGACGCACGTGCACTCAAAGCGCTGGTCGACAAAGCCCGTGCAGACGACTACTGCCAAGCCAGCGAAGAACACGAACTCGGCGTGCACGCACTGGCCGTGCCGTTGCGCGACATGCAAGGCCATACCGTCGCCGCCATCAACGTGGTGAGTTCATCGCTGGCGGGTGCAGGGCACTTGAGCATGTTGCCGCTGCTGCTCGACGCTGCGCGTGAACTGCGGCCTTTGCTTTGATTTTTTCAGTATCGCGCCTTGATTAAATATGCCACTCGGTGTTATATTTTGACATGCAACGAGTTTTAAAAACTAGCTACTTCGGTCAAAATCCATTAAAGATGGATCATTAACGGAGATTTGCCATGATCACAAAATCTAAGACCAAGAGCTCGATTTTTGAAGCTGTTCATGAAACGGCAAGCGACCTTCATCGCCTAGGTTTTATTGATAAAGTGATCGTGGCGACTTTCACCACCACTGAGCCGACCAAGCCGAGTGGGTTTAACTCGACCAGGCCAGACGCCAGCGCCGCTGCGGTAGAGGCTGTGTCAGCCGCTGCCGCGGTCATCGCGGTGGTTTCTGTATCTGCATGCGCGGCCTGCGTGAACAGCAGCATCAGCAGGGCCGTGAGAAACGAGCCCACGATTTGGCGGGCACTGATAAAGGTTAACTTGAAGCAATTTAAGTTTGACATTGCAGTTTTCTCAAAGTTTTGCAGCTGTGCAGTTGATAAGCAGAAATTTAAATATCAAATTTGATTCATTATTTATAATTATTTAATACTTGATATTTATTCTGCAAGTTTAACAACTAGTTACATGGAGTTGTTAACTGTTACATTTGCCGCCGAATGAGTGCCGAAATGTCAAAACTTCATCATTGAGAAAGTGCAGGCGAACGGCTGCCCTGTGCGGTGGTCGCGACGGGCAACAATTCGGTGTCGCTAGGTCAGGCGTTGGAGGGTGCGGAGAAATTGGTCTGCCCGGAGGGGATCGAACCCCCGACCCTCAGCTTAGAAGGCTGATGCTCTATCCAACTGAGCTACGGGCAGCCTTTTAGTCAACTAAACAGGGCTGTGGATTGAGTGCTCACTGCGGCTGTGAGCACATACAAAAAAAGCCCACAAAGTGAGCTTTTTTTGTTGATTAAATGGTCGGAGTACAAGGATTCGAACCTTGGACCCCCTGGTCCCAAACCAGGTGCGCTACCAGACTGCGCCACACTCCGACAAGTCTCATATTATAGCGCGCTA
>CANFWI010000087.1 GCA_947450675.1 Comamonadaceae bacterium | reverse complement strand
TTTGCTACACTTCGCTTTCATATGTTCATTCACAGCATCACATGTACAGGTTGTAGCAGCCGGGGAGCCTGGCTTTGGCGTCGCTGCTTGCTCCGTCCCGCCTGATCGCTGAAGCTCCTTTTCCCCAGCATCCAAGCTTTCAGGCTGACAGTGTCCGCAGCCTCCCGCCTCTCAGCCTTCGGGTTGTTTGAGGCCTCTTGAATGAACCGTGGCCCAGCCGTCAGTGTCGACTGCGCCGGCCACGCAACAAGGACTTGCTTTGATCACCGAACTCGAATTTAAAAGCCTGGCGCAGCAGGGCTACAACCGCATTCCTTTGATGGCGGAGGCCTTTGCTGACTTGGAAACGCCGCTCTCGCTCTACCTCAAACTGGCGTTTTCCAAAGACGGCGGCAAGTTCAGCTTTTTGCTGGAGTCTGTGGTGGGCGGCGAACGGTTTGGTCGTTACAGCTTCATTGGCCTGCCGGCGCGCACGCTGGTGCGGGCGCGTGGTTTTGGCCCGGACGCCGTGACCGAAGTGGTGACCGATGGCCACGTGGTGGAAACCTCAACGCAGAACCCGCTGGATTTCATCGAGGCTTATCAGCAGCGTTTCAAGGTCGCCTTGCGCCCCGGTCTGCCGCGTTTTTGTGGCGGTCTGGCCGGTTATTTTGGTTACGACACGGTGCGTTACATCGAGAAAAAACTCGAAGCCTCGTGCCCACCCGACACGCTCGGCTGCCCCGACATCTTGCTGTTGCAATGCGAAGAACTGGCGGTCATCGACAACTTGTCGGGCAAGCTGTACTTGATTGTCTATGCCGACCCGGCCGCTCCTGAGGCCTTTGCCAATGCCAAGAAACGGCTGCGGGGCCTGAAGGATCAGCTGCAGTATTCGGTCAGCGCGCCGGTGGTCAAGCCGTCGCTGGGTTACCCGGCTGAGCGTGAGTTCGCCAAGGCGGATTACATCGCTGCCGTCGAGCGTGCAAAGGATCTCATCGCCGGCGGTGACTTCATGCAGGTGCAGGTCGGTCAGCGCATCAAGAAGCGCTACACCGAGTCGCCGCTGTCGCTGTACCGGGCGCTGCGTTCGTTGAATCCGAGCCCTTACATGTACTACTACCACTTTGGTGATTTCCATGTGGTCGGTGCATCGCCTGAGATTTTGGTGCGGCAAGAGGCCATCGTCGTCAAGGACGCGCAAGCCGGCGGTGCAGAAAAAACAGCGCAAAAAATCACCATTCGCCCGCTTGCCGGAACGCGGCCTCGAGCCGCTTCGGTCGAGGCGGACAAGGCCATCGAGCAAGAGCTCATCAACGACCCGAAAGAGCGCGCCGAACACGTCATGCTGATCGACTTGGCGCGCAACGACATTGGCCGCATCGCCGAAATCGGTTCGGTCAAAGTCACCGAGGCTTTTGCGGTCGAGCGTTACAGCCATGTGATGCACATCGTCAGCAATGTGGAGGGCGTGTTGCTGGATGGCATGAGCAATATGGACGTGCTGAAGGCGACCTTTCCGGCGGGTACGTTGACGGGCGCCCCGAAGGTTCATGCGATGGAACTGATCGACCAGTTGGAGCCGACCAAGCGCGGCTTGTATGGCGGGGCTTGCGGCTACCTGAGTTACGCCGGCGACATGGATGTGGCGATTGCGATCCGCACCGGCATCATCAAAGACCAGATGCTTTACGTGCAGGCGGCCGCGGGTGTGGTGGCTGACTCGGTGCCTGAACTGGAATGGAAAGAAACTGAAGCCAAGGCACGCGCACTGTTGCGCGCCAGTGAATTGGTGGAAGAGGGGCTGGAATGAAACTCTTGATGATCGACAACTACGACAGCTTCACCTACAACATCGTCCAGTATTTTGGCGAGTTGGGGGCCGAGGTGGAGGTGCTGCGCAATGACGAGGTGACGCTGGCCGACATCGAAGCGCGCGCACCCGACCGGCTGGTGATTTCACCCGGACCGTGCTCGCCAGCCGAGGCGGGCATTTCCGTTGCGGCGATCCAGCACTTCGCGGGCAAGCTGCCTATTTTGGGCGTCTGCTTGGGCCATCAAGCCATAGGCGCAGCCTTTGGCGGCAAGATCATCCGCGCGCAGCAACTCATGCACGGCAAGACCAGCGTCATCAGCACGACGCAAGAGGGCGTGTTTGCCAATTTGCCTGAGAAGTTTGTCGTCAACCGCTACCACTCGCTGGCGATTGAGCGCGCGACTTGCCCAGACGTGTTGGCCGTGACGGCCTGGACCGACGATGGCGAGATCATGGGTGTGCGCCACAAGACGTTGGCCATTCAGGGGGTTCAGTTTCACCCTGAATCCATCCTCACCGAGCATGGCCATGCCATGCTGAAAAATTTTCTGCTGCAGGCCTGAACTTTGACCGTGGCCTGACCGCCCTGATGACCGTTACCGTATTTCGAAAGCGTCAAGATGTCCCAATCGCAGAAGATCACGCCCCAAGAAGCCTTGCAACGCACGATCGAGCACCGTGAGATTTTTCACGACGAGATGCTGCACATCATGCGGCTGATCATGAACGGCGAGATGTCGCCGGTGATGATGGCCGCGCTCATCACCGGCTTGCGCGTCAAGAAAGAAACCATCGGAGAAATCACCGCGGCGGCGCAGGTCATGCGCGAGTTTTCAACCAAGGTCGAGGTGGCCGACAAGACGCATCTGGTCGACATCGTCGGCACTGGCGGCGACGGTTCGCACACCTTCAATATCTCCACCTGCGCCATGTTTGTGGCGGCGGCGGCAGGCGCCAAGGTCAGCAAGCACGGCGGCCGCAGCGTCAGCAGCAAGTCGGGCAGTGCCGACGTGCTGGAGTCATTGGGCATCAACATCAATTTGTCACCGGAAGCAATTGCACGTTGTATCGCGACGGTGGGCGTTGGTTTTATGTTCGCGCCGAACCATCACCCGGCCATGAAAAACGTCGCACCGATTCGCAAAGAACTCGGTGTGCGGACGATTTTCAACATCCTTGGCCCGCTGACAAATCCGGCCAGCGCACCGAATATCCTGATGGGCGTTTTCCATCCGGACCTCGTCGGTATTCAGGTGCGCGCCTTGCAGCGACTGGGTGCCGTGCACGCCTTGGTGGTTTACGGCAAAGATGGCATGGATGAGATCAGCCTGGGTGCTGCGACCGTGGTGGGTGAGCTCAAAGATGGCGAGATCACCGAATACGAGATCCACCCTGAAGATTTTGGATTGCCGATGGCCAGCAGCCGCGCGCTGCGCGTCGACACACCTGAGCAGTCGATGCGGATGCTCAAGGGCGTGCTGGACGGTGAGGCGGGTGCGCCCGCCGACATCGTCGTGCTTAACGCGGGAGCGGCGCTTTACGCCGCCAATGTGGCTGCCTCGATGGGGGGCGGCATCGCACTGGCGCGTCAGGCGATTGCTTCCGGCGCGGCCAAGGGCACGCTGGACGCGCTGGTCAAGGCGACACATGCGGCTTGAGTGTCACGACACGCATCCCCATCAGCATCAATAATCGGTTTTTGCATCTTTTCTCTCACGACAAACACGGTACCCAGAACACATGGCTGACATCCTCGACCAGATCATGGCGGTCAAACGCCAAGAAGTAGCCACGGCGCTGCAACGCAAGCCGCTCGCCGTCATGCGCGAAGATGCCGAATCGCGCGTCCTCACGCGCGACTTTGTCGGCGCCATGCGCAGCAAGATCGCGGCGGGTCAAGCGGCCGTCATCGCTGAGATTAAAAAAGCCAGCCCGTCCAAAGGCGTTTTGCGCGCCGACTTCATTCCCGCCGATATCGCCCAGAGCTATGCCGAGCATGGCGCGGCTTGCTTGTCGGTGCTCACCGACCATCAGTTTTTTCAGGGCAGCACGGACTACCTGAAGCAGGCGCGTGCCTCGTGTGACTTGCCCGTGTTGCGCAAAGATTTCATCATCGACGCCTACCAAGTGTATGAAGCACGGGCGATGGGTGCCGACTGCATCTTGCTGATTGCCGCCTGCCTAGACGACGCCCAAATGAAAAGTTTTGAGGCGCTGGCCATGTCGCTGGACATGGCTGTGTTGGTGGAGGTGCATGACCGCGCAGAGTTAGACCGTGCGCTCAAGCTCAAAACGCCTTTGCTGGGCATCAACAACCGCAACTTGAAAACATTCGAGGTCTCTCTGGACATCACGCTGAGCCTGATCAAAGAGGTACCCGCAGACCGTCTGCTGGTGACCGAATCAGGCATCAGCACCGTGGCTGATGTGCAGCTTCTGCGACGAGCTGGCGTGCACGCCTACTTGGTCGGCGAGGCCTTCATGCGCGCCGACGATCCCGGTGTTGCATTGGCGCATTTGTTTACTTAATGAGCGCGCAAGGCAATTTCGCCTCTGACGACGGCGGGTCGCAAGCCGCGGCGTCCGAGTGTCTGACTGCCTGGAATCCGACCCTTTGGCCCATCGACCCTAGTTGGGCGCCGGTTGTTCAAGGTTTTTTGGCCAGCCCGACTGGCCTGAAACTCGGCCAATTCATCAAGCAGCGCTTGGCCGAAGGGGCTGTTATTTACCCGGCCCAGCCTCTGCGCGCTTTGGCGTTGACCCCCTTGCCCGCTGTCAAGGTCGTGATTTTGGGGCAAGACCCGTACCACGGCCCGAACCAAGCGCATGGATTGGCGTTTTCGGTGAAGCATGGCAACCGGATACCGCCGAGTTTGCGCAATATATTCAAGGAAATTGACCAAGGCACGGCGCAACCCGGTGCGATGCCCGATTCAGGTGTGGGCTTGCGCAGTGGCTCGCTCGAGGCTTGGGCGCAGCAAGGCGTACTGCTGCTCAACACCTGCATGACGGTCGAAGACGGCGCACCAGGCAGCCATGCCAAGCAGGGTTGGGAGGCGCTCACGGATGCGTTGATTCAAGCGGTGGCTGAAGCAGGCAGGCCGGTCGTCTTCATGCTGTGGGGCGCCCATGCCCAAACCAAGCGCGAACTGATCAAGGGCGAGCACCTGGTGTTGATGGCCAACCATCCCTCGCCGCTGTCGGCGAATCGTCCGCCGCAGCCATTTTTGGGCTGCGGTCACTTTGTCACCGCCAATGCATGGTTGCAGGCGCGTGGACGCAAAGTCATCAATTGGTCGTGAGAGGTCATAAAACCATGGCATAATCCGTGGTTCACTTGAAGGATGGGTGTCCGAGTGGTTAAAGGAGGCAGACTGTAAATCTGTTCGCTAACGCGTACGCTGGTTCGAATCCAGCCCCATCCACCAAGCTTTCTAAGAGTTGCTAATTGGTTTTTTTGCCTATTGGGTCTCTTTGAATGTCTTGGGCTTGTCAGTGAGTTGATAAAAATAGATTCAGAGCTGCGGGAGTAGTTCAATGGTAGAACCCTAGCCTTCCAAGCTAATGACGCGGGTTCGATTCCCGTCTCCCGCTCCAGTTAATGTTCCGTGTGGGGTGTTGGTTGGGTGTTTTGGCTTTTTTGTTGATGCACTGTTGAGTGTTTGATTGATAGATTGAATTTTAGAAAGCCCATTTGGCTCAGTGGCAGAGCACTCCCTTGGTAAGGGAGAGGTCCCGGGTCCGATTCCCGGAATGGGCACCAGATTTTGAATTGGCGCAGCGACGCTGGCTAGGCAATAGTTTTTTGTAACTTTTCGGAGTTGAAAATGGCAAAAGAGAAATTCACGCGAACAAAACCGCACGTCAACGTTGGCACGATTGGTCACGTTGACCACGGTAAAACCACCTTGACGGCCGCTATCACGACCGTGCTGGCAGCCAAATTCGGCGGCACTGCAAAAGGTTACGACCAAATTGACGCTGCACCGGAAGAAAAAGCCCGCGGTATCACGATCAACACGGCTCACGTCGAGTACGAGACGGCGAATCGCCACTACGCTCACGTTGACTGCCCAGGTCACGCTGACTATGTGAAAAACATGATCACCGGTGCTGCCCAGATGGACGGCGCTATTTTGGTTTGCTCGGCAGCTGACGGCCCAATGCCGCAGACCCGTGAGCACATCTTGCTGGCTCGCCAGGTGGGTGTTCCTTACATCATCGTGTTCCTGAACAAGTGCGACATGGTTGATGATGCAGAACTGCTCGAGCTCGTTGAGATGGAAGTCCGTGAGTTGCTCGACAAGTACGATTTCCCAGGTGACGACACACCGATCATCCACGGCAGCGCCAAGCTCGCCATGGAAGGCGACAAGGGTCCATTGGGTGAAGAGGCCATCATGAAGCTGGCTGATGCACTTGACACTTACATTCCACTGCCAGAGCGCGCTGTTGACGGCGCCTTCTTGATGCCAGTCGAAGACGTGTTCTCGATCTCTGGTCGCGGCACGGTGGTGACTGGCCGTATCGAGCGCGGTATTGTCAAG
>CANFWI010000086.1 GCA_947450675.1 Comamonadaceae bacterium | reverse complement strand
TGACGGCTGGGCCACGGTTCATTCAAGAGGCCTCAAACAACCCGAAGGCTGAGAGGCGGGAGGCTGCGGACACTGTCAGCCTGAAAGCTTGGATGCTGGGGAAAAGGAGCTTCAGCGATCAGGCGTGACGGAGCAAGCAGCGACGCCAAAGCCAGGCTCCCCGGCTGCTACAACCTGTACATGTGATGCTGTGAATGAACATATGAAAGCGAAGTGTAGCAAAGCGCTGCGCGGCATTTGCGCCTAGCGCAGCGTCAATTCAGCGAAGGAATCGACAAAGCCGTCGGCATCCACAGCCCGAATCGGCTGGCCGTGGTTGTAGCCGTAAGTCACCAGCACCACCGGGCAACCCGCCGCCCGCGCTGCGCGGGCATCGTTGCTGGAGTCGCCAAGCATGAGGGTACGAGCGGGTGCGCTGTTCAGCGCTTCGCAGGTCTTGAGCAAGGGCATCGGGTCGGGCTTTTTAAACGCGAACGAGTCGCCGCCAAAGACCTGGCTGAAGTAGCCGTCCAGCCCCTTCATTTTGAGCAACTGTTGTGCGAACGCCAGCGGCTTGTTGGTCAGGCAGGCCATCGGCAAGCCTTGGGCATGCCACTGCTGCAAACCCTGCACCACGCCCGGATAAAGACTGGCGTGCAGGCCATTGATGGCCAGGTAATGCCGCTGGTAGCTGGCCCAAGCCGGCGCGTAGAGCGCATCAGCCCGGACGCGGATCTGCGCATCAGATGACGTACCGGACGCAGGCGCTTCAGCCGACAGCCGCAGCACATGCATCAACGCGGACTGGATCAGGTGCTCAGATCCCTTGCCCACCATCGACTCGACCGCCGCTGAGGCCAGCGGCAAACCAGCCAAGGCGCGCTCCTGCGGCAGCCAAGGCAGTTCTTCCAGCATCAAATTAAGAGCGACGACAAAATCACCCAGCGTGTCGACCATGGTGCCGTCGAGGTCGATCATGAGGGCGTCGAAACTGCGGCCCAAGTCCAACTGGACGCCCACGGCCGCACTGCCCTGCGGCATCATTTCGCGAGTTCCACGCGCATGGCGTCAATCACCGATTTGTAATCCGTCTTGCCAAAAATAGCGCTGCCCGCCACAAAAGCATCAGCCCCAGCAGCGGCAACACGGGCGATGTTGTCGGTCTTGATGCCGCCATCGACTTCCAATCGAATGTCTTTGCCAGACGCGTCAATCCGCTTGCGGGCGTTCTCGATTTTGCGCAAAGCCGAGTCGATGAAACTCTGGCCCCCAAAGCCTGGGTTGACACTCATGATGAGGATCAGGTCGATGTCGTCGATGACCCAATCCAGCACATCCATAGACGCCGCCGGGTTGAACACCAGCCCGGCTTTGCAGCCTTTTGACTTGATCGCCTGCACGCTGCGGTGCACATGGCCCGAGGCATCGGGGTGAAAGCTGATGTAGTCGGCGCCGGCATCGGCAAAGGCGGCGGCCAAGGCATCGACCGGCTGCACCATCAGGTGCACGTCAATCGGCACAGGCTGGCCCGAAGCCGTCACGGCGTGCGGTTTGAGGGCGCTGCAGATCATCGGGCCGAAGGTCAGGTTCGGCACGTAATGGTTGTCCATCACGTCAAAATGAATCCAGTCGGCGCCAGCGGCGATGACGTTTTTGACTTCCTCGCCCAGTCGGGCAAAGTCGGCCGACAAGATGGAAGGGGCGATTTTGTAAGCAGGTTTGGCGTGTGTACTCATGCGCGGATTGTCGCTGAAAGCAGCTCAGCCGGGCAGCCTCAAGAAGGTCGCGTTAACATGCAAGCCTTACTAAAAGTGCCATGCCAACTTACCAAATTTCCTGCGAAGTCCTGCCGCTGTACCTGCCGGAACAATCCGACCCCAGCAGCAAGGTGTTTACTTTTTCGTACACCGTCACCATCACCAACACTGGTGATGTTGCTGCGCAAGTGATCGCGCGTCACTGGTTCATCAGTGACGCCAACGGCCACAACGAAGAGGTCAAAGGCTTGGGCGTCGTTGGCCACCAGCCGCTGCTCAAACCTGGCGAGTCGTTCCAATACACCAGTGGCTCGCGCCTGCGCACAGCCACCGGCACCATGCACGGCAGTTATTTCTGCGTCGCAGAAGACGCCACCCGCTTTGAAGCGCAGATCCCGATGTTTGTGCTGGAAGCCACCTCGGGCGCAGCCGCACGGGTGCTGCACTGAACAGCCAGCTTTGCGATTGAACGCCAACACACTCCCGGCGCTGGCCACCCTGCTGGCGCGGCTTGAGCCGAATGCCTCCTTGGCTGATCGGCATATCTGGCTCATCGACCTGCTGCAGTGGGTCCGCGGCGACAGCCGCTCCGCACCCGCCGCGGCACTTCGTCTGCAGCAATTCATGGACGCGGTGGAGGCGCAGCCCGCGGTGCACAACCGCTTGCAGGCTTGGTGGCGCACTCTGCTGCAAACCGTCGACGTGACCCCTTTGCTGGCTGACTTTGGTTTTGCACCGCGCACCGCCTTCATCAGTGAACTGACTGAGCGCATCCGGGGCAAGCTGCTGCCGGGAACGCCTGAAACCACCGATGCTGCCGAGCTTTTTTCGTTGCTCATGCCGAGCCGTTTCGATGCGCAATGGTTGGCGCTGCTGGACGAGACGCACATCAATCGGTTGACGGCGCTTCTGACGGAGCGCACGGACTCCGACGAGTGGGGCTGGCAACACAAGCTGCTGGACGCGCTGACGTACTGCACGGCGCACATCAGGGCCAACGGTTTTGCACCGGAACTGCGTCTGCGCATGAGCGATGAAGAAAAAAATGCGCGCCCCTTTCATGCCTTGCCGGCAGATGTCGAAGACCTGCGACGGATCTTTTTTGATCCCCTGCGCGATGCCAACGAACTGCAAGCGGCCGTCGCGCGCTACCGTGAGCGCATGGAGGCTTGTCGCAGCGCCATCAACAGCATTTACGCGCACCTCGATCAGCACGGCATTTCGATGGGCATGGTGTTTCGCTTGCGCCAACTCCGGGAGCGGTTTCTGCGGGTCCGCGAACTGCTGGACTGCTTGTTGTCGCCCAAACCCGCGGTGGCCACGGTCAAGCTGCTGGCTCGCCTAGCGCTGGTCGCCGAAGACCGCAAAAGTATTCGCGCGCTGATCGCTGCCAACTCGACCTTGTTGGCCGCCAAGATGGCCGAGCGCAGCGCTGAAACCGGCGAGCATTACATCGCCCGCAGCCGCGCCGACTATCGTGACATGCTGCTCAAGGCGATGGGCGGCGGCGCGATCACAGCCGTCACCACCGCCTTGAAATTTGCCATCGTGGCGCTGGGCTTGTCGGCCTTTTGGATGGGCATGAGCGCCAGCCTGATGTACGCGGCCAGCTTTATCGTCATTCAACTGCTGCACTTCACGCTGGCCACCAAGCAGCCGGCCATGACCGCGCCAGCCATGGCGGCCAAGCTCAAAGAGCTAGACACCAGCGACGCTATCAGTGCGTTTGTCGACGAAGTCACGTATTTGGTGCGCTCACAGTCCGCCTCGGTGTTCGGCAATGTCTTGATGGTGGTGCCGGTGGTGGTCCTCATCAACTGCCTGATCGTGCTGGTCAGTGACCAGCCGATGATCAGCCACGCCGAAGCGCAGCATGTGCTGCACAACCTCAGCTTGTGGGGGCCAACCTTGCTGTGGGCCGCTTTCACGGGTGGACTTTTGTTTGTCGCCAGCCTGATGGCCGGCTGGGCTGAAAACTGGTTTGTACTGAACCGGCTGGAATCAGCCATGCGCTACAACCCGCGCATCACGGCGGCCTTGGGCAACGCCCGGGCCGACCGCTGGGCCAGCTTCGTCCGCGACAACATCTCGGGCTTGGCATCCAATATTGCGCTGGGTTTCATGCTCGGCATGATCCCGCCCATCACGGACTTTTTGGGTCTGCAGCTCGACGTCCGCCACGTGACGCTGTCTGCCGGGCAACTGGCGGCCGCCGGCTCAGCGCTGGGCATGGAGGTCTGGCGCCTGCCGGCTTTTTGGTGGTGTGTGGCAACCATTCCGCTGATTGGTTTGCTGAACCTAGGCGTGAGCTTTTATTGCGCTTTCCGACTCGCCGCGCAAGCCCATAGCGTGAGCAACACCGACCGGAAACGCATCCGTGCAGCGATCTGGCTGCGCCTGCGCCAACGGCCTGGCAGTTTTTTCACGGCAGGTTAACGGTCAAGATAACGGCTGCTGCAGCTGCGGCGTTATGCTCATGCCCCATGGGAGAGTTTGACCTGATTGAACGTTATTTCAAGCGGCCCGCCAAGCGCGCGGTGCTGGGGATTGGCGACGACTGCGCTTTGCTGCAGCCACCTCCCGGCTCGCACATGGCGATTTCCAGTGACATGCTGGTGGAAGGCCGGCATTTTTTTGCCGACGTCGATCCCCGCACGCTGGGCCACAAGGCACTGGCCGTGAACCTGAGTGACCTGGCTGCCTGCGGCGCCAAGCCGCTGGCCTTCACGCTGGCGCTGGCCCTGCCAAAAATTGACGAGGCTTGGCTGGCGGGCTTCTCACAAGGCTTGTTTGCACTGGCGGATCAGCACGGCTGCGAGTTGATCGGCGGCGACACCACGCGCGGGCCGTTGAACATTTGCATCACGGTGTTTGGCAGCGTGCCGGCGCCCGCCGGCAAGAGCCAAGCCTTGTTGCGCAGCGGCGCACAGCCGGGCGACGACATTTATGTCAGCGGCCATCTGGGTGATGCACGGCTGGCACTCGACGCCTTGCGCGGCAAGTTTCATCTGCCGCCTGCCCTGCTGCAATCAGCGCGGCAGCGGCTGGAAGAACCCAGCCCCCGCATCGCCCTGGGTCTGGCGCTACGCGGTTTGGCCAGCGCGGCGATGGACCTCAGCGACGGCTTGGTGGGTGACATTCAACATCTTTTAAAAGCGTCCCAAGTCGGCGCGACGATTCACACGGCATCAGCACTGGACAGACTCGCTGCACGAAAGCACGCCGAATGGCCTAACGCCGGCATCAACGACGAAGCCGCGCTGACCTGCGTGCTGTCAGGCGGCGATGACTATGAGCTGCTCTTCACCGCGCCGCCAAGCACTGCTGCGGCACTGCAAGTTGCGGCACGGCAAAGCGCCACACCGATCCACTGCATTGGCCGCATCAACGCGGCGCCCGGCTTGCAATTGCTCGATGAAAACGGGGTTGAATTACCCATGCACTTCACCTCGTTTGACCACTTCTCATGACACCTTTGATTGCCACGCCATGATCCCTTCTGCTGACGCCGCCGCTATTTTGCGACCGACAGCGCGCTTCATGCTGTCGCACCCGGCGCACTTCATCGCGCTCGGTTTTGGCTCGGGCTTGAGCCCTATTGCGCCCGGCACCGCCGGCACGCTGTGGGCTTGGCTGGCTTTTATGGTCATGCAGCACTGGCTGACGGTCACGCAACTGGGCTGGGTCATTGCCGCCGCCTTGCTGGTAGGCTGGTGGGCCTGCACGGTCACGGCGCAGCACATGAAGATCGCCGATTCAGGCCACATCGTCTGGGACGAAATCGCCGCGTTCTGGATCGTCTTGTGGCTGCTGCTGCCCGCAACCTTTCTGGCGCAAGTCGTCGCCTTTGCACTGTTCCGCGCTTTTGACGCCCTGAAGCCCGGCCCGATGGCCTGGGCTGACAAGCACTTCAAAGGCTTCGGCCCACGCGGCGGCTTCGGCATCATGTTTGACGACGTGCTGGCGGCTTTTTGCACCTTGCTGGTGTTGGCTTTCTGGAAGCAGTGGTGGTGAATTCTGTGACCTCTGCACGCCGCACACTGACCGCACAAGTGGCAGAGCAACTGCTGTCGAAAAAGCTGCTGCTGGCCACCGCCGAAAGCTGCACCGGCGGCCTGATTGCCGCCGCCTGCACCGACCTGGCCGGCTCCAGCGACTGGTTTGAGCGTGGCTTTGTGAGCTATTCGAACGCAGCCAAGACCGAGTTGTTGGGCGTCCCGGCCGACCTGATCGAGAGCCACGGCGCCGTCAGCGAACCGGTCGCCCGCGCCATGGTCGAAGGTGCGCTGCGGCATTCACGCTCGCAAGTCGCCGTCGCCGTCACGGGCGTGGCCGGGCCGGGTGGCGGCAGCCCTGACAAGCCAGTTGGAACCGTCTGGTTTGGCTGGGCCACCCCAGATGGCGTGGTCACCGACAAACGCTGCTTTGACGGCGACCGCCAGCAAGTGCGCGAAGCCACCGTGCAACACGCGCTGCTGCGCCTGAAACAGCTTTTGGCTTGAAGCAGATCCGACCGCGCAGGCGCCGTACCTGGGTCAACAGATCGCCAAAAAGAACAGCAGTCAGGGCAGAACAGCGAAAAAACTCATGTAAGCTTCTTGACAGCTAAAAACCCAGTGGGCGGACATTCCGCCCCATAACAAGGAGTGGCCCATGCTGATTGGGGTACCTGCTGAAATCATGACCGGCGAGACACGTGTCGCCGTCACGCCGGAAACGGCCAAAAAACTCAAAGCCCAAGGCCATACCGTTCG
>CANFWI010000085.1 GCA_947450675.1 Comamonadaceae bacterium | reverse complement strand
GCCGGCGGGCTTGAGCGACATCGAAGCGGCGACTTTGCCAGAGACGTTTTTCACGGTCTGGAGCAATGTGTTTGATCGGGCCCGCTTGCAGGCGGGTGAAACCTTGTTGATTCAGGGCGGCACCAGCGGTATCGGCGTGACAGCGATTCAGATGGCCAAGGCGCTGGGCGCGACGGTGATTGCAACGGCCGGCAGCGACGAAAAATGCGCGGCCTGCATCGCTTTGGGTGCAGACCATGCGATCAACTACAAGACCGCTGATTTCTCAGCTGAGGCCCGCAAGCTCACCGACGGCAAGGGCGTCAATGTCATTCTTGACATGGTCGCCGGCAGTTATGTCGCGCGCGAAGTCGAATGCTTGGCTGAAGACGGCCGCTTGGTGATCATTGCCGTGCAGGGCGGCGTCAAGGCTGAATTCAATGCTGGCATGGTGCTGCGTAAGCGCTTGACCATCACCGGTTCGACCTTGCGGCCTCGGCCATTGGCTTTCAAAACAGCGATTGCCGAGGCTCTGCGTGTCAAGGTCTGGCCCCTGATTGAAAGCGCAAAGATCAAGCCGGTGATTTTCAAAGTTTTTGCCGCTGAAGATGCGGCCAAAGCACACACGCTGATGGAATCGAATCAGCATGTGGGAAAAATTGTTTTAACCTGGTAACGGGCGAGTTTGGCGATGACAAAACTGATTGCGGGCAACTGGAAGATGAACGGCAGCTTGGCTGCCAATGAAGCACTCTTGATTGCCTTGGCTAAAGGCATGCCGCAAGCGCTGTCATGTGAGGTGGCGGTCTGTATTCCAGCGCCGTATTTTGCACAATTCCAGGCTTTGACCGCAGTAACGCCGGCCTTGGCTGAAGTGGCTTTGGGCGCGCAAGATGTCTCGAGCCAGCCGGTTGGTGCTTACACCGGTGAAGTCAGTGCGGCCATGCTGAGAGACTTCGCTTGCCGTTACGCCATCGTCGGTCATTCGGAACGTCGTCAATACCATGGCGAAACCGATGCCTTGGTGGCGGCTAAAGCCCAGCAAGCTTTGGCGGTCGGCATCACGCCGATCGTTTGTGTGGGTGAAACCTTGGCGGAGCGTGAAGCCGGCCAAACCACCGAGGTGGTGAAGCGGCAATTGGCCGCCGTGATTCATGCCAACGGTCATTGCATCAGCGAAATTGTGCTGGCCTATGAGCCGGTGTGGGCGATTGGCACGGGCAAGACCGCCAGCCCGGAAGAAGCGCAAGCCGTGCATGCCGTGCTGCGGGCGCAACTCGCCGCCGCCAGCGAGCAAGCTAGCCGGGTGAAGATCATCTATGGCGGCAGCATGAACGCGGCGAATGCCGCTAGCTTGCTGGCGCAGCCTGATATCGACGGCGGCCTGATTGGTGGCGCAGCGCTGAAGGCGGCTGACTTTTTGAGTATTGTTTCTGCCGCCGCTTCTTGAGCGTTTGGCATTGTTAATTTATTAGATTTTTAGGTATTGAGGAGTTTTTATGAACATTGCATTGACCATCGTCCTAGCTGTCCAGATGTTGGCAGCTCTCATCATGATCGGCTTGATCCTGGTTCAGCACGGCAAAGGTGCTGACATGGGCGCGGCTTTCGGCAGTGGTGGTTCGGGCAGTTTGTTGGGAGCCAGTGGCAGTGCCAACTTCATGTCGCGCGCCACGGCTGTTTTGGCGACAGTTTTCTTCGTCGCCACCTTGGCCTTGGCCTATTTCGGTGGTCCCAAGGTAGGTCCAGGTTCCAGCGTGCTCGAGGGCTCTTCTGTGATGGTGCCGGTTGTACCAGGTGCGGGTCAGATCCCTGGTAATTCCGCACCAGCCGCTGCTGGCAACGATGCGAGCGTACCGCCAGCTTCCGTGGCGCCGGGCGCTGGTCAAATTCCGACAAAATAAGCATCTAGGCTGGCTGTGGTCAGTTGAAATTGATGTATTTTCAGAGTAAACTCTGAGACTGTCTGGAAGGCCAAAACGTAAGTTTTCCTCATGCGTCCAGACAGAAAAAAACCGCGGTCGTGGTGAAATTGGTAGACACGCTATCTTGAGGGGGTAGTGGCGAAAGCTGTGCGAGTTCGAGTCTCGCCGACCGCACCAAATAAGGCATTGACAGTGCCGTGCAAGTCACGCTGGCCATGCCAGCGTTTTTGATCTGACTGTCAGCAACCTCAACGGCACCAGCAAGATGAATCTTGAACAATACCTCCCCGTCCTGTTGTTTATTCTGGTGGGGCTTGCAGTAGGTGTCGTGCCTCTGATTTTGGGTCGGTTGTTGGGCCCGCATCGCCCTGACAGCGAAAAAAATTCCCCTTATGAGTGCGGCTTCGAAGCCTTCGAAGATGCCCGCATGAAATTCGACGTACGCTACTACCTCGTCGCCATCCTGTTTATTATTTTCGACCTTGAAATCGCTTTCTTGTTTCCGTGGGCTGTGTCGCTCAAGGAGATTGGCATCGTCGGTTTTTGGGCCATGATGATTTTTCTCGGCATTTTGGTCGTTGGTTTTATCTACGAATGGAAAAAAGGCGCGCTCGATTGGGAGTGAGCGTCTCCATTTAAATAGCGGCCGATAGTTTTCGCCACAAAGGTACTGGTATGTCACTTGAAGGTGTTTTCAACGAAGGCTTCATGACCACGAGTTACGACTCGGTGGTGAATTGGGCTAAAACCGGATCGCTCTGGCCGATGACTTTTGGTCTGGCTTGCTGCGCGGTCGAGATGATGCATGCCGGCGCCGCACGCTACGACATCGATCGTTTTGGCATGTTGTTCCGTCCCAGTCCGCGTCAGTCCGATCTGATGATCGTTGCGGGCACGCTGTGCAACAAAATGGGCCCAGCTCTGCGCAAGGTCTATGACCAAATGGCTGAGCCACGCTGGGTGCTGTCGATGGGTTCTTGTGCCAATGGCGGCGGTTACTACCACTACAGTTACTCAGTCGTGCGCGGCTGCGACCGTATCGTGCCAGTCGATGTTTATGTGCCAGGCTGCCCGCCGACCGCAGAAGCGCTGCTGTACGGCATCATTCAATTGCAGCAAAAAATTCGCCGCACCAACACCATTGCGAGGGCTTGATGGGACCATTGCATCCGGCCACTGCCGAACAGCTCAAGGCCGTCGTCTCGAGCGCCTTAGAAGGCAAGCTCAAAAGCGCCACGGTTGCTTTTGGTGAGCTCACCATCGTTGTCAAGGCCGCCGATTATTTGGCTGCAGCGCAGATCTTGCGTGACGCGCCAGGTTGTCAGTTCGAGCAGTTGCTTGACCTCTGCGGCATTGATTACTCCGACTACGGCAACGGCACTCACGACGGTCTGCGTTTCTGCGTGTCGTCACATTTGCTGTCGGTCAGTTTGAACCAGCGCGTGCGCCTGAAAGTCTTCTGTGAAGATGATGACTTTCCGGTGGTGGCATCGGTCAATGACATCTGGAATTCAGTCAACTGGTTTGAGCGCGAAGCTTTTGACCTCTTTGGCATCGTCTTTGAAGGTCACAACGACCTGCGCCGTATCCTGACCGACTATGGCTTTATCGGCCATCCTTTCCGCAAGGATTTCCCGACCACGGGGCATGTCGAGATGCGTTACGACCCAGAGCAAAAGCGCGTCATTTACCAGCCGGTGACGATCGAGCTGCGCGAAATCACGCCGCGCGTGATTCGCGAAGACAACTACGCCGGACTGAGCAGTCCTATGGCGGTCAAGGGTTAAGGGTCAAGGTTAAGACATGGCTGAAATCAAGAATTACACGCTGAACTTAGGGCCGCAACATCCGGCTGCACACGGCGTCTTGCGTCTGGTGCTTGAGCTCGATGGCGAAGTCATCCAGCGCGCCGATCCGCACATTGGTCTGTTGCACCGCGCCACGGAAAAGCTGGCTGAAAGCAAGACCTACATCCAGTCTTTGCCCTACATGGACCGTCTCGATTACGTCTCCATGATGTCGAACGAGCAAGCCTACTGCCTGGCCATCGAAAAGATGATGGGCGTGGACGTGCCGGTTCGTGCGCAATACATCCGCGTCATGTACGCCGAGATCACGCGTTTGTTGAACCACTTGATGTGGTTGGGTGCGCACGGTTTCGACTGCGGCGCGATGAACATGCTGATTTATTGCTTCCGTGAACGTGAATCCTTGTTTGACATGTACGAGGCCGTTTCGGGCGCACGCATGCATGCGGCGTATTTCCGTCCGGGCGGGGTCTACCGCGATCTGCCGGACAGCATGCCGCAGTACAAAATCAGCAAGGTCAAGAACGCCAAGGCGATTGAAAAGCTGAATGAAAATCGGCAGGGTTCCCTGCTCGACTTCATTGAAGACTTCACCAAAAAATTCCCGGGTTACGTCGACGAATACGAAACTCTGTTGACCGACAACCGTATCTGGAAGCAGCGCACGGTCGGTGTCGGCGTGGTCTCTCCAGAGCGTGCATTGAGTCTCGGCTTCACTGGCCCGATGCTGCGTGGTTCAGGCTTTGCCTGGGACCTGCGCAAGACGCAGCCTTACGACGCTTACAGCCAGATGGACTTCGATGTGCCAGTCGGCAAAACCGGCGATTGCTACGACCGCTATTTGGTGCGCGTTCAAGAAATGCGTCAGTCGAACCGCATCATCCAGCAGTGCATTGACTGGCTGCGCGTGAACCCCGGTCCGGTCATCACCAGCAACCACAAAGTGGCTGCGCCCGACCGTGAATCCATGAAGACCAACATGGAAGAGTTGATCCATCACTTCAAGCTCTTCACCGAAGGTTTTCATGTGCCCGAAGGCGAGGCCTACGCAGCAGTTGAACACCCGAAAGGCGAGTTCGGCATCTACATCGTCAGCGATGGTGCCAACAAGCCGTACCGCCTGAAAATTCGTCCGCCGGGCTTCTCACATCTGGCAGCCATGGACGAGATGGCGCGCGGCCACATGATTGCCGACGCCGTCGCCATCATTGGCACGATGGACATCGTGTTCGGCGAGATTGACCGCTAAATCCATGAGCACTTTAAGTACCTCCATGATTTCAGAAACCACCCGTGCGCTCTTTGACCGCGAAGTTGCCAAGTACCCGGCTGACCAGCGTCAGTCGGCCGTCATGGCTTGCCTGACCATCGTCCAGCAAGCGCAGGGCTTTGTCAGCGCCGAGAGCGAAAAAGCCGTGGCCGAGTACCTCGGCATGGCGCCGATTGCCGTGCACGAAGTGACGACCTTCTACAACATGTACAACCAGCACCCGGTGGGCAAGTACAAGCTGAATGTTTGTACCAATTTGCCGTGCCAGTTGCGCTCCGGCGACAAGGCGCTGGTGTACCTCGAGAAAAAGCTCGGTGTCACCATGGGCGGCACCACGGCCGATGGCCTCTTCACGCTGCAGCAGTCCGAGTGCTTGGGCGCTTGCGGCGATGCACCTGTGTTGCTGGTCAACGACGTGAACATGTGCAGCTTCATGAGCAACGACAAGCTCGATCAATTGATCGACGGCTTGACATCCGCAGAGGCCAAGTGACCATGACGACCGCTTCCAGTGTTCTCTCCCAGTTTGCCGCCACCGGCGTGCAGACTTCTTTCCATGGCCGTCACATCAGCCCGCAAATCATGGCGGGTTTAGATGGCAGTAATTGGCGCCTGAAAGACTACGAAGCCCGCGGCGGCTACCAAGCCTTGCGCAAAATTTTGGGCCAAGATGGCGGTGAAGGCATGACGCCGGATCAGGTCATTGCGGAAGTCAAAGCCGGCAGCCTGCGCGGCCGTGGCGGCGCTGGTTTCCCGACCGGTCTGAAGTGGAGCTTCATGCCGCGTCAGTTCCCGGGTCAAAAGTACTTGGTCTGCAACTCAGACGAAGGCGAACCGGGCACCGCCAAAGACCGCGACATCATGCAGTACAACCCGCATATCGTGATCGAAGGCATGGCGATTGCTGCCTATGCCATGGGCATCACAGTCGGCTACAACTACATTCACGGCGAAATTTTCGCGACTTATCAACGTTTTGAAGCAGCGCTGGAAGAAGCCCGCGCAGCAGGCCTGTTGGGCAACAACATTCTTGGCAGCACGTACAGCTTTCAGCTGCATGCGGCACACGGCTTTGGCGCTTATATCTGCGGTGAAGAAACCGCCTTGCTCGAATCGCTCGAAGGCAAAAAAGGCCAGCCGCGCTTCAAGCCGCCTTTTCCCGCTAGCTTTGGTTTGTACGGCAAACCGACCACCATCAACAACACCGAAACCTTCGCGGCGGTGCCTTGGATCATCCGCAATGGCGGCCAGGCTTACCTCGAATGCGGCAAGCCGAACAACGGCGGCACCAAGATCTTCACCATCAGCGGTGATGTCGAGCGCCCTGGCAACTACGAAATTCCGATGGGCACGCCTTTCGCCACCTTGCTAGAACTCGCCGGCGGTATGCGCGGTGGACGCAAGCTCAAAGCCGTGATCCCCGGCGGTTCCTCCATGCCGGTGCTGCCAGCCGACATCATGATGGCCACCAACATGGACTACGACTCCATCGCCAAGGCCGGCTCAATGCTGGGTTCAGGCGCGGTCATCGTCATGGACGAAACCCGTTGCATGGTCAAAAGCCTGCTGCGTCTGTCTTACTTTTACATGCACGAGAGCTGCGGTCAGTGCACCCCTTGCCGCGAAGGCACGGGCTGGCTCTGGCGCATGGTTGACCGGATTGAACACGGTCAAGGCCGCGCGAGCGATCTCGACATGTTGAACTCGGTTTCCGACAATATTCAGGGCCGCACCATCTGCGCGTTGGGCGACGCCGCGGCGATGCCGGTGCGCGCCATGATCAAGCATTTCCGCGCTGAGTTTGAGCACCACATCACCCACAAGACCTGCTTGGTTCCGGTTGACGCGCTGTCAGTGCCACACGCCTAAAGCCACCTGTAAATCAAGATCAAGAGCGAGAGCAAATCAATGGTTGAAATCCAACTTGACGGTCAGAAAGTGGAAGTGCCAGCGGGCAGCACGGTGATGCATGCGGCTGAAAAAGCCGGCACCTACATTCCGCATTTCTGCTATCACAAGAAGCTCAGCATTGCGGCCAACTGCCGCATGTGCTTGGTCGATG
>CANFWI010000084.1 GCA_947450675.1 Comamonadaceae bacterium | reverse complement strand
AGATTTTTTAACCACCATCCAGCAACAGGAGATTCTGATGGCAAAGACCGTCGCAGACGTCATGAAAATGGTCAAGGAAAACGAAGTCAAGTTTGTTGACTTCCGCTTCACTGACACCCGTGGTAAAGAGCAGCACGTCACCGTGCCTGTGTCTCACTTTGACGAAGACAAGTTCACTTCGGGCCACGCTTTTGACGGCTCATCCATCGCCGGTTGGAAGGGCATTGAAGCCTCCGACATGCAGCTGATGCCTGACGCCAACACGGCCAACATCGACCCGTTTTTTGAAGAAACAACGATTTTCATGAGCTGCGACGTCGTCGAGCCTGCCGACGGCAAGGCCTACGACCGTGACCCACGTTCGATCGCCAAGCGCGCCGAGTCCTACCTCAAGGCCTCCGGCTTGGGCGACACGGCATTCTTCGGCCCAGAGCCAGAATTTTTCGTTTTTGACGACGTGCGTTGGAACACCGACATGTCGGGCACCTTCTTCAAGATCGACGAATACGAAGCCCCTTGGAATTCGGGCAAGAAGCTCGATGGCGGCAACCGCGGCCACCGTCCGACTGTCAAAGGTGGTTACTTCCCAGTGCCTCCAGTCGACAGCATGCACGACATGCGCTCGGAAATGTCCCTGATTCTCGAATCGCTGGGCATCCCTGTCGAAGTGCATCACCACGAAGTCGCTGGCCCAGGCCAGAACGAGTTGGGTACCAAGTTCAGCACGCTGGTTGAGCGCGCTGACTGGACACAAGTCCTGAAGTACGTGGTTCACAACGTCGCCAATGCCTACGGCAAGACCGCGACCTTCATGCCAAAACCCATCGTTGGCGACAACGGTTCAGGCATGCACGTTCACCAGTCGATCTGGAAAGACGGCAAAAACTTGTTCGCCGGTGACGGCTATGCAGGCCTGTCAGATTTCGCCCTGTACTACATCGGCGGCATCATCAAGCACGCACGTGCCCTGAACGCGATCACCAACCCAGGCACCAACAGCTACAAGCGTTTGGTCCCAGGTTACGAGGCACCGGTCAAGCTGGCTTACTCGGCCAAGAACCGTTCGGCTTCGATCCGTATTCCGCACGTGGCCAACCCGAAAGGTCGCCGCATTGAAGCACGTTTCCCAGATCCACTGATGAACCCATACCTCGGCTTCTCAGCCCTGATGATGGCTGGTTTGGACGGCGTCGAAAACAAGATCCATCCTGGCGAAGCTGCCACCAAAGATCTGTACCATCTGCCGCCTGAAGAAGACGCTTTGGTGCCAACGGTTTGCCACAGCTTGGACCAAGCGCTCGACTGCCTCGATGCAGACCGCAGCTTCTTGACCAAAGGCGGCGTCTTCACCGACAGCATGCTTGACGCTTACATTGAACTCAAAATGGGCGAGGTCACGCGTCTGCGTCAAGCCACGCACCCGATCGAGTTCGACATGTACTACTCGCTCTAAAGCGAACTTTGCACCACTGCTCCGGCTCAGGTCGGGTGGTAACCCAGCAAAAAAGGACAGCTTCGGCTGTCCTTTTTTGTTTGTTCTTTCTCGTGCTTTGCCGCATACTTTGAGATCCATGAAGAAAAATTTGTACATCATCGCTGTCTTCGTGGCCATCGCCGCGTGCAGTGTTGTAGCGATGGCGCAAGACATGATTTACCGCTGCGGTAATGAATACCTCAACGATGCAGGGACGGCATTGGCGCGTGGTTGCAAGGTGCTTGAAGGCGGCAATGTCACGGTGGTGCCGGGGACGCACGTCAACCCCTTGGAGAAAGCGGTGGCTAGCCCTGCGGCAGCCAGCGTCCCAGCCCGTGGCGTGCGCCGAAGTGCCGGCGTCAACAGCAACCCCAATCCCGATGCTGCCGCTCAACGCGCACGGGACAGTGATGCCCGCAGCATCTTGCTGACGGAGCTGAAAACGGCTGAAGGCCGGCTGGCTGATCAGCAAAAGCAATACAACCATGGCGAGCCTGAAAAATCGGAGCTAGAAACACGTAACTCGCAGCGCTACCAAGACCGCGTCAATGAACTCAGGGACGGCATCAATCGCTACATGGGCGACATCGCCGGACTGAAGCGCGAATTAGCGCGATTGCCCGCGGCCGTCTCCATGCCGACTCAGCCCGCGCAGTAAGCCCTGACCACCGATTAGCCGCTGAATAGATCAAAATGCAACCCTTGAAAACCACCATCACGACCCCCTCACAACCGGTATCGGCCGCTGTCCGATACCAAGCCTTTGATCTCTTGGCGACTCTCGTGGCCGTGGTTCATCTCGACGGTGTCGTGGTGTTCGCCAACGCCGCCTTGGAAGATGCCCTCGGCATCTCGCGCCGCACGATTGAAGGCTCCCAATTTCCTGATTGCTTCACCGACCCATTGATCTTGCGCAACGCACTGGTCGGGGCCGGGAGCAATGAGTTTGCCGCTTTGCGCTACGACGCCTGGCTGCGGCGGTCTAGCCCAGAACCCTTGCCGGTGCATGTGGTGGTGGCCCAGACCGATGTGCCCGGTGAAGTGATTGTCGAGTTGCTGCCGCTTGAGCAACAAGCCAAACAAGAACGCGAAGAGCGACTCATCGACCAGGCGCAGGCCAACAAAGAACTCATCCGCAACTTGGCGCACGAAATCAAGAATCCGCTGGGCGGCATTCGCGGTGCGGCGCAGTTGTTGGAGATGGAAATCGAGTCGAAGGAGTTGATTGAGTACACCCAGGTGATCATTCACGAAGCGGATCGGCTGCAGTCCTTGGTGGATCGTTTGCTGGCCCCGCATCGCCGGCCCCATCTGGTGGGTGACGTGAATATCCATGAGGTTTGCGAGCGCGTGCGTTCGCTCATTCAGGTTGAGTTTCCCAAGGGACTCCAAGCCACGCGCGACTACGACACCTCTATTCCTGACTTTCGCGGCGACCGTGAGCACCTGATCCAAGCGGTGCTGAACATCGCTCACAACGCGGCGCAAGCGCTTGGGGAGCGGGTCGCCGCCGGTGATGCGGAGATCATTTTCAAGACGCGCATCGCGCGGCAAGTGACTTTCGGCAAGCAGCGCTATCGCTTGGCATTGGAATTGCATGTCATTGACAATGGGCCGGGCGTGCCGGACTCCATCAAAGACCGTATTTTCTATCCCCTGGTGTCAGGGCGAGATGGCGGTTCCGGGCTGGGGTTGACGTTGGCGCAAACCTTCGTTCAGCAACACCACGGTTTGATCGAGTGCGACAGTGTGCCGGGCCGTACAGACTTCAAGATCTTGATTCCTCTGCCTTGAGGTCTGTCCAATCCATTGAGAAGATACATAGGGATAGCGTCACATGAAACCAATTTGGATCGTTGACGATGACCAGTCAATCCGTTTCGTTCTAGAAAAAGCCTTGCTGAGGGAAGGCTTGCCCACGCGCAGCTTCACCAATCCGCGCGAAGTACTGGCTGCACTGGCGACCGCCACCGACGAAGATGGCCCACAAATCTTGGTCAGCGACATCCGCATGCCGGGTGGTTCTGGCCTTGATCTGTTGGAAGCGGTCAAAGAAAAATTACCTGGTTTGCCGGTCATCATCATGACCGCGTTCTCTGACCTTGACAGTGCTGTGTCGGCCTTCCAGGGCGGCGCCTTTGAATACCTGCCAAAGCCGTTCGACCTGCCCAAAGCGGTGGAGCTGATTCGCCGTGCGGTTGAAGAAAGCCAGCGCGAAGAAATCGCCGAAGAACGCATGGATGTGGCGCCTGAAATGCTCGGCCAAGCGCCGGCCATGCAAGACGTTTTTCGTGCCATTGGCCGGCTCAGCCAAAGCAATGTGACAGTCATGATCACCGGCGAATCCGGCTCCGGTAAAGAACTGGTGGCACGTGCGCTGCACAAACATTCGCCACGCGCGAACGGGCCCTTCATCGCCATCAACACCGCGGCGATTCCGAAAGATTTGTTGGAGTCCGAACTTTTTGGTCACGAGCGCGGCGCTTTCACCGGCGCGCAAACCATGCGTCGCGGCCGCTTTGAGCAGGCCGATGGCGGCACCCTTTTTCTGGATGAAATCGGTGACATGCCGTTTGACCTGCAAACCCGGTTGCTGCGTGTTTTGTCTGACGGACACTTTTACCGCGTGGGTGGGCACAACGCCGTCAAATCCAATGTGCGCGTGATTGCGGCGACCCACCAAGACTTGGAGCAATGCGTCAAAGATGGCCACTTCCGGGAGGACTTGTATCACCGCCTGAATGTGATTCGCCTGCGCCTGCCTGCGCTGCGTGAACGCCGTGAAGACGTCTTCATGCTGACCCGCCACTTTCTGCAGCAAAGCGCCAAGCAACTCGGTGTTGAGCCTAAACGCATTGCCGATGCGGCCTTGCAGCAGCTCAGCACCTTCAGTTTTCCTGGCAACGTACGGCAGTTAGAAAACATCTGCCACTGGCTCACCGTCATGGCACCAGCGCAGGTGATTGAAGCCAAGGACTTGCCGCCTGAAGTGTTGGCCACGGTGCCTGATGCATTCAGAGTTGCCAGCGTGCCGTCGGAGTCCGCGTTGGGTCACACCCAAGCCCGTGATGTGCCGCAGACAGAAGCGCTGGCGTTTGTTTCGGCTTCGCTGGCCAGTCCCGCAGACGGGGTCTGGCCGACGACGACCGCCACCAGCGGTCATTGGGAAGCTGGCCTTGAAGTTGAAGCGCTGGCCTTGTTGGCGAGTGGTCAAACCGATGTTTGGGACGTCTTGACGCGGCGTTTTGAGTCCAAGTTGATTCAAACCGCACTGGTCAACACGCGTGGTCGTCGCATCGAAGCCGCTCAAAAATTGGGCATTGGCCGCAACACTATCACGCGCAAGATCCAGGAATTGGGGCTGGAGTAAGCCGCAGAAATCGGCCAGAGGGCTGGCCGATCCCCGACCTTCTACCCGATTTCGACGACCACTGGCACGTGGTCGCTTGGACGCTCGTTCTTGCGCGGTAACTTGTCGATCACGCAGCTGCGCACCTGCGTTTTCAGCGGCTCACTGACCAAGATGTGGTCAATGCGCAACCCGCGGTTGCGGCGAAAAGCGAACTCACGGTAGTCCCACCACGAATAGCTTTTCTCGGGTTGTTCAAACAGGCGAAAGGCATCGGTCAAGCCCAAGTCCAGCAGGCCTTGGAAATGCTCACGCTCCGCTGTCGTGTGGTGAATCGTTTCGCGCAGACCTTCCGGGTCGTGTGTGTCACGGTCGTCAAAAGTGATGTTGAAGTCGCCCACCAGCACCAGCTTGGGCGTGTTGGCAAGTTCTTGCTTGAGCCAATGACGCAGGCTGGTCAACCACTGCATCTTGTACTCAAACTTCTCGCTGCCCGGTTCTTGGCCGTTCACAAAGTAGCCATTCACCAAACGCACGGCACCTTCAGGCGTGTCCAGTGTGGCGGCAACCACGCGGGACTGTTCATCGGAAAATCCGTCAATGTTCTTACTCACGTCGCGCAATGGCAGGCGGCTCAAAATCGCCACGCCGTTGTAGGTTTTTTGGCCAAACACAGCGCAGTGACCGTAGCCAGCATCTTGCAAGGCCTGCAGCGGAAATTTCTCGTCTGGCAGTTTCAGCTCTTGCAAACACAGCGCATCCACCGGATTGGCCGCCAGCCAGTCCAGCACCTGCGGCAGACGAACTGAGAGTGAGTTCACGTTCCAGGTAGCGATTTTCATGTCTGCTCAGTCATCTTTTTTTTGGTAAGTCACAAAGCTAAAAGCCAGTCCCGCAGCAGACAAGTGCTGCTCGCGCGCTGTTTCAGTCCACCCAGAACCCAAGGTTGGCGCGTAGGCGTCGCCTTCAAAGTCTTGCGCGATCTCAGTGACTTCAGCGCGCACCGCGAGCGGTTCAGCTTGCCGGTAAATCTCAGCACCGCCGATGACCCAGACCTCGGGCACGTTGCCGCTCAAGTGAAGTGCATCTTGCAGGCTGCTGGCACGCACGGCGCCTGCTGCTTGCCAATCCACTTGGCGCGTGACGACGATGTTGCTGCGACCCGGCAGGGGCCTAAAGCGTGGCGGCAGCGAGTCCCAAGTTTTGCGACCCATGATGACCGGGCATCCCTGCGTCAGGCGCTTGAAATGCGCGAGGTCTTCGGGCAAGTGCCAAGGCATGCTGTTGTCTTTGCCGATCACGCCGTTGGCGGCGCGCGCAAAGATCAGGTTGATGCGAGGTGTCGTCACGGCGGGCTCAAACCGCCACGGGCGCTTTGATGGCCGGGTGGTGTTGGTAGTTCAAAAACTCAAAGTCCTCAAACTCGTAATCAAAAATCGAGGCCGGCTGGCGTTTGATGTTCAGCATCGGGTAAGCCATCGGTTCACGGCTCAGTTGCAGTGCCACTTGCTCGTGGTGGTTGCTGTAAATATGGCAGTCGCCACCAGTCCAAATGAAGTCGCCCACCGCCAAGCCACACTGCTGCGCCACCATGTGCGTGAGCAGCGCGTAGCTCGCAATATTGAAGGGCACACCGAGAAAAATATCGGCGCTGCGTTGGTACAACTGGCAGCTGAGCTTGCCGGGTTGACCGGCTACTTCTGAGGGCGCGACGTAAAACTGAAAGAACGCATGGCAGGGCATCAGCGCCATTTTGGACAGGTCGGCGACGTTCCACGCACTGACGATGATGCGGCGCGAATCGGGGTTGGTCTTGAGCGTCTTGATGACCTCGGCGATCTGGTCGATGTGACCGCCTTCGGGCGTTGGCCAGCTGCGCCATTGCACGCCGTAAACGGGGCCCAAGTCACCGTCTTCCCGTGCCCATTCGTCCCAGATAGAAACGCCGCGCGCTTTGAGCCAATTGTTGTCGCTGGAGCCTTGCAGAAACCACAGCAACTCATGGACGATGGATTTCAGGTGAACCTTCTTGGTGGTCACCAGCGGAAAACCTTCGTTGAGGTCAAAGCGCATCTGGTAACCAAACACACTCTTGGTGCCGGTTCCAGTGCGGTCAGCTTTGAAGACGCCATGCGTGTCCACGTGGCGCATGAAGTCTTCGTATTGGGAGCGGATGGCTTGTGTCATGTCAGTAGGATCCAAAAATACAGTCGAGAGCCGCAACGATTTCTTCGGTTTTGTCTTGCAAGTTGGCGACGCTCTTGTTCAATTCTCTTGTTGGAAATGCCGCCATAGAAGCCGTGTCGAGAACCACTTGTTTGCCCATAATCTCGAACACAGGATTTAAATCGCGCAAACGATTTTTGTACAAGGCGGCAGGTCGCAGCGGAATGACGATGCGTGACGCCAAACTGTCGATGTACTCGTTCTGAATATCCAACAGGTAGGGCGTGCTTT
>CANFWI010000083.1 GCA_947450675.1 Comamonadaceae bacterium | reverse complement strand
TCGACCAGCAACTCAGGGGGATTTTTTTCGGCCAGTTGGCCAGTGATGCGTCCTATCATGGCCAAATCTTAGCAGTGCGCCCTGCCCTAAAATCAGTCTTCTGCCCAAGGACACCTCTTTTGATTCTTCGCCACACTTTCACGCCGCCCAACAACACCCGCATGGGCCATCTGTGCGGGCCACTGGATGCGCACATCCGAACCATCGAGGCCGCGCTGGACGTGACGATTGCGCACCGCTTTGAGCAGTTCAAGATTGACGGCCCCAAAGCCAAGGCCACGCACGCGCTGGAAGTGCTGCAAGCGCTGTACGAAATGGCGCGCAGGCCGATTCCTGAAGAGCAAGTGCAGCTGATGCTGGCTGGTGACACCGCGCTGACCAAAGCGCCAGACGGCACCACGGTGCTGACGACGCGCCGCGCCGACTTGCGCGCCCGCACGCATAACCAAGGCCAGTACCTAGACAACATTGCGGCGCACGACATCACGTTTGGCATTGGCCCGGCGGGCACAGGCAAGACTTATTTGGCCGTGGCCTGCGCCGTGGACGCGCTGGAGCGCAGCGCCGTTCAGCGCATTGTGCTGACGCGCCCGGCGGTGGAAGCCGGTGAGCGGCTGGGTTTTTTGCCGGGCGACATGAACCAAAAAATCGACCCGTATTTGCGCCCGCTGTATGACGCGCTGTACGAGTTGATGGGTTTTGAGCGCGTGCAAAAAGCTTTTGAGCGCCAGCAGATTGAAGTGGCGCCGCTAGGTTTCATGCGCGGCCGCACTTTGAACCATGCCTTCATTATTTTGGACGAGGCACAAAACACAACGCCTGAGCAAATGAAGATGTTTTTGACGCGCATTGGCTTCGGCAGCAAAGCCGTGGTGACCGGTGACGTGAGTCAGATTGATTTGCCGCGCACGCAGCTGAGCGGTTTGATTGACGCAGAACGCGTCTTGAAGCGCGTCAAGGGCATCGCCATCACGCGGCTGACCAGTGCAGACGTGGTGCGGCACCCGCTGGTGGCGCGCATTGTGGACGCCTACGACCAGCAGCGCAGCCCAGACGCAGAACCTGTTGATGTACTTGATACGCGCAAGCCAGCGGTTCGAAAATCACGCAGCAAGGCTTGAGATGAAAAAAGAAAAAACAACACCTATCGCCACCTGTGAGCTGGACCTGTCATTGCAATTCGGCGTGTTTCCAGACCTGGCATTGCACCGTGCTGCCCTGCCCCGCGCCGCCGTCAAACGCTGGATCGTGCAGGCGCTGCAAAGCGATGCCGAACTGACCGTGCGCGTGGTGGGTGAAGAAGAAGCGCAGACGCTGAACCGCGACTACCGCCAGAAGGATTACGCCACCAATGTGCTGACCTTTGACTACACGCAAGCGCCGGTGGTGACCGCTGACTTGGTCTTGTGCGGGCCGGTGGTGGCGCGCGAAGCCGCCGAGCAAGGCAAAACATTGCAGGCGCATTACGCGCACTTGCTGGTGCACGCGACCTTGCACGCGCAAGGCTACGACCACGAAACCAACGAGCGCGACGCGCTGGAGATGGAAGCGCTGGAGATATTGTTGCTGGCGGCTATGGGCTTTGATAACCCGTATTGATGACCCGTTTTGAGCGGTTAAATCAAGTCCCGCTCAGCGTCAAAATGCGCTTCCACGTCGGTCGGCAACAACTGAATGCTGGCACGCAGGCCGGGCACGGCGCTCATCAGCGCTTGTTCAACACTGGTGCGCACTGCGGCAGCGCGGCCTAGCGTCCAACTGGCCGGCATGTGCATGTGCATGTCGACAAATAGTCGTTGTCCGGCACGTCGCGTCGTCAGGTGGTCAAAGCGAATGGTGTGGTGTGCAAAACCTTCCAGCGACTTGTGAATTTCGGCCAACACCTCGGGCTCCACGGCTTCGTCCATCAAGCCTTGCGAGGAACGCCAGATCAGCTCGTAGCCTTCCCACATGATGTTGATGGCGACACCGATGGCAACCAGTGCGTCGAGCCACAACCAACCCGTCAACGCGACACCGATGATGCCGATGACCACGCCGACCGAGGTCCAGACGTCGGTGACCAAATGCTTGGCGTCGGCTTCAAGCGCGATCGAACGGTGCTGCTTGGCCGCCGCAAACATGACCCAAGCCAAAAAGCCATTCAGGGCGGAGCTGACCACCGACAAAGCCAAGCCCCAACCCACTTGCTGCAAGGGCTGCGGGTCAAACAAACGATGGCCGGCGGCCCAGATGATGGCCAAGGCCGCGCCAACGATCAGCACACCTTCAAAGCCGGAAGAAAAATACTCCGCCTTGTGATGTCCGTAGGGATGATCGTCATCCGCGGGGCGCATGGCAATCGTCACCATGATCAAGCCAAAAATGGCGCTGGCCAGATTGACGAAGGACTCCATCGCGTCGGCCAGCAAGCCCACCGAATCGGTCACATACCAAGCCCATGTTTTCAGCGTGATGGTGATCAGCGCGACCACCACCGAGGCCCAGAGCAGGCGTTGGGGTGTCAGGGATTGCAGGGCAGGCAGTTTCATGCGCGCATTGTGCCAAAGGCGCATGACAAGTGTCTTAACTCAAAGTGACTTTGGCGAACTTGCGCTTGCCGACCTGCACCACGTAGGTGCCGGCAGCCAGTTTCAAGGCCTTGTCGCTGACCACGCTGGAGTCCACGCGCACGCCGCCGCCGTCAATCAAACGGCTGGCTTCGCTGCCCGAAGGCGCCAAACCAGCCGCTTTGAGCAGCGCGCCAATGCCCATGGGCGCGCCTGACAGCGAGACCTCGGCGATCTCATCGGGCACGCCGCCTTTGCTGCGGTTGATGAAGTCTTGTTCGGCGGCTTCAGCGGCAGCTGCCGAATGAAAGCGTGCCGTGATTTCTTTGGCCAGCGCTACTTTGGCGTCTTTCGGATTCCGGCCACCGGCCACTTCGGCCTTGAGGGCGGCAATGTCGGCTTCGCTCCTGAACGACAACAGCGTGTACCAGCGCCACATCAGGGTGTCAGAAATCGACAGCACCTTGGCAAACATGCTGTTGGCTTCTTCGGCAATGCCGATGTAGTTATTCTTGCTCTTGGACATTTTCTCAATGCCGTCCAAGCCTTCAAGCAACGGCATGGTCAAAATGCACTGCGGTTCTTGGCCGTATTCTTGTTGCAGCGTGCGGCCCATCAACAAATTGAATTTTTGGTCAGTGCCGCCCAACTCCAGGTCGGCCTTCAGCGCCACGCTGTCATAGCCCTGCATCAGCGGGTACAAAAATTCGTGCACGCTGATTGGGGTGCCGGCCTTGTAGCGGTCATGAAAGTCATTGCGCTCCATCATGCGAGCCACCGTGTACTTGGCGGCCAGCTGGATCATCCCCATCGAACCCAGTGGCAAACACCACTCGCTGTTGTAGCGAATCTCGGTTTTTTCCGGGTCCAGCACCAAGCTGGCCTGGCGGTAATAGGTTTCAGCGTTGGACTTGATTTGCTCGGTGGTCAGTGGCGGGCGCGTGTTGTTGCGGCCGGACGGATCGCCAATCAGGCTGGTGAAGTCACCGATCAGAAAAATCACCTGATGCCCCAGATCCTGCAACTGTCGCATCTTATTCAGCACCACGGTGTGGCCGATGTGGATGTCAGGCGCGGTCGGATCCAGCCCCAATTTGATGCGCAGCGGCTGACCGGTCGCCTCAGAACGGGTCAATTTTTTCACCCAGTCGGCCTGCGGAATCAATTCCTCGCATCCGCGCAAGGACACGGCGAGTGCGTCCTGGACGCCGTCGGACAAAGGTAAAGTTGTGGAATGCGCTTGATTCATAAGGGTTTTCGTTGATTTTGGCACGGCTGAGGTGGCTATAATCCACTGCTTGTTTCGTGAGATCAGCCTTGACCCCAATTCTAGATTGGCGTGCAACTTGCTGGTCCAACTCCGAATTGTCGCCGCAGCCCCAGAGGCTGCCCATTGATTTTTTGCCCTCACAAGCTCCCAGCGGCTTGTGATGCGCTACCAAGCTGGAAGTCTTAGTTTTGAATATTGACGGTTTTTCCCGAGTCCTGACCATCGTGCAGCTAGGCCAAAAAAGCTTGCTCGAAACGCTGGCCAAACACCCCAAACGCATCGCCGGCTCGCTCGCCGTGTTGTTGCTAGGCACCGGTGTCACGGCTTTTGGCGTGGCCCCACTCGCCCCTGATGCCGCCGACTTGCCAGTCCACGAAGTTGTGGAAGTGGTGCAAGCCCTGCCAGCCCAAGCCCAGGTCGATGCGCTGCTAGACCACCATTTCAGCCTGTATCGCACTGAAGTCACGCGCAGCTCGGACACCGCCGAATCACTGCTGCGTCGCCTGAACATCGACGACGCAGATGCCGCTGCTTTCTTACGCGTTGACGGCAATGCACGTTCATTGATGATCGGACGCGCCGGCAAAACCGTCACCGCCGAAACCACCGACGACCAGCGCCTGCTCAAGCTGTCGATGCGCTGGGCCGCTGACGACGACACGAAATTCAACCGCCTAGTGATCTCCCGCAACGGCAAGGCGTTCACCTCACGCATTGAATCCGCGCCCTACACGATTGCCACACGCATGGCCCGCGGCAACATCAAAAGCTCGCTGTTTGCAGCCACTGATGACGCGAACATTCCAGACGCCGTGGCGACCCAGATGGTCAACATTTTTTCGGGTGACATCGACTTTCAACGCAGCTTGCGCAAGGGCGACCGCTTCAGCGTTTTTTACGAAACCCTGGAAGCTGATGGCGAATCCATCAAAACCGGCAAGGTGCTGAGCACGGAGTTTGTCAACAACGGCAAGACCTTCCAGGCCATGTGGTTCAACGATGCGGCCCCCGTGGCCAGCGCCATCAAAGCCAGCAACAAAGCCCCGAAAGGCGCTTACTACTCACTCGACGGCCAGAGCCTGCGCAAGGCTTACCTCGCGTCGCCGGTGGCGTTTTCGCGCATCAGCAGTGGCTTCAAGATGCGCTTTCACCCGATTTTGCAAACTTGGCGTAACCACTTGGGCGTCGACTACGCATCCCCGACAGGCACTCCTGTGCGCAGCATCGGCGACGGCGTGGTGGACTTTGCCGGTGTCCAAAACGGCTTTGGCAACGTCATCTTCATCAGCCACAAGGCCGGTCACACCACCGTGTATGCACACTTGAGCCGCATCAATGTGAAGCGCGGTGAGCGCATCAGCCAAGGCCAAAATATCGGCGCTGTCGGCTCGACGGGCTGGGCCACCGGCCCCCACCTGCATTTTGAGTTTCGCGTGAACGGCAAGCAACAAGACCCTATTTTGTTGGCCCAACAAAGCGCCAGCGTTCCGCTGTCGGCAAGCAGCATGCCGGCCTTCAAACAACTGGCAGGGACGGTGCGCCAGCAGCTGCAAGTCGCCGGCACGATTGGCCAGAGTCGCGCTGAGTAAATGGGAGCAGGGCTCTTCTTGACGCCCGACTGTGTGACGCATGTCTGAGTATTTCATCGGCTTGATGTCGGGCACTTCACTCGACGGCGTGGATGGCGTGATCGCCGATTTTTCTGCACACGCGCCGGCACTGGTTCTGGCTTCTGCCAGCATGCCGTTTGAGGCCTCTTTCAAACAGGAATTGCTGGCCCTCAACAGCCCGGGTGAGAACGAGCTGCACCGCGCCGCTTTGGCCGCCAACCAGTTGGCAGAAACCTACGCCCAAGTGATTGAACGCCTGTTGGCCAACGCTTCTGCCAGCGGCATCCGGCGCCAAGACATCGTCGCCATTGGAGCGCACGGACAAACCGTGCGTCATCGTCCGCAAGAATTCGGCGTCGGTTACACCCTTCAATTGAACAACCCGGCACTGCTGGCGGAGCGCACGGGCATCGACGTGGTGGCTGACTTTCGCACCGCGGACGTTGCGGCCGGTGGTCAAGGCGCGCCTCTGGTGCCGGCTTTTCATGCCGCTGTCTGGGGCAACCGCAGCCACACCAGAGCCGTGCTGAATATCGGCGGCATCAGCAACATCACCTTGCTGCACGCAGGCGGCGCGGTCCAAGGCTTTGACTGCGGCCCTGGCAATGCGCTGATGGATCACTGGTGCCAGCGCCATACCGGCCAAGCTTACGACGACGCAGGCGCTTGGGCCGCTACGGGGGAAGTCCACGCACCCTTGCTGGCCCAATGGCTCAGCTCACCCTACTTCTCACGCCTGCCGCCCAAAAGCACCGGACGAGACTTGTTCAACCCAACCTGGCTTGATCAGCAGTTGCACGGCTTTGGCGCATTGCCACCTGTCGATGTGCAGGCCAGCCTGACGGCACTCACCGCGCAAGCCTGCGCGGAAGATCTACGCCGCTATTTGCCGGGGGCCACTGAGTTGCTGGTCTGCGGTGGCGGTGCGCTCAACACCGAGCTGATGCGGCAGATCGGATTGGCTTTGCCGGGTGTACAGGTCAGCTCGACGCAGGCGCATGGCCTGCCACCGCTGCAGGTCGAAGCCACGGCGTTTGCTTGGCTGGCACAAGCCTTTGTGCACAACAAACCGGGTAATTTGGTGGCCGTGACAGGCGCCAAAGATCCTCGGGTCTTGGGTGCGCTTTACAAGGCGCCACGTAGGCACGACTGAGACCAAGGGCTGCAGAGAGCAACAGCCGCAAATGAAAAAAGGCCAAAACGTAATCGTTTGGCCTTTTATGTCGCTGCAACGCAGCGGTGACGAACTACCTGACTAACTTCAAGCTGAAAAGCTAGAACCACAACCGCAAGAACTGGTGGCGTTCGGATTCTTGATGACGAACTGGGCACCTTCAAGGTCATCCTTATAGTCGATTTCAGCGCCGACCAAGTATTGGTAGCTCATCGCGTCGATCAACAGAGACACGCCATTTTTCGTCATGGTGGTGTCGTCTTCGTTGGTGATTTCGTCAAAGGTGAAGCCGTACTGAAAGCCAGAGCAACCGCCGCCCTGCACAAACACACGCAACTTCAGCTCAGGATTGCCTTCTTCCGCGATCAGGTCTGCCACCTTGGCGGCGGCGCTGTCGGTGAAGACAAAAGGGCTAGGCATTTCGGTCTGGATATCGTTGGCAACTGCGTTCATAGAAGGCTCCTCATTGGGTTCAGCAGGGAATAGTACAGTAATTTGATCAACCACAAAGGCGTCATGCCTAATCCCAGCGCAGATGAAAAAAGCCGCCGGGCTTGCACCGCGGCGGCTTTCTCTGCTGTGGGCAGAACGTGAAGCGAATTAACGCTTGCTGAACTGCTTGCGGCGACGTGCTGAACGGAAACCGACCTTTTTACGCTCGACTTCACGTGCATCGCGGGTGACAAAACCAGCCTGGCTCAGAGCCGGCTTG
>CANFWI010000082.1 GCA_947450675.1 Comamonadaceae bacterium | reverse complement strand
TCGGCAAAGGCCATCGCCAGCTTGATCTTGTCACCGTAAAACTGGTCGGCCACGGTGTCGACAATCGTCATCGGGCCGGGCAGCGTGAACTTGATTTTCTTGTTGGTGTGGGCGCGCAAAAACTGGGCTTCAGCGGCATGCACACGGCCCTTGAGCTTGAGCGCCGAGACCACCTGCGGCACCATCGCGTCGTAGCGGTTGTCGCGAATGCCCATCTTCACCTTGTGCTCGAAGTCAATGCCTTCGACCTGCTCCAAAAAGCCATGCACAAAATGCTGGCGCGACTGTTCGCCGTCACCAATCACATCGAGGCCGGCGTCCTCTTGGGACTTGATCCACAACAAAGTGGCATCCAGCTTGGCCTGCGCCAACTCGGCGCCTTCGGCCTTCCATTGCGGCCAGAGTTTTTGGGTTTCTGACAACCAAGCGGGTTTGGGCAAGCTACCGGCAATGGTGGCGCTGAAAAGGGATCGGGTCATGTTTGGTTTTTTCTGTGAGGGCTGTTGACTCAAGCCGCTTTAATTATTGTCAATGGGCGAACAGCCACTATAGCGAAATAAAGCCAGCAAAAGCGCCGAACCAAAAGGCTGTTCCAATAGCTTTCTTTCCTGCACCCGACACGAGAACTGTTCATGGCACTCAAAGCCACCATCTACAAAGCCCAATTGCAAATCGCTGACATGGACCGCAACGTCTATGCCGACCACACGGTGGTCATCGCACGCCACCCGTCAGAGGCCGACGAGCGCATGATGATTCGGCTGCTGGCTTTCGCACTGAATGTCACCGCCGACGACCACACAGGCAAACTCGAATTCGCCAAAGATCTGTGGGATGTGGACGAAGCCGCGCTCTGGCACAAGGACTACACCGACGCGATTCAGCACTGGATTGACGTCGGCCAGCCCGACGACAAGCGCCTGATGCGCGCCGCCGGCCGGGCCGAACGAGTGACCGTGCTGAGCTTTGCCAGCAGCACGCCGGTCTGGTGGAAAGCCATTGAAACCAAGCTCACGCGGGCCAGCAACTTGGTGGTTTGGCAAATTGACGCCGCACAAAGTCAGGCCTTGGCCAAGCTCGCGGCCCGCACCATGCAGTTGCAGGTGACGGTGCAAGACGGCACGGTGTGGATGAGCACCACCACCGACTCCGTCGAGATCACGCCGCACCGCCTGACGCCACGCCCGGATTAGCCCTTCGCGGCCATTTCTTCATGCTGGTAGGCCGGCAACTTGGCGCCGCACTGAAAGCAAAATTCTGCTGACGCCATGTGCCCTTCACTCAAGCACTCATGGCAGCTGCGGGTGGTCGGCAAGTCTGGCTTGCGGCCCAAGCGCTGCGCGGCTATTTCCGCGGTGACAATCCCGGTCGGCACCGCCAGCGTGCCCCAGCCCATCAGCATCATGAAGGACGCAATCAAGCGGCCAAAATCAGTCTTCGGCACAAGGTCGCCAAAGCCGACCGTGGTCAGGGTGCTGATGGCCCAGTAGACCGACGTTGGGATGCTGGTGAAACCATTGCCCGGCCCTTCAACCACGTACATGACCGTGCCAAAAATAAGCACCAACATCAGCACGGCCGACAAGAACACCAGAATCTTACGGCGGCTGGCTGCCAGCGCCATCGCCAGCGACTGGTATTCGGTCACGTAAGCGGCCAGTTTGAAGACCCGAAAGACGCGCAGCAAACGCAGCACACGCACATCAATCAGCGCATACAACTCCGGGACAAACAGCGCTAAGTACGTCGGCAACACCGCCAGCAAATCGATCACGCCAAAAAAACTGGTGGCGTAACGCAGCGGACGCCGCACACAGACCAAACGTGCGATGTATTCGAGCGTGAAGAAAATGGTGAAGAGCCACTCCAGCCCGCTGAACCAGGGGTCGTAACGACCGCTCAAGGACTGCACGCTGTCCGCCATGACGACGCCCACGCTGACCAAAATAGCCAAGATCAGCATCACATCAAAACGCCGACCGGCCACGGTGTCGGCTTCAAAAATAACGGTGTAAACCTTCAGTCGCCAGCCGTCTAAGGGCTTGCCCAAGACATCGTCAGCAGACGGGAAAGGCGCCGTAACGGTCGCTTTGGGGGAAGGCGTCACTCGAAGGCTGGCAAGCTCGGCTTGGCAACCGGCTTGCCCGCAGCAACCCAGGCGTCATAACCACCGCCAATCGAGGTCACCGACAAATAACCCATGTCATGCAGTGAGCGCGCAGCCAAGGCGGCCCTGCCGCTGGTTTTGCAATACAAGACGATCTTTAGGTCACGCGCGCTGAGCTCGGGCGTGCTGCTGAGTTTGAATTCCAGCATGCCGCGTGACGCATGCACTGCACCGGGGATGTGGCCGGCCACAAACTCCTCGGTCTCGCGCACATCGATCAGCACATCAGCGTTGCGGATGACGTCTTCAGCCTGCGTCACCGGCACTTCCCGGATCAGCGCTTTGGCAGAGGTCACAAGGTCGTGGGCAGATTTCATGAAAGCTCCTAAGTATTGAAAGAAAAGGCAGACCAGTCAGAGGAATGCTCAGCCGTGGGAGGTGGTGAACACCGCACGGCTGACGGCTGAACGCTGTAATTGCCGCGCAATGTTGCCGCACACCAAATCGCACAGTGCGTCAATAGAGTCATCCGCCATACGGTAATACACGCTGGTGCCCCGGCTCTCGCGCACCACCAGGCCGTGCTGGGTCATCAAGGCCAAATGGCGCGAGATATTAGCGGCTGAGAAGCCGCACAACTGGGCCAGCTCGCCGACATTGCGCTCGTCATGGCGCAATAAATTCAGAATCTTCAGCCGCGTCGGCTCAGACAGCACTTGGAAATAGGACGCGACTTCCCGCAGGGATTCGTCAGGCATTTGATCCATCGCAAAACTCTCCTTTTGAATTGACTTGACGATGCGAACGCTACAAATGAAGCTTGCATCGAAAAAATTTATTGTATCATTGCTTAATTAGCTAATCAACTAAATAAGCAAGTAAGCAAATTCATCCAGCCGAGGACTTCCGCATGTCACGACTCAATTCAGCCACTTTTGCCGCTCTCCAAGCCTTCGCCACATGGGGCGTGTTGTCAGCAGCCATTCCAATAACGGCCATGGCTGCCGACAAAACAGCGACCCAGGTCGCCACAGCAGCCAAGATCGCAACGGTCGCCGTGCAAGGCACGGGAGCTTCGGCCAACGAGTCCAGCTTGGACGGCGTGGTTGAAGCCGTGCGCCAAACCACCTTGTCGGCGCAGGTTCCCGGCGCCATCGTCTCGCTGTTGGTGCAAGCCGGTGACCGTGTCCGTTCGGGTCAAGCCTTGGTGCGAATCGACGCACGCGCCGCCCAGCAAAACGTCGCTGGCAGTGCCGCCCAAGTTGACGCGGCCCAAGCCGTTCTCAACGTCGCCAGCAAAGAACTAGAGCGCCAAAAGCAATTGCTCGCCAAGCAGTACATCAGCCAAGCCGCACTGGAGCGCACACAAGCCCAATGGCTGGCGGCGCAGGCACAGGTCAAGGCGCTGCAAGCGCAAACCCGCGTGGCCGAGGCGCAGTCCGGCTTTTTTGTTCTCAGCGCGCCTTACGACGGCATCGTCAGCGAGGTCCCCGCGACCGTCGGCGACATGGCCATGCCTGGCCGCCCGCTGCTGGTGTTGCATGACCCGTCGGCACTGCGCGTGGTGGCCTCGGTGCCGCAATCGATGCTGGCCGGCTTGAGCGACAAACTCAAATCCGTTCGCTACGACATCCCCGGCTTGGCTGGCCAGACCGGCCCGCGCACACCGACCCAAACGCAGCTGCTGCCAACGATTGACGCAGCCACGCACACGGCGCAGATTCGCTTGATCTTGCCGGCTGGCAACACCGCCGACTCAACGGGATTGACGGGTTCGACAGGTTTAGCGCCCGGCATGTTCGCCCGCGTCTGGCTGCCAACCACGGGCAGCAGCGCGCAGGCAGATGCTGAACGGCTGTATTTGCCCAACACGGCCATTTTGCGACGCGCCGAGATGACGGGCGTCTACGTGCTGGACGCGCAAGGCCAGCCACGGCTGCGCCAAGTGCGCTTAGGCCGCGCTGCGGGTGAGTTGGTGGAGGTGCTGAGCGGCGTGCGCAAGGGCGAACAAGTCGCGGCTGATCCTAAAACCATCAACGCGCTCTGAGGTCACACCACATGAACAACGCGAAACAAGGCACCAAGGCGCTGGGCATCTCGGGCCGCATCGCCGCCCTCTTTCAAAGCGCGCCCATCACCCCGCTGCTGGCGGTGATGGCGCTGCTGCTGGGCGGCTTTGCCGTGCTGGTGACGCCGCGCGAGGAGGAGCCGCAAATCGACGTCACCATGGCCAATGTGCTGATCCCGTTTCCGGGGGCATCCGTGCGCGATGTGGAACAAATGGTGGCCACACCGGGCGAGCAAGTGCTGTCCAAGATGGCCGGTGTTGAGCACGTGATGTCTGTCTCGCGGCCCGGCGTGGCCGTGCTGACAGTGCAGTTCAAGGTCGGCGTGCCAAACACCGAAGCGCTGGTGCGCCTGCACGACACCTTGCGCACCAACACCGACTGGCTGCCCAAAGGCCTGGGCGTGATGGAGCCGCTCATCAAGCCCAAGGGCATTGACGATGTGCCCATCGTCACGCTCACGCTGCATGGCAAGAGCCCTGAGACCAGCGCTTATGAACTGGAGCGCGTGGCGCACAGCATTGAGGCCGATATCAAGCGCGTGCCCGGCACCCGCGACGTGCAAACGCTGGGCGGCCCAAACCGCGCCGTGCTGGTGCAGATTGACCCGCAGCGCATGGCTGGCACCGGCGTCACGGTGAATGACTTGCGCGCCGCCTTGCAGTCCGCCAACTTGGGCCTGCCGGTGGGCGAGCTGCTCAGCAGCAACAAAAGCATCAGCATCGAAGCCGGCCCCTACTTGTCGCACGCCAGCGAAGTGGCTGAGCTGATGGTCGGCGTGCGCGATGCCAAACCCGTGTTTCTGAAAGACGTCGCAGACGTCAAAGACGGTCCGCTGCCAGCCAGTCGCTACGTCTGGCACGGCAACGGTCTGGGCAGCGGTGCCAACGGTGGCGGCGAGTTTCCGGCCGTGACGCTGGCCATCACCAAGAAGCCCGGCCAAAACGCCATCGACGTGGCCAACGGCGTTGTCAACCGCGTGGCACAGCTGCACGGCAGCGTGATCCCTGACGACGTGGAAGTGGTTGAAACCCGTAACTACGGCACAACAGCCAACGACAAAGCTCAAAAACTCATCCAAAAACTGCTGTTCGCCACGGGAGCGGTGGTGGCGCTGGTCTTCATCGCGCTGGGCCGACGGGAAGCCGCCATCGTCGGCGCGGCCGTGATGTTGACCTTGACCGTGACGCTGTTTGCCTCATGGGCCTGGGGCTTCACGCTGAACCGCGTGTCGCTGTTTGCCTTGATTTTCTCGATCGGCATTTTGGTCGACGACGCCATCGTGGTGGTTGAGAACATCCACCGGCACCAAAAGCTGTTCCCCGGAAAAACGCTGATCGAGATCATTCCCGGCGCGGTTGACGAGGTGGGTAGCCCGACGATTTTGGCCACCTTCACCGTCATCGCCGCCTTGCTGCCGATGGCTTTTGTCAGCGGCCTGATGGGCCCGTACATGAGCCCGATCCCGATCAACGCCAGCATGGGCATGTTGCTGTCGCTGGCGATTGCCTTCATCGTCACGCCGTGGCTGGCGCGGCTGTGGATGAAAGCCAGCCACGCCGATGACAGCCATGCTGCACCGACCGGCTTGGCCGCCAAAATAGGCCCGCTCTTTGAGCGCGTCTTCAAACCGCTACTGGACAGCCAACGCGGCGCACGCAACCGTAAGTTGCTGGGCCTCGGGATCGGTGGGCTGATCGCCTTGTCGCTGGTGTTGCCGGCCACCGGACTGGTGCTGCTGAAGATGCTGCCCTTCGACAACAAGTCTGAATTTCAAGTGGTTGTCGACATGCCTGCGGGCACGCCGCTGGAGCAAACCGCCGGCGTGCTGCGCGAGCTGGGCGCGTACTTGGCCACAGCGCCTGAAGTCACTCACTACCAAGCCTACGCAGGCACCGCAGCACCCATCAACTTCAACGGCTTGGTGCGCCAGTACTATCTGCGCGCCGGTGGTGAGGTCGGTGACATTCAAGTCAACTTGGTGGACAAAGCCCACCGCACAGACAAAAGCCACGCCATAGCCACCCGGGTCCGCCCTGAGTTGCAAAAGATTGGGCTGCGTTTTGGCGCCAACGTCAAAGTGGTCGAAGTGCCGCCCGGCCCGCCCGTGATCTCACCCATCGTGGCGGAGATTTATGGGCCCGACGCAGAAGGTCGCCGCCAAGTGGCCAAGGCCGTGCGCGCTATATTTGAAAAGACCGACAACGTGGTCGACGTCGACGACAGCAGCATCGCCAGCGCACCGCGCAAGCTGTTGTTGGTCGACCGGCGCAAAGCCGCCACCTTGGGCGTGTCGCAGCAAGACATCGTCAACACGCTGCGCGCTGGCTTGGCTGGCGAGGCCGCCACCTACCTGCACGATGGCAGCAAATACCCGACCGCCGTCACGCTGCAATTGCCCGCTGAGCGACATGGCGACTTGAATGCTTTGCTGCAACTGAGCGTGCGCGGCGCGTCAGGCAAGCTGGTGCCGATTCGTGAGTTGGTCACCATCAGCGACACCGAACGCGAGCAACCCATCATCCACAAAGACTTGCTGCCGGTGAACTTCGTCACAGCCGACATGGCGGGCAAAGTCGACAGCCCCTTGTACGGCATGTTCAAGATGCGCTCAGAAATCGCCAACATCAAAACGCCAGACGGCGGCCAGCTGAACGAATATTTCATTCACCAGCCGACCGACGCTTGGCGCGGCTACGCCATCAAGTGGGACGGCGAATGGCAGATCACTTACGAAACCTTCCGCGACATGGGCGCTGCTTACGCCGTCGGCCTGGTCTTGATTTATCTCTTGGTGGTGGCGCAATTCGCCTCTTACCTGACCCCGTTGATCATCATGGCGCCGATCCCGCTGACCATCATCGGCGTGATGCCCGGCCATGCGCTGATGGGTGCGCAATACACCGCGACCAGCATGATCGGCATGATCGCGCTGGCCGGCATCATCGTGCGCAATTCGATCTTGCTGGTCGACTTCATCAACCTGCAAGTGCGTGAAGGCGTGCCCTTCAAAGAGGCCATTGTTCACTCGGCCATCACGCGGGCGCAGCCCATCATGTTGACCGGCGGTGCGGCCATGCTGGGGGCCTTCTTCATTCTGGACGACCCGATCTTCAACGGCTTGGCGATCTCGCTGATCTTTGGCATTTTTGTCTCGACCGTGCTCACGCTGGTGGTGATTCCGACGCTGTACTACGCGGCTTACCGACG
>CANFWI010000081.1 GCA_947450675.1 Comamonadaceae bacterium | reverse complement strand
TCTGCGGCTTTGCAGCAATTCGCTGGCCGGGTGGCCATGTCGTGTGTCTCAAGCGCTGCAAGTACATGTTGGGGTGACGATTTTGTTGCTCCACCACCCGAAGGATAAATCATGGTCGTCATCCGACTCTCACGCGGCGGTTCCAAGCATCGTCCTTTCTTTAACATCGTTGTGGCTGACAAACGGGTTCGCCGCGATGGTCGCTTCATCGAGCGTATTGGTTTTTACAACCCACTCGCCCGTGGCGGCGAAGAAGCTTTGCGCATTGAACAAGACCGTCTGACCCATTGGCTGAGCGTTGGTGCACAAGCCTCCGACACAGTCGAGCGTTTGGTCAAGCAGGGCGCCGCCAAGGCTGCCTGAACAGGCACCTCGGTCAACGCATGAGACAGAGTCAGCAGCATGGCCACTGAAAGCCTTCCCGGCCTGAAGCCAGCCGTCCTGCCTGATGATGCGATTGAGGTTGGCCGTGTTCTTGACGCTTGGGGCGTGAAGGGCTGGGTCAAAGTGCTTCCGCACAGCGCCGAGCCCGAGGCCTTGTTTGCAGCCAAAGATTGGCTCTTGCAAGCGCCTGAAGCCAAGTTCCGCCCCGGCTTTTCAGTTTTTTCCGGCACCGTCTCCATCACACTGGACGAGTGCAAGGTACATTCCAATACCGTGGTCGCCAAGATCGCCGGTATCGATGACCGAAATCTCGCTGAAGCTTTGCGTGGTGCGCGTATTTTCTTGCCGCGCAGCAGCTTTCCAAGCGCCTCCAAAGATGAATATTACTGGGTCGATTTGATCGGCCTCGATGTCGTGAACCGCGAAGGCGTCAGCCTGGGCGCGGTGCGCGACCTCATGACCACTGGCCCGCATTCGGTGCTGTGTGTGGAATACCAAGCCGTCGCTGAAGACGGCACTGAAGCCCCAGCCGAGCGCATGATTCCCTTCGTCGCGGCCTATGTCGACGGCGTGGACATCCCTGGCAAGCGCATCACTGTGGACTGGCAACCCGACTACTGAGGTCAGCCAGCAGTTGAAACACCTGCATGCGTTTTGACGTCATCACCCTTTTCCCTGAGCTGTTTGCGCCTTTTTTGAGCACAGGCGTGACGCGCCGTGCCTACGAATCCGGGCAAGTTCAGGTGCGGCTCTGGAACCCCCGTGATTTCTCTGAAGGCAGCTACCGCCGTGTCGACGACCGTCCGTTTGGCGGCGGTCCTGGCATGGTCATGATGGCGGAGCCGCTGACGCTGTGCCTAGACGCCATCCGGGCCGAACGCGCAGTGACTGAAGGTGCGCATGTTCCCGTTGTGTTGTTTTCACCGATTGGTCAGCCCCTCAAGCACAGCGTGGTGGAAGGCTGGGCGACATCTGCCGGCGCTGTGTTGCTCTGCGGTCGCTATGAAGGCGTGGACCAGCGCTTCATTGATGCGCATGTGGATGTTCAAATCAGTTTGGGTGACTTTGTCTTGTCTGGCGGTGAGATCGCGGCGATGGCCTTGATCGACGCGGTGACCCGATTGCAGCCCGGCGTTTTGAATGACGAAGGCAGTCATCAGCTGGACAGTTTCAACCCGGCACTCGACGGTTTGCTCGATTGCCCGGCCTACACCCGGCCTGAAAATTGGCGCGGTATCTCGGTGCCGGCAGAGATGTTGTCGGGCCACCATGCCGAGATTGAGCGCTGGCGGCGCGAACAACGCCTTGCCCTGACGTTGGCACGTCGCCCGGAGCTGTTGGAGGCTGCCCGTGCCAAGGGTCGACTGACGCCGCGCGATGAGGCTTTTCTGGCCGCCAAGGCTGCAGACATTTCGCCCAAAACGTAATTGGCTATAATCGTGGGCTTTTCAGTCCTCTGGCGGCCACTGCAACCACGTGATGACACGTTTCATCATTCTCTGGATTTGCGGTCTTTAGCGTAGCGCGTGTATGAACGAAAAAGTCTGATGGAATTTTTATGAATCTGATCGCAATCCTTGAGCAAGAAGAAATTGCTCGTTTGAACAAAACCATTCCTGTTTATGCCCCTGGTGACACCGTCATCGTGAGCGTGAACGTGGTTGAGGGAACCCGCAAGCGTCTGCAGGCGTTTGAAGGCGTTGTGATTGCCAAGCGCAATCGCGGCCTGAACTCCAGCTTCATCGTGCGCAAGATTTCCAACGGCGAAGGCGTCGAGCGGACTTTCCAGCTCTACAGCCCGCTGATTGCCAAGATCGAAGTCAAGCGCCGTGGTGATGTGCGTCGTGCCAAGCTGTACTACCTGCGTAGCCGCAGCGGTAAGTCTGCACGTATCAAGGAAAAGCTGGGCGCCCGTAAAGTGGTGGCTCCAGTCGCCGCTGCTTAACAGTAGCCGCTCAAGGTACCCGGACCTGAGTCCTTTGAAAAGCCGCTCCTCGGAGCGGCTTTTTTCATGGGCTCGTTTGAAAGCGATTCACGATGACGATCACTCGCCCCTTGCCGATTTTTGATCCGCGAACTGTTCCGGTGCTGAGCGTGGACACGCATCTGGCCGATGTGCCGGTGCAGCAACTCACGCCGGCGGCTTTGCGACAGCGGTTTTTACAACCCCCGGTGTGGACGCCTGAGCGCAACACCGAGAAAAAATTCAGCGACCGCGTGCCAGCTTTGGCTGCGGTATTGATCCCCTTGGTCATGCGCGATGAGCTGATGCTGCTGCTGACGGAGCGGGGCAAAAACCTGTCGACGCATTCCGGTCAAATCGCTTTTCCGGGCGGTCGCACAGATGATTCTGATGCGGATGCTGTGCATACCGCGCTGCGCGAGGCGGATGAAGAAATCGGCTTGCCAGGCGCTCATGTGGAAGTGCTGGGCACGTTGCCCCACTATGTCACGGGCTCCGCCTTCATCGTCACACCGGTGGTGGCGCTGATCAAGCCGGGTTTCCAGTTGCGGCCAAATCCGGCTGAGGTGGCTGATGTTTTTGAGGTGCCGTTGCGCTTTTTGATGAGCCCGGCCAATCACCGTCGGCATGTCTTTGAGTTCGAGGGCGCACAGCGCGAATGGCTCTCGATGCCCTACACCAGTGAAGCGACTGATTTGCCAACGGAGCGTTATATCTGGGGGGCGACCGCCGCCATGCTGCGTAATTTTTATCGTTTTTTGGCCGCTTGAGTGGCTGGTTTGTGGCGGCTTGGCCGTTATGATTTGACATGAGCTTTTTTGCCGTCTTGTTTGCCCTGCTGCTTGAGCAGGCCCGGCCACTCGCCCGGGACAACGCCTTCCACACGGGTTTGCGCACCTGGGCCCGATGGTCTAGCCGCAACTTAGATGCTGGCCGCACGCCACATGGCTGGCTGGCTTGGTCGGCCACTGTTCTGGGCCCGACCTTGCTGGCCTTTGCCATCCATTGGTTGCTGTGGAGCGTCCACGGCTTGCTGGCTTTTGCCTGGAGCGTGCTGGTGCTTTACATGACGCTGGGCTTTCGCCAGTTCAGCCACCATTTCACGGCCATCCGTGACGCTCTTGAGGTGGGTGATGAAGACACCGCCCGCGAACTGCTGGCCGATTGGCAACAGGTCGACGCCACTGATTTGCCGCGCAGCGAAATCGTCCGTCACGTGATCGAGCATTCGGTTTTGGCGGCGCATCGCCATGTGTTTGGTGTGCTCAGTTGGTTTTCCGTGTTGGCGGCGTTTGGTCTTGGCCCAGCCGGGGCCGTGCTGTACCGGATGAGCGAATTTGTATCGCGCTATTGGGCTGACAAGCAGCGTTTGGCAGAGGAGGGCGCGAGCCCTGCATTGCAGCAAGCAGCCAAAATGGCATGGGGCGTGATTGATTTTGTGCCGGCGCGTTTAACCGCCATCGCCTTTGCGGTGGTGGGCAGCTTTGAAGATGCCATCGACAGCTGGCGCAATTACACCCAAGGCTTTTCAGCCGGCTCAATGGCCGCTTCTGAAAATCGCAATGATGGCGTGGTGTTGGCCGCGACAGCGGGTGCTGTGAATGTACGGCTGGGCGGAGACCCCTTGCGAGCCGCGGTTAAATCGTTCACTGCCGGTGAAGACAGTGGCGAGCCAGTGGCCACCCAAGCGACGCCAGGGCGAGAGCCTGAGCTGGCACATTTGCGCAGCGTCGTTGGGCTGGTCTGGCGTTGCGTCGTGCTGTGGATGGTGCTGCTGGCGCTGTTGACCTTGGCACGTTTGCTGGGCTGACTTCAGTCGTCAATCGCTTTCAGTAGCGCGTCTCAGACAACTCCGCGAACAAGTCGCCATACAGCCGGTAACGGCTGGCACTGATGCTGCTGGGTTTGTCGGTGCTTGTCAGTTCATTGATGACGCCGCAACCTGGCTCATGCAGATGCGTGCAGTTGTAGAACTTGCAACTCTGTGCATGCGCTTTGATGTCGGGCATGTAAGCGGCCAGATGCATGGGCTCGATGTGGTGCAGTCCAAATTCTTGAAAACCGGGCGAGTCAATCAGCGCCGTCGTTCTGTCCGCATCAATCCAGTACAACGTGGTGCTGGTGGTCGTGTGTTTGCCAGAGTTCAGCGCCTGTGAGATTTCGGCCGTCAACACTTGGGCGTGCGGAATCAACAGATTGGTCAAGCTGCTTTTGCCGGCACCCGAAGGACCCAGCACCAAGGTCTTTTTGCCTTGCATCAGCGGCATCAATGACTGCACCGGCGTTTGCGTTTCGTCGTCAGCGGCCTTGGGCTTGATCGCCAGCGACAGCATTTGGTAGCCCATGGCGCGATACGGTGCCAGCTTGGTCCAAGCGCGCCCAAAGGGTTCTGTCAAGTCGCTTTTGTTCAGGGCAATGATCGGGCGAATGCCGGCGGCTTCCGCTGCAATCAGCGCGCGCGTCAGCTGATTTTCAGAGAACTCAGGCTCGGCCGCCATCAGGATCAGCACCTGATCGAGATTGGCGGCGAAGGACTTGGTGCGCATTTCATCCTGCCGGTAAAACAGGTTGTCGCGGGGCTCGACTTTTTCAATCGTGCCTTCGTCTTCTGAGGGCAGCCAGCGGACGCGGTCGCCCACCAGTGCCTGGTTTTTTTTGCCGCGTGGATGGCAGATGACGCGTTCGCCGTTGTCTTTTTCAACCAGCACGTGACGCCCAAACCCGGCCACCACCAAACCGGCTTCAGTGCCCGAGACGGCGGGCCGTGCATGGCCTGAAGGTTTGCCTGAATGTTTCAAACCAGCAGCGCGTCAACCTTGGACGCGCAGAGAAAGTCACTGGCAGAAATGCCGTTCACATCGTGCGTGCTGAAACGCACCGTGCATTGGCTGAAACTGACGGCTAAATCAGGATGGTGATTTTCGGCGTTGGCGATGAACGCCACGGCGTTGACAAAGCCGATGCTGTGGTGAAAGTCTTTGAAGCGAAAGCTTTTCTCCAAAGCGCCATCGATCAGGCGCCAGCCCAATGCTAGCTCGCCATTGAGCTTGCTCAGCTGGCTGACGATCTCAGTGGCGCTGAGGGCGCGTCGGGGTACCACAGGCTGGCTCAAGCGGTTGCTCCGGTGGGACTGGGTTGGATGGCGCTCATGCGCGCCAAGCGCTCGGACGCAGGCGGATGTGAGTAGTAAAACTTCACAAAGACAGGGTCCGGCGTGAGCGTGCTGGCATTGTCCTGATACAGCTTGAGCAGGGCGCTCGACAGGTCGCGGCCATCGGTCTGACGGGCCGCGTAGGCATCGGCTTCAAACTCATGTTGGCGGGAAAGTTGGGCAAACAGCGGCGAGATGAAAAAGCTGAACAAGGGCACGACCAACATGAACAGCAGCAGCGCCAGCGCATCGTTGGGCGCGCTCATATTGGGCAGCACACCCAGCGCGGTGTAAAACCAAATTTGCGTAGAGAGCCAGCCCAGCAACGCAAAACCGGCCAAGCTCAGAGCGAACAACATGACGATGCGTTTGATGATGTGCTTGTGCTTGAAATGCCCCAACTCATGGGCCAGCACGGCGTCAACTTCAGCCGGGCTGAGCTGCTTCAGCAAGGTGTCGTAAAAGACCACGCGCTTGGCAGCACCGAAGCCGGTGAAGTAGGCGTTGGCATGGGCTGAGCGCTTGCTGCCATCCATCACAAACAGGCCTTTGGCGGCAAAACCGCAGCGCTGCATGAGCGCCGTCACGCGGGCTTTCAAGCTCTCGTCTTCCAGCGGCTTGAACTTGTTGAAGAGTGGCGCGATCACGGTCGGGTAGAGCACCAAAATCAACAGGTTAAAACCCATCCAGACGGCCCAGGCCCACAGCCACCACAGGCTGCCGGCGCTGCCCATCAACCAAAGAATGAGCGCCAAGATCGGCAAGCCCACCACGATGCCGACCACGGTCGATTTCAGCAAGTCAGCGAGCCACAACTTGAGAGTCATTTTGTTGAAGCCAAAACGCTCTTCGATTTTGAAGGTGCTGTACAGCGTGAAGGGTAAATCCAGCGCACCGCTGATGAGGCCAAAGCCTGCCACCAGTGCCAGTTGTTGCGCCAGCGGACTCCATTCAGCAAGGCGCGTACCGGCCAACCATTGGTTCAATGCATCGAGGCCGCCCAGCAGTGTCCAACCGAGCAGCACCGCCGTGCCAAAGGCCAACTCCAACAGGCCGAAGCGGGCTTTGGTGATGGTGTAGTCGGCGGCCTTCTGGTGCGCCGTCAAAGAGATCGTCGCAGCAAAGGCGGATGGCACGGCATCGCGGTGACGTGCGACATGGCGGATTTGCCGCGAACTCAGGTAAAACTTCACCAGCAGACCCAGCACCAGCACCGCTGAAAAAACGAGGGTAAATACAAGCGAGTAATCAGTCATCTTTCGAAGTTTAGGGCATCGGCGAGAATCACCGCATGCTTGACACTGAACACACCCTGAAAAAGTCAGACCAGAACTTGGTTTGGATTGATTGCGAAATGACCGGCCTCGACCCCGAGAAAGAGCGTCTGATTGAAATTGCTGTGATCGTCACCGGCCCGCAACTGGTGCCGCGCATTGAAGGCCCGGTGCTGGTGATTCATCAGAGCGACGAGTTGCTCGGGCAAATGGACAACTGGAACAAGGGCACGCACGGCCGCAGCGGCTTGATCGACAAGGTCAAAGCCAGCACCGTCACTGAAGAAGAAGCCGAAAAGCAGGTGCTGGCCTTCTTGGCCAAATACCTGCCCAAGGGCACCTCGCCTTTGTGTGGCAACACCATCAGCCAAGACCGGCGCTTTCTGGTCAAGTACATGCCCAAGTTAGAAGCGTTTTTGCATTACCGCAACGTCGATGTCAGCACCTTCAAAGAGTTGGCCAAGCGCTGGCGTCCGGAGGTCTACAGCGCCTTCAAAAAGCGCCAAAGCCACACGGCGCTGGCCGACGTGCACGAGTCGATTGACGAGCTCGAACATTACCGTGAACACTTTTTGAAATAAGCTTGGCCAGCATGCCGCAGGAACGCGTCAAGACCCTGTATTTACGCGGGACTGGTACAAACCCTGAAAGCGTGCCATAATCAGTGGCTTGCAGTTGCACAGAGTGCTCTGCATTTGTACATCTACCTCACACTTTTTGACTCTTACTTTTAGAGTCGTCGCTTCGGGCCATCTCAGCGCCTGATCCGTATATTCGTTTGATGGTTGATGTTTTATTAACCATGAACGAAGCCTTCTGCATCGCAGGGGTGGAGTTTCCTGTTCCTTCGCCAAAAGCGTTGCGGGCAGGTGATTAGTGAGAAAAAACATGACTGACTCTTTTGAGGCTCG
>CANFWI010000080.1 GCA_947450675.1 Comamonadaceae bacterium | reverse complement strand
CGAAGGCATCAGCGTTCGGCACAACCCCGAATTCACCATGATGGAGTTCTACGCCGCTTGGTGGAACTACAACGACCTGATGGCCTTCACCGAAGCGCTGATCCGTGACGCCGCGCAAAAATCCTGCGGCACTTTGCAGTTGAGCTACGGCGGCAAAGCCGTCGATTTGAGTCAGCCTTTTGAACGGCTGACGATTCGCGAAGCCATCCTGAAACACACCGATGCGGGCAGCAACGTGGACGACGCGGCCTGGCTCACCAGCGCCGTCAAAAAGCTCGGTTGCACCGAGCAAAAAGACCGCCTGTCGACACGCTCATTGGCCAGCTTGCAGGTCTTGTACTTTGAAGAAACGGTTGAAGACAAGCTCTGGCAGCCGACCTTCATCATGGAACATCCGACCGAAATTTCGCCCTTGGCGCGTGCCAACGATGCACGCCCTGAAGTGACCGAACGCTTTGAGCTGTACATCACCGGCCGCGAGTTCGGCAACGGCTTCAGCGAACTCAACGACGCCCAAGAACAAGCCGCGCGCTTTCATGCGCAGGTCAACGCCAAGGACTCCGGCGACGACGAAGCCATGTTTTACGACGCCGACTTTGTGCGTGCGCTCGAATACGGCATGCCACCGACCGGCGGCTGCGGCATCGGCATTGACCGTCTGATGATGTTGCTGACAGACAGCGCCAGCATCCGCGACGTCATTTTGTTCCCGGCACTGCGCCGCGAAAATTGAGCACCGTCGGGACGGCAGGGCTGTCGTTGAAATACCTGCTCGGCTACCCCGACAACTTGCGCGACCAAGTGCAAGCGCTGCTCACCGAAGGTCAGCTTGGTGCCGTGCTGCTCAAAAAATACCCTGAAGCCCACAGCGTACGCACCGACAAAGCGCTGTACGACTACGTGATGGATCTGAAAAACCGCTTTTTGCGCAACTCAGATCCGCTGTCGCGGGTGATCTTTGACAACAAACTGCAAGTCATCGCGCATGCGCTCGGTACCCACACCACCATCTCGCGCGTGCAGGGCAACAAGCTCAAGTCCAAACGCGAAATCCGCGTCGCCGCCCTGTTCAAAGAAGGGCCCGCCGAGTTCCTGAAAATGATCGCGGTGCACGAACTCGCCCACATCAAAGAACGCGAACACGACAAAGCTTTCTACAAGCTGTGCACCTACATGGAACCGCAATACCACCAGTACGAGTTCGACCTGCGGGTGTACCTCACGCACCTGGATGAGGTGGGGAAATTGGATTGGTCGGGGCGTTGAGGCTGCGGCAAACAGACTCAAATCTCAAAAATCTCCACACAGGCCTGTTGACGATTTAGCAAAGCTTCTTCGTTCATCGGTTGATGATCTAAAAGCAGCTTCATTGAACTGCCAGGGAATAAACCCTGTGTTCGTGATCCGCCGCGAAAGCCAGCACCGCCAGCACGTCCTCTGGCTCCAACTCCGGAAAGTCCGCCAATACGTCCTGCTGCGTCATGCCGCTGGACAACATAGACAACACGTCATAGACCGTGATCCGCAAACCACGTATGCATAGCCGACCGCCTCGCTTCCCGGGCTCTAGGGTAATCCTGTTCATGTTTGATCCAATCACTAATCTGATCTAGTTTTTCACTACTTCCGTTACTTCTCATGATTCTTAAAACCTCAGGAAATCATGACCCGACAACGCGGCCCGGACACGCACAACACGGTGCATTTCCTCGGGTAAGTTGCGGACTGTGATTGACGAGCTATGGCGGAACTGGGATGAGACTGCTTTAGTAAGTGCGGCGGGGAAGCTGGATTGATTCGAGCACAAAGTGACCTAGACGGTAGCAGTCAACTCGGCCCGCGCTGCTGCTGCCGTCGCCGTGGTGAAAAGTGATGGGCCGCTCGAACATGTAGATTTGCTCGGGCGTTGGGCGACTTTGTGAGCTACCCCCCTGACAGCCTATCTCCGCTAGCGAGGGGAAACCCATGGCGGCAACGTAGTGGGCTGTTCTGACCAAGATGCCGTTGAGGGCGCCGAGGCGGGCCTCTAAGCGGTTGAGCTGGTCTTGGGCAACGCCAGTGCCCTCTACGGCCAGTCGAATTTTCATGTCAGTGGCCACGACCCTCTTTTGTAATACAGTGGAATGCATGGACTTTTTCAAATTCTTGTGGCGTGCGGTCGCAGTTTGCTTGGTGCTGGCTGCTGCCACTCCGGCGCTGCCCGCTCTGGACGCGGCTGCCAGTGCGTTCTTTTTTCAATGCGCCGCCGTGGCGGCTTTGCTGTGCCTGCCGGTGCTGTTGTGGGCAGGCCTGGGTAAGGTGAAGGACGCGCTGGGGTTTTTTGGCTTGTGGCCACGGTAGTCAGGTCTTTGCGCTGCGCTCACCATCGCTGCAGGGATGGGTTTGACCGGTACGTGGCTGATCGGCCCGACAAACTTCACCATCGCGGCCATTGCTTCAGCCGCAGCGCGCAAGCTGACGCAACTCGACAACGCACCGACGCTCAACTTCATGAAGCTGCCTCCCGGCAATGACTTGAAGTTCTACGATGACACATGGCATGTACGCATCAACTTGCAGTGGCGCCTGAGCTTCAGGTGGGGCGATGCCGGTCCTTATGACGTGCTGATTGAAGACCCGCACTGAGCCAGACAGCCAGACTTTTAACGCAATGGAGCGACCTATGATTAAAAACGGAATGCGGCCGGTACACCCCGGGGAAGTGCTGCGCGAAGACTACTTGAAGCCACTCGGCATGAGCGCGAACGCACTGGCGAAGGCGCTTCATGTCCCTGCGTCGCGTGTGAATGACATCGTGCTTGAGCGCCGTGGCGTGTCGGCAGACACCGCTCTGCGCCTGACTCGCTACTTTGGTGGGCAGCCAGAAGACGCGCAAGGTTGGCTCAACATGCAGGCGACCTACGACTTCAAGATCGCTGAAAAAAAGGTGGGCTCAAAAATCGCGAAAGAGATTTCCCCGCGAGAGCTTGAATCGGCCTGATCTATCCATCCAGCGATTTGGTTTAAACCTGCGTCATCCGTGACGATTGAATTGATAAAACCTCCCTGCCTTCCCTGTACGACGCATGCATAAATTGACTTGGTCTCAAGATTAGTCAAGCCCGCATCGCCTCTTGCGCCGCCTTGGCTAAAAAGCCCGATCGCGTCATGTGGTGCGCGCTGGCCCAGCTGTCGATCTGCTGGACTAAGTTAGAAGGCAGGCTCACATTCAGGCGCACGGGCCGAGTGTCAATACGGGTCACGTCCACGTCAGCCAGCAGCCAAACGCCACCACTGTATTGCGGGTCAGCAGCCAACACCTCTAAAGCAGTGGGCGCCGGCACAGCCTCGGGCTCGCCGTAAAAATGCGCCTGCACAGCCTCCTGAATTGCATCAGGCAAGTCGGCCCACTCATCAGCCGCCGCAAAGCAGCCCGCGAAGTCAGGAAACGTCACGCCATGGGCGTGCTTGCTATCGCCCACGTGCACGTAAACCGGATAAAGCATATCAACCCCCTTCAAAAAGCCTCACAGGCCTGCTTGCTTAAAAATACTGCGCACCGTGGGCAGCGGTAAATCTTTCTTGGGGTGTGGCAATTGGGCGCATGCCCCGCACGAACAACTGCCTCAAGGCACCAAACCCAACGCATGCATATAAGCAGGCTCCAGCATCAAGTCGTCCCACGCCACGGCGGGCTTGGTCGGCAGCAAGGCCAAGCGGCGCTCTTCGCTGGACTCTAACGGCTCCCAAGTGCCTTTGAGTTGAGCCTGCGTCATGCCGTCGAGCAATTCGTCGACCGCTGCGCCGCCGTCTAGGCTTTGGTTGCAGAGCAGCACCATGTCGCAGCCGGCGTTCAGTGCGGCCACGGAGGCCTCGGTGTAGCTCACCTGTTTGCCGTCAATCAAACGCGCACCGGCCATGCTCAGGTCGTCACTGAAGACCGCACCGCCAAAACCGAGCTGGCCACGCAAAATAAAGCCCAACCACTTCTCTGAGAACCCGGCTGGACGCGAGTCGACCTTGGGGTAAATCACATGTGCCGGCATGACGCTGGTGAGCGTGGTGTTGAGCCAGTCGTAAGGCGCAGCGTCGTCGGCCAGAATGGCTTTGAGGCTGCGGCGGTCGACCGGAATGTCGGTGTGCGAGTCGGCTTTGACGAAGCCGTGTCCAGGGAAGTGTTTGCCGCAGTTGGCCATGCCGGACTGCAACAAACCATGCATCAGGCTCTTGGCGAGCAAGGCGACGATGCGCGGGTCGCGGCTGAAAGCACGGTCGCCAATCACACCGCTTTCGCCGTGGTCCAAGTCGAGCACGGGCGTGAAGCTGAAGTCAACGCCGCAAGCACGCAGTTCGGCACCCAGCACGTAGCCACAAGCCGTGGCTGCATTGGTAGCGGCCATGGCGCCTGCGCCTTCTGTGTCTTTGCCGTCTTTGAGCCACATCTCGCCCAAAGCGCGCATGGGCGGCAGGTGCGTGAAGCCATCGGTCTTGAAGCGCTGCACACGGCCGCCTTCATGGTCGACGCAGATCAACAAGTCACGGCGCACCTTCTTCATCTCGGCGCACAGGGCGCTGAGTTGCTGACGGTTTTCCCAGTTGCGGGCGAACAAAATAACGCCGCCGGTCAGCGGATGCTTGAGCCGCTGGCGATCAGTTTTGGTCAACGTGAGACCTGCAATGTCGATGATGAGTGGCGCGTGCTGGCCAGAGTTGTGTGAGGTCATAGTGAATTTTTCTTGAATGAAGGTTCGATGATGGGATGTGTCTAAAAATTTAGCCAGCGAAAGGTGGCGCCCCGGTGTTGCCAGGCTTGTCTGCCTGCTCGACCACCACAAAGCTCACCGCGTAGTCGGTCTCGTCGGTCACGGTCACGTGCGCGGTCAAGCGTTGTGCCTCGAACCAGACTTTCAGCGCGCCATGCAAGACAATTTCGGGCTTGCCACTAGGGGCCTTGGCGATCTCACAATGCCGCCACGTCATCGGCATGCGCATGCCCATGCCGACCGCCTTGCTGAAGGCCTCTTTGGCCGAAAAGCGGGTCGCCAAGTAACGCATGCCGCGCTCAGGCCAGCGCGCACTGCGTTGCTGCCACGTGGCAAACTCAGCCTCGCTCAAGATCTTCAGCGCAAAGCGGTCACCGTGGCGCTCTAGGCTGGTGCGGATGCGCCTAACATCACAGATATCGGTGCCAATACCGTAGATCATTCGTCGCGGGCTGGGGTGAAGGCGGCGTCGATGCAGCGCAGATAGTCTTTGACGGTGGCGGTGTAGCCCAGCTCCAGCGCGTCGGCAATCAAGGCGTGGCCAATGGAGACTTCCAGCACGCCCGGCACTTCACGCAAAAATTCGGTCAGGTTGTCGCGGTTCAAGTCGTGGCCGGCGTTGATGCCCAGGCCGCACAACGCAGCCGCTTGGGCAGACTCGACAAAGGGTCGCAAGGCTTCGTTTTTGTGCAAACCGGGCCAAGCCCGCGCATAGGTTTCGGTGTAGAACTCAACGCGATCAGCACCGACCGCTTTGACGGCCGCCATCGCCTCGGGCAGCGGGTCCATGAACAAACTGACGCGCACGCCCAGCGCATGGGCTTCTGCTATGAGCGGCCGCAGGCGCTCAGCGTCGGCCGGGAAAGACCAGCCGTGGTCGCTGGTCGACTGGTCTTCGCTGTCGGGCACAAAGGTGCATTGGTCTGGCCGCAACTCGCGCACAAATTCCATCAGGTTGTGAAACGGGTTGCCTTCGATGTTGAACTCTCGGCCCGGCCAGTCGGCAATCATCATGGCGGACAACTCGTAAACGTCGTGGCGTTTAATGTGGCGCTCGTCAGGCCGCGGATGCACGGTGATGCCGCGGGCACCCGCCATCAGGCACAGATGCGCAGCGCGCAAGACGCTCGGAATACCTAGTTGCCGGGTGTTGCGCAGCAGCGCGACTTTGTTGACATTGACCGACAAGACAGTGCGGCCGGTGGTCTGCCCCAAAATAGCGGCGAGTTCGGCGGCGGGCAGCGTGGCGTCGGCGGCGACCACCTTCAGCGGTTCGTCACCGGCCACTGCCGCAGCCAAATCTGGCAGCGACGGTGCGGACAACGGCAAAGGAAGCTCTTTTTGGATAGACATAAGTCAGATTTGAAAGTGTGACGCTACAGGGCTTGAAGGTCGATCATCATTTGGCGGGTTTTGAGCACCTTCACGCCACAATGGTAGTGCAGCAAGGCGCGCAGCTGCGTCTTGAGCTCCGAAACACTGTTGACGCAAGCCTGCACTGTGTCGGAGAAGGTGGAGTGACTTTCCAGTGCCTCCTGCAAGCCCAGCCATTCGGCGCCTGACAAACTCGCCCGGTCGTCGTCATGGGCCTCGCGCAGACCAGATTCTGCCACCAGCACGTAGCGCGTTTCAAGCTCAAGCGCTTGCAAGGTGGCCGTCTCAGTATCTAACGTAGGCAACAAACCGATGTCGCGCAGCAGGCGCAACTCAAAGGCACGCAAGGCCACTTGCAAGGTATCAACGTTCTGGCTGGCCAACAGCTGCACCGTGGCGGCATAGGCGTCAAACAGGGCCGGATGCGGGTCATCGCGGGCCAGCAAGCGCATCAGCAATTCGTTGAGGTAGTAGCCAGACAGCAAGCCATCACCCGTCGGCATGACGTGACCGCCCTGCCATTCGGCACTCTTGAGGTTGCGGATTTCGGCATCGCCACCAAACGCCAAATGCAGCAACTGCAGCGGCAGCAGCACCGGCCTAAAACTCGAACTCGGCTTTTTAGCACCACGCGCCACCAACGCCACGCGGCCATGCTGCCGCGTGAAGACATCTAGGATTAGACTCGACTCGCTCCAGTCATAGCGATGCAGCACGTAGGCCGGTTCATCAGCAATCCGTTTGGTCGCCACGTTTTGGTTCTACGAGAAATGAAGATAATTTTTTCCACAGGGCCGCCCCAAGGAAAAATGCGCCCCCTCGGGGGGCAGCGCAGTGCACGCAGTGACAAGCGTGGGGGCTCTATTTCTACTCATAGCCGAATGTTTTAACGCGAGCGTCGTCATCAGCCCAGCCGGAACGGACTTTGACCCAGATCTCCAGAAAGACTTTGCCGCCGGTCAAGGTCTCAAGCTCATGCCGGGCTTCGGTGCCTATGCGCTTGAGCTTTTCGCCCTTCTCACCAATGATCATGCCCTTGTGGCCGTCGCGCTCAACCACGATGGTGGCGGCGACGCGGCGCAGATTGCCTTCTTCTTCGTACTTGTCGATGATGACGGTCGAGGTGTAGGGCAACTCGTCACCGGTCAAACGAAAGAGTTTTTCGCGGATGATTTCTGCCGCCATGAAACGGTCGCTGCGGTCGGTCAGCTCTTCGGCGCCGTACATCCACGGCTGCTCGGGCAGGTACTTGTCGCAAATGCCAAACAGGCGCTCAACGTCACGCGCGTTGTTGGCCGACATTGGCACGAACTCAGCGAAGTTGTGGCGCTCCTGCATCTCCTTGAGCCACGGTGCAATTTCAGCGCGCCGATGGATCAGGTCAAACTTATTCGCCAGCAAAATGGCGGGCGTGTTGGCTGGCAACAAAGACAAAACCTTGGCATCTGCCTGATTGAACTGCCCTGCTTCGACCACGAAAACGATCAAATCAACGTCATTGACAGCGCCCACCACAGTGCGGTTCAAAGACCGGTTCAAGGCATTGCTGTGGCGGGTTTGAAAACCCGGCGTGTCAACAAACACATACTGCGTCGGCCCTACCGTGCGCATGCCGGTGATGCGGTGCCGCGTGGTTTGTGCCTTGCGCGAGGTGATGCTGATTTTTTGACCCACCAGCGCATTCAGCAAAGTAGATTTGCCGACGTTCGGCTTGCCAACAATCGCAATCAGGCCGCAGCGCTGACCAACTGTGGGCACTGCCGGTGCGTTGCTGGCGCGTGTCGACATGGCTTGGGTCAGCATGGCTTCAAGCGCGTCAGGCGACTGCGTTGGCAGTTCGGTCGGGGGGGGGGCTTTTTTGCCGTCAGTCATGTGAGTCCATCTTCAGCCGCCTTCAGGCAGCAAGGTTTAGCGAGGTCTATCGAGTTCAGCGGTTAAGAGCCAAGGGTCTTGACAAAAGCCAGCATGGCTGCGGCGGCGGCTTGTTCACCCGCGCGCCGCGAACCACCGATGCCGCGTTCAGCACGGCCGTGTTCAACAATTTCGCATTCCACGTCAAAGGTTTGCTG
>CANFWI010000079.1 GCA_947450675.1 Comamonadaceae bacterium | reverse complement strand
TGAAGGCCATCAGGTCGTTGTAGTTCCACCAAGCGGCGTAGAACTCCATCATGGTGAATTCGGGGTTGTGCCGAACGCTGATGCCTTCGTTGCGGTAGCTGCGGTTGATCTCAAACACGCGCTCAAAACCACCGACGATGAGTCGCTTCAGGTACAGCTCGGGCGCGATGCGCAAGAACATTTCTTGGTCTAGCGCGTTGTGGTGCGTCTTGAACGGCTTGGCATTGGCGCCGCCCGGAATTGGGTGCAGCATCGGCGTTTCGACTTCCAAAAACTCGTTGGCCACCATGAACTCGCGCATGCTGCTGACGGCTTTGCTGCGGGCCACGAAGCGCTTGCGAGCGGCTTCGTCGGTGATGAGGTCGACATAGCGCTGGCGGTACTTGACTTCTTGGTCTGCCACGCCGTGAAACTTGTCGGGCAGCGGGCGCAGACTTTTGGTCACCAGCTTGAGGCCGGTGGCATGAATCGACAACTCGCCTGTTTTGGTTTTGAACAGCGTGCCTTCTGCGGCCACGATGTCGCCCAAATCCCAGTGTTTGAAAGCGCTGTGCAGTTCTTCGCCGACGCCTTCGTTGTTGATGTAGACCTGAATGCGACCGTGCGACGGGCCGAAGGAGGCATCTTGCAGAGTGGCGAAACTGGCCTTGCCCATGACGCGCTTGAGCATCATGCGGCCGGCCACGCTGACGCGGATGGCCTGCGGTTCGAGCTCTTCTTTGGTCTGGTTGTCGTACTGCGCAAACAGGGCTTCGGCCCGGTGTTCGGGTTTGACGTCATTGGGGAACGCCACGCCGGCAGCGCGTAGATGTTTTAACTTTTCACGGCGCTCGGCCATCAACTGGTTGTCGTCGGGCGCAAGCGCAGGTGCTGTCGCGGCAGGGGCAACGGAGGGCAGGACGGTGGGTGTAGACATAGGGCAACCGAAAGAGAGAGGGGTTCAGGAGAAAAGAGGCGAGTCTCTGATTTTAGAAGGAGATGTCGCTGCGGTCCAAGATGTCATTGACCAACTCGAGCCGCAGCAGCGGGTTGTCGAGTTCCATGAATTGTTGCTTGAGCGCGGTCGGGATCGGCAGCAATTCGCACCAGCGGTTGGCGACCCAGCCGCAGTCATCGAACTTGTAGGGCGTGAGGATGGGCATTTGCTCTGCCGGCACGTCGCGTTCTTGCAGGGTGAGGATCAGCTTTTTCAGCGCATCAGCGGCTGGCAGCAGGTCATCGGGAATTTGCACGAAAAGGTCGTCGGCCAGCAACGTGGCGTCTGCCACCCACAGGCCGTGCTTGAGCTTTTCACTGCGGCTGATTTTGAAGCGTTGCGTACCGGTGCAGCGGACCACCATCAAGCCCGGTTGCGGCACCGCAAAGTCAGTGATGGTGGCCAAGGTGCCGATGCTTTGGAAGGCTTCGTTGGCAAAGGCGTCGCCCGAAGGCTCTGCATTCAAGCGCCGAACTTCAGTGCCTGCGGTGAGCGATACCACGCCAAACGGGGTGCTGTTTTTGTGGCATTTGCCGATCATGTCGAGGTAGCGCACCTCGAATATTTGCAGCGGCAAGAAACCGCCCGGATGCAGCACTGTGCCCAGCGGAAACAGCGGTAGCGCTGTCAATGGTGTCAAAGGCAGCGCGTCAGTCGACGGCATCGGCTGGTTGCTTTTGCAGCATGGCCAGCGTGTTGGCGACTGTTTTACGCAACTCGCGGCGGTCGCAAATAAAGTCGACAGCACCTTTGGTCTGCAAGAACTCGGCACGCTGAAAACCGGCGGGCAGCGTCACCCGCACGGTGGATTCGATCACGCGGGGACCGGCAAAGCCGATCAAGGCTTTCGGTTCGGCAATCACCACGTCGCCTAAAAAGGCGAAACCGGCACTGACGCCGCCCATGGTCGGGTCGGTCAGCACGCTGATGTAAGGCAGGCCTTTTTTGGCCAGACGCGTCAGCGATGCATTGGTTTTGGCCATCTGCATCAGGCTCAGCAAGCCTTCTTGCATGCGCGCGCCACCGGTGGCGGTGAAGCAGATGAACGGCACTTTTTGCTCAATGGCGGCATGCACGCCGCGCACAAAGCGCTCGCCCACCACACTGCCCATGCTGCCGCCCATGAAGTCAAATTCAAAGCAGGCGACCACCACGGGAACGCTGTGAACCGCCCCACCCATGACGATCAGCGCATCGGTTTCGCCGGTGTTTTCTAGCGCTTCTTTCAGGCGTTCTGGGTACTTGCGGCTGTCCTTGAATTTCAGGGCATCGACCGGCAGCACTTCTTGGCCGAGCTCGTAACGGCCTTCGGCGTCGAGAAAGGCGTCAAGCCGTGCGCGCGCGCCCATGCGGTGATGGTGGCTGCACTGTGGGCAGACGTTCTGGTTCTTTTCGAGGTCGTTCTTGTACAGCACGGTCTCGCAACTCGGGCATTTGATCCACAGCCCTTCGGGGACGCTGCGGCGCTCGGTCGGGTCAGTCGGCGTGATTTTCGGGGGAAGTAGTTTTTCTAGCCAGCTCATGGGAGCTCCTTAATGCATGGGGTTGACCCGGATTATGCGTCCAGCGCGCTGCGGATCTCGCTCAAGAAGGCCTGCACCACCGGCACCACTTGCTCACGCGGCTCCTTGTCAATGAGCTGGATGATCTTGCTGCCGATCACCACGGCATCAGCCACGCGGCTGATGGCCTTGGCGGTGGCGGCGTCACGGATGCCGAAACCCACACCGACCGGCACGCTGACGTGTTCGCGAATGCGCGGCAACATGGCTTCCACGGCACCCAAGTCCAAAGCCCCGGAACCCGTCACGCCTTTCAGCGAAACGTAATAGACATAACCGCTGGCCACCTTGGCGACCTGCGCCATGCGTTCGGGTGTGCTGGTTGGGGCCAACAAAAAGATCAGGTCCATGTTGTGGCTGCGCAGCTGGGCGGCGAAGTCGACACATTCTTCGGGCGGGTAGTCGACGATCAACATGCCGTCGACGCCAGCCTCGGCTGCGTCGCGCACAAAGCTGTTGGCACCGTGCTTGTGGTTGTAGGCCTCGATCGGATTGGCATAGCCCATCAGCACGACTGGGGTGGTGTTGTCTTGCAAGCGGAATTCGCGCACCATGGCCAGCACCTGAACCAGGCCCACGCCAAAAGCCAAGGCGCGGTCGCCGGCTTTCTGGATCACCGGACCATCGGCGCTGGGGTCTGAAAACGGCACGCCGAGCTCGATCACATCCGCACCGCCGGCCACCATGCCGTGCATCAGCGAGGGCGTGATGTCAGCGAAGGGGAAACCGGCTGTGACGTAAGGAATCAGGGCTTTGCGCTTGTGCGCCAGCAGGGCGCTCATGACGACTTGAATGCGGCTCATGACTTGAAACCGATCACTTGTTCACCGGCCGGGCCGCCTTTGATGCCTTGGCCCTGACAGGAGGGTCGGCAGTAAAAGCTGGCGTTCGACAAATCGGCGACCGTGCCGATGTCTTTGTCGCCGCGGCCTGAGAGGTTGACCAAAATCGACTGGTCGGCGCGCATGGTCTTGGCCAGTTTCATGGCGTAGGCCACGGCGTGGCTGGACTCCAACGCTGGGATGATGCCTTCGGTGCGGCACAGGTAGTGAAACGCCGACAGCGCCTCAACGTCGGTGATGCCGACGTATTCAGCGCGGCCAATGTCTTTCAAAAAGGCGTGCTCAGGGCCAACGCCCGGGTAATCCAGGCCGGCGCTGATGCTGTGCGTTTCGGTCACTTGGCCGTCTTCGTTTTGCAGCACGTAGGTGCGGTTGCCGTGCAATACGCCAGGTGTACCGCGCTGCAAAGAGGCCGAATGCTTGCCGCTGTCGATACCTTCGCCTGCGGCTTCAACGCCGATCAAACGGGTGTTTTCGTGGCCGATGTAGGGGTGAAAAATACCCATGGCATTGCTGCCACCGCCGACGCAGGCGAGCACCGCGTCGGGTTGTTTGCCGCCGGTCATCTCGGGCATTTGCGTCAAGCACTCTTCACCGATGACGCTCTGAAAGTCGCGCACCATCATCGGGTAAGGGTGCGGGCCAGCCACGGTGCCGATGATGTAAAAAGTGTTGTCAACGTTGGCGACCCAGTCGCGCATGGCTTCGTTGAGCGCGTCTTTCAGCGTCTTGCTGCCAGACTCAACCGGCACCACGGTGGCACCGAGCAGCTTCATGCGGTAGACGTTGGGGCTTTGCCGTTTGATGTCTTCGCTGCCCATGTAGACCACGCATTCGAGGCCGTAGCGGGCGCAAATGGTGGCGGTGGCCACGCCGTGTTGGCCGGCACCGGTTTCAGCAATGATGCGGGGCTTGCCCATGCGCCGCGCCAGCATGGCTTGGCCGATGGTGTTGTTGATCTTGTGCGCGCCGGTGTGGTTCAGGTCTTCGCGCTTGAGGTAAATCTGCGCGCCACCTTGTTCACGGCTCATGCGGGCCGCATGGTAAATCGGCGACGGGCGACCGACAAAATGCTTCAGCTCGTAGTGAAACTCGGCCAAAAAGGCCGGGTCGTGCTGGTAGCGTGCGTAAGCCGCTTTCAGCTCATTGATCGCGTGGGTCAGCGTCTCAGAGACAAAGCTGCCGCCGTAGATGCCGAAATGCCCGCTGGCATCAGGTTGTTGGTAGGGGTACATGGTCTTTTAATCAGTTGGGGACAGAGCAACTCATTCGCTGCGCTCATGTCGTTGGGTCTGTCCCACCAGGTTTTAGGTTTGCTCGTCAGCAGCACGCACGGCTGCAACGAATTGCTTGATCTTCTCGGCGCTTTTGATGCCCTTGGACATCTCAACGCCGGAGCTCACATCAACGGCCAGCGTTTTGCAGCGTGGCCTGACTTGCAAAATGCCATCGGTCACATTTGCAGGCGTCAATCCACCAGACAAAACGAGGTGAGCGTTGACGTTTGGAGGAAGCAGTGACCACTTGAATGTTTTTCCGCCACCACCAAAACCGTCGACATGGGCGTCGAGCAATATGGCTTGGGCTGCGTTGAAATCGTGTACGTATTTTACGAGATTAAAGCTGTCATCGCCGTTTTCCGGGGCATCCAGCGGGATGCGGGCGGCGCGCACAAACGGTCGGCCGTGGCGCAGGCAGTCGGCCGGGCTTTCGTCGCCGTGGAACTGCAGCAAGGCGGTGGGCAGCAGCGCGCAGGCTGCCGCCACTTGTGCGGCGCTTGCATTGACGAACAACAGCACGGGCGTGACATAGGCCGGCAGCCGCGCCGCCAACTCAGCCGCGCGTGCGGCACTGACATAGCGGGCGCTGGGCTCGTACAGCACAAAGCCGACCGCATCGGCACCGGCGGCAACGGCGGCATCGACGTCCTCTTCACGCGTCAGGCCGCAAATCTTGATTCGGGTTCGCTGGTTCATGGCAGCCAATCATAGGCGGGCGCGCTGCTCGGCAAGCCGAAATGGTCTTCATACACCGGGCCCAAAAAGTACAGACCGTCCGGCGAGAAAGTCGGTGCGGCGGCATCGCGGCTGCGCGCAGCCAACACTTCCAGAATCCATTCGGGGCTGTGGCCGCCTTGGCCAACGCTGACCAGGCACCCCATGATGTTGCGGATCATGTGGTGCAAAAAGGCGTTGGCCTCAAACTCGAAGCGCCAATAAGGGCCGCGCCGCGACACTTTGATGCTCGTGATGGTTTTGACCGGGCTTTTAGCTTGGCATTGGGCCGCCCGGAAAGAAGAAAAGTCATGCTCGCCCAGCAAGTAGGCGGCGGCACGCTCGACCGCAACGCTGTCCATGGACCGGTAGACCCAGCCGACCCGGCCGGCTTCAACGCTCGGCCGCACCGGGGATTCGAGCAGCACGTAGGCATAGCGGCGGGCAATGGCCGAGGCGCGCGAGTGAAAACCATCTTGACCATCCGGCATCTGCTGAGCCCACTGCACGGCGATGTCGCGAGGCAAAAATGCGTTGGTGCCGCGCACCCAAGAGGCCATGTCGCGCTCCAGCGGAGTGTCGAAATGCGCCACCTGCATCAGCCCATGAACACCAGCGTCGGTACGGCCGGCACACATCACCCGCAGCGGTTGCGTGGTGAACTTGGCCAAGGCGCTTTCGAGCTGATCCTGGATGGTGTTGCCGGAGAGTTGGCTCTGCCAGCCTTGATAAGCGCTGCCGTTGTAGCTGATGCCTAACGCGACTCTCAAGATGTTGTCCGCGACTGGCCTTTGGGCGTAACTTTTGCCGAAGTCGGCTCGGCCTTGGCAGGGGCGTCGGTGCCGAGTTCAAGGTCAAAGTCCAGCTTGGAAAAAGGTGGCGTGACTGCGGGGCTTGTCGCGGCAGATTGATACAGCGGATTGGTCGGGTCGAGGGCCTTGCCTTTTTTGCAAATCCGTTCCCAGTTGGCGCCTTGGCCGCCGGTGATGTTCAAGGCTTCAATCGCCAAACTCTCAAAACTGTCGGCATCCTCGCGGTGGATGTAAATGTCCATCAGTTCAACGTGCAGCGCCAGTCGTTGCGGCGTGCGCTTGAGAGCGCTACGCAGCAGGGCTTCGGCTTCAGCCTCGTGGCCGAGGACCAGCTCGTTTTGGGCGACGGTCAGTGGGTCGTCTTCTAGCGGCTCCCGGCGTGCTGTCGGGTCTGCTGGCTCCGTGGCTGCAGGCTGAGCGGTCTCAGGTGAGTCTGGCCCGATCGTGGGTTCCATCGATTCAGCGGGTTCGTTTTCTGAACTGTCCACCTCCCGCATGGCCGCTCGAAAGCTGTCATTTTTGTCCGCTGAGTTTCGCCGTGAGCGAAAAAAGCCCCACGCCAATAACAAGCCTAAGAACCCGGCGGTGACTGGCAGTACAGCGGGGTTTTTTGACAGTCGTTCGATCAGACCAGCCGGATCGACGTTGTCTTGTGCAGCTGCTGCGGCGATTGCCGGTGGCGCAGCTAAGGCCAGTGCCGGGTCTGGCTGACTGGCTGGCACGGATTCGCTTGCGGCTGGTGACGCTGGAGCGGCACCCAGTTTGTTCAAGTCGCTGATGTTTTTTGACAACTCTGCCAAGCGGTCAGCCGCGTCTTTGGCTTGGCGCTCTTGCGCGATTTTTTCTTCGGCATTGACCGTGCCCGCAGGCGTTCCTTTGCCAGTTAATGCGCCCTTGGACAGGGTGAGTTTGTCGGCGGCCGTGGCTGTTTTTTCTGCCGCCGCGCTCTGCACTTTGCCCGTGGCTTCGCGGCCTGACGCGGCGACTTGGGCGGGGCGCGCATTGCTGGCGAGTTGTTGGCGAAAAGCGTTGAAGTCACGGCTTTGGGTGACGATCGTTTGGCGCGCTTCGGCACGTGGCACGCTGCTGGCATCGCCGGCTGTCGGCAGGGTCAGCACCGCACCGGCTTTGAGCCGGTTCACGTTGCCGGCCACAAAGGCATCCGGGTTGCTGCGCAACAGGGCCAGCAGCATCTGGTCGAGTGAGACATCGACAGACAGGTTTTGCAGTGCCAGTTGGCCGGCTGTGTCACCGTTGACCACTTTGACACGTTTGGCGGCGGGCTGCACAGCGTCGTCAGACCGCGTTGGGCTCGCCGAAGTTTCAGCCGCTGCCGGGGCTGCAGGCGCTGCGGTCATGGGTAGCACCGGGGCCACAGGCGCTGCAGGGCTTGCGGCTTTCGGCGGTGTCAATAAAAGAGTGAAGTCGCGTGTTATTTTCCCGGAGGCCCAGCTGACTTCCAGCACGATGTCGACAAACGCCGCAGTCACCGGTCGGCTGTTGTTGAGCTGCAGAATGGTGCGGCCGTCTGACGTTTGCTCAACATTGAACTGAATGCTGTTCAGGTCGGGGTTGTAGTCCAGCCCCATGGCCTTGTAAGCCTCAGCAGATGCCAGCGAAGGTCGTAAGCTGTTGGAGTCAGCCGGCGTCACGTCGGTTATTTCGACTTCAGCCCGCAGGGGTTCACCGATCGATGACAAGACATTGAGCCGACCCAAGGCGAGCGCGTGCGCGTCAAAGCTGGCCAGACCGGAAAAAATCAGCAGCACCAGCAACGCGATCGAGCCGACTTGGCTGCTGGCAGCCCAGCTTGGCTTTGTCTTGGTCGTGGCGCTGCGGCGTGGCATCTTTATGCTTCCAACAGAATGCGCAGCATGCGGCGCAACGGCTCGGCAGCACCCCACAAAAGCTGGTCACCGACGGTGAAGGCGCCGACGTAGTCATCGCCCATGGCCAATTTGCGGATGCGGCCGACCGGAATCCGCATGGTGCCGGTGACAGCCACCGGGGTCAGGTCGCGGATGCTGGCTTCACGGGTGTTGGGCACCAATTGAACCCACTCGTTGTCGGCGGCGATCATGGCTTCAATATCGGCCACAGGCACATTTTTTTTCAGCTTGAAGGTCAATGCCTGGCTGTGGCAGCGCATGGCGCCGATGCGCACACAAAAGCCATCAACCGGCACGGCAGGGCTGCCGAAGCCTTCGCCTTGGGCCAGAATTTTGTTGGTCTCGGCCATGCCTTTCCACTCTTCTTTGGA
>CANFWI010000078.1 GCA_947450675.1 Comamonadaceae bacterium | reverse complement strand
TTTCAAAAACATTTAGGAACACATATGGCAGCAGGCAAGGAAATACGCGGCAAGATCAAGTCGGTTGAGAACACCCGGAAGATCACCAAGGCCATGGAGATGGTGGCCGCTTCCAAGATGCGCAAGGCGCAGGAGCGCATGCGTGCAGCACGTCCGTACAGCGACAAAGTTCGTAACATCGCGGCGAACCTGAGTCAGGCACATCCTGATTACACGCATGCTTTCATGCAGACCAACGAGTCCAAGGTCGTCGGCTTCATCGTCGTCACCACCGACAAGGGTCTGTGCGGCGGCATGAACACCAACGTGTTGCGGGCCGTCACCGGCAAGCTGAAGGACGCCCAAGTGGCTGGTCAAACGGCGCAAGCTGTGGCCATTGGCAACAAAGGTCTGGGTTTTCTGAACCGTGTGGGTGCTCAGGTGGTGTCGCATGCGACACAGCTGGGTGACAAGGCGCATCTGGAAAAGCTCATCGGACCGGTCAAAGTGCTGCTCGACGCATACAGCAAAGGCGAGGTCAACGCGGTGTATCTTTGCTACACCAAGTTCATCAACACCATGCGCCAAGAGCCAGTGGTTGAGCAGTTGCTGCCGTTGGCCACCTTGACGGTGGAAAAGTCCGAGCATGGTTGGGACTATCTGTACGAGCCCGATGCGCAGAGCGTCATTGACGATCTGCTGGTTCGTTATGTCGAAGCGCTGGTGTACCAGGCCGTGGCGGAGAACATGGCGTCCGAGCAATCAGCTCGCATGGTGGCCATGAAGGCTGCGACCGATAACGCTGGCAGCGTGATTGGCGAACTCAAGCTGATTTACAACAAGACGCGTCAAGCGGCGATCACGAAAGAACTTTCGGAAATCGTTGCCGGCGCCGCAGCTGTCTAGGCCCATGGCCACGCAGCGTTTCAGAATTTAAAGAACGAAAGAGGATTCAATCATGGCTCAAGCTCAAGGCAAGATTGTTCAGTGTATTGGCGCTGTGGTGGACGTCGAGTTCCCGCGCGACCAAATGCCGCGCATTTATGACGCACTCAAGATGGAAGGTTCGACCCTGACCCTCGAAGTGCAGCAGCAACTCGGCGACGGCATTGTGCGCACCATTGCGCTCGGTACGTCAGACGGCCTGCGCCGCGGCAACATGGTCTACAACACCGGTGCGCAAATCACCGTTCCTGTGGGCAAAGCCACACTGGGACGCATCATGGACGTGCTTGGCGCGCCCATCGACGAGCGTGGTCCAGTTGACCAAACCCTGACGGCACCGATTCACCGCAAAGCCCCTGCGTATGACGAACTCTCGCCATCGCAAGAGTTGCTCGAAACTGGCATCAAGGTGATTGACTTGGTGTGCCCGTTCGCCAAAGGCGGCAAGGTCGGTTTGTTCGGCGGCGCTGGCGTCGGCAAGACCGTCAACATGATGGAGTTGATCAACAACATCGCTAAAGCTCACTCGGGTCTGTCCGTGTTTGCTGGTGTTGGTGAGCGTACCCGCGAAGGCAATGACTTCTATCACGAGATGGCTGACTCCGGCGTGGTGAATCTTGAGAAGCTCGAAGACTCTAAAGTGGCCATGGTTTACGGTCAGATGAACGAGCCCCCAGGAAACCGTTTGCGCGTTGCCTTGACCGGTCTGACCATTGCTGAGTCGTTCCGTGACGAAGGCCGCGACGTGTTGTTCTTCGTGGACAACATTTACCGCTACACACTGGCCGGCACTGAAGTCTCCGCGCTGCTGGGTCGTATGCCTTCCGCTGTGGGCTACCAGCCTACACTGGCTGAAGAGATGGGCCGTTTGCAAGAACGTATCACCTCGACCAAAGTGGGTTCCATCACATCGATCCAGGCCGTTTACGTCCCTGCCGATGACTTGACCGATCCATCGCCTGCAACGACGTTCGCTCACTTGGACTCCACGGTTGTGCTGTCACGTGACATCGCTTCGCTGGGCATCTACCCAGCTGTCGATCCACTGGACTCCACCAGCCGTCAGCTGGACCCGAACGTGGTGGGTGAAGACCACTACGCCACGGCTCGCGCTGTTCAGGGCACCTTGCAGCGCTACAAAGAATTGCGCGACATCATCGCGATTCTGGGCATGGACGAGTTGGCACCGGAAGACAAACTGGCCGTGGCTCGCGCTCGGAAAATCCAGCGCTTCTTGTCACAGCCTTTCCACGTTGCTGAAGTCTTCACTGGCGCACCTGGTAAATATGTCAGCTTGGCAGAAACCATCCGTGGCTTCAAAATGATTGTGGCTGGCGAGTGCGATCACTTGCCAGAGCAGGCTTTTTACATGGTCGGCACGATTGACGAAGCTTTCGAAAAAGCCAAGAAAATCTAACGGACGGTTGCTATGAATACCATCCAAGTCGATGTTGTCAGCGCAGAAGAGTTGATCTTTTCTGGCGAGGCCCGTTTCGTGGCCTTGCCCGGAGAGGCCGGCGAACTGGGGATTTATCCCCGTCACACGCCGCTGATCACGCGCATTCGCCCCGGTGCTGTGCGCATTGAAAAGGCAGACGGCTCGGAAGAGTTCGTGTTCGTCGCGGGCGGCATCCTCGAAGTTCAGCCCAACCGTATCACTGTGCTCAGCGACACGGCGATTCGCGGCAAAGACCTCGACGAGGCCAAGGCCACAGAAGCGAAAAAAGCGGCTGAAGAGGCGCTGAAAAATGCCAAGAGCGATATAGATCTGGCCCGCGCGCAATCAGAGCTGACTGTCATGGTCGCTCAGATTGCTGCACTGCGTAAATTCCGCCAGAAGCGTTAATCATTGGACGGCTGGGCAGCTTGCCCAGTGTGCCAAGTGTTCGCAAAAAACCGACCTTCGCTCTGAAGGTCGGTTTTTTTATGCCTCAACGCTTCAGAACAATGCTGGCGTGTCGGGTAACTCGTTCGGTTGCTTGTCGCCGTCGGGTAGTCTGTCGGCAGTGGACGTTGGAAAGATGCGCTCCAGTTCGGAAGACACTTCATCCAATACGCGAGTCAAGCCGACTTCGTAAGACTTGACCCGAAAAGCGTCACGCAGGTGCGCCACCAGCGCCGACCACTGTGTGCTGCTGATGTGCGTGGCCAATCCGCGATCGGCCACGATCTCGATCGCGTGTTCTGCCAGCAAAACATAAATCAGCACGCCATTGTTGTGCGCGGTGTCCCAGACGCCGAGCTTGCCAAACATCATCAGGGCGCGTTCACGGATCACCTGTTGCAGGCTGCGTTCAGAGCCAACGCGCCACAGATAACTCAGCGGCAGAGACGCTTCAATGCAGATGCGAATTTGACCGCTGTGGCGTTGTTCACTGGCCGCCACAAGACTGGCCAGCCGGCCCAGCACGGCAGGCGGCACCAAACGAGCTGTGTCAGCAGCGTCGAGCCAGAGGTGTTTGAGAAAAGTCTTGAAATGGGCCGCCATGTTCAACGCCCTACCATTTTCCAGAGGCGCCGCCGCCGCCAAAATTACCGCCGCCACCACTGCCGAAACCACCGCCACCCAAGCCACCTGATTCACCTGAGTCACCGTATCCGTCCGATGAGCCGCCGCGGCCAAAGCCGCCAAGACCAGAGCCAAAGCCAGTACTCCGGCCGCCAGAGGTCAGCAAGCTGGCCAAGGCAAAAACAAACCCAGCCATGCCCGTTAAAACGGCCACGACGAGGCTGGCAGTGAGAAGCCAAGCCAGCAAGCCAACACCCGCACCGGTTACCAGTGAGCCGAGCTTGCGGCCGATGACAGAGCCCAGCAATCGGGCCGCAAACGGCACCGCCACAAAAAGCAACACCGCAAAGTCAAGCCATTGAAAACCAGCATCGCGAGGATGCGGAGCGTCAGCGGCGGAAGGTTCCGGCAGCTTCTCGCCAGAGATCAAGGCGGTGAGCATGTCAACGCCCGCATTCAGACCGCCCGCAAAATCCCCCTCGCGAAAGCGCGGTGTGATGGCTCGCTCAATGATCTGCTTAGCCGCCAAATCAGGAACCGCACCTTCAAGCGTTTTAGCGGTAGCGATGCGCACCGCGCGATCATTCTTGGCAACGACGATCAGCAGCCCATCGCCAATGTCTTTTCGGCCGATTTTCCAAAGATCACCGACACGCTGGGTGTAGCCACCGATGTCTTCTGGCGCAGTCGTCGGCACCATCAGCACGACGATTTGTGAGCCCTTGGCGTTTTCAAAAGTTTGCAGCTTGTTGTCAAGGGCTTGGCGTTGTGCGGCATCCAATGTGGCGGTGGTGTCGATCACGCGAGCGCTCAGCGCCGGAATCGGCTGCAATCCAGTTTGTGCCGAGGCGAAGCTGGGCGGCAACAGGAAGCAAAGGCTGAGCAGAAATACGCGCAATTTATTTCTTCTCGAAATTAACTGACGGAGGCTGCGAAATTTGCGCCTCGTTCTCAACCGCCAAGCTGGGCTTCACCTGGTAGCTGAAGACCATGGCGGTGAGGTTGTTTGGGAAGCTGCGCGTCAGCACGTTGTATTGCTGAACCGACTGGATGTAGCGGTTGCGCGCCACGGCAATGCGGTTTTCTGTGCCTTCAAGCTGTACGCGTAAATCTTGGAAGGCTTGATTCGCCTTCAAGTTAGGGTAGTTTTCAGACACCAACAATAGCCGCGACAGAGCCGAGCTCAAACCAGACTGAGCCTGCTGAAACCGCTGAAAGGCGACCGGGTCGTTGAGGGTTTCAGGCGTGACTTTGATCGACGTCGCGCTGGCCCGGGCCTCGATCACCTGCGTCAGGGTGTTTTGTTCAAATGCCGCCTCACCCTTGACGGTGGCGACAATGTTCGGCACCAAGTCGGCACGACGCTGGTATTGGTTGAGCACCTCAGACCAAGCTGACTTGGTCTGCTCGTCAAGACGCTGGAACTCGTTGTAGCCACAGCCGGAGAGCAGCACCAGCACCCAGCCGGTGCAAAAAAGCTTGAAAAAACGCGAGGTCATACACAGAGCCTTTCAAGAAAAACAGACGTACGTCGCCAGACACGCCGAGGGTTCACACTAGCATGTCAAACTCAGATGTGAGTCGGCCGACTTCCCCGTTGCGCTGTCAGCCAGGCGGCAAGAATTCCTGTTGCCGAGCTACATCGTTGGCTCGCGGCATGGCTTAATACAGCAGACGCGTCGATCACTCACGCCAAAGAACACATTCATGCGAAAAGCCAAACCAACACTGACCCACAACGGCCATGCAGACGAGACGGAAGCCGCGTTTTATGAGGCGATGCGACTCGGCGATATCGACAAGCTCATGGCCTGTTGGGCCGATGAAGATGACATCGTCTGCGTCCACCCGGGTGGCACGCGATTGGTCGGCGCCTTGGCAATTCGCGGCGGGTTTGATGCGATGTTTTCTCACGGCACGATACGCGCGCACATTGAGCATGTGCGGCGCGTTCAAACCCTTGGTGTCAGCATCCACAGCGTGCTCGAACGGGTCGAAGTCTTGACGGCCAGCGGGCCGGCGCAAGCCTACGTTATCGCCACCAACGTGTACCTCAAGACCGCGCAAGGGTGGCGATTGGTCGCACATCACGCCAGCCCGGGAACCTCAGAAGAGGTGACGCCAACTGACAGCCCGACTGTCCTGCACTGACGCATGGACTACCACGCTCCTTGGTGGTTGCCCGGCGGCAACCTACAGACCATCTGGGCCGCATTGCGCGGTCTGCGTTTCTTGGGTGCAAAGCCGCTGTTTCGTCGCGAGCGCTGGACCACACCCGATCAAGATTTTGTCGATGTTGATTGGCTGATCGATGGGCCAGATGTCAAGACCGATGCAAAAACGCAGCCGCTGCTGGTTGTATTTCACGGCCTTGAGGGTTCGTCATCCAGCCACTACGCCGAAGCCTTTGCGGAGGTTGCCAGAAGTCGCGGGTGGGCCTATGCAGTACCGCACTTTCGCGGCTGCTCAGGAGAGTTAAATCTGGCACCACGCGCTTACCACTCCGGTGACTTTGCAGAGATCGACTGGATGCTGCGACGCTTCAAGGCGATGCATGCAGGGCCGCTGCTAGCCGTTGGTATCTCGCTAGGCGGCAACGCCCTGATGCGTTGGGCCGCCGAGTTAGAACACACGGCAACTGATGTGGTCAGCGCCATCACCTCGGTATGTTCTCCGCTGGATCTGACGGCCAGCGGCAAGGCCATTGGCGAAGGCTTCAACCGGCAGACGTACACGCGCATGTTTCTTGGCACGATGGTGCCGAAGGCCTTGCGAAAGTTGACGCAGCACCCGCAGCTCTTTAGCCGCGAAGCCTTGCTGGCCGTACGCGACCTGCACGCGTTTGACAACATCTTCACCGCGCCACTGCATGGCTTCAAAGACACCGACGATTATTGGCGGCGCGCTTCTGCCAAGCCGCACCTGCAGCGCATTGCTGTTCCGGCATTGGCGCTCAACGCCCTCAATGATCCCTTTGTACCCGCTGCAAGTTTGCCCGGTGCGGGCGACGTCAGTTCCAGCGTCACCTTGTGGCAACCGGAGCAGGGCGGCCACGTCGGTTTTCCGGCCGACGCAGCGGCAGGCTGGCCGCGCGCACATGTGCGCGCCATGCCGATGGCCGTCTGCGATTTTCTGGCGCAGCATTTACCATCCAGCGCAGGGAGTTTAGAAATTCATGGATGACATCGTCAAAGCCGCCATTGCCAAATGGCCCAATGTGCCCAACTGCTTCGGTTGGTTGGGACTGGATGCGCGAGGCAACTGGTACATGCGGGATGACCAAGCTCAGGCGGCTGGGCCATTTGCCGGCGGCAGTGCACTGAGCAAAGGCTCGCGGTTGCAACATGAAAAGCTGGTTGACTTTATTCAGCGCAACTACGAGGCTGACGCTGAGGGGCAATGGTTCTTTCAAAACGGTCCGCAGCGGGTCTATGTGGAACTTGAAGCCACACCCTTGGTTTGTCGTGTCGCAGCCGATTTTTCCGTCGCCTCGCACACCGGCGAGTTGGCCCGTGTGCAGCGCTGCATGCTCGATCAGCATGGCCGGCTTTATCTAGAGACGGGTATTGGTTTTGGGCTGGTACACACACAAGACATGACGCATGCGGCCGACGCCGTGGAATGCGGATTGTGGGTTCCTGAAGACGTGATGTCGGCGGACTTGCCAAAGCGATTTGGCTATGTCCGGAGCCCTGCGAGGCTGCATTTGGCCACGCAACAAACTGCTTGATGTGACGCCTCAGCTGGACACAAAAAAAGCCGGTCATTGACCGGCTTTTTGGGGAAAGGGAGCAACTTACTTGGCAGCGGCCATTGGTTCTGCAGGTGCTGCGACAGCCGGTGCAGCTGGTTCAGCAAACTTTCCACCCGCAGCAGCGGTCATGTAAACAACGGCGCGACCGATCTCAATGTCGCTGAAGTCACCACCGCCTTGCGGGCCCATGGCGTTCTTGCCTTTGAGCGCGGAGTTCCAGAGTGATTCAAAACCCGTCTTGATGCGCGGCGCCCAAGCTGCAACGTCAGCAAACTTCGGCGAACCAGCCGCGCCAATGGCGTGACAGGCAGCGCACTGGGCTGCATAAACTTCAGCACCTGCTTTGAGCGGGCGGTTGGCATCGCGAATTTCAACGCTGCCAATTTTTTGGATCCGTTGCGCGACAGATTTTTCCATGTTCCCGGCACCCATGGCCGGCTTGTTAGCCGAAGTCACGTAGTAGACCAAGCCAATGATCGCAAAGATTGGAATCACGAATGAGAAAAAAGCCATCAGCAAAAATTGCTTCGGTGTTTTGACCGGACCGGTGTGCTCTTCTTCGTGAGCCGTGTTGTTGTCGTGTGCGCTCATGGCGTCCTCAAAAAAAAACGGGATGTCGGGGGGCAACCAGGGTCAAGCCCGGCAACCGCAGATTATAGCCGGCGGCTCTGCACGAGCTTGAGCGCTTCTCGTTGTCCGCAGAGCGACTGTTAGAATCCAACACTGATGTCGTGAGGCATCAATCCGCGCCACACAAATCTTGTGTGGCGAACGACAAAAATCGATTCAGCTTTGCGGCTGTAGCTCAGTGGATAGAGTATTGGCCTCCGAAGCCAAGGGTCGTGGGTTCGATCCCCGCCAGCCGCACCAGACACCCCTTTCTTTACGTGTCAGAACACCTAAAAATCCGCATATTCATTGGTATGGCGGGTTTTTGTTTGTCTCATCGGATTTCAGGCGGTAACATGACATACCGTCAAAAAAGCAGTAGATTTGACGGTATCTGAACGGCCGAAAACCCACATACCGTCAAAATAGACCCAATGGCGCTGACCAACATCTTTATCAAGAACGTTAAACACACTGGGGCAACGTCTGGGGATAAGTACACAGATGGCCGCGCCTTGTATCTGCTGGTCAATGCAGTGGGTAAATATTGGCGAATGGATTACCGGTTTGTCGACAAGCGCAAGACGCTGGCGCTCGGTGTCTATCCCGATGTCGGACTGGCCAAAGCCCGTCTGCGGCGGGACAAAGCGCGTGAGCAATTGGCAGACGGCATTGATCCGGC
>CANFWI010000077.1 GCA_947450675.1 Comamonadaceae bacterium | reverse complement strand
TGGCGGCATAGAATAACTGGCTTACGTTAACGTCAACTCAATATGTCTGGAGATTTCCGATGAAGGTTTTGGTACCCGTCAAACGCGTGGTGGATTACAACGTCAAGGTGCGCGTCAAGTCAGACGGCACGGGCGTGGACATCGCCAATGTCAAGATGAGCATGAACCCGTTCGACGAAATCGCGGTTGAAGAAGCCACCCGACTGAAAGAAAAAGGCGCCGTGACCGAAGTCATCGCCGTCAGTTGCGGTGTCACGCAGTGTCAAGAAACCCTGCGCACCGCCATGGCCATTGGTGCTGACCGCGCCATTTTGGTCGACACCACCGAAGAGTTGCAGCCGTTGGCCGTTGCCAAGCTGCTGAAAGCCTTGGTCGACAAAGAGCAGCCGCAGTTGGTGATTTTGGGCAAGCAAGCGATTGACGACGACTGCAACCAAACCGGCCAGATGCTCGCCGCTTTATTGGGCTGGCCGCAGGCCACCTTCGCCTCTAAAGTCGACATAGCCGATGGCAAAGTCACGGTCAGCCGTGAAGTCGATGGCGGTTCTGAAACCTTGGTGCTCACGCTGCCAGCCATCATCACCACCGATTTGCGCCTGAACGAGCCGCGCTACGTGACGCTGCCAAACATCATGAAGGCGAAGAAAAAGCAGATGGACACGTTCAAGCCAGAAGAGCTGGGTGTTGACGTCAAGCCGCGCATCAAAACCCTCAAAGTCAGCGAGCCGCCCAAGCGCAGTGCTGGCGTCAAAGTAGCCGATGTGGCTGCACTCGTCGACAAACTCAAAAACGAAGCGAAGGTGATCTGACATGACTTCTCTGGTGATTGCTGAACACAACAACGCAGGCATCAAGCCTGCCACCCTCAACACCGTGACCGCCGCCGCTCAGTGCGGTGGTGACGTGCATGTGCTGGTGGCTGGCTTCAATGCCGCGGCCGCCGCACAAGCTGCCAGCCAGATCGCTGGCGTGAGCAAAGTCATTCACGTCGATGGCGCGCACTTTGAACACGGCTTGGCTGAAAACATGGCCGCGCAAGTGGTCGGCATGGCGTCGGCTTATTCGCACATCTTGTTTCCGGCCACTGCGTCGGGCAAAAACATGGCACCGCGCGTGGCTGCCACCCTGGACGTCGGCCAAATTTCCGACATCACCAAGGTCGACAGCCCCGACACGTTTGAGCGTCCGATCTATGCTGGCAACGCCATCGCGACCGTGCAAAGCTTGGATGCCGTCAAAGTCATCACCGTGCGCACCACCGGGTTTGACCCGGCTGCTGCCACGGGTGGCTCGGCCGCGGTTGAGGTGGTGGCCGGCGTGGCGGACAGCGGCAAGTCGACCTTCATCGGCAGCGAAATCGCCAAGAGCGACCGCCCTGAGCTGACGGCCGCCAAGATCATCGTCAGCGGTGGCCGAGCGCTCGGCAGTGCTGAGAAGTTTGACGAAGTCATGACGCCGCTGGCCGACAAGCTCGGTGCTGCGCTGGGTGCTTCACGTGCTGCGGTCGACGCTGGCTACGCGCCAAACGACTGGCAAGTTGGCCAAACCGGCAAGATCGTCGCGCCGCAGTTGTATATCGCCGCCGGTATTTCAGGCGCTATTCAGCACTTGGCCGGCATGAAAGACAGCAAGGTCATCGTGGCGATCAACAAGGACGCCGAGGCACCGATTTTCAGCGTGGCTGATTACGGACTTGAAGCTGATTTGTTCGTCGCCGTGCCGGAACTGACGGCTGCACTTTAAAAGTGTGCTGGTGAAAAAAGCATCCCTCGGGGTGCTTTTTTTTCCTCCAATTTGTATGTGATTCTTCTGGAGACTCGCCATGAGCTACACCGCCCCCGTCAAAGACATGTTGTTCAATATTCAGCATTTGGCTGCGATCGACGAGTTGGCCAAGTTGCCCGCTTTTGCCGACGCCGGTTTTGAGACGGCGCAGGCGGTACTGGAAGAGTCAGCCAAGTTCAGCGAGGGCGTGCTGGCACCGCTGAACTGGGAGGGCGACAAGCACCCCTCAAGTTGGCAGCAAGGCGTGGTCACCACCACACCCGGTTTCAAGGAGGCGTTTAAGCAGTACGTTGAAGGCGGTTGGCAAGGCTTGCAACACCCCGTTGATTTTGGTGGCCAAGGTTTGCCCAAAATCATCGGCTCCGCGTGCAGTGAAATGCTGAATTCGGCCAACATGAGTTTTGCCTTGTGTCCGATGCTGACCGACGGCGCGATTGAAGCGCTGTTGACCGCTGGTTCGGACGAGCTCAATGCGACTTATCTTGAAAAAATGGTCAGCGGTCAATGGACGGGCACCATGAACCTGACCGAGCCGCAAGCAGGCTCTGACTTGGCAGCAGTGCGCAGCCGCGCGGAGCCTCAGGCAGACGGCACGTACAAGGTCTTTGGCACCAAGATCTACATCACCTACGGTGAGCACGACATGGCCGAGAACATCGTTCATTTGGTGCTGGCCCGCGTCACGGGCGCGCCCGAAGGCGTCAAAGGCATCAGCCTGTTTGTGGTGCCTAAGTTCATGGCCAAACCCGACGGCTCCTTGGGTGCGCGCAATGACGTGCATTGCGTCAGCATCGAACACAAGCTCGGCATCAAGGCCAGCCCGACGGCGGTGCTGCAGTATGGCGACCATGGCGGTGCGGTGGGTTATTTGGTGGGCCAAGAAAACCGCGGCCTTGAGTACATGTTCATCATGATGAACTCAGCCCGTTTTGCGGTCGGCGTGCAGGGCATTGCCATCGCTGAACGGGCCTACCAAAAGGCCGTGCAGTTTGCCAAAGACCGTGTTCAAAGTCGGCCGGTCGATGGTTCCTTGCCCAGCAGCGGACCGATCATTCACCACCCCGACGTCAAGCGCATGCTGATGACCATGCGCGCTTACATCGAAGGCTGTCGCGCCATGGCCACGGTGGCCGCCGCTGCGTATGACGCTTCGCATCACCACCCTGATGCCGAGGTGCGCCAACAAAACTTGGCGTTTTATGAGTTTTTGGTGCCGCTGATCAAAGGCTTCAGCACCGAGATGAGCCAGACCGTTACCTCGCTGGGCGTGCAGGTGCATGGCGGCATGGGCTACATCGAAGAAACCGGCGCGGCGCAGTACTTCCGCGATGCGCGAATTCTGACCATCTACGAAGGCACCACCGCGATTCAGGCGAACGATTTGGTCGGCCGCAAAACCGCGCGCGACGGCGGTCAAACAGCCAAAGCCATCGTGGCGCAAATTGAGATCACTGAAGCCGCATTGCGCGGGCAGGGCGGTGCCAATACATTGGCTGTGGCGAAGCGTTTGCAGGCCGCACGGCTGGCCTTGCTCGACGTCATCAACTTTGTGGCCAGCCACAGCAAGACATCGCCCAACGCGGTCTTTGCCGGTAGCGTGCCTTACCTCATGCTGGCGGGCAACGTCATGGCCGGCTGGCAAATGGCCCGTGGCTTGTTGGCGGCCGAACAGGCCTTGGCGACGGCTGATTGCGGCGAATTTGGCGTTGGCTTCATGCAAGCCAAGATCACCACGGCGCGTTTCTACGCCGACCATCTGCTGACTCAAGCGCAGGCCTTGCGCGACAGTATTGTGGAAGGCGCTGACAGCGTGACAGCGCTGGCTTTGGACGCTTTTTAAGCAGGCGCCATGTCAAGACTTCCCGGTGCCTTGAGTCGTCTGCCGCTGCCGATCATCGGCTCGCCCTTGTTCCTCATCAGCAACCCGAAGCTGGTGATCGCCCAATGCATCGCCGGTGTTGTTGGTGCCATGCCGGCACTGAACGCCAGACCCGCTTCGCAGCTGGACGAATGGCTGGCCGAGATCACAGAAACGCTGGCGGCGCATGACCGTGCGCACCCTGACCGGCCGGCGGCGCCTTTCGCCATGAACCAGATCGTTCACAAGTCGAACGAGCGCTTAGAAAGCGACATGGAACTCTGCGTGAAGTACCGGGTGCCGATTTACATCACCTCGCTGGGCGCACGCGAAGACGTCTATGCGGCGGCGCACAGCTACGGCGCGGTCGTGCTGCACGACGTCATCAACAACAAGTTTGCCCACAAGGCGATTGAAAAAGGCGCTGACGGCTTGGTCGCCGTGGCCGCTGGCGCAGGCGGCCATGCGGGTGTTAAAAGCCCGTTCGCTTTGATGCAAGAAATCCGCCAGTGGTTTGATGGCCCGGTGACACTCTCCGGCGCTATTTCCACCGGCTCAGCGGTGCTGGCAGCACAAGCCATGGGCGCCGACTTTGCCTACATCGGCTCGGCCTTTATCGCCACCGAAGAAGCCCGCGCCGCAGACGACTACAAACAAGCCATCGTCGACAGCAATTCAGACGACATCGTCTACAGCAACCTATTCACAGGCGTGCATGGCAACTACTTGGCCGCGTCCATCCGCGCAGCCGGCATGGACCCCGAGCACCTGCCCGAGAGCGATCCCAGCAAGATGGACTTCGGTGGCAACCGAACCAAAGCGTGGAAAGACATTTGGGGTTGCGGCCAAGGTATTGGGGCGGTCAGCCAAGTGCAAAGCACGGCTGACTTTGTGGCGCAGTTGCAGCGGGAATACGCAGAGGCGCGCAGTCGGTTGTTGGACTAGTTGTTGGGCTGAAGGGCTTGTGCCATGATGCAAAGCTGCTGGATCTAATTTAGCAAGCCCCTCAGTTACGCATCGACACAGGTGCCTCCCCATGAGAAGGACGGTGAGATGAGTGAAGTCCGTTACGAAATGCCGACGACCGCAGAAGCGGCCGTGGCCTTACTGGCCGTCGCCACAGGCCCGGCCAAAGTGCTGTCAGGCGGCACTGACTTGATCATCCAAATGCGCTCCGGGCAGCACACACCGTCGCTCTTGGTCGACGTCAAAAACATCGCTGAGATGACTTCAATTTCTGCGGTGAACGGATGCTATCTGGTCGGTGCAGCCGTCGCCTGTATGCGGCTGACCGAGGATGCGGCGTTTGCCAAAACTTGGCCTGGCGTGGTTGATGCCGTCAACTTGGTTGGCTCGGTTCAGGTCCGTGGCCGCGCCACCATTGGCGGCAATGTGTGCAACGCATCGCCAGCCGCTGACAGCGTGCCAGCCATGATTGCGGCGGGTGCGATTGCCAACATCTTGGGCCCTGCTGGCCGGCGCCAAGTGCCCGTCGAGCTGATTGCTGCGGGGCCTGGAAAAACGTCGCTGGCCAAAGGCGAGATGGTGACGTCGTTCACCTTGCCCCAGCGCGCACCTCGATCAGGCGATGCGTATTTGCGCTTCACGCCGCGCTCGGAGATGGACATCGCTGTCGTAGGCGTTGGCATCAATTTGACGCTTGATGACAGCGGCGTCTGCACACACGCTCGGGTCAGCCTAGGGGCTGTCGCTGCACGCGCGCTGTTGGTGCCAGCAGCGGCAGCCGCGCTGATTGGTACACGGGTTGATGCAGCGGCACTTGAGCGACTGGCTGCAGCGGCCAGTGCGGCCGCTCAACCGATCGACGACAAGCGCGGAACCAAAGAATTTCGGATCAAGGTCTCAGGCGTGCTGGCCAAGCGCGCTGCAACAATTGCGCTCGCCAGAGCGATGGGAAATCATTGACATGCCAAAGCACCATGTGACCACCACCATCAACGGCGATGCGCGTGAGTTTTTGTGCGACACCCAACAGACACTGCTGACGGTCTTGCGCGACGAGCTGGGCATGACCGGCACCAAAGAAGGCTGTGGCACCGGCGACTGTGGCGCCTGCAGCGTGACGCTGGACGGGCGCTTGGTCTGCGCCTGTCTGGTGCTGGGCGTTGAAGCGCAAGGTAAGGCGATTCAAACCATCGAGGGCATGGCCCAAGGTGAAAGCTTGCATGTGCTGCAACGTAAATTTTTAGAACACGCTGCACTGCAATGCGGCATTTGCACGCCCGGCTTTTTGATCGCTGCCCGTTCGCTGCTCGAACGCAACCCAGACCCTACTGAAGAAGAAGTTCGTTTTTGGTTGGCCGGCAACCTGTGCCGCTGCACGGGCTACAACAAAATCATCGAAGCGGTGCTGGATGCCGCACGCGAACTGCGGAGCACCACACCATGCTGATGAAAACAAAACCTACCGAAAAAGAGCTGAAGCTAGTTGGCAGCAGCCCGGTACGACCAGATGGCGTGCCCAAGGTCACCGGCGCAGCCCAATACGGCGCAGACTACGCACTGCCCGGCATGCTCTGGGCCAGCATCTTGCGCTCGCCACATGCCCATGCCCATATTCGCTCGATTGACTTGTCCAATGCACGTGCGTTGCCTGGCGTTAAATGCGTGGTCATTGGCAGTGACCTGCCTGAACAAAAATTTGAATACGTCGGCCCGGAGCGTGTGGCGGTCAATTACTGGCACATGACGCGCAACGTGTTGGCGCGTGAAAAGGTACTTTACGAGGGCCATGCGCTGGCGGCTGTTGCTGCCACGACTCAGGCTATCGCCGAGGCGGCCTTGCGGCTGATCGAGGTTGACTACGAGGTGTTGCCCCATGTCATTGACGTGGATGAGGCGATGAAGCCCGACGCTCCCTTGCTGTTTTCAGACATGCTCACACGCGGCGTTGAACCGGCCCCGAGTCGTCCCTCCAATATTTCCAAGCGAGTCGAGTTCAAGATCGGAAGTCTGGACTCAGGCTTTGCCTCGGCAGACGAAGTCGTCGAGATGAGTTTCAAAACCGCGCCTGTGCATCAGGGCTATATCGAGCCGCACGCGTGCCTCGCGCGCTTTGGTGCAGATGGTCAGGCGGAGCTGTGGTCTTCGAGTCAAGGGCACTTCGTTGTGCGTGCTTACACGGCCAAACTGCTTGGCATGGCGATCGGTGATCTGCTGGTGCATCCGGCTGAAATCGGCGGCGGCTTCGGCGGCAAAACCGTCGTCTATGTCGAGCCGATTGCTGCACTGCTGTCGCGCAAGACCGGCCATCCCGTCAAAATCATGATGAGCCGGGAAGACGTTTTCAGGGCCACGGGGCCAACCTCTGGCTCGTCCATGACCGTCAAGTTGGGCGTCAAAAAAGACGGCACGATTGTCGCGGCCGACGGCTTGTTTAAATTTCAAGCTGGCGCGTTTCCCAGCTCACCCGTCATGAACGCCACCTTGTGCGCGTTTGCGCCGTATGCCATTCAAAACGTGCGCGCGGTCGGCTTTGACGTCGTCAGCAACCGACCCAAGGTCGCGGCCTACCGCGCCCCCGGCTCGCCGATTTCTGCGTTTGCTGTTGAGAGTGTTCTTGACGTGTTGGCGGCCAAGATCGGTATGGACCCCTTGACGCTCAGGCTTAAAAATGCGGTTCACACCGGCTCGCCGACAGTGCAGGGTGCACCGCACACGCACGATGGTTTTGCCGAGACGATTCAGGCCTTGGTTGATCATCCCGGCTACCGCGCACCGCTCGGCAAGAACCAAGGCCGCGGCGTGGCCTCTGGCTTTTGGTTCAACGGCGGCGGCGAATCCAGCGCCACCGTGCACATCAACGAAGACGGCTCGGTTTCTTTGGCGACCGGCAGCATGGACGTCGGCGGTTCACGCGCATCGATGGCCTTGATGGCGGCCGAGACGCTGGGCGTGCCTTACGACAAAGTCCGCTCCATCGTGGCCGACACCGCCTCGATTGGCTACAACCATGTCACCGGTGGCTCACGCGTCACCTTTGCTACCGGTATCGCCGTGGTCGATGCCTGCAACAAAATCATTGAGAGCCTGCGCCTGCGTGCGGCTTTGATGTGGAAAGTTGACGTTGACAAGGTGATCTGGGAAGACGGCTATGCCCGAGTCCGGGACAGCAGCATCGGCGACTTTGAGCCGCTGTCGCTCAAAGCCATCGCTGCCCAGCGGGCGCTCACCGGCGGACCGATTGCGACCGAAGCTGCGGTCAACGCCAGCGGTCAAGCACCGGGCTTTTCAACGCAGTTTTGCGATGTTGAAGTGGATCCCGAAACCGGCGCGGTCAAGATCCTGCGCTTTGTTGCCGCTCAAGATGTGGGTCGCGCCATCCACCGGCGCTACGTCGAGGGCCAGATTCATGGCGGCGTGGTGCAAGGGATTGGCTGGGCTTTGAATGAAGAGTACATCTACAACCAGCAAGGCCGCCTAGCCAATGCGGGCTTCCTGGACTACCGCATTCCAGTGGCCTCAGATTTACCCATGATTGAAGCCGTGATCGTCGAAGTGCCCAACCCCAACCATCCGTTTGGTGTGAAGGGTGCGGGCGAGGTGAGCATCGTGCCGGCGATGGCGGCCATTGCGAATGCGATTGCAGACGCCGTCGGCAGGCGCATGACCGAGCTGCCGATGTCACCGCCCAAAGTGCTGGCGGCCATCGACTCGCCTTAAAACAGCACCACGCCGCGAATCGACTCGCCGCTTTTCATCAGCTCAAAGCCTTTGTTGATGTCTTCCAGCGGCATGGTGTGGGTGATGAGGTCGTCGATGTTGATCTTGCCTTCCATGTACCAGTCGACAATTTTGGGCACGTCGGTGCGACCGCGT
>CANFWI010000076.1 GCA_947450675.1 Comamonadaceae bacterium | reverse complement strand
TGAGCCTGAAGATTCACACTGACCACAACCCGGCGCTGCTGACGCAGTTGCGCCAGCGCGAACTCGACCTGGTGATTGGCCGCTTTGCCGAGCCCGTCCACATGCTCGGGCTGACCTTTGAAAACCTCTATGCCGAGCCGATGGTGCTGGCTGTCCGGCCAGGTCATCCGCTGTTGCAAGATGCCGCGCTGCAAGCCAACCCGCTGGCGCATCTGTCGGCGTTCACGCTGGTGTTGCCCCTACAAGGCACGGCGATCCGGCTCAGCGCCGATAACTTTTTTGTCACGCGCGGCCTGAGTCAGCCGCCGCGCACGGTAGAGACCTTGGCGGTGTCGGTGGCGCGCAGCTACACCGCCAGCAGCGACGCCGTCTGGCTGACGCCGGTGAGTGCGGCCCAGGCCGACCTAGACAAGGGCGTGCTGAGCGCCCTGCCCGTCAGCATGAACGGCAGCGAAGAACTAGTCGGGCTGACGCTGCGTGCCGACGCCACACCCACCGACGCCCAGCACGAGGTGCTGACAGCGATTCGCCAACTGGCCGTCGTGCGGCGTGGTCAGCTGGCCACTTAGGCCACCCCAAACCGCGCCTTCAACTCACCCAAGCCCAACTCGTCCAATACTTGCGTCAAGCGTTCGCGGGCGGCATTGATGGTGGCAACACGCGCTTGGTCGGGCCGGCTGGCCAGAATCAATTCGTTCTTCATCGAATGCTCCCAGCCGACCAACTCGGTGACGGTGACGTCGTAGCCATGCGCTTCGAGTTGCAGGCAGCGCAACACATTGGTGATCTGGCTGCCGAACTCACGTGTGTGCAGCGGATGCCGCCACAACTCGGCCAAGGGCGTGCGCGCCAGCGACAGCACGCGGCCCTTTTTCAGCACGCCAGCGACTTCCGCCTGACAGCACGGCACCAGCACCATGTGGCGGGCTTGGCGCGCCAGACCAAAGGCAATCGCGTCGTCGGTGGCGGTGTCGCAAGCGTGCAGCGCGGTGATGATGTCGACCACCGGCGGCAACTGGTCTGAGGCGGTGGCTTCCTGCACCGACAAGTTCAGAAAACTCATGCGCGCAAAGCCGAGTCGGCTGGCCAGCTCGCGCGATTTGGCGACCAGCTCCGGACGGGTTTCAATGCCATAAACATGGCCGCTGGTTTTTTCAGCGCGATGGGCAACATTGAAGAACAAGTCGTACAAGATGAAACCCAAATACGACTTGCCGGCGCCGTGGTCGGCCAAGGACGGCGACGGGTTGCGCGCAAAAGCGTCATTCAAGAGCGGCTCGATGAACTGGTACAGGTGATAGACCTGCTTCAGCTTGCGCCGCGTGTCTTGGTTCAGCTTGCCTTCCCGCGTCAGGATGTGCAGCTCTTTGAGCAATTCAATCGACTGGCCGGGGCGAAGTTCTTCGATCACTTGCGCGGCCGGCGCGGGTTTTGACGGCTTGTTGGCGGAGGAGCTGTAGGGTTTTGGCATGGGGTGCTGAGTCTAACTTCTGCTCTGGATGGTATGGTCCAACTCAACTTAAACAACAACCTTTAGGATTATTTTCAATGGTCACCACACTCGACAAAGTTCTTTACACCGCACACGCCACAGCCACCGGCGGTCGCGATGGACGGGCCGTCAGCTCAGACAATCTGCTCGACGTGAAATTGGCACCGCCCAAAGAACTCGGTGGCATGGGCGGCGCGACCAACCCAGAGCAGCTGTTTGCCGCGGGTTACGCCGCTTGCTTTTTGGGTGCATTGAAGCACGTTGCGGGTCTGCAAAAAGTAGCCGTGCCAGCCGATGCGTCGATCGCTTCCAGCGTCGGTATTGGCCAGATTCCTGCTGGCTTCGGCATTGAAGTCAAACTGGTGGTCAGCCTGCCCGGCCTCGACCGTGCGGTTGGTCAACAACTGGTGGACGCAGCGCATTTGGTTTGCCCGTACTCCAACGCCACGCGCGGCAACATCGTCGTCGACTTGTCACTGGCTTAAAAAAGCGTGGGGCCAAGCCCCACAATCGGTGCCATGAACGATATCCCCAATGACACCCCAGTCAACGCCGCGCATCCGTATGAAAATCTGACGCCGGATGTGGTGCTAGATGCGCTGGCCAGCGTTGGCTTGTGGGGCGATGGCCGGCTGATGGCGCTGTCGAGTTACGAGAACCGCGTCTACCAAATTTCGCTCGAAAGCCCGGCGCCGCCTGAAGGCAATGCCGGCGGCGCAGGCGACACCGTGGTCGCCAAGTTTTATCGCCCAGGTCGCTGGAGCGACGCGCAAATATTAGAAGAACACGCCTTTGCCGCCGAGTTGATGGCGGACGAGATTCCGGTCGTCGGTGCATTGACGCTGAACGGCCAAACGCTGCACCACTTTGCCGGCTTTTCGTTCAGCGTCTCACCACGCCGCGGCGGCCGCCGGCCTGAGCTGGAAGACAACGCCGTGCTCGAATGGATTGGCCGCTTTTTAGCGCGCATTCACAGCGTCGGCGCCCGCAGCGCGTTCACCGACAGGCCGGCGCTCAACATCGACACTTTCGGTTTCGCCAGTCGCGACGTTTTGTTGGCGGGCCACCACCTGCCGCTGGACATGGAATCACGCTGGCGCAACGCGTTTGACGAAGCCATGCAAGTGGCTCAAGGCGTGATCAACAGCGTCGGCAGCGTGCGCACACTCAGGTTGCACGGCGACTGCCATCCCGGCAATATCTTGTGGACACCCGAAGGCACCGCTGGCGCTGGCCCGCACTTTGTCGACTTGGACGACGCACGCACCGGTCCGGCGGTACAAGACATGTGGATGCTGCTGTCTGGCGACCGGCCCCAATGCACGCGCCAGCTCGGCGCCTTGGTCGACGGCTATGAAGAATTTCGTGAATTTGACCGGCGCGAGCTGGCCTTGATCGAGCCGCTGCGCACGCTGCGGCTGGTGCACTACAGCGCGTGGTTGGCCCAGCGCTGGAGTGACCCGATTTTCCCGATCAACTTTCCCTGGTTCGGCTCCAGCGACTACTGGAAAGGCCAGGTCGACATGTTGGTGGAGCAGACCGAAGCGATGCAAGCCGCACCGCTGATCGTTTGAGCTTTAGCGGACTGGGTTGTCCAAAGAGCCGATGCCGTCGATTTCGATGCGCAACTGGTCGCCCGAGACCAAGTACTTCGGCGGCTTGAAACCAATGCCGACACCGACTGGCGTGCCGGTAGCGATCACATCGCCCGGGTACAGCGTGATGCCAGCCGACAGCACTTCGATCAGGGTCGGGATATCAAAAATCAGGTCTTGGGTCGAGACGTCTTGGCGCAACTCGCCGTTGACGTAACCACGCATGCGGGTGTTGGTGCCGTCGAGTTCGTCGGCACTGACCAACCACGGGCCCATTGGGCAAAAGGTGTCAAACGACTTGCCCAGCAACCACTGCTGATGGCGGCTTTGCCAGTCACGGGCCGTGACGTCGTTGATGATGGTGTAACCCCAGACATGGCTCAGCGCGTCTTTGGCTGTGATGCCTTTGCCGCCCGTGCCGATGATGACGGCCAACTCGGCTTCGTAGTCAATCGCCGTTGACGCTGCTGGCATTTCAACGGTGGCACCGGTGCCGATCACCGACTCAGGGACTTTGCTGAAATAGATCGGGTGCTCAGGAATGGCACCGCCCGATTTGGCGCTGCTGTCAAAGCCGCTGCCGGCGAATTCTTTGGCGTGCTCAAAGTAGTTTTTACCGACGCAAAAAATATTCCGGCGTGGCTTTGGCAACGGTGCGCGCAGCGTCACGTCGGCCAGCGCGAGGGCTGGCAACAAGGCCGGCAGGCTCTCGCCTTTGGCTTGACGCTCGATGATGGGCAAGGCACCCAACTCGCGCTCAGCCAAGCTCAAATCAAACGGCTGGACTGACTTCAAGTCGCTAGAGACCAGACCGACGCCGGGCTGACCTTGGTGATTGAATGCTGCGATTTTCATGGGCTGTCTCTCTGTGTTGTGGGTCTGAAATAGTGTCGCGCAGCAAGCCGGGTTAGGGATTCCGCTGACGCCAAAATATTTTCAGAATGTTAGCATGCCAACTGGCTTGGGAAGCTGCTGGCCGAACCGGTTCCGCCCACCCAAGCCGCCAAAAAGATCAGGAGACACCCATGAAAAAACGTTCCCTATGGCTGACTGCTGGGCTACTTTGCGCCGCCACTTTGGTTGGCGCCCAAAGCACTTGGCCAAGCCGCGCCATCACCATGATCGTGCCCTTCCCGCCTGGCGGCTTGGCTGACTTGGTGGCGCGTCCGGTGGCCGAAGCCATGTCACGCGACTTAGGCCAGCCGGTGGTGATTGAAAACCGCGCAGGCGCAGGCGGCGGCATTGGCATGAGCGTTGCGGCCAAGTCCAAGCCCGACGGCTACACCATCTTGATGGCGCTGTCGTCGCTCACCGTGATCCCGGAAGCAGACGTGCTGCTGGGCCGGCCCGCCATGTTTGCACTGCAAGACTTGCGGCCGATTGCGCGCTACACCGCGGATCCGACCGTGCTGGCCGTGCGCGCCGACGCCCCTTGGAAAACCGCGCAAGACTTCGTCAACGACGCCAAGAAACGCCCCGGCGCCATCAACTACGGCTCCTCGGGGAACTACGGCACCATGCACGTGCCGATGGAAATTTTGGCGCAAAACGCCGGCATCAAGCTCACCCACATTCCATTCACCGGCGCCGGCCCGGCTGTGGTGGCTTTGTTGGGCGGCCAAATTGACGCGGTGTCTTCTGGACCCGCCACCGTGTTGCAGCAGGTCAAAGCCGGCAAGTTGCGCGTCTTGGGCCATTGGGGCAATGGCAAGCTGATGGCCATGCCCGAGCTGACCAGCTTGAAAGACGCTGGCATCAACGCCGACTACGCGCAGTGGTCGGGCATGTTCATTCCCGCCGCCACACCAGAGCCGATTGCCCAGCGCCTGCGTGCTGCCGCCCGCTTTGCAGCGCAAGATGCACGCGTCAAAGAAGTCATCTTGAACGCCGGCAGCCCGGTGATGTACCAGGACAGCGCTGACTTTGAAAAATACGTGCAAGCCGATGCCAAACGCATGGCCGAAGTCGTCAAGAAAATGGGCAAGGTCGAGTGAGTCACCGCCCCTCAATACTTAAAAAACTGGAGACATTCATGCGCCGTCAAACCTTCCTTCGTTGCAGCCTCGCTGCGATTGGCCTCGCCAGCGTGCTGGCCCACACCACCGCCTCAGCACAGGCCTACCCAAACCGTGCCGTCAAGATCATTGTTCCGTTCGCTGCCGGCGGCCCGGCTGACGTCTACGCGCGCTTCATTGCGCAGCGCCTGACAGAGGCCCTAGGTCAGTCTTACATCATCGACAACAAGCCCGGCGCGGGCTCTGTGATCGGCACCGACGTCGCGGCCAAATCGCCGGCTGATGGCTACACGCTGCTGCTGATGTCGAACACCCACACCGTCAATGAAACGCTGATCCCCAACAAGCCGTTTCAATTGATGCGCGACTTTGTGGCCGTGGCGCCGATCAACTATTCAGACTTGGTGCTGGTCGCCAATCCCAAAGTCCCGGCGAAGAACCTCAAGGAATTCATCGCCTATGCCAAGGCCAACCCAGGCAAGCTGAACTACGCCTCTTCCGGCCCCGGCACGCCTTACCACATGGCTGGTGAGCTGTTCAAAAGCATGGCCGACATCGACATGGTGCACGTGCCTTACAAAGGCAGCTCGGGCGCGCGTACCGACGTCATCGGTGGTCAGGTCGACGTGATGTTTGACGCCGTCACCACCATGGCCGAACAAGTGCGGGCCGGCAAAGTCAAGGCACTGGCCACCAGCGGCCAACGCCGTTCTGACGTGTTGCCTGAAGCGCCGACGCTGAGCGAAGCCGGCGTGCCCGGTTACGAAGCGACCATCTGGCTCGGACTGATGGCCCCCATCGGCACGCCCAAAGCCATCGTCGACAAGCTGAATGAAACCGTCTCTAAAATCGCCAGCCAGCCTGACGTCAAACAAGCTTGGACAAAACAAGGGGCCGTGCCCATGATCATGAACCCAGTGGTCTTCGACAGGTACATGCGCGACGACATCGCCAAATGGAACCGCGTCATCAAGACCGCCAACATCAAACTCGACTGACACCTTTCATGAACACACTGCAACTGATCAGCGCTGGCGCTGCGCAAGCCTTGGTAACCCGCTCCCAAGAACGTTTTAAAGCCTTGCACGGCGACGTTATTGAACCGACTTTTGGCGCTGTCGGCTTGATGAAAGACAAGCTGCTGGCCGGCGCCCCTTGCGACGTGCTGATCTTGACTGACGCACTCATCGCGCAGCTCACAGCCAGCGGCCAACTGGCCGACGGAACTGCGCGTGCCTTGGGTGTCGTCAAAACAGGCATCGCCGTGAAAACCGGTGAAGCCCGTCCAGCCGTCGCCACGCGCGCTGAACTCAAAGCCGCGCTGCAAGCCGCCAACGGAATTTACTTTCCTGACGCCGTCAAATCCACGGCCGGCATTCACTTCATGAACGTGCTCAAGCAACTTGGGCTAGATCAAGAACTCGCCGACCGTTTGCGCACTTATCCGAACGGTGCCGCCGCCATGACGGCGATGGCCAATTCATCAGAAAAGGGCCTGCTCGGCTGCACCCAAGACACCGAGATTTTGTACATCGAAGGCGTCGACCTGATCGCCGATTTGCCCAAAGAGTTCGAGCTCGCCACGGTCTACACCGCAGCGGTTTGCACGGGTGCGAAAGCGCCTGAAGCTGCGGCAGTCTTGATTGGCTTGTTGGCTGGGGCTGAGTCTGCGAGCTTGCGGGTGGCGTGCGGGTTTGAATAACTTGCGTTGAAGCCGAGTTGTTCAACAGCCCAGCAACTCAGCCAGCTGCAACACATCCCGCGCATGAAAGTCATTACCGGCTTGCGGTGACACATCTTTGACTTGAGTCGCACCGAATTCCAACGGGCGCTCGATGTACGCCGTTTGCAAACCACACGCACGGGCGGCGGCTAGATCGTCATGGTGTGCGGCGCAGAGCATGACTTGCTCGGGCGCCACATCAAACACTTTCGCCACGCCTAGATAGGTGGCTGGGTCGGGCTTGTAAGCGCGAAAAACTTCGGCTGACAAGATGCAGTCCCACGGCAGGCCAACGCGCTTGGCCATGTTGGTGAGCAAGCCGATGTTGCCATTGGACAGTGTGCACAAGGTGTAGCGGGTTTTGAGCCGCAACAAACCCGCCACGCTGTCGGGCCAAGCGTCCAGCCGATGCCAGACGCGGTTCAGGTGTTGGCGCTCGGCTTCACTCAGATGAGCCAGCCCGAAGGTCGGCAGCATCGCATCCAGAATCATCCGGTTCAAGTCGTCAATGCGAACCCAACCCAACTCGCCTGATCGCACGCGCTGCATGGCCGGCTGATAACCCGCGCGCCAAGCCAACGCAAACGCATTGCCGTCGACTTGCGGGTACAGCGCCTGCATTTCTCGCACGATCGAGCCATGCCAATCCACCACGGTTCCAAAGATGTCGAAGGCAAGGATTTTGGGGCTTTGGCGCATGGGTTCCTTAAGGCTGCTAGAACTTAAACCAGCAACGCGTTGATGCGCCGCACATAGGCCGCAGGGTCATCCGGCAAACCGCCTTCAGACAGCAGCGCTTGGTCGAACAAGATGTGGGCCAAGTCGTTGAACTGCGCGTCGTCAACACTGGCTTCGAGCTTTTTGGCCAGCGGGTGCTGGGCGTTGACCTCCAAGATCGGTTTGACTTCAGGCGCAGGCTGGCCGGCTTGCTTGAGCATGCGGGCGAGCTGGGTCGACATGTCGCCGTCTTGCACCACCAGACACGCGGCTGAGTCGACCAGTCGGGTGGTGGCGCGCACGTCTTTGGCTTTGTCTTTCAGCGCCTCTTTGAGTTTGTCTAGAACGGGCTTGAACTGAGTTTGTGCGTCTTCGGCGGCTTTCTTTTCGTCGTCGTCTTGCAGCGTGCCCAAGTCGACTGCACCTTTGGCGACTGACTGCATCGGCGTGCCGTCAAACTCATTCAGGTAGTTCAGCGCCCACTCGTCGACGCGGTCGGTCATGAGCAGCACTTCAATGCCTTTTTTGCCGAAGATTTCGAGCTGCGGGCTGTTCTTGGCGGCGGCTTGTGTGTCTGCGGTGATGTAGTAAATGGCCGCTTGGCCTTCCTTCATGCGCGCTTTGTAATCGGCCAAGCTGACGGTGACGGAGTCAGTGGTCGAGCTGGCAAAACGCAGCAGCTTGGCGAGGCGATCGCGGTTGGCGTTGTCTTCGCCCAAACCTTCTTTCAGCACCGCGCCAAACTCGGCGTAGAAAGCCGTGAATTTTTCAGGTTCGTTGACCGCCAAGTCTTCGATCATCGACAGCACGCGGCGCGTGTTGCCTTCGCGAATGGCTTTGACGGCGCGGCTTTCTTGCAGCAGTTCGCGCGACACATTCAGCGGCAAGTCAGACGAGTCGACCACGCCTTTGACAAAGCGCAGATAGCTCGGCAACAAGGCTTGCGCGTCGTCCATGATGAAGACGCGTTTGACGTACAACTTGACGCCGGCAGCCTTCTCACGGTTGAACAAATCCATAGGCGCTTTGGCCGGGATGAACAACAGTTGCGTGTACTCGGTACCGCCTTCAACGCGGTTGTGCGTGGTGGCCAGCGGCGCTTCGTGGTCGTAACTGATTTGCTTGTAGAACTCGTCGTACTGCTCTTGGGTGATGTCTTTTTTAGACCGCGACCAGAGCGCTGCGGCCTGGTTGACAGTTTCCCATTCGCCGGTGAACACCATGCCGCCAGGTTGGTCGTTTTCGCCCTCTTTCCATTCTTCCTTTTCCATCTCGATGGGCAGGGAAATATGGTCGGAGTATTTGTTGATGATGCCTTTGAGCTTCCAGGCGTTGAGGTAGTCAACGGCGTCGTCTTTC
>CANFWI010000075.1 GCA_947450675.1 Comamonadaceae bacterium | reverse complement strand
GAAGCCTTCGCCTTGGGCCAGAATTTTGTTGGTCTCGGCCATGCCTTTCCACTCTTCTTTGGACATGCCGTCGCCCAGATCTTTGTCGATCCAAGGAATCAGCGAGCCGCCCAGCGGGACGCCGAAGTTGGCGGTCTCAGCGGCCGTCAAGCTGCGCTGTTTGGCAATGACCTTGCGGTCGATTTCCAAAATCGCACTTTTAGGGTCGTCCAGCAGGGCTTTGACTTCTGCGTTCAGCGTGCCGTATTGCGTCAGCAACTCGCGCATGTGCTGGGCACCGCCGCCAGACGCGGCTTGGTAGGTTTGGGTGCTCATCCATTCAACGAGCCCAGCCTTGTACAGCGCGCCCACGCCCATCAGCATGCAGCTGACGGTGCAGTTGCCGCCAACCCAGTTGTTGCCGCCGCGTTGCATGGCGTTTTTGATCACTGGCAGGTTGACCGGATCCAGCACGATGACGGCGTCATCGTTCATGCGCAGCGTCGATGCCGCATCAATCCAGTGGCCCGTCCAGCCAGCCGCGCGCAGTTTTGGAAAGACTTCAGCGGTGTAGTCACCACCTTGAGCGGTCAAGATGATGTCGCATTTTTTCAGCGCATCGATGTCAAAAGCGTCTTTGAGTGTGGTCTCGTTTTTCGCCTGCACGGGGGCTTTGCCGCCCGCGTTCGAGGTCGAAAAAAACACCGGCTCAATCAGACCGAAATCGCCCTCGGCTTGCATGCGGTCAATCAACACCGAGCCGACCATGCCGCGCCAGCCCACCAAACCTACTAAATTACCTGTCAATTTCACGGGATATCCTTCAATTAATTCTCAAATTCGGCGTTCAGCCGAGCGCTTTGACCACCGCGTTGCCCATCTCGACGGTGCCGACGCGGGTCGTGCCTTCGCTGTAGATGTCGGGCGTGCGCAGGCCTTGGCTCAAGACTGCGTCCACGGCTTTTTCAATGCGTGCGGCAGCTTCGGGCTGGTTCAAGCTGAAGCGCAGCATCATGGCAGCGCTCAAAATCGTCGCCAGTGGGTTCGCCACGCCTTTGCCGGCGATGTCAGGTGCGCTGCCGTGGCTCGGTTCGTACAGGCCTTGGTTTTGGGCGTTCAAACTGGCCGATGGGAGCATGCCGATGCTGCCGGTGAGCATGGCGGCGGCGTCGCTCAAGATGTCACCGAACATGTTGCCGGTGACCACCACGTCAAATTTTTTCGGTGCTTTCACCAGTTGCATGGCGGCGTTGTCGACATACATGTGGTCTAGCGCGACGTCGGGGTATTGCAGGCCGACCTCGGTCACCACGTCTTTCCAGAGCTGGAAGGTTTCGAGCACGTTGGCTTTGTCGACGCTGGTGACGCGTTGGCTGCGTTTGCGTGCCGCCTGAAAAGCCACGTGCGCAATGCGCTCGATTTCCGGGCGCGAGTAGCGCATGGTGTCGAAAGCTTCTTCGCTGCCCGGGAAGTGTCCGTCGGTGGCCACGCGGCGACCGCGTGGTTGGCCAAAGTAAATGTCACCGGTCAGCTCACGAATGATCAGGATGTCGAGGCCTGACACCAGTTCGCGCTTCAGGCTGGAGGCGTCCACCAGTTGCGGATAGCAAATGGCGGGGCGAAAGTTGGCAAACAAGGCGAGGTGTTTGCGCAGACCCAAAATGGCTTGCTCAGGCCGCAGCGGTCGGTCGAGTGTGTCGTATTTCCAGTCGCCAACAGCGCCAAACAAAATCGCATCAGAGGCCTTGGCCAGAGCCAGCGTGGCTTCCGGCAGCGGGTGTCCGTGGGCGTCGAAAGCGGCACCGCCGACCAGAGCGGTTTCCAGCGTCATGTCGAGGTCCAGAACCTTCAAGACCTTGACGGCCTCGGCGACAATTTCGGTGCCGATGCCGTCGCCCGGGAGTACTGCAATTTTCATCATCTGGCCATTCATGCGTTGCGGAATAAACCGCGAATTAAAAGGATCACGCGAAATCTCGAAGGGCAGCCAACCGTGTTGAGGCTGCCGCAGCTGCTGACAGGTCAGGCCTTCAGCGTGTGGGCCAGCCAAGGCTTGGTGGCCAGTCGTGCCGCTTCAAAAGCCTTGATTTTGTCGGCTTTTTGCAAGGTCAAGCCGATGTCGTCAAGGCCGCCCAAAAGGCAAAACTTGCGGAAAGGCTGAACGTCAAACGGCAGCTCTTCGCCCTGCGGCTTGATCACCACTTGACGTTCGAGGTCAATGGTCAATTGGTAGCCTGGGAACGCCAAGGCATCGGCAAACAACTGGCTCACCTGAGCCTCAGGCAAGACGATCGGCAACAAGCCGTTCTTGAAGCTGTTGTTGAAAAAGATGTCGGCGTAGCTGGGTGCAATGATGGCCCGAAAACCATATTGATCGAGCGCCCAAGGCGCATGCTCACGCGAAGAGCCGCAGCCAAAATTTTTGCGCGCCAGCAAGACCGATGCGCCTTTGTATCGAGGCTGGTTCAGTGCGAAGTCCGGGTTCGGCTTGCGGGAGGCGGGGTCTTGCCCTGGAAAGCCAGCGTCGAGGTAGCGCCAAGCGTCAAAGAGATTCGGGCCAAAGCCAGTCTTCCTGATGGATTTGAGAAATTGCTTCGGAATGATGGCGTCCGTGTCCACGTTTTCGCGGTCCATGGGGGCCACCAAGCCTTTGTGTACGGTGAATTTTTGCATGGCAGTAGGGTTTATTTCTTGGCCGCGTTTTCAACGATGGCACCGGCTTTTTGCACGTCTTGCCCGAGGCCGCGAAAGGTGTTGCAGCCGGTCAGAAGCACAGACAGTGTGATGCAGAAAAGAGCGATAGTTTTGTTGAGCATGGTGTACCTTGGGTTCAAGCGAATTTACGGATGTCAACGAAATGGCCGTGGACTGCGGCCGCAGCAGCCATCGCCGGGCTGACCAAGTGGGTTCGTCCACCAGCGCCTTGTCGGCCTTCGAAGTTGCGGTTGCTGGTCGAGGCGCAGCGCTCGCCTGGCTCGAGCCGGTCGGCGTTCATGGCCAGACACATCGAGCAACCTGGCTCGCGCCACTCAAAACCGGCAGCGACAAAAATCTTGTCGAGGCCTTCGCGTTCGGCTTGTTCCTTGACCAAGCCGGAACCGGGCACCACCATGGCGAGCTTGACGTTTTTAGCGACTTTTTGGCCGATCTTTTTCACGATCGCTGCGGCTTCGCGAATGTCTTCAATGCGGCTGTTGGTGCAAGAGCCGATAAAAACTTTGTCGATCATGATGTCGTTGATGGCCTTGCCCGGAGTCAGACCCATGTAGATCAAGGCGCGCTCAATGGCGTCGCGCTTGTTGGCGTCTTTTTCCTTGTCCGGATCGGGCAGGCTGTCTTCGATCGACAGCACCATCTCAGGCGAGGTGCCCCAGGTGACCTGCGGCCGGATGCTGCCAGCGTCGAGTTCGACCACGGCGTCAAATTTGGCGCCTGCGTCCGAGCGCAGCGTGTTCCAGTACTGAACCGCCATGTCCCACTCGGGACCACCGACAAATTGGCCTGTTTTCGGGTCGGTGCCAGGCGCGAGCAAACGGCCTTTGACGTAGTCGATGGTTTTTTGGTCAACCGCCACCAGACCGGCACGTGCGCCGGCTTCGATCGCCATGTTGCAGACCGTCATGCGGCCTTCCATGCTCAACGCGCGGATAGCTGCGCCGCCAAACTCGATGGTGTAGCCGGTACCGCCTGCAGTGCCGATCTTGCCGATGATGGCCAGCACAATGTCTTTGCCGGTCAAGCCTGGGGCCAAGGTGCCTTCGACTTTGACCAACAGGTTTTTGGCTTTTTTGGCCAGCAGCGTCTGCGTTGCCATGACGTGCTCGACTTCGCTGGTGCCAATGCCGTGCGCCAGTGCGCCGAAGGCACCGTGCGTCGAAGTGTGCGAATCGCCACAGACAACGGTCATGCCGGGCAGTGTGGCGCCATTCTCAGGCCCCATGACGTGGATGATGCCTTGCCGCTTGGACAGAAACGGGAAGTAGGCGGCAGCGCCGAACTCCGCGATGTTGCTGTCCAGGGTGACGATTTGTTCTTTGCTGACGGCGTCGGTCAAGCCGTCGTAGCCCAGCTCCCAGCCGGTGGTCGGCGTGTTGTGGTCGGCCGTGGCCACGATGGAACTGATACGCCAGACTTTGCGGCCGGCTTCGCGCAGGCCTTCAAAGGCTTGTGGGCTGGTCACTTCATGGACCAGATGGCGGTCAATGTAGAGGATGGCCGTGCCATCTTCTTCCGTGTGGACGACGTGTTCGTCCCAGATCTTGTCGTAGAGTGTGCGCATTTGTTTCCTTCGGGGTTTTTTATTTTAAAGCTATGCAGGAGGCTATGGAATCGATGGCGTCGGCCATTGCAACTGACGGCCGCTGCTCAGGCGAAATTTGTCGATGTCTTCAGGCGTGTCCAGGTCGTGTACAAAATGAAGGTTATCGCAGTCGAAGGCGTGAACTTGCTCTGGATGTTGCTGCCGCCATGGTTTGCAGCCGATCTCGGGCGGGCTGGCCAGCATGTCATGTCGAACGACGGTGCTGAAGATCACCGGGTTGCCTGGCTGGCCTTGCACGCGCGGAAACACCAGGGCCGTGCCTGCCGGTCGTTGTTGGAATGCGCGCATCAGCTGCTTGATGTCTTGCGCATCGATCAAGGGCTGGTCGGCCAGCGCCATCAGCACGGCATCGGTCTGGCCACTCAGGCTTTGCAGACCCAGTCGCTGCGATGAAATCGGGCTGGCTTCTGGGTTGGGGTTGGTGACCCATTTGACGGCCAAGTCTTGTAGCAGCGGCGCAATTTGGCTCGCATGGTGGCCCAACACGACCAGCAGTTCAGTCACGCCAGCGTCCTGCAAGGCCTTGATTTGGCGGCGTATCAGCGGCACGCCGTCGAGCTCTAGCAATGACTTGGGCTGATGGCCCATGCGCGTTCCCGCACCGGCGGCCAGCAGCACTGCCGCCACGCTGAGGGGCTGCTGATGGGCGTTGGCGGCAACGGGTGTCGTCATGCAGGCCTTAGTCGATGATGTTTTGAGCGTCGAGAACCCGCACACGTGGGTCGACGTTGTAGCCACCAAATTCTGTGTAACGCAACAAATGCCGATCACAGCGCTTGCAGTGCCAGACGTCACACTGGTTGTACGGAAAAAAAGCCGGCGCGATGGGGGCGTTCGGTGAGTCGTAGCGCGTGCCCTGCGGGTGGCATTCTTCGAGCGTCGGTTCATCCGTCGCTGGGTCGCGCAGGGTACCCAGCGCCGTCATGTGCGCCGTTTCCCAGCGGTACTCAGCGAGGCTTTCCCACGCGGTACACGCACCGAGGGCGCAGCGACAAGCCTGCGGCGCTGGGGCGTCGGCCAAAGCCAATCGGAGTGCCGCAGAGTTGGCGATGTGTTTCACGGTGAGGTGGTCCGTCGGGGTTTTATGAGTGAAAAATGCCGGGCTCTAAATGCAAAAAGCCCGCCGACACGAGGCAGGCAGGCTTTTCAGAACCAGCTTCGCAGGAAGCCGAGAGCTTATCAGCGTTGGCCGATAGGCTTGACGTCGCGCGGTGTGGAACCGGAGAACAACTGGCGTGGACGGCCAATTTTGTACTCAGGGTCGCCGATCATTTCGTTCAGTTGAGCGATCCAGCCGACCGTGCGCGCCAAGGCGAAGACGGCGGTGAACAGCGGCACGGGGATGCCGATGGCACGCTGGACGATGCCAGAGTAGAAGTCAACGTTCGGGTAAAGCTTGCGTGAGACAAAGTAGTCGTCTTCAAGGGCAATCTTTTCTAGCGTCATGGCCAGCTTGAACAGTGGGTCGTTTTCTAGGCCCATCTCTTGCAGCACTTCTTTGCAGGTTTCCTGCATCAGTTTGGCGCGTGGGTCGTAGTTCTTGTAAACGCGGTGACCAAAACCCATCAGCTTGACGGTGGAGTTCTTGTCTTTGACTTGCTTGATGAACTCGCCGATATTTTCGACACCGCCATTGTGTTGGATGTCCGTCAGCATGTTCAGTGCTGCTTCGTTGGCACCGCCGTGGGCTGGGCCCCAAAGGCAAGCCACGCCGGCAGCAATGGCCGCAAACGGGTTGGTGCCCGACGAACCGCACAGGCGCACCGTCGATGTCGAGGCGTTTTGTTCGTGGTCAGCGTGCAAAATGAAAATGCGGTCGAGAGCGCGTTCAAGCACCGGATTGACTTTGTACTCTTCGCACGGTGTGGAGAACATCGTGTGCAGGAAATTGCCGGAGTAGCTCAGGTCATTGCGTGGGTACACGTAGGGTTGGCCGACGGTGTATTTGTAGGCCATGGACACGAGGGTCGGCATCTTGGCAATCAGGCGAATCGCCGCAATTTCGCGGTGCTCTGGATTGTTGATGTCGGTGCTGTCGTGGTAGAAGGCCGAGAGGGCGCCGACCAAGCCGGTCATGATGGCCATCGGGTGTGCGTCACGGCGGAAACCGCGCATGAAATACTGCATCTGCTCGTGAACCATGGTGTGGTTGGTCACGCGGCTGACGAAGTCTTTTTTCTGGGTGGCGTCAGGCAGCTCGCCGTACAGCAGCAGGTGGCAGGTTTCGAGGTAGTCGCAATTGGTGGCGAGTTGCTCAATCGGGTAGCCGCGGTACAGCAGCTCGCCTTTGTCGCCATCGATGTAGGTGATGGCGGATTGCGTTGCTGCCGTCGACATGAAGCCTGGGTCGTAGGTGAACATGCCAGTTTGTGCGTACAACTTGCGGATGTCGACCACATCGGGTCCTACGGTGCCTTGGTAAACGGGCATCTCAATGCTGGGCGTGCCATTGCTGAATGAGAGGGTGGCTTTGTTGTCGGCTAATTTCATTTCTCTGTCCTTTTCATGGGGGCGATGGGCGATGTCTTATGGACAACAGTCCCGTCAGTTTTTTTGTCAGACTGTCACCAGATCAGGCGCCGCCGGAACGATCAACAAGGCCAGCACTTCGCGGGCTTCGTCGGTCGAGGCGCTGACGGCTTCGAGTTCACTCGGTTGCTTTCGCTGCAGAAACAAGTCCAGCAAATCATTGTCAGACAAGTCCATTAAATCATCCAAGCCTTTGGCTTGCCTGACGGTCAAGGTGGTTTCATGTCGGGCAAAAAACCGTTCGATGAACAGGTCGTTTTCAAGCAGGCCACGACGGCAACCCCAGCGCAGTCGACTGAGCGAGCGCTCGTCCAGCAGCGGGGAAGCGGCACGCGTTGAAGTTTCAGGCAGAGCAGATGTCACAGAGACGGCCTCAGACTGCGCGCAAAACCATCATTTCCTTGATCTTGCCAATCGCTCGTGTTGGGTTCAGACCCTTGGGGCAGACGTCGACGCAATTCATGATGGTGTGGCAGCGGAACAAGCGGTACGGATCTTCGAGGTTGTCGAGGCGTGCGGCGGTGTCTTCATCGCGGCTGTCCGCGATAAAGCGGTAAGCCTGCAACAGGCCGGCCGGGCCGACGAACTTGTCCGGATTCCACCAGAAGCTCGGGCAGCTGGTCGAGCAGCTGGCGCACAAGATGCACTCGTACAAACCGTTCAGTTCGTCGCGCTCTTCGGGGCTTTGCAGACGCTCTTTTTCAGGCGGCACGTTGTCATTAACCAAGTAAGGCTTGATCGAGTTGTACTGCTTGAAGAACTGCGTCATGTCGACGATCAGGTCGCGCACGACTGGCAGACCTGGCAGCGGCTTGAGGACGATGGTGCCCTTCAGCGTGAGCATGTTGGTCAGGCAGGCGAGGCCGTTTTTACCGTTGATGTTCATGGCGTCCGAGCCACAAACACCTTCGCGGCACGAGCGGCGAAAGGTGATGGTCGGGTCTTGCGCCTTGAGCTTCATCAGGGCGTCGAGCAGCATGCGTTCGCTGCCATCGAGTTCAACTTCGATGGTCTGCATGTACGGCTTGGCGTCCTGGTCTGGGTCGTAGCGGTAAATCTGAAAAGTGCGTTTGGCCATGGTGTACTCGCAAAAGTTGATCAGTTGGGGACAGCGCTAAAGATCTGTCCCACAAGGTGTTAGAAACTACGAACGGTCAGGGGGATCGAGTCCACCGTCAGCGGTTTCATTTGCACCGGCTTGTAAGACAGGCGGTTGCCTTCGCTGTGCCAGAGGGTGTGCTTGTGCCACTCGCTGTCGTTGCGGCCGTTCGGATTTTCAGGCGTGTCGCCGTAGTCATCGACCGAGTGTGCGCCGCGACTTTCGTGGCGGGCAGCGGCAGAGACGATGGTGGCTTCTGCGGCTTCGATCAGGTTTTCGACTTCCAGCGCTTCGATGCGGGCGGTGTTGAAAATCTTCGACTTGTCTTTCAAGCCGATATTCTTCACACGTTCGCGCAAGGCGGCGATCTTGGTCACGCCCTCGTCCATGATGGCTTGCGTGCGGAACACACCGGCATGCTGCTGCATGGCTGCGCGAATGTCGTTGGCTACGTCTTGTGCGTACTCACCTTCGGTGGCGTTGTCGAGGCGTGCAATCCGGGCCAGCGTGGCGTCAGCGGCATCGGCTGGCAGCGGCTTGTGCGTGGTGCTCTTGCTGAATTCGACAATGTGGTTGCCGGCAGCGCGGCCGAAAACCAGCAAGTCGAGCAAGGAGTTGGTGCCGAGGCGGTTCGCGCCGTGCACGCTGACGCAAGAGCATTCACCCACGGCGTACAGACCGTTGACGACTTCGCTTTGGTTGTCGGCATTTTGCGTGACGACTTGACCGTGGATGTTGGTTGGAATGCCGCCCATCTGGTAATGAATGGTCGGCACCACGGGGATCGGTTCCTTGGTGATGTCGACGTTGGCAAAGTTGTGGCCAATCTCGAACACCGACGGCAGGCGCTTCATGATGGTGTCGGCGCCCAAGTGGGTCATGTCGAGGTTGATGTAGTCCTTGTTAGGACCGCAGCCGCGACCTTCTTTGATCTCTTGGTCCATGCAGCGCGAGACATAGTCACGGGGTGCCAGGTCTTTGTAAGCCGGGGCATAACGCTCCATGAAGCGCTCACCATTGCTGTTGCGCAAAATGGCGCCTTCGCCGCGGCAGCCTTCGGTCAGCAACACGCCAGCGCCATGCACGCCGGTCGGGTGGAACTGCCAGAACTCCATGTCTTCGAGTGGGATGCCGGCGCGAGCCGCCATACCCAGACCGTCGCCGGT
>CANFWI010000074.1 GCA_947450675.1 Comamonadaceae bacterium | reverse complement strand
GGTTCAGACGGGTGAGCGAAATTTTGTTTGGCTTCCATCAAAATCCACGCTTCGATTCGCTCGTGAAAGATGCGCAGCAGTTCCATTGGCCGGTCGATGTAATGTTTTTCGCGCACGCCTTGAGGCGCATGCCCCTGCAGTTGAGCGACAAGTCCCGGGGGTAGTTCGAGCCATTCACACAACGTGGCTAGCGACCTTCTCAGATCGTGGATCGATAGATCAAGTCCCGCCGTCGCGCACGCTTGTTTGTGAGCAGCACTGGGGACGATCAGTCGGCCTGAGGCGCTCCTTACACTTGAGAAAACCCACTCGTTCGACCGCGGCAGGCCCTTCAACAAATGCGCCATGTACGAGGTCAGTGGAATAGTTGTGACCAGCTTAGTCTTGTCTTTGATCTGAATCGTGTTCCACTTGAAATCGACGTCTGACCACTTGATGAAGCCGATCTCTTCGCGCCGCCGTCCCGTCAAAAGTGTGCATTGCAAATACGCGCTGATTGATGGGTTCGAAATCTTTCGGACCTCGGTGAACCATGCCTCAAGTTGATCGCGTCGGAGTGTGTTTTTGCGAGGTGTTGGCTTTCCCGCCGCATCTTTCGCGCGCATCGATTTCGCAGCATCGGTGGAGACTAACCCGCTCAGCTCGTCCTGTTCGCCTGTCCACTTCAGAAATGTATTGAGTAACCGCAGGCTCAGTCGCAAAGATGCTGGTCGATCAATTTCTTTGAGGGCCCATTCTTCTATCGACTTTTTCGTGATCTCTTTCAGCGGCAATACAAGCAGGGTCCTCAAAATTCCCGGCTGCGTCACAACAAGCTTGCTCCGCTTGCGCGGGGTGCCTCCGGCTTGGGAAAGCCTCAGGTGGTCATTGTGATGATGGTGCCCCCATGTCGACTTTTTTTCCTCAATGTATTGCGCCCACACTTCAAGCGCCGTGATTTGGTGTTTTCTATCGTTTGCCCTCATCGCTGTGTGCGCCGCTTTTTGATCGGTGACCACAATTCTTGGATCGAGGCCATCGTCCAACATCCGTTGCAATTGCCGAGCACGATCTTGGGCGTTTGGAATGGACCAGCTCTTCATGTCGCCGATGGTCATGCGGACGCTTTTCCCGCAAAAGCGACTTTGAAAGATGAACGATGCTGAGCCACCGGACGTGACGCGCAGTCCCAACCCCGGAACGCCTGCATCCCACGCAAAGGTCTGCGCTTGGCCCTCAGCGCATTGAACTTTGCTTAAGCGGGGAACTGTAAAAGCGATGGCACTCATGTTGGCCCTTTTGTGAAGATTCCATGTAAGCGCTGGTGTAAGCAACTCGAGCGGTTTGTATCTTAACATAGGGTGCAAAAACGGTGCTTGTGTATTTTTGAGATTTCTCTAAGTGATTGATTTCATTGAATAATGGCTGCAAAGCGGTTTACAGCTGAAGAAAAAAACCGGGATTGAAAATCCTTGTGTCGGTGGTTCGATTCCGCCCCAGGCCACCAAGATAACCCGCAAGGGTAAAAGAAAGCCCGCTATTCAAAAGATAGCGGGCTTTTTCGTTCTTGCCCCTTGTAGCCAGTCTGTAGGCAAATTCGCTCGGTCCATTCGGGCTTGTAGCGAGGGAATTTCTTGCCGCCAGCGCACCAAGCAAATTTAGTTTGATTTTTACGCATCAATCAAACTGATTTTTTCTTGCTCACTTGCTCACTTGCTCACTTGCTCAGGGCCGGCTATCGGGCCGCGGTATTACTGAGTTTGAGCCCGCTCGGTTTCATCTGTTCACCTGCAGCGGCGGGCAAGAGTGGGTCAGGGAGCGAAGTTGGGACTGGCAAGGTTAAAAGCAATCTAACTGTCAGTTGTGAAATTTTGAAGTTGTAACGTTACAAAATCAGAGCAGACCGTTATTGATGTGGACCACTTTAAGATCTATTTTTTTGCAGCAAGTGCTAAAAATGAAAAAACTTTCTATTATGAACAAATAAATAAGATTTTGTCTAAAATAGAAGAATGCCACGCAAGCCACCCATCATTTTTCCTCAAGAGCAACGCTTGCTGTCTAACCTGGGAGAGCGGTTTAAGCTTGCCCGACTGCGCCGCAAGCTAAGCAGTGCGACAGTGGCCCAGCGCGCCGGCATCTCGCGCTCATCCGTGTACAAAGTCGAGGCCGGTGACCCTGGCGCAACAATGGGCACCTACCTTCGCGTACTGGCCGTCCTAGGCTTGGAAGGCGATGTCGATGCGCTAGCCGCAGACGACAAAGTTGGACGCAAGCTGCAGGACTTGGCATTGGGGCCACCATGAGCGGTCAAGACAACGTCCTCGAGGTTTGGCTTGACTGTGACCTCGGGCCAGTATGCCAAGTCGGCACGCTGGCGCACGACCGCGGGCAGGTTCGCTTTCGCTACGACCGCCAGTGGCTCAAAGATGCGCGTGCATTCGCACTCGACCCCGACTTGTCACTGGACGAGTCCCCCTTTTTTCCAAAGCCTGAACTGGGCAACTTCGGCGTATTCCTCGACTCTTCGCCAGACAGGTGGGGACAAACGCTGATGAAGCGTCGCGAAGCGCTGCAAGCCAAAGACGAAAAACGCACCCCGCGCACCTTACACGCTTGGGACTTTCTCATTGGAGTCCAGGACTTCACGCGTCAAGGCGCATTGCGCTTTCGCCTTGCCGGCACTGACGAATTTCTGGGAAACGAGAAGTTGGCCGCGCCCCCCGTCACAACATTGCGGGAACTTGAGGCGGTCGCCTATGAGCTGAGTAGCAGGCGAATTGACGATTTGACTGCGCTGCGTCAATGGCTGACCGTTTTGGTTGCACCAGGAGCATCTCTTGGCGGCGCCCGGCCGAAGGCGAACTTCACCGAGGTCGACGGCTCGCTTTGGATTGGCAAGTTTCCGGCGCGTGACGACGACCGTGATGTGGGAGCGTGGGAATACGTGGTGCACGGGTTGGCAAAAAAAGCCGGCATCGACGTACCGCCCGCCAAGTTGGTTCGGTTGAACAAAGAGTTTCACACCTTCTGTGTTCAGCGCTTTGATCGGGTTAAGTCTGCACGACGCTTCTACGCATCTGCCATGACACTGCTGCGCGAGGAGCATAGCGAGGGATGCAGCTACCTCGAACTCGCGCAGTTCCTGCGCGCCAAGGGCGACGGAGCACAAGTGGAAGTGGATCTGGAGCAGTTGTTTCGCCGAGTCGCTTTTAATGTGGCTGTTGGAAACAGGGACGACCATCTGCGCAACCATGGCTTCGTGCTATGCGAGAACGGTTGGCGGCTTGCGCCGGCGTTCGACGTCAATCCGAACATAGACAAAGCCGAGCATGTCCTGAACATCGACGATTCAGGCAGCCACCCAAGCCTAGAGGCTGTGATAGCGACCGGCCAGTTTTATGGGCTCTCACCTGAGCGATCCAAGCAAGTTGTCGAAGAAGTCGCCGGCGTTGTTGACGGGTGGCGTGATGCTGCGAAGGCGGCTGGAATCTTTGCAGCGGATGTCGAATTAACCGCCGGTGCGTTCTCTGCACATGACGAATATCGAACAACAGAGAAGTAGCGCCAGCGTAGCGGCGATGTAAAAATATGGCAGATATCTTGACTGTGGCCATCAAGTTATGTGAAGGGTCAGGTCCAGCACCACCCAATAAAAAAACGTCATGACCGCAACTCCCTTGATTTATTCACCACTGCGCCGTAAAGAACTTGTTCAGGGTCATCGGCTTGACGTCTGCATTTACCGTCGCGGCACATCGACTTGGGCATTGATGGTGATCAGCGGCACGGGCCACTCCAAGGTTTGGGCTGTAGCTTTTGCAACCGAGCAGGCGGCCCTAGACGAATACCAGCGCATGGTGGATGGGGGGCGTGTGGCGCAGAACTTGGGGATTGACGCGAGCCTTGAAGACTCGTTTGATTTGAATCCTGCGCTGTTAAAGCCGATAGATCAGCGCCTGCGTGACCCTCTCAAGCTCGCCACCTACACGCTGCGTAAATTTGAAATCATCAAAAAATACTCGGGTGTCTGGCCCATCAAAAATACCGACGGACACAACGTCACGGGCTACCTTTATGTGGGCGCTGCACCGGTTTGGCCGCACCCGCCCAAAGGCACGCCCGGTGCGCCAGCCAACATTGACTCCGAGTTCATGGTGTCCGGCAAGCACATCGACTTTTATTTATCGCACGATCGTCGGCTGCAAAAAATACTAACCAACTGGTACCAGTAGAGACTGCGCACCACCTTTTTTTCTTGGGTGCGTGGGTATCCACCAATGCACTGAATTGAAATAAACCCCAAGATGCGAGGCTGATCAATTCATTGAAATCCCCCATGTCCATCAAGACACTGGCTGCCATACTTGTCAGCACTTTCGCCAGCTTCGTTGCCGTACCCGCGTTGGCCCAGCCCTACCCAAATAAGCCGATCAAACTACTGGTTGGCTTTTCACCCGGAGGCGGGCCCGACATCATTGCCCGCGTACTGGCGCAAAAACTCACCGAAGAGTGGAAGCAGCCCGTGCTGGTTGAAAACCGCGTCGGCGCAGGAAGCAACATCGCCGCCCAAGTGTTGGCTAATTCGCCTGCCGACGGCTACACCTTGTTATCCGTGTCCTCGGCCCATGCCATTTCACCGGCCATCTATGCGAAGCTGCCGTATGACGTCTTGAGAGATTTTTCAGGCGTGACGATCACCGCGACCGGCCCCGCCTTGGTGATTGTGTCGCCGCAGCTTGGCGTCAACACACTGCAAGAGTTCATCGCCTTGGTCAAAGCGCGTCCGGGTCAGTTCAACTACTCGTCGGCTGGCATTGGCAGCGGGTCGCAGTTCGCGGTTGAACTGCTGAAAGCCCAAGCCGGTTTGGACATGGTGCACATTCCCTTCAAGGGCATCCCCGAAGCCTTGGCCGACACCATGTCGGGCCGCACGCAGTTGTTTATTTCACCTTACGCCAGCGCCATCAATCTGGTGCGCGAAGGTCGCGCTAAAGCGCTGGCAGTGACCAGCACTCAACGCATGAGCGAATTGCCTAACCTGCCCACCGTCGCTGAATCTGGCGTTGCGGGTTACAAGTGGATTTTTTGGTACGGCCTGTTGGCGCCGGCCAAGACGCCACGCGCCATCGTCGATAAGTTGCAGGTTGAAGTTGCCAGCATCCTCAAACAACCGCAGGTGTTGCAGCGTTTTGCGCCGCTGGGGATTGAGCCTGTGACCAGTTCACCAGATGCGTTTGACCAACTCATTCGTGACGAAGTCCAGATGTTTAAAAAACTCGCACAAGCCTCTGCTATCAAAGCAGATTGAAAGAAAAGAAACTATGAAAGTTCGCGTCAACAACATCGATGTTCACTACACCATCGACGGCAACAGTGGGCCTTGGGTGACTTTGTCGCACTCGCTGGGTTGTAACTTGTCGTCGTGGGATGCACAGGCTGCGTTGCTCGCTAAAGATCACCGGGTACTGCGCTACGACAGTCGCGGCCATGGCCAGACCAGCGCACCTTCAGGGCCGTACACGCTGGCTGACATGGCCGAGGATGTGCATGGCTTGTTGATGCATCTCGGCATCGACAAAACACATTGGATCGGCATCTCCATGGGCGGCATGATCGGCCAAACCTATGCGCTGGCTCACCCCGACGTGTTTCAGACGATGGTGTTGGCCGACTCCACCAGCCGGCGCCCGCCACAAGCAGCCGCCATGTGGGGCGAGCGCATCAACACCGCCCGCACCCAAGGCATGCAGGGCTTGGTCGAGAGCACCTTGGCGCGCTGGTTCACCGCGGGCTATAGAGCGCGACACCCGGAGGTGATGGCTCGCATTGGTGATGGCATTTTGAATACGCCTGTGGATGGTTTTTGTGGCAGCTGCGAAGCGATTTCAAGGATCGACGTCCTTGACCGCCTGCACGAGATCACCTGTCCGACCTTGATCATGGTCGGTGAACACGACCACGGAACGCCGCCAGAGATGTCGCGGCAAATGCACGCCAACATCAAAGGCTCTGAATTTCTGTTGATCAAGGACGCCGCGCACATTGCCAATATTGAGCAGGAAGCGGTGTTCAACCAGGCGATGATGTATTTTCTAACGAAGCATCGCGGATGAAATACCTCGACCATCACCATGGAGAGCCAATGCCTCAGATCAAACGAAGAGATTTTTTAATTGCTGTGCCGGCCCTTGGCATGGGCTCACTCGCCCAAGCGCAAAGCGGGTCGGCGGCGTATCCAAACAAGGCGATTCGCTTTGTCGTGCCAGTGTCGGCGGGTGGGGGCGCCGACATGATTGCGCGGGCCACGGGTGAGCGCCTTGGCAAAGAGCTGGGCCAGACCTTTGTGGTTGAAAACATCTCGGGCGGTGGCGGTGCGATTGCGGCGCAAAACGTCGCCCGTGCGACACCCGACGGCTACACACTGATCCAGTCTTATGTGGCGACGCACGGCACCGCGCCGGCGACCCGCAAACTGCCGTACGACGCGCTGCGCGACTTCACGCCAATCGGCATGATCGGCACCGCACCGAATGTCTTGTGCATCTATCCGGGCTTGCCAATCAAAGACGTCAAGTCCTTCATCGACTACGCCCGCAAGCAAGACGGCAACATCGCTTATGGCTCGGCCGGGGCGGGTTCATTGACGCACTTGGTGGCGGAGTTGTTCAAGCTGCAAACCGGCTTGACCATGACGCACGTGCCTTACCGCGGTGTGGCGCCCGCCAATGTCGATTTGATGGCCGGCCAGACGCAGGCGGCGTTCCCGAGTTTGGCCGGTGCCTTGCCGCATATTCGCAGCGGCCGCATGCGGCCGTTGGCGGTCACGGGCATGAAGCGGCATGAGTTGCTGAAAGACGTGCCGACCTTTGAAGAACTCGGCCTGAAGGGTTTTGACGGTGAGCAGTGGTACGGCATCATGGGCCCGGCAGGCATGTCGCCGGCATTGGTCAAGCAGCTCAACGAGGCCTTGAACAAAGTGCTGACGCAGCCTGACTTCAAAGACAAATTAGCCGGTGAAGCGGTTGCCTTGGTGCCCATGACGCCAACAGCGTTTGCGGCTTATGTCAAGGCTGACATTGAGCGCTGGACCAAGGTCGCCAAAGAGCAAAATATTCAGCTGACCAGCTAAATATGTGAGCTGTGCGACTTCACCAACTGCTGGTGCTGCGCATGCGAAAGGGCACTTCGGCAGCGTCCGGGAGTGCGTCACTGCTGAGGTCTATCCAGACGCCTTCGATGACTTCTCCGCAACTGCCTTCTACGACTTTGCCGTCCCAGCTGGCGGTCAGGTTGGTGCCGTTGGACGACTCATCCAGCATCAGCAAGCCACTCTCTAGATCGCCGGCGACTTGAGCGCGCGGGGAATGGCCGGGGACTTTGCCGCCGGGTGCTGCACTGAGGTCTCGCAACAAGGTTCCGGCCAAGCTCTCGCTGTATTCGGCATGACGCTGAAGTTCCAGCGTTGCCTTGGTCGGCAAACCACGCGGTGGGTTGGTGAATGTCACTGTCCATTGACCATGCAGATCTTCGGCCTTGACTTGTTGCGCCGTCGGGCAGTTTTTGAGCGGCGTTGATGCAGCCAGCGGCGCTTTGGTTTGCGCCATGCCGCTGCTCAAACCCAGCAGCAGGACCAGCCCGAAGCAGAAGGCTCGCAACCAAGCGCGGATTTGAAAATTTAAAAATGGCGTCATGGCGTGACCTTTATTAAAACGTCAAAGGCCTGATTTGGCATGGGCTTCAGCCAAGGCTTTGGCTGCGGCGCCCTCGGCTGCACGCTGTGCAAACTCGGCGCGCAGGGCACGGATTTTTTCGCGCGGGTCTTCTTTGACCGTGGTTTTGTCGAGGCCCATTTCGGCGATGAAACGGCTGGGGGTGCCGGCAATCATCTCGCGGCCTTTTTTGCGCCGCCGCAGCCAGCTCACCATCAGCGTGCGTTGGGCGCGGGTGATGCCGACGTACATCAGCCGGCGTTCTTCTTGCAGGCGCAGCGCAATGCTCTCGGCGCTGGCTTCGGCGTCGTCTTCGCCCAGCTTGAAGGGCAGCAGCCCTTCGACACAGCTGATCAACATCACGTGCGGCCACTCGAGCCCTTTGGCGGCGTGCAGGGTCGACAGCGTGACGACATCTTGGTCGCCTTCGCGTTCGCTGATGGTCGACAGCAGCGCAATGGTTTGCACCACTTCGAGCATGGTCTTGCGTTCTTTCTCGACGGTGGCGCCCGAGGTGTCTTCAATCTGACCGCCGCAGCGCTGCGCCATCCAATCGCAAAAATCCATCACATTGGTCCAGCGCGCAGCGGCAACTTTCTCGCTGTCCTCGGCGTCGTACAAATGTTTTTCGTAGTCGATGTCTTTCAGCCAGTCGGTCAAAAACACGCGTGCGTCTTGCGCGCCCACGGTGTGTTTGGCGCGGTGCTCCAAGTCATTCATGTAGCGGCCAAACTCTTGCAGCGAACCGACGGCTTTGGCTGGCAGCACCGTGGCCAGCGAGTTGCTGAACAGGGATTCAAACAGGCTCAGTTTGTACAGGCTGCCAAAGTTGCCGAGGGCTTGCAAGGTCACATGGCCGATGCCGCGTTTGGGCGTTGTGACGGCGCGCATGAACGCCGGGTCGTCGTCGTTGTTGGTCAGCAGGCGCAGCCAGCCGCACAGGTCTTTGATTTCAGCGCGGTCAAAAAAGCTTTGGCCACCCGAGACTTTGTACGGAATCTGCGCGCGCCTGAAGGCCTTTTCAAAAACCTTGGCTTGGTGGTTGGCGCGGTACAGCACGCTGAAGTCTTTCCAGTCTTTGTACTGGCTGCCCACCGCTTGCAACTCGCCGCCGGCGCGCAAGCTTTGGATGCGGGCGACGACACGGTCGGCCTCGTGTTCTTCGCCGTCGCAGTCGATCACGCGCACCGGCTCGCCTTCGCCGAGTTCGCTGAACAGCGTCTTCGGGTAGAGCTTGGGGTTGGGGCCGATGACGTTGTTGGCGGCGCGCAAGATGGCGCTGGTCGAGCGGTAGTTTTGCTCTAGCTTGACGACCTTGAGTTCCGGATAGTCAACCGGTAGCCGTTTCAGGTTGTCGAGCGTGGCGCCGCGCCAGCCGTAAATCGATTGGTCGTCGTCGCCCACCGCCGTGAAGCGGCCGCGTTCGCCGACCAGCAGCTTCAGCACCTCGTACTGCGTGGCATTGGTGTCTTGGTATTCGTCGACCAGCACATGGCCGAGCGCGGCTTGCCAT
>CANFWI010000073.1 GCA_947450675.1 Comamonadaceae bacterium | reverse complement strand
TACACCGCCAATCTCGGCCAGCCCGACGAGCCGGACTACGAAGACATTCCGCGCAAAGCCATGCAGTACGGCGCTGAAAAAGCCCGCCTGATCGATTGCCGCCGCCAACTCGCCGCTGAAGGCATTGCCGCCCTGCAATGTGGCGCTTTTCATATTTCAACCGCAGGCGTGACCTACTTCAACACGACGCCACTTGGCCGCGCTGTGACCGGCACCATGCTGGTAGCGGCGATGAAACAAGACGACGTCAACATTTGGGGCGACGGCAGCACCTACAAAGGCAATGACATCGAGCGTTTTTACCGCTACGGCCTGCTGACCAACCCGGACCTGAAGATTTACAAACCATGGCTGGACCAGTTGTTCATCGACGAGTTGGGCGGTCGCGCAGAAATGTCCGCCTTCATGACCGAAGCTGGTTTTGGCTACAAGATGTCGGCCGAAAAAGCCTACTCCACCGACTCCAACATGCTGGGCGCCACGCACGAAGCCAAAGACCTCGAGTTCCTGTCCAGCGGCATGCAGATCGTCAAGCCGATCATGGGTGTGGCATTCTGGAAAGACGAGGTCGAAGTCAAGCGGGAACAAGTCACGGTACGCTTCGAAGAAGGCCAGCCGGTCGCGCTAAACGGCAAAAGTTTTGAAAGCCCAACCGAAATCATTTTGGAAGCGAACCGCATTGGTGGACGTCACGGTTTGGGCATGAGCGACCAAATTGAAAACCGCATCATCGAAGCCAAGAGCCGCGGTATTTACGAAGCACCGGGCTTGGCGCTGTTGTTCATCGCATACGAGCGCCTGATCTCCGGCATTCACAACGAAGACACCATCGAGCAATACCGCATGAACGGCTTGAAGCTCGGCCGCCTGCTGTACCAAGGCCGCTGGTTTGACCCGCAATCCATCATGCTGCGCGAAACCGCCCAGCGCTGGGTGGCACGCGCCATCACCGGTGAAGTCACGATTGAGTTGCGCCGCGGCAACGACTACTCGATCCTCAACACCGAGTCGCCGAACATGACCTACAAGCCAGAACGCCTGAGCATGGAAAAAGTGGCCGGCGCGTTCACACCACTGGACCGCATTGGTCAGCTGACGATGCGTAATCTGGACATCATCGACACCCGCGACAAGCTCGGCATTTACACCCGAAGCGGCCTGCTGTCATTGGGCGAAGACGGCACGCTGCCGTCCTTGAGCAACGACCTGAAATAAAGTCGCTAGCCCATGAAAAACCGCCTCTTGTGAGGCGGTTTTTTTTGTTTCAAACCACAACGGGCTCAGGTTCCAGCAAGATGCCGAAGCGTTCATACACGCTGGTCTGGATAGCTTTGGCGAGGGTCATCACCTCGCCGCCGGTCACCGGGTTCTGGCTGCCGCCCTTGTTCACCAAGACCAGTGCCTGCCGGTCGTACACCGCGGCGTTGCCGACGCTTTTGCCCTTCCAACCGCAAGCATCAATCAGCCAGCCTGCAGCCAGTTTGACCGAGCCATCGGCCATCCGGTAGTGCACGATCTTCGGCTCACGCTCAATGATGTCGGCGCATTGTTCCAGCGAAACCGTCGGGTTCTTGAAAAAGCTGCCGGCATTGCCAATCACCGCCGGGTCGGGCAATTTGGCCCGGCGAATAGCGCAGATCCACTCAAAAATCTGCTGCGGCGTGGTCGGCACTTCACCCATCTGGGCGATTTTTCGGTCCAGGTCAGCGTAGCCCAGCACAGGCTTCCAAAGCTTAGGCAAAGCAAAACGCACACGGGTGATCAGCGCCCGACCCGCCAAGCCAAAGCCCGACTCGCCATCGGTGGCTGAGCTGCTGGCATGCTTGAAAACCGAGTCGCGGTAGCCAAAAGCGCATTGCGCCGCATTCAGCGTGAAGGTCTGGCCGGTCTGCAAATCAATCGCGTCGAGTGACTCAAAGCGGTCTTGCAATTCGACGCCGTAAGCGCCAATGTTTTGCACCGGAGAAGCGCCGACCGAACCCGGAATCATCGCTAGGTTTTCGAGGCCGGGGAAGCCGTTGTCCAGCGTCCAAGCCACCAGTTCATGCCAGTTTTCACCGGCGCCGGCCTCGACCACGTAGGCCTTGGCCGTTTCACTGACAAGGCGCTTGCCCATGATCTCGACTTTGAGCACCAGCGGCTTGACGTCACCCGTGATGACGATGTTGCTACCGCCCCCGAGGATGAATTTGGGCGCCGCCTGGAGCACCGGATCGCTCAGCATGGCGTTGACATCGGCCTCACTGGTGAGGCGCACCAAGCTGAGGGCCTTGGCAACGATGCCAAAGGTGTTGTAGGACTGGAGGGGAACGTTTTTCTCGACTAACATCTGAAGATTGTCGCACCCACGATTTCAACGAAACTAAAAAACCATGCCCTCTTTTGATACTGTCCTCGAAGCCGACCTGGTCAAGGTCAAAAATGCCGTCGAAAATTCCGCCAAAGAAATCGGCACGCGCTTTGATTTCAAAGGCACGCCAGCCTCGATTGAACTGAAAGACAAGGAAATCACGTCCATCGGCGACAGTGACTTTCAGATCGATCAGATCAACGACATCTTGCGCAACAAACTCTCCAAGGCCGGCGTCGATGCCCGTTTTCTGGATGTCGGCAAAGTCGAGAAAATCGGTGGCGACAAGGTCAAGCAGATCAGCAAGGTGCGCAACGGCATTGAAATCGAGCAATCGAAAAAGATCCAGCAGCTCCTCAAAGGCAGCAAGATCAAAGTGCAAGGCGCCATTCAGGGCGACGCGGTGCGGGTGACCGGCGCCAAGCGCGACGATCTGCAGGCGGCGATGGCGCTCATCAAAGCGGAAATCAGCGAATTTCCGCTGAGCTTCAACAACTTCAGGGATTAAAAACCAGCCGGGTCGCCGGCCAGTCTTTGAGATGTCGACCTTTTAGGCTTTGCGCCCGCTGCCGATTTTTGATTCTTTGCCTTGCAGCAACTTGCCGATGTTCTCGCGGTGCCGGTAGATCAGCAGCGCGCTGGTGATGACCAGCATCATCAACACGTATTTGTCGACATACCAAAGTGCGCGGTCGCCCAGCAAGTAGTAAAGCGGCACGGCCAAGGCAGACAGCAGCGCTGACAGCGACGAATAGCGCGAGAAATAAGCCACCAGCAACCAAGTGCCGATGCAGGCCAAGCCCAGCAACCAGTGCACGCCAAACAGCAGGCCAGCCGCCGTGGCCACGCCTTTGCCGCCCTTGAATTGAAAAAAGACCGGGTACAGATGGCCGAGAAATACGGCCAAGCCAGCAGCCGCCATGGCGCCTTCAGCCAATCCGTAGTCTGCCCCTTTCCACTGGATGAGCGCCAGCGGTACCCAACCCTTGATGGCGTCCAGCAGCAGCGTGGCCACGGCGGCGCCTTTGTTGCCGGAACGCAGCACATTGGTGGCGCCCGGATTTTTGCTGCCGTAGCTGCGCGGATCGTTCAGACCCAGCACGCGGGTGACGATGACAGCAAACGACAAAGAGCCGATGAGGTAGGCCGCTAACACGGCACCAGCAAAATAAAGTGGCTGCACAAAGTCTCCGATTTTTGATAAAACTCAGACTGCCGGGTCGCGCATCTGCCAGCGCACGGCGTCAATCGCTGCCAGCAGGTCAGCCGGCAAGGTGGTGCCGAAAGCATCCACATCTTCGTCTAACTGGGCCACCGACGTCACGCCAATGATAGTGCTGGCGACCTGCCATTTGGTGTAGCAAAAGGCCAAGGCCATCTGGGTTGGGGTCAGGCCGTTTTGACGCGCCAGCGCGTTGTAGCGCCGCGCCGCTTCCAAAGCGTCAATCCGGCCCCAACGCTGCTTTTGGACTGATTCGTAAAGCGCAATTCGGCCCTTGGGCGCACCTTCGCCGGTGGTGCCACTGGCATCGTATTTACCGGTGAGCAGACCAAAACCGAGCGGCGAATAAGCCAGCAATGAAACGCCCAAACGGTACAAGGTCTCGTCGAGCGCGTTGTCTACCGTGCGGTTGATCAAGCAATACGGGTTTTGCACTGTCGCCACGCGCGGCAAGCCATGCTGCTCAGCCAAGCGAACAAATTCATGCACGCCATACGGCGTTTCATTCGACAAGCCAATGGCGCGCACTTTGCCCGCCTTGACCAGCGTGCCCAAGGCTTCGAGCTGCTCATGGATAGAGGTCACCGGCAAGTCCTTGGCCGGGTCAAAGTACTGCACACCAAAAGACGGCACGTGGCGCACAGGCCAGTGAATTTGGTACAGGTCAATGACGTCGGTCTGCAGCCGTTTCAGGCTGCCGTTGCAAGCAGCCACGATGTCAGCGCCGGTCAAGTCGGGGCTGCCATTGCGCACCCAGGCCATGCCGCGCGCCGGGCCAGCCACTTTGGTCGCCAACACCATTTGTTGGCGCGCTCCCGGGTTTTTAGCGAACCAGTTGCCAATGATGGTTTCGGTCCGGTTGAAGGTTTCCGCCCGCGTTGGCACTGAATACATCTCAGCCGTGTCCATGAAATTGATGCCGTGCACCAAGGCTCGGTCGAGGATCGCATGCGCCGTGGCTTCGTCGACTTGCTCACCAAACGTCATGGTGCCCAGGCAGATAGGCGTCACCAGCAAGTCGCTGGAGCCGAGTTTGATTTTTTTCATGGGTGCTCTCAGTTTTAATCAGGAAATAACCGCAGGTCTTGGGCCCGGTCAGCCCCAAAGGCCTTAGTTTAAAGCCAGGCTCTGCAGGCTCGAAACGAAGGTACGGGCTGGGCCCAAAGAAGAGCTATCGTCCGACATCTTTCACCTCGGCCGTGGCTTAGCATGGTCTGTTAGCCAAACAAACTCAGGACTCCACATGACATCATCATTGCCAAAAATTGCTTTATCGGCCCTCTTGGTGGCCGGCCTATCAGGCTGCGCCAACATGAGCGAAACCCAACAAGACACGGGCAAAGGGGCCGGCATGGGTGCCATCGCTGGGGCCTTGCTGGGCGCGGCCACCGGCGGTTCGCTGGGCGCCAAACGGGGTGCCGTCATCGGCGGTGCTTTGGGCGCTGGTGGCGGTTATTTGTGGTCACAAAAAATGCAAGAACAAAAAGCGGCGATGGAGCGCGCCACCGTCGGCACCGGTGTCGCCGTCAGCCAGACGGCGGACAACCGGCTGAAACTCGACATCCCCAGCGACGTGTCATTTGCCTCGGGTCGCGCAGACATCAGCGCCAGCTTCGCGCCCATCCTGAACCAGTTCGCCACCAGCCTGAACCAGAATCAGGTCACCACCGTCAGTATCATCGGCCACACCGACAGCACCGGTAGCGACGCCATCAACAACCCGCTCTCCGTCGACCGCGCCAATGCCGCCCGTGACTATCTGGTAGCGCGTGGGATTGCACGCAACCGCCTCATGACCGAGGGCCGTGGCTCACGCGAACCGGTTGCTGACAACAGCAACCCGCAAACGCGCGCCAAAAACCGCCGGGTCGAAATTTACGTGGCGGAACCTGCCCAGCGCTAAAAGCGCGTCCGCTTGAACCGCGCTTCTTCCTGCAAGCGCAGCACACGGCGTTGTACCTTGCCAGTCGTCGTCATCGGCAAGGCCTCAATGAACTCGATTTCTTTCGGGTATTCATAGGGCGCCAGCAAGCCTTTGACGTGCGCTTGCAGGGCGGTCATCAAGTCACGGTCAAACGCCTCCATCGCATCAGGCGTGGCTGGAACTCCACCAGCTTGCGCCCTTCGTTGGCTAAATTCTGGCGACAGCACCACGTACGCTTTGACCACCGCACCGCGCTCCAAGTCAGGCTTGGGCACCACTGCTGCATTGGCCACTGCCGGGTGTTTGACCAGGCAGTTTTCGATCTCGCCCGGGCCAATCCGGTAACCCGCCGACTTGAAGACATCGTCAGCCCGGCCTTCGTACCAAAGGTAGCCGTCGGCGTCGCGTCTGGCCATGTCGCCGGTGCGGCACCAGTCACCGGTGAATTTGGCTTCAGTGGCGGCTGGATTTTTCCAGTAGCCCATGAAGAAAATCGGGTCGGGGACGCCATGCACATCAAAGCGGTTCACCGCCACATCGCCCGGCACACCTACGGCGCACTCCAGCCCTTCTTCGTCAATCACCTTCACCTGATGGCCCGGATAAGCTTTGCCCATGCTGCCGGGCTTAGCCGGCCAATGTTGATGACAATTTCCGACCACGTAATTGATCTCTGTTTGCCCGAACATTTCGTTGATGGCAACGCCCATCTCGTCGCGTGCGTAGGCAAACACGGCGTCGCCGACGGCTTCACCGGCGCTCATGATGGCTTCTAGCTCCAAGCTGAAATGCTCTCGTGGGTGCGGATAAGCCTTCATCATGGCTTTGAGCGCTGTCGGGAACAAAAAGGTGTGGGTCACGCCTTGGGCCTGCATGAGCGAGAAGGCCAGCTCGGGGCTGAAGCGGCCGTTGTAGGCCACGATGGGCCGACCGAAATACAGTGTCGGCAGCAAGGCGTCCATCAACCCGCCAGTCCAGGCCCAGTCTGCTGGTGACCAAAACACCGCGTGTGAACTCGCATTGCTTTGACCGTCAAAACCGAACCAGTTTTGGCTGCAGACAAAACCCGGCAAGTTGCCGAGCAAAGCACTGTGCGCCAGCAGCGCCCCTTTGGGTGGGCCGGTGGTGCCGCTGGTGTAGATCAAAATAGCGGCCTCAGCGGCCTTGGTGCGCACGCTGGTGAAGCCGCTTAGCTGGGCCGCCAGCGCGCTGTCGTAGTCCACATCGCCCTGCCCTTTGGCGCTGCCGACGGCCATCACGGTGCGCAGCGCTGGGCATTGTTGGCGGATCAATTGCAGATTGGCCATCGAGCTCTCGTCGCCAATGGCCAACACGGTTTCGCTGTCCTGCAAGCGGTATTCCAGCGCTTCGGGTCCAAACAAAATCGACAGCGGCATGGCGACGGCGCCCATTTGCAGCACCGCCATGTACGCCACGGCTGTTTCAAAACGCTGCGGCATGACGATGGCGACACGGTCGCCGCGCCGCACACCGAGCGCTCGCAAAGCGTGGCTCAGCGCATCCGAGGCTTGTTGCAGCTCCGCGTAAGAATAAAAAATGCTTTCAGAATCCGGATGATGGGCGCGAATAGCGGTTCTGCGGATGGCCGGCGAATGCCCATCGGTGGCCGGGATGTCGTTGGCCCAGCGGCGGCAGCAAACGTCGGCGATATTGAAGTAAGTGTCGACTTGCCAGCGAAAACCAGCGTGCAGTGCGGCATAGTTGTCGGCCTCATTCAAATCTTCGTCTTGACTGTGTTTCACCAACGCTCCTTATGATCTGCAGAATGTACAAAGAAAAACGCCCGCCCCACAGCGAGTTTGTCCCTATACGCGGCCTGAATTACCACGTCCAGCACTGGGGGCCAGCCTTGCCAGCCGCCAACCGCGCGCCGCCGCTGGTGTTGTTGCACGGCTGGATGGACGTCGCTGCGTCGTATCAGTTCATGGTGGACGCCTTCTCAAATGCCTTTGCCGAGGGCCGCCGCGTGATCGCGCCCGATTGGCGCGGTTTTGGCCAGACCAGCGCCGGCGATGCCGACAGTTTTTGGTTCCCCGACTACCTGGCAGACCTCGACTTTTTACTGGACCACTGCTGCCCAGGCCAGCCGGTGGACTTGGTCGGTCACAGCATGGGCGGTAATGTCGCCATGATGTACGCCGGCGTGCGCCCTGAACGCATTCGGCGCTTGGTGAACCTCGAAGGGTTTGGTCTGGCGGCCTCCAAGCCGAGTCAAGCGCCGGGGCGCTACGCCACATGGATGGACGAGCTGAAAAACCTGCACCGCGGCGACACGGCGCTCAAAAGCTATGCCGACGCAGGCGGCGTATCTGCGCGCCTGATGAAAACCAATCCACGCCTGTCGGCCGACAAAGCCGCTTGGCTGGCCACCCGTTGGGCCCGACAAAATGCTGCAGGCGAGTGGGAAATTCAGGGCAACGCCGCGCACAAAGTGACCAGCGCGCACATTTACCGGCTTGACGAACTGCTGGAAATCTACCAACGCATCTCGGCGCCACTGCTGGCCGTTGAAGCCGACAGCGACTCGCTGTCCAAGTGGTCTAAGGGCAGCTACTCGCTGGCCGATTACCACGAACGTCTGCAAAAAGTGGCTGATGTGCGCACCGCCGTCATCCAAGACGCGGGCCACATGCTGCACCACGACCAACCCGAACAATTGGCCTTGTTGATCGAAAACTTCCTGGCGTGAGAAAATAGCCGGTTGCGGCACGTCAGCCCCCGTCACAGACCTTATCAAACACAAACCACTGGAACGCATCATGGAAGCAGAACGCATCAACCTCATCAACAACCAACTGGTCGGCCTGACTGAGCGCGTGCACGAACTCAGGGGGTATCTTTGACTACCCTGCCAAAGAACGTAAATTAAGCGAAGTCAACGCCGCCTTAGAAGACCCGAAGGTCTGGGACAACCCGAAGCGCGCACAAGAACTCGGCAAAGAGAAAAAATCCCTCGAAGACGTGGTGCTGGTGATTGACCGCCTGACACAAGAACTCGTTGACAACGCCGAGTTGTTCGAGATGTCACGCGAAGAAGAAGACGAGTCCGGCATGGTCGGCATCGAAGGCGAAGTGGCCACGATGGCGAGCGAAGTCGAGAAGATGGAATTCCGCCGAATGTTCAACAACCCGGCAGACCCGCTGAATGCCTTTTTGGACATTCAAGCCGGCGCTGGCGGCACCGAAGCCTGCGACTGGGCCAGCATGTTGCTGCGCCAGTACCTGCGCTACGCTGAGCGCAAGGGTTTCAAAGCGCAAATCGAAGACGAATCAGCGGGCGACACCGCCGGCATCAAGGGCGCGACCATCAAGATCGAAGGCGAATACGCTTTTGGTCTGCTCCGCACCGAAACCGGCGTGCACCGGCTGGTTCGCAAGTCACCTTTCGACTCGTCGGGCGGGCGCCACACCTCGTTTGCCTCGGTCTTTGTGTACCCGGAAATTGATGATTCGATCGAGATCGACATCAATCCGTCGGATGTGCGCGTTGACACCTTCCGCGCCAGTGGCGCGGGTGGCCAGCACATCAACAAGACCGACTCTGCGGTGCGCCTGACCCACTTGCCGACCGGCATCGTGGTGCAGTGTCAAGACGGCCGTTCGCAACACGGCAACCGTGACGTCGCCTGGAAACGCCTGCGCTCACGGCTTTACGACTTCGAGATGCGCAAGCGTCAAGCCGAGCAGCAAAAGCTCGAAGACAGCAAGACCGATGTCGGCTGGGGTCACCAAATCCGCAGCTACGTGCTAGACCAAAGCCGCATCAAAGACCTGCGCACCAACTATGAAACCTCGGCCACGCAAAAAGTGCTCGACGGCGATCTAGATCCCTTTATTGAAGCGTCGCTGAAGCAAGGCGTCTGATGAACAAGCATTTTTTGAGGACTTCACATGCGTGACGGACAAGCCCAGGCCACGGCCATTCACCGCGCCGACTACACCGC
>CANFWI010000072.1 GCA_947450675.1 Comamonadaceae bacterium | reverse complement strand
TGTAGGCGTAGGGAATCGCGCCTTTGAGTTTCATCCAGTGCAGGGCAGCGCTGGTGTCGAGGCCGCCCGAAAAAGCGATGCCGACTTTTTGGCCGATGGGAAGGTTTTGAAGAATGGTGCTCATGACGTGTTTCGTTGCGTGCTGACGGGCTGTGCGGAGGGTTGGATCAGCCGAAGTGGCAGATGTAGTGGTAGGGCTCGGTCACACGAATGTCGAATGACGAGTTGCCGGGCACGCTGAATTTCTCGCCAGGGCTTGACTTGACCCAAGCGTCGCTGCCTTTGAGCTTGTACTCGCAGCTGCCGGCGACGCATTCCATGATCTCAGGCGCGCCGGTGTTGAATGTCAGGCTTGCGGGGAGCACCACGCCGACCGATTTTTTGGTGCCGTCAGCGAAGGTGATGCCGTGGCTCACGCACTTGCCGTCGAAATAGACGCTGGCTTGGGTGGTGACGCTGATGTTGTCGATTGTGTCGGTGATCATGGGGCGGATGGGTCGAAGTGGGTGGTGAAGGTGGGATTCAGCAGGTTTCGCGGGCTGCGCAGCACCGCGGGCAAAGGCTGGATTTTAGGCCACACGGCCGGGCTGCTGGCGGCCATGAAAAAAGCCCTCGGTGGAGGGCTTTCAGGGTGCGAGGAACTCAAGCTGTCGTCAGCCAAGTCTCAAGGCCAGATTTCAGCGCCAGTGGCCGTAACCGCCGCGATAACCGCCGCCGTAGCCGTAGCCACCGCGATAACCGAAGCCCAAAGAGATGCCAATCGGCGCGTAGTAAGGCTGCTGGTAGTAGGGCGATCCGTAAACCACCGTGGGTGCGGGCTGTACGTAAACGGTGGTTGGCTGGCTGTAAACGACCTCTGGCTGCTGGTAAGTCTGTGCGGGCGGTGGCGCGGTACCAACAGGGCTGATTTGCAAGCGCACGTACTGACCCGGGTCATTCGGCATTTGAATGCTGTAACGCTTGTCGGCGTATTCATAGACCACGTCGTAGCGCAAGGTGCGATTCTCGTAGCTGGTCTGCGTGCTGCACTGCTGCACGTTTTGCATCTGGCTGCGTGGTCCTTCAACGTTGTTGCCAACCACTGCGCCGCCGACCAAACCGATCATGGTGGCCAAGGCGCGTCCGCTGCCGTTGCCGACTGCATTGCCCATGGCACCGCCGGCGAGGGCACCCATGACGGCACCTGCTCCGCTGTTGGGTGCTTCAGTCACGACGGCCGTTGTGTTGCAAACCTGGTGCGGCACAGCCACTTGTTGGATCACCGGGGTGCTGGAGATGACGCGCCCAAGGATGTCTTGCGCCTGCGCGCTGACGCCGCACAGCGTGCCGAGGACGACGAAAGCTGGCAAACCAATCGATTTGGCCATGGATTTAACCGGTGTGTTGCGCATGATGAAACTCCTTTGACGGTTCAATGACCGGTTCAATAACGATTGCGGCGTGGCTCACCCATCGTGGCTGGCGGCAGTGCGCCTACAGGGGAGACCGACAAATGCACGTACTGGCCCGGATCGTTGAGCATCTGAATGCTGTAACGCTTGTCAGCGTATTCATAGACCACGTCGTAATGCATGGTGCGATTTTCGTAAGTGGTTTGTGTGCTGCACTGCTGCACGTTTTGCACTTGGCTCTTGGCGCCTTCCACGTTGTTGCCGACCATGGCACCGCCGACCAAACCGATCATGGTGGCCAGCGTGCGGCCCGTGCCGTTGCCGACGGCATTGCCCATGGCACCGCCAGCGATGGCGCCCATCACCGCACCGGCACCGCTTTTGGGTGCTTCAGACACCACTTCTGCGGTGCTGCAAACTTGGCGCGGCACGGCGACTTGCTGGAGCACTGCGGTGCTGGTGATGACCCTAGCCAGAATTTCTTGTGCTTGTGCGCTCAGGCTGCAAAGTGCGCCAAAGCTCAGCAAAGCTGGCAGGGCGATGGATTTAACGATGGATGTTGTTTGTTTGTTGCGCATGTCGAAATTCCTCTTGCAAACACCACGCGGCTTGAAATAAGTGCGTGGCCTGTGATCACTTTAACGAAGCTGTTGCATTTTGGTGCACAGCTGCCGCGTAAATAAACGGTAAAGACGCTGCGTATCAGCGTTCAGCCGCCCAAGCGACTGGGTCAAAACCGACCGTGGTGCGGCCGCCCCATTCGACCACCGGCCGCTTGATCAGGCTGGGCTGAGACCGCATCAGGGCTTGCGCGCTGACGGCATCAACCGCGTTGGATTGTGCACTCGGATCGAGTTTGCGCCAAGTCGTGCCTTGGCGGTTCAGCAGCTTTTGCCAGCCCAGCTCAGATTCCCACGCAGCCAGCCGATCAGCGGGTACGCCGACCTTTTTAAAGTCATGGAATTCATGGGCCAGCCCTTCATTGGTGAGCCATGCACGGGCTTTTTTAACGGTGTCGCAGTTGGGGATGCCATAGAGAATGATCATCCGGCTATTTTCGCAGCTTGCGCGACAATGCGGACCACATGGAACATCTCAAGACTCTCGACGACTGGCTGGCTTATTGCGAACAGATCCACCCCAAAGGCATCGACATGGGGCTGGAGCGCGTACGCAAGGTGGCGCTGCGCCTAGGTTTGGCTTTCAAGTGCCCGGTCATCATGGTCGCCGGCACCAATGGCAAGGGTTCGACCTGCGCCATGCTGGAGGCGATCTTGCTGGAGGCGGGTTACCGCACCGGCGTTTACAGCTCGCCGCATTTGGTGCATTTTGAGGAGCGCGGGCGAATTCGCGGGGATGTCGTCAGCGCGGCTTCTTTGTTGCCGTATTTTGAGGCGGTGGAGCGCGCTCGCCTGCAAGCTGACGCGGCTGATGCTGCCGGCGTGATTTCACTGAGCTATTTTGAGTTCACGACCTTGGTTTTTTTGAAGCTGCTGGCCGATGCCCCGCTGGACGTGGCGATTTTGGAAGTCGGGCTGGGCGGCCGGCTCGACGCCATCAATATTCTCGATGCCGATTGCGCCATCATCACCAGCATTGACTTGGATCACATGGAGTTGCTCGGCCATGACCGCGAAACCATCGGCCTAGAAAAGGCCGGCATCATGCGCGCCGGTAAGCCGGTCGTGGTGAGTGACCCGGTGCCGCCGCAAAGCGTGCTGCAAGCCGCCGCGGACTTGGGTGCAGACCTGTGGCGCTTTGGCCAAGACTTCAATTTTTCGGGCGACAAGCTGCAATGGGGCTGGGCTGGGCGCGGCCGGCGTTATTCGGGGCTGGCTTACCCGGCGCTGCGTGGCGCCAATCAGTTGGTTAACGCTGCTGGCGTGCTGGCCGCCCTGACGGCGGTGCGCGACTTGTTGCCGGTGACGGCGCAGGCGGTGCGTGTTGGTTTGTCCATGGTCGAATTGCCGGGTCGTTTTCAGATTGTTCCCGGCCAGCCGATGCTGGTGTTGGACGTGGCGCACAACCCGCATTCGGTGGCGGCGCTGGCTGAAAACCTCGACGCCATGGGTTTTTATCCCTGCACGCACGCTGTTTTTGGTGCCATGGCCGACAAAGATCTGGCCCCCATGTTGGCCCGGCTCGATCCCTTGGTGGACAAGTGGTACTTCACGGATTTACCGACGCCGCGTGCCGCAACGGGCGCAGACTTGGCGGCCCGCTGGCAAGCTGTGCAGCAACGCGCTGACGTGACTTCCGCCACCTTTGACTCGCCCCAGCAGGCGCTGGCCGCAGCCGTCGCCGCGGCCAAGCCCACTGATAGAATCATCGTCTTCGGTTCTTTCTACACCGTGGGCGGTGTCTTGAAAGACGGCTTGCCCCGCCTGACGGCGCAGCACATGGCCGGTTAATTCAGCCCTTTCAATTCTCAACAGATCTCCAACGGACACAACCACGACCATGTCGTTTTTCAACCTCCGCCGGGGCGGTCAATCTTCCAAATCCAACAAGGCCAAGGCCGGCTCTAACGCTCCGTCTGAAAGCGTTGACATCATTCGCAAGCGCGCCAAACACCGGCTGATCGGCGCGGCCGTGCTGGTGTTGCTCGGCGTGGTCGGTTTTCCGCTGCTATTTGACTCGCAGCCGCGGCCTGTGCCGGTCGACATTGCCATCGAAATCCCCAATAAAAACACGGTCAAGCCGATGGTCACGCCGGCAGCGACTATGCCGGTGCCTGCCGCTGCGACGGTGGTCGAGGCCGCGCCATCCGCTGCTGTCGCGCCCGTCAAAGAAGCTGCTGTGCCGGCCAAGCCTGCTGCAACGCCAGCAGTGATCGCTGCAACACCCGTCGCCGATTCCAAGAAAGAAGCCGAGCCGAAAGCGGCCAGCGCCACGCCAAAGGTTGACGAGAGTGCCCGCGCGCGCGCTTTGCTCGACGACAAAGCCCCGCCGTCTGCGGCTGCAACAGATACCCGCATGGTGGTTCAGGTCGGTGCTTACGCCGATGCTGTGAAGGCGCGTGAAGCCCGCACCAAACTTGAAAAAGCCGGGCTCAAAACCTACGCTCAAGTGGTTGACACCAAAGACGGTAAACGCACCCGTGTCCGTGTGGGGCCGTTCCCCAGCAGGACTGAGGCTGAGCAAGTTGCAGCCAAGATCAAGTCGCTGGGCTTGCCTGTAAGCATTCTCACTTTATAAACCTGAGGGCTGCGTTTGTTCGAAGTTCCTTCTATCCCCCACATGGCCGCCGTGTCGACCACTGACTGGGCCTTGCTGGCTGTGCTCGCGTTGTCCTTGCTGGTTGGCTTGTGGCGCGGCTTGGTTTTTGAGGTGTTGTCGGTCTTGGGTTGGGTCGCCGCGTTTTTTCTGGCGCAATGGTTCGCACCTGACGTTGCAGCTCTGCTGCCGATGTCGTCTTTCAACCAGCCGACCCGCTACGCAGCCGCCTTTGTGCTGACCTTCATTGTTTCCGTGTTTGTGGCGGGTCTGCTGGCGTCTATGGTCCGGAAAATGGTAGCCGCTGTGGGCCTGCGCCCGGTCGATCGCCTGCTTGGCGCGGTCTTTGGCGTGGTGCGCGGTCTGGTGTTGTTGTTGGCGGTTGCCGTGGCGATCAGCATGACGCCGCTCAAAGACAGCCCGTGGTGGCAAGAGTCAACCGGGGCGCCGCTGTTGTCGGCGGCCTTGAAAGGACTGAAGCCGGCGCTGCCGGAACAGTTTTCCCGCTTTTTGAATTAATTTATGAACGGTCCATCATGTGCGGAATAGTTGGTGTTGTCAGTAACGCCCCAGTCAATCAACTGATTTATGACGGTCTCTTGTTGTTGCAGCACCGGGGCCAAGACGCCGCGGGCATCGTCACGCAACAAGGCCATAAGTTCTTCATGCACAAAGCCAAAGGCATGGTGCGTGATGTGTTCAGGACGCGCAACATGCGGGCCTTGCCCGGCAATGTGGGCTTGGGCCAAGTGCGTTACCCCACCGCCGGCAACGCCTTCAGCGAAGACGAAGCGCAACCGTTTTACGTCAACGCGCCGTTTGGTTTGGTGCTGTCCCACAACGGCAATCTGACCAACGCGGCGGAGCTCAAAGCCGAGCTGTTCAACACCGACCACCGCCACATCAACACCGACAGCGACTCCGAAGTGCTGTTGAATGTGTTGGCGCACGAACTCGAAAAAACCACCCGCGGCCTGCCCTTGAAAGCCGCCGATGTGTTTGCCGCCGTGCGCGGTGTGCACAAGCGCGTCAAGGGATCGTATGCCGTAGTGGCACTGATCGCCGGCCATGGTTTGCTGGCGTTTCGTGACCCGTTCGGCATTCGGCCGCTGTGCTTGGGCCGTGGCCAAAATGAAAACGGCGGCACCGTCATGGTGGCCAGCGAATCGGTCGCGCTAGAAGGCACGGCGCATCAGTTTGAGCGCGACATCGCACCCGGTGAAGCCGTCTTTGTGAACATGCAGGGCGAGGTCATTGCCGAGCAATGCGCCGAGAAGACGCAGCTCAAGCCCTGCATTTTTGAATTCGTTTATCTGGCTCGACCGGACTCGGTACTGGATGGTATTTCGGTCTACCAAGCGCGTCTGAATCTGGGCGAAACGCTGGCCAAGCGCGTTGTTTCCACCGTGCCGCCGAACGAGATCGACGTGATCATCCCGATTCCTGAATCCAGCCGTCCGAGCGCGACGCAACTGGCGCACTTGCTGGGCATTCCGTACCGCGAAGGCTTTGTCAAAAATCGCTACGTCGGTCGCACCTTCATCATGCCGGGCCAAGGCGTGCGCAAGAAATCGGTTCGGCAAAAGCTCAACGTCATCGCCAGCGAATTCAAAGGCCGCAATGTTTTGCTGGTGGACGACTCCATCGTGCGCGGCACCACCAGCCGTGAAATTGTTCAGATGGCGCGTGACGCTGGTGCCCGCAAGGTGTATTTGGCCAGTGCCGCGCCGCCGGTGCGCTTTCCAAACGTCTACGGCATCGACATGCCCACAGCGACCGAGTTGGTGGCGCATGACCGCACCGTCGAAGAAATTCGCGTGGCCATCGGTTGCGACGCACTCATCTATCAAGACGTTGAAGGCATGAAGCGCGCGATCAGTTCGCTCAACCCCAAGCTCGACGGCTTCGACGCTTCTTGTTTTGACGGCATTTACATCACCGGCGACATCACACCCGAGACGATCGCCAAAATGAACGCCGCCCGCGGTGAGAGCAGCAGCGAAGAAGGCGACGTTGATGTGTCGCGCTTGGCGTTGCCCAATCCAGAAGTGGCTTGAAACATCGGAAGAAGAGTTGAGAACGCCATGACCGCTAAAAAATTACCCGCTCATTTGCACCGCGACACGCTGGCCGTGCGCGTCGCTGAAGACAAAAGCCAGTTCGGAGAAAACTCCGAAGCCCTGTTTCTGACCAGCAGCTTTGTGCAGCCCGACGCGGCCACCGCCATGCGCCGTTTTGCGGGTGAAGAAGAGGGCTACATGTACTCGCGGTTCACCAACCCGACGGTGACCAGCATGGAGAAACGACTGGCCGCCCTCGAGGGCACCGAAGCCTGTATCGGCACCTCCAGCGGCATGGCCGCCATCATGCTGATGTGCATGGGTTTGTTGAAAGCCGGCGACCACGTGATTTGCTCGCAATCGGTGTTTGGCTCGACCATCAAACTCATAGGTAGCGAGTTCGGCAAGTTTGGTGTTGAAAGCAGCTTTGTTTCGCAGACCGATGTGGCGGAATGGCAGGCCGCTGTCAAGCCCAACACGCGACTCTTGTTTGCTGAAACGCCGACCAACCCGCTGACCGAGGTCTGCGACATTCGTGCCCTGGCTGACGTCGCCCACGCCGCTGGCGCGCTGCTCGCAGTCGACAACTGCTTTTGCTCGCCGGCCTTGTCTCAGCCGACCCAGATGGGCGCTGACCTCATCATCCATTCCGGCACCAAATACCTCGACGGCCAAGGTCGGGTGGTGGCCGGCGCGATCTGCGCCACTAAAAAACTCATCGATGAAAAGTTTGTGCCGGTGATGCGCAGCGCCGGCATGACGCTGTCGGCCTTCAACGCTTGGGTCGTGCTCAAGGGCATGGAGACGCTGTCGATTCGCATGCAGGCGCAAAGTGCCAGCGCGCTGGCACTGGCAACTTGGCTCGAAGCGCAGCCCGGTGTGGCGCGCGTTTATTACCCTGGCCTGAAGTCGCATCCACAACACGCCTTGGCCATGCAACAGCAGTCCGGCATGGGTGGCGCGGTGCTGTCGTTTGACGTCAAAGGCACCGGCCCGGAGGCGACCCGCAAGAACGCATTTCATGTGATTGATTCGACCGAGGTGTGCAGCATCACCGCCAATTTGGGCGACACCAAAACCACCATCACGCACCCGGCCACGACCTCCCACGGACGCCTGAGCGAGGTGCAGCGCCAAGCCGCCGGCATTTCGCAAGCCTTGATCCGAGTCGCTGTGGGCCTGGAACACATTGACGACTTGAAGGCCGACCTTGAAAAAGGTTTGCGCAGCTTGAACGCGTTGGCCTGAGCACTTCGGCTTGATCGACTAAGACACTGATGACACAAAAGACAAGAACGCGCTTCGCGCCTTCGCCGACAGGTTTTATCCATCTCGGCAACATTCGATCGGCGCTGTATCCGTGGGCCTTTGCGCGCTCCACCGGCGGTGATTTCATCTTGCGCATTGAAGACACTGACCTGGATCGCTCGAACCAAGCGTCGGTCGATGTGATCATTGAAGGCATGCGCTGGCTCGGCCTCGACTACGACGAAGGTCCGTTCTACCAAATGCAGCGCATGGACCGCTACAAGGCTGTGCTGGCCGAGTTGCAGGCCGCCGGTCACGTCTATCCTTGCTACATGAGCATGGCAGAACTCGACGCCCTGCGCGAGCAGCAAATGGCCGACAAACAAAAGCCACGCTATGACGGTACTTGGCGTCCTGAATCAGGCAAGGTGCTGCCGCCCGTGCCGGAAGGCGTACAGCCAGTGTTGCGTTTCAAAAATCCGCAAGGCGGCGCCGTGGTCTGGGACGACAAAGTCAAAGGCCGGATTGAAATCAGCAACGACGAACTTGATGACCTCGTGATCGCCCGGCCCGATGGCACACCGACCTACAACTTCTGCGTGGTCGTCGACGACATGGACATGGCGATCACGCACGTGATCCGCGGTGACGACCACGTCAACAACACGCCACGGCAGATCAATATTTTTCGGGCGCTGGGCAAAGACGTTCCGGTCTACGCCCATCTGCCAACCGTGCTCAATGAGCAGGGCGAAAAAATGAGCAAGCGCAGCGGCGCCAAAGCCGTGACGCAATACGCTGTGGAAGGCTACTTGCCCGACGCCATGGTGAACTACCTGGCGCGCCTTGGCTGGAGCCACGGCGACGACGAGATTTTCAGCCGTGAGCAATTTTTGCAGTGGTTCAACCTAGACCATCTGGGCAAAAGCGCAGCGCAGTTTGACGAAGCCAAACTGCGCTGGGTCAACGCCCAGCACATCAAGGCCACGGCCGATGACAAGCTGGCTGAATTGCTGGTACCTTTTTTGCAGCAGCAGGGCGTGTCGATGGACGCCGTTCGAGTCATCAAAGCTTGCGGTCTGTTCAAAGACCGCTGCAGCACGTTGGTTGAATTGGCCGGCTGGATTGCCTTGGTAGACAAAGGTGCCACCGCCAGTGCAGAAGATATCGCCGCACACGTGACGCCTGCCGTACAGCCAGCTTTAGCGAGTTTGGCCAGGTCCTTGAGCGATTGCGAGTGGAGCAAGCCGGCGATTGCTGCGGCTATCAAGCAGGTGCTCACAGACGCTGGCCTGAAGATGCCGCAACTCGCCATGCCCGTGCGCGTGTTGTTGTTGGGCACACCGCAAACACCGTCACTGGATGCCGTGATTGAGCTCATGCAACGAGAAGAAGTGTGTCTTCGATTGAAAAATGGTTCGGAAGTTTGAAAAGCCTAAAAATCCGGGCTATAATTTAAAGCTCGACAGATTCAAGGAAACTTGGATCACTTGGGGGGTATAGCTCAGCTGGGAGAGCGCTTGCATGGCATGCAAGAGGTCAGCGGTTCGATCCCGCTTACCTCCACCAAAGTCGGAATGTATTCAGTAAATTTTTTGGCAGTCTCTTAAAAGGTTGCGCTGGAAATCCAAGGTTTTGACCCTATCGTCTAGAGGCCTAGGACACCACCCTTTCACGGTGGCTACAGGGGTTCGAATCCCCTTAGGGTCACCAGTTTCACTTCGGTGAAGTTGGTCAAACAAGTCGTCAGCACTTGGCT
>CANFWI010000071.1 GCA_947450675.1 Comamonadaceae bacterium | reverse complement strand
TGCGCGGCGCGAATCGCCAGCTCGGCGAGCTTTTTACCGTACTCCACGTGCTGGTTCAGCCAGAGCTCCAGCGTCGGCCGGACAAAACTGGAGACCAGCCGGACGGCGTCACGCGAATTCAGCCGTTCTTTGATTTGACCCTGAAACTGCGGGTCCAAGACCTTGGCGGACAGCACGTAGCTGGCGCGCGCAAAAACGTCTTCGGGCAGCAGTTTCACGCCCTTGGGCAGCAATGAATGCAGGTCAACAAAGCTCTTGACGGCGGTAAAAAGGCCGTCGCGCAAGCCGCTTTCATGCGTGCCGCCAGCGCTGGTCGGAATCAAATTGACATAGCTTTCGCGCACCGGGTGGCCGTCTTCGGTGAAGGCCACGCACCACTGCGCGCCCTCGCCTTCGGCGAAGCTGTCGTGCGCGGCATCGGCAAAACCTTCGCCTTCAAACATCGGGATCACCAAGTCGGCGTTGAGCGTCTGCATCAGGTAGTCATGCAGCCCGCCCTTGTAAACCCAGACCTGGGTTTCCTTGGTCTTTTCATTGATCAGCGTGACCGTCACGCCCGGCATCAGCACGGCCTTGCTGCGCAGCAAATGCGTCAGCTCGTTCATCGGCAGCGCAGAGGTTTCAAAGTATTTCGGATCGGGCCAAGCGCGCACGGACGTGCCGCTCTTGCGGTCACCTTCGCCAGCCGGCCGAATCTGCAGTTCCTCAATGACATCGCCGGCCGAAAAGACCAGCCGCGCGGCCTTGCCTTCGCGCCAGGAAGACACTTCCATGCGCGTCGACAGCGCATTGGTCACGCTGACACCGACGCCGTGCAAACCGCCCGAAAAGCTGTAGGCGCCGCCCGAACCTTTGTCAAACTTGCCGCCAGCATGTAGCCGTGTGAAAACCAGCTCGATCACCGGCGCGTTTTCTTCCGGGTGCATGCCAAACGGGATGCCGCGGCCATCGTCTTCGATCGTCACCGAGCCGTCTGTGTGCAGCGTTACTTTGATCTTTTTGCCGTGCCCGGCCAAGGCTTCGTCGGCCGAGTTGTCGAGCACCTCCTGCAAGATGTGCAGAGGGTTGTCGGTGCGGGTGTACATGCCCGGCCGCTGCTTGACGGGCTCAAGGCCCTTGAGCACGCGGATGGAGCTTTCGGAATAGTCGGTGGGTAGTTTGGAGGCCATGGCAGTGCTGTGATTTGCGGCGATTGTAGACGCGGCACGCCGCAACCACTGGATAAAAATACAGCCCACATCATCTCAGCACGGCCACTGCGAAACAAGCACGATCACCGTTGATTCGTTACATTTACGCCATGTCCATCGCAACACCGACCCAACCCACACACACCCAGCCTGAAACACGCCAGCTCTCGATGCTGCAAGTTTTGGCCTGCGGCGCCGCCATCGTCACGCTGTCGATGGGCATCCGCCACGGCTTTGGTTTGTGGCTGCAACCGATCACTCAGGCGCAGGGCTGGACGCGTGAGACCTTTGCTTTCGCTATTGCGATTCAAAACCTGTCTTGGGGTGTTTTCGGCATTTTTGCCGGCATGATCGCCGACCGATTTGGCGCTTTTCGCGTCATCATGGCGGGCGCTGTTTTGTATACGCTGGGTTTGATTGGCATGGCGCTGTCGCCTACCGGTTTTCTGTTCACGCTGACGACCGGCGTGTTGATTGGCGCGGCGCAAGCAGGCACCACCTACGCCGTGATTTACGGTGTGATTGGCCGCAACATCTCGGCAGAAAAACGTTCTTGGGCCATGGGTGTTGCCGCTGCGGCAGGCTCCTTCGGTCAGTTTTTAATGGTGCCGATGGAAGGCTTTTTAATCACCCAATTTGGCTGGCAAGAGGCCCTGCTGATATTGGCTGCCGCGGCCTTGCTGATGATCCCCATGGCCATTGGCCTGCGTGAAAACAGAACCAAGGGCGCAACCCCGGTCAAGCGTGAGCAAACCATTCTGCAGGCCCTCACAGAAGCCTTCAAGTACCCCAGCTTTCAGCTCCTGATGGCGGGCTATTTCGTCTGTGGCTTTCAAGTCGTCTTCATCGGTGTACACATGCCCAGCTACTTGAAAGACCAAGGCCTGCCGCCGCAAGTCGCCAGTTACGCGCTGGCCTTGATCGGGCTGTTCAATGTCTTTGGCACTTACGGCGCGGGTGTGCTGGGTCAAAAAATACCCAAGAAAAACATCTTGGCCGGGATTTATTTTTCGCGAGCACTTGTGATCGCGATCTTTATTGCGACCCCGATCAGCGCCATGAGCGTGTATGTTTTTGCGGCGGTCATGGGCGTGCTGTGGCTGTCTACCGTACCGCCCACCAACGCAGCGGTGGCGCAAATTTTCGGCATCCAGCATTTGTCGATGCTCAGCGGCTTCATCTTTTTCAGCCACCAGATTGGCTCCTTCATGGGCGTCTGGCTGGGCGGCTACATGTACGACCGCACGGGCAGTTATGACCTGGTCTGGTACATCACCATCGCCCTCGGCATCTTTGCCGGACTGGTCAATTTGCCGGTGCGGGAAGCCCCCATCTTGCGGACACCAGCCAAGCTGCCGCAAGGGGCATGAGTTGCCTGAAATGCTGCAAAAAATACTGCTTTGGCTGCTCTTCATCAGCGTTCCGCTGCTGGTGTTTGTCTTGTACACGCGGCCCAACATGATGGTCATGCTGGCAGACCAGCTCTGGGCCTGCTTTTAAATGACAAGCATCTCGATCGGCCACGGCGACGAAGCCGCTTCGGCTTGGGTGCAACGCTGGAGCCATCTGCTGCCTGAAGGCGGCAGCGTGCTCGACGTCGCCTGTGGCCGCGGTCGCCATGCGCGCTACATCCATCAACTGCATCAACGCGGCTTGCGGGTGGTGGCGGTAGACCGTTCTGCAGAAGCCATAGCGGCGATCGGGCTGCCAACAGAACGTTGCGAAACCTGTGTTGCGGACATTGAAAACGGCCCGTGGCCTTTTGCCGGGCGACTCTTTGACGCAGTCGTCGTCACCAACTACCTGTGGCGGCCTTTGCTGCCGACGCTGCTGGGCAGTCTGGCGCCGGGCGGTGTGCTGATTTACGAAACATTTGCGGCTGGCAATGAAACGGTGGGCAAACCGTCCAGGCCTGATTTTTTGCTGCAGCCAGGGGAACTGCTGCAGGTTTGCCAAGCACTGCGCACCCTTGCTTTTGAAGACGGTTTTGAGGCGGGCGCTGAAGGCCGGCCCAGCCCGCGCTTTGTCCAGCGCATCGTTGCCGTGCGTGAGTTGGCCTCAGACAGCGATGCGCCATCAAGCCCGGCACGGCGCTACCGGCTGGGCTAAATCCTTGCGCCGCACCAGCCATGACCTGAACCTTGACTCTGCTGTCTGAGTAGAATGCGCAATAGGCTTTAAACGCCTGTTATGGCTCCCTTCCCTGCCTGCTTTCTTTATAGGCCTAGGTTACCCAAAACATGAAACAAATCACTGGCAGTATTGTTGCTCTGGCGACCCCGTTGCACGAAGATGGCAGCGTCGACTACCCCACCTTGCGCAAGCTGGTGGACTGGCACATCACCGAAGGCACGGACTGCATCGGCGTGGTCGGCACCACCGGCGAATCGCCGACGGTCAACGTCGAAGAGCACTGTGAAATCATCCGTGTTGCGGTCGAGCAAGCGCGCAGCCACGGCAGCAAAGCCGTGCCGATCATGGCCGGTTGCGGCGCCAACTCCACGGCCGAAGCCATTGAGCTGACCAAATTCGCCAAAAAAGTCGGCGCTGACTGCCAGTTGCAGGTCGTGCCCTACTACAACAAGCCGACCCAAGAAGGCCAGTACCTGCACTTCAAGGCGATTGCCGAAGCGGTTGATCTGCCGATGGTGTTGTACAACGTCCCCGGCCGCAGCGTGGCCGACATGCTGCACCCGACGGTCATGCGACTGACGCAGGTGCCCGGCATTGTTGGCATCAAAGAAGCCACCGGCAACATAGAGCGTGCGCAATGGCTGATCAAAGAAACCCCGGCTGATTTCGCCGTGTATTCAGGTGACGACGCGACCGCGGTGGCCTTGATGCTGTGCGGTGGCCAAGGCAATGTCAGCGTGACCGCCAATGTCGCACCACGCTTGATGCACGAGCTGTGCATGGCAGCCGTCGCGGGCGACGTCCGGCGCGCCATGCAAATTCAGCTGCAACTGCTGCCCCTGCACAAACATCTCTTTGTTGAAGCCAACCCGATTCCCGTGAAATGGGCAATGGCCCGCATGAAACTCTGCGGCCCCACACTGCGCTTGCCCATGACGCCGCTGGAGGCATCCAACGAAGCCACTGTCGAAAACGCATTGCGCGTTTGCGGCTTGATCTGATCTGAAGGAATTGACTTGAAGACTCACATGACTATTTCCAAGCAACGCACGCCGCTGGCTCTGACGGCTGCAGCATTGCTCGCTGGTCTGGCCCTCGGTGGCTGCACATCTGTCAGTGACACCCTGAGTGGCGGCAAAGTGGACTACAAGTCTGCGTCCGCGACCCAAAAAGGGCCTGGGCTCGATGTTCCGCCCGATCTCAGCCAGCTCACACGCGACAGCCGCTATGTGGTGCCCGGCATGGCCGTGTCTGCCAATGCTTACCAAGTTGCCCAGCCCAACACCAGCGCCGCCACGCCGACAGCGGCCAGCGCTATGGGTGACGTACGCATTGAGCGTGCTGGCAACCAGCGCTGGCTGGTCATCAACCGACCGGCAGACAAACTGTGGGACCCAGTGCGTGAGTTCTGGAAAGAAAGTGGTTTTCAGCTGCCCATTGAGCAAGCTGAACTGGGCATCATGGAAACCGACTTTGCCGAAAACCGCGCCAAACTGCCGCAAGACTTCATCCGAAACTCGATTGGCAAGGTCTTCGACAGCCTTTACTCCACCGGCGAACGCGATAAATTTCGCACCCGCTTGGAGCGTACAGCCAACGGCAACACCGAAATTTTCATCAGCCACCGCGGCATGGTCGAAGTCGTCAACAGCACGTCAAGCACGGGCGGCACCGGATCTACCGTGTGGCAACCCCGCCTGGCAGACCCAGAGCTCGAAGCTGAATTTCTGCGCCGCCTGATGGTCAAGTTGGGGGTTTCACAAGAGCAATCCAAAGCTCTGGTGGCCAGTGGCGTGCAGCGTCAAACCTCCCGCATCGCGTCGGTCAGCGGCATTCCTGTGCTGCAAGTTGACGAAGGCTTCGAGCGCGCATGGCGTCGCGTCGGACTGGCGCTGGACCGCACCGGCTTCACCGTCGAAGACCGCGACCGCACCCAGGGTCTGTATTTCGTTCGCTACGTGGCACTGAACAGCGACACGAAAGAACCCGGTTTCTTCAGCAAACTGTTCAGCGGTTCAGCCGCTGCGTCAACCCCGCTCAAGTACCAGGTGGCTTTGCGCAGCAAAGACGAGTCGACCACCGTGTCGGTGCTCAATGCTGACGGCAAGCCTGAAACTTCGGTCAATGCCGAGCGCATCCTGAAGGTGCTGGCGGACGACCTGAGGTAATCGGGTCAGCGGCAAGGTTCGCCACAGGTGCTGCGTTTCAAGAATCTGGGCAGCGGCAGTACCGGCAATGCCACACTGGTGCAAGCCAGTGGCCTCCGCACGACTCGCTTTCTAGTGGACTGCGGCTTGGGACTCAAACAACTGTCGCTGCGCTTGGCGCAAGCCGCGCCATCAGAGGGCGCGCCGGTTGATGCGATGTTCATCACCCACGAACACAGCGACCACATTGGCTGTGCACGCCAGTTCGCACAGCGCCACCGAATCCCAGTCTGGATGAGCCGGGGCACCTACGAAGCCTTGGGCAGTCCCGACTTTGATGGCCTGCTGCACATCGCCGCAGATGGCCAAGCCATTGATCTCGGTGAGTTGCAAGTCACACCCTTCACCGTACCGCACGATGCCCGTGAGCCACTGCAACTGAGCTGCACCGACGGCAACGCCAAATTGGGCGTGCTGACCGACTTGGGCCATGCCACCCCGCATGTGTTGGCGCATCTTGCAGGCTGCCATGCCCTGCTGCTGGAGTGCAACCACGACACGGATCTGCTGGAAAACTCAAGCTACCCCGCCTTCCTGAAAAGGCGGATCGGCGGGCCGTACGGCCATCTGTCGAATACCGCGTCAGCAGCCATTTCGAGCGCACTCGCGCATGCAGGTCTGAAGCACGTTGTGGCGGCCCATTTGAGTGCACAGAACAACAACCCCAGCTTAGCCTTGCAAGCACTGCTCAGCCATGACGCACCCGGCTGGGGCGGTCCAGAATTGTCAGTCGCTCACCCGACCGAGGGATCACACTGGATTCAGGTCAGCACCTGAGGCCGTTGCTTGGCTCACCCAGCCGAGGTGCATGGTCTGGGCAACAGGCCGAGGTATTCAGAACATATAGACGAAAAAAAGCCGCCCCGAGGAGCGGCTTTTTTGAGCAGCGAAGAATTACTTGGCGGCTGGTGCAGCAGCGGCAGGAGCAGCTGCTTCAGCTGGAGCAGCTGGAGCCGAAGCGTCAGCAGCTGGTGCTGGAGCTGGAGCGACAACTGGAGCTGGTGCTTCAACTGGGGCTTCTTTTTTACCGCAAGCGGCCAGGGCGAAAGCTGCAACGATAGCTGCCAAAACGAGTGATTTGTTCATTTTTTGATACCTTGATATATAAGAAAACAATTTTTTAAAAGGCCAACTAAAAAATTAGCCTCCCAGTTCAGGCAGGAGAATTCGAGCGCTACCAGCCCAACGCGGAAGTATATGCGGATTTACCCCCACTTGTGAAGAGTAAAAATACAACAAATCAAAGAATCTAGTGGTTTCTCGCTTTTCACACACAACTCAACCAGCCGGCATCTCGCCAATCAGCAAGTAAGTTTTGCGCCGAAAGACTGGCTTTGCGCAACTCGGCAGCCCCCAGCTGACGCTGATCTGCCAGCCGACGCATCAGTGCTGCGTCGGCACCTTTGGCCCGGTAACTTTCACCATTGATGAAGATGTGATCTGCGTCGTACATCATCCGAGTTCGTGCATCAAGCACCAAATTGGGTTGTGCACCAAAAAGCGGCGCACCTATTAAATCGTCGCTGGGCTCGTCAAACCAGACCGATGGCTTTGGCTCTGTCAGGTATTCACCCAAGGCGCAAGCCAGGGCCAAGGGGTCTTTCAACGCGGATGCCACCGCTTGCCGGGCGAACTCCGTCAGCTCAGCCGGCAAGGCCGCTGGGTTGGGGGTGGCGGGCTGCTGCGGGTCGCGGTAGAGTTTGGGCGCTGCCGCAGAATCTTCATCGTCGGCGCCAAACTCGGCCAAGCGCTGCAACAGCGCTCCCGCTAATTCGGTCTGACTCGGCGCTCTGAAGCCAATCGAGTAGGTCATGCAAGCTTCTGGCTTGCCATCGGCCGAGACAGCTTCTTCGGCCACCCCATCGTGGGCGTAACGCGGCGGCAAGTACAGCATGTCACCGGCCTCGAGCACAAACTCCTCGGTGGGCACGAAGTTTTGCAAGATTTTCAGCGGCACGCCTTCCTGCAAGGTGAAATCGGTCTGCTTGCCAATGCGCCAGCGACGCCGACCACTGGCCTGCAACAAGAACACGTCATAACTGTCAAAGTGCGGGCCGACGCCGCCGCCCGCGCTGGCGTACGACATCATCAGATCGTCCATGCGGGCGTCAGGCACAAAGCGAAATTGCTGCAGCAGCGCATGCGCTTTGGCGTCATGCATGTCGACGCCCTGAACCAGCAGCGACCAACCGGGTTTGCTCAACGCAGGCAGGCTGCGCGGCGCAAACGGGCCAGACTTCATGCGCCAACCGGTCGCGCCCTGCACCACCAGACGAGACTCGACATCCTCTTGACCCGCCAATGCAAACAATTCAGGTCGACTCAAGATCGGTTTGAAACCCGGCAAGGCCTGACGGACCAGCAAGGGCTTTTTTTGCCAATGGCGGCGCATGAATTGTTGGGGCGACAGACCGCCCAGCAGGGGCAATGATTGAGTTATATCCATGGGACAATTGTCTGATGAAAATCACCCCACAATGCGTTGTTGCCCTGAGCTGGGTCCTGAAAGACACCTTGGGCGAGGTCTTAGATGAACTCGATGAACCGGTTGAATTCTTGCTGGGAGGCCATGATTTACTGGCCAAGATCGAAGAAAGCTTGCAAGGCCATGAAGCCGGCGACAGGATCGACCTGCATTTGGAACCCGAGCAGGCCTTTGGCGACTACGACGAAAATTATGTCTTTTTGGAGCCGCGCAAGCTGTTCCCGGCTGAGCTGGAAGAAGGCATGACCTTCGACGGTCAGGCCCTACCCCAAGGCAGCAACCCCGAGACACCGCCGCACCTGATTTACACCGTCACCGACATCTACCCCGAGCACGTGGTGCTCGACGGCAATCACCCGCTGGCGGGCATCGCCATTCGGCTGTCGTTGGTGGTCGAAGGTGTGCGTGAAGCCAGCGTCGATGAGATCGGCCAAGGCTCGCTCGGCACCGGCTTTTTCAAACTCGAAGCCGACGATTCGCCACAGCCAGGCAGCGACACGCTGCACTGAGAACAAGAGATTCCGTCGCTGCGAGCGACGCGCGGCAGTCCATGAGCCCGAATCCGCTGTCATGGATTGCCGCGCTACGCTCGCAATGACGAACAGTTGCGAGGCCATGACGAAGGAGCACGCTACGCTCGCTATGACGCAATCGCCCGACTTATCGCTTCCCGGTGGAGCCGTAGCCGCCCTCACCGCGGTCGCTGGGCGCGAACTCGCTGACCACGTTGAACTCGGCCTGCACCACCGGCACGATCATCAGTTGCGCGATGCGCTCCATCGGCTCGATGGTGAAAGCCACCTCACTGCGATTCCAGGCGCTGACCATCAATTGGCCTTGGTAATCGCTGTCGATCAAACCCACCAGATTGCCCAACACGATGCCGTGTTTGTGACCCAAACCGGAGCGCGGCAGGATCAAGGCGGCAAATCCCGGGTCTTCCAAATAAATGGCGATGCCCGTGGGAATGAGTTGCCAGGCGTTGGGGGCGAGCGTCAAGGGCTCACTCAGGCAGGCGCGCAGGTCGAGGCCGGCGCTACCGGGCGTGGCGTAGGCCGGCAGGTTGTCGGTGAGGCGCGGATCGATGATTTTGACGTCAATTTTCATGTTGGTTTTTTTAAGGTTTGGGAAGTCGGGCCGCCACGGTGGCGAGCAACTGGCGCGCCAGTTGCAGCTTGGCGGCACGCGGTAATGCTTGGCTGCCATCGGCATCGACCAGCAGCAGCGCATTGTCGTCTTGACCAAAAGTCGCCGGGCCGATGTTACCGACCAACAGCGGCACGCCTTTTTTCAGGCGTTTGGCTTGGGCGTGGGCCAGCAAGTCATGGCTTTCGGCGGCAAAACCAACGCAAAACAGCGCACCGCTTTTTGCCCGTGCCGAGCCGGCCACCGCCGCGAGAATGTCGGGATTTTCAACAAAGGCCAGCTGAGGCGCTTCGCCGCTGCCGTCTTTCTTTATTTTTTGGGTTGCCGCAGCGGCAGGTCGCCAATCGGCCACCGCCGCCGTGGCGATGAAAACAGTCGCAGCATCAGCGCGGGCGCTGACGGCGTCAAACATTTGCTGCGCTGATTTAACGTCCACCCGGGTCACGCCGCGCGGCGTTGGCAAGCTCACCGGGCCAGCCACGAGCGTGACTTCAGCACCCGCTTCTCGCGCAGCGCGCGCCACGGCAAAACCCATCTTGCCACTCGACAAATTGGTGATGCCGCGCACCGGGTCAATCGCTTCGTAAGTCGGTCCGGCGGTGATCAGTACGCGTTGACCAGCCAATGGCTTGGGCGCAAAAAAAGCGATCACGTCATCCAACAACTGGTCTGGCTCCAGCATGCGGCCGTCACCGGTTTCGCCGCAAGCCTGAAAACCACTGCCGACGCCCAGCACCGTCGCACCATCGGCTTGTAACTGGGCCAGATTGCGCTGCGTCGCCGGGTGCGCATACATCTCGCGGTTCATGGCCGGCGCCAGCAGCAAAGGCACGCTGCCAATGGGGCGAGCCAGGCACATCAGGCTGAGCACATCGTCCGCCCGCCCGTGCAGCAGTTTGGCCATGAAATCGGCGCTGCACGGCGCGATCAAAATCGCATCCGCTTCACGCGACACATTGATGTGCGCCATGTTGTTGCTCTCGCGCGGGTCCCATTGGCTGGTGACAACCGGCCGACCGCTCAAGGCTTGCATCGTGACGGGCGTGATGAACTGGGCTGCCGCCTCGGTCATCACCACTTGCACCGTGGCGCCCGCCTTGATCAGCGCGCGGCACAGTTCGGCCGCCTTGTAACAGGCGATGCCGCCAGACAGGCCGAGGACGATGTGTTTGCCCGCCAGATCGCCCGTGGCGAGACTTTCGGGACTTTCGATAGCTTGAATACTCATAATGCGCAATGTACTAGATGCGGCCGCCTATAATCTTCGTTTCCCACCTCAGCGAACCTTCAGTTCGTCTTGACATGACCAAATTTGTCTTCGTCACCGGCGGTGTGGTGTCTTCCCTCGGCAAGGGAATCGCCTCCGCTTCACTGGCCGCCCTCCTCGAATCGCGAGGCCTCAAAGTCACTTTGATCAAGC
>CANFWI010000070.1 GCA_947450675.1 Comamonadaceae bacterium | reverse complement strand
GCGTGGCTCGGTCGACAGGCGTTGCAGCAAAGGCAGCGTGAACGCTGCGGTTTTGCCGGTACCCGTCTGGGCGCCGCCCAGCAAGTCCGTGCCGGCCAGAACCGCAGGAATAGCCTGGGCCTGAATCGGTGTCGGTGTGTCATAGCCTTGCTCGAGCACGGCTTTCAGAATGGCCGGGGCCAAATTCAATTCTTCAAATGTCATGATGTTGCGTCCTTGGGACGCTTTAGATCGGCCTGTGGGTGCCTTGTTTGAGGCAGCCCGCCAGTCAAAGGCAGATGGGATCAAAAGTTGGGCTAAAAACACAACTCTGTCAGAGAAGGTGTGCCCAAACGCCGCAAGGTACTGGAGCCCAGCGACCTAGGTATTGTGGCATGGAACGATAATCTTGTATTTCGGGCAAAAACCACCACTTGGTTTCGCATGTCCGTTCGGCCCTCGTTGCCGCCTTTTTGTAGCCCCATTTTTTGAGAAGTGATCCCTGATGGCCCAGTACGTTTTCACCATGAACAAGGTCTCTAAGACCGTGCCCCCAAAGCGGCAAATCCTGAAGGATGTGTCGCTGAGTTTTTTCCCGGGCGCCAAGATCGGCGTGCTGGGCACCAACGGTTCCGGCAAGTCAACCTTGCTGAAAATCATGGCAGGTCTCGACACCGAGATCGACGGCGAAGCCATGGCCATGCCGAACCTGAACATCGGCTACCTGCCGCAAGAACCCAAGCTCAATGACGCGCACACCGTGCGCGAAAGCGTTGAAGCCGGCATGGGTGCCGTGTTCGCTGCCAAGGCCCGCCTTGACGCCGTCTACACCGCTTACGGCGAACCTGACGCTGACTTCGACGCGCTGGCTGCTGAACAAGCCGAACTCGAAGCCATCATCGCCACCGGCGGTTCTGACTCCGAGCACCAACTCGAAATCGCCGCTGACGCTCTGCGCCTGCCACCTTGGGACGCCGTGATTGGCGTGCTCTCCGGCGGTGAAAAACGCCGCGTGGCTTTGTGCAGCTTGTTGCTGTCCAAGCCCGACATGTTGTTGCTGGACGAGCCGACCAACCACTTGGACGCCGAATCAGTCGACTGGCTTGAGCAGTTTTTGCAGCGCTTCCCAGGCACGGTGGTGGCCATCACCCACGATCGTTACTTTTTGGACAACGCCGCCGAATGGATTTTGGAACTTGACCGCGGTCACGGCATCCCTTGGAAAGGCAACTACAGCAGCTGGCTAGACCAAAAAGGCGAGCGTCTGGCGCAAGAGCAAAAGGGCGAAGAAGCCCGTGCCAAGGCGTTGAAGAAAGAATTGGAATGGTCGCGCCAGAACCCCAAAGCGCGTCAAGCCAAGAGCAAGTCGCGTCTGGCCCGTTTTGAGGAATTGTCGGATTTCGAATACCAACAACGCAACGAAACACAAGAACTTTTCATCCCCGTGGCCGAGCGCTTGGGCAATGAAGTCATTGAGTTCAAAGGCGTCAGCAAGTCCTTTGGTGACCGCTTGTTGATCGACAATTTGAGCTTCAAAATTCCGGCTGGCGCCATCGTCGGCATCATCGGCCCCAACGGTGCGGGTAAATCCACGCTGTTCAAACTGATTGCCGGCAAAGAGCAGCCAGACAGTGGTGAAGTGGCGATTGGCAAAACCGCCAAAATGGCCTTTGTTGACCAGCACCGCGACGACTTGGCCAACGAGAAAACCGTTTGGGAAGACATCTCCGGCGGCCTCGACATGCTCACCGTGGGCAAGTTCACCATGCCGAGCCGCGCTTACGCCGGCCGCTTCAACTTCAACGGTGCCGACCAGCAAAAACGCGTCGGCATGCTGTCGGGCGGTGAACGCGGTCGCCTGCATTTGGCCAAGACCCTGATCGCCGGCGGCAACGTGTTGATGCTCGATGAACCATCGAACGACTTGGACGTTGAAACCCTGCGCTCACTCGAGGACGCGCTGCTTGAATTCGCCGGCTCGGTCATGGTCATCAGCCACGATCGCTGGTTCTTAGACCGCATCGCTACCCACATCTTGGCTGCTGAAGGCGACAGCCAGTGGACCTTCTTTGACGGCAACTACCAAGAGTACGAAGCCGACAAACGCAAGCGTCTGGGTGAAGAGGGCGCCAAGCCTAAGCGGATGCGTTTCAAAGCGCTCAAATAATGCCCCCACGTTCGCGCACTGCGTGTCGCTCTCTGCCCCCCGAGGGGGCGCTGCGCCTGCGGTCTGGCAGAGCCAGTCCCGCGGCCCCTGCTTGGGTGGGTCGGGGAGGATTTTTTCTTCGGGGCGGACTGGTTGGTCGGGGAGGCGTTTATGACTGAGGAAGACGTTTTGGCGGCTACGCGTCATTGGCTTGAGTCGGCTGTGATTGGGCTGAATTTGTGTCCGTTTGCGAAGGCGGTTTACGTTAAACATCAGGTTCGCTTGGTGGTGAGTCGGGCGCGTCATGCTGATGATTTGCTGGAGGAGTTAGACCGTGAGTTGGACTTGCTGGTGGCGACGCCTGCTGATGAGATTGACACCACGTTGCTGATTCATGCGACTTTGTTTGACGATTTTTTGGACTTCAATGATTTCCTTGAAGTGGCTGACGGCGTGGTCGAGGAGCATGGGCTGGAAGGCGTGATCCAGCTGGCCAGTTTTCACCCGAAGTTTCAGTTCGACGGCACTGAGCCCGACGACATCAGCAACTACACCAACCGCGCACCCTTCGCCATGTTGCATTTGCTGCGTGAGGACAGTGTGGAGCGGGCTGTGGCGGCTTTTCCGGAGGCCGAAGCGATCTTTGAAGAAAACATCAAGACATTGGAAAAACTCGGCCACGCCGGCTGGGTAAAACTGGGCTTGTAGCCTCGTCTTTGCGAGCCGAAATCTTAGAATTTGAGCGGTGAAACTTCCGTCTTTGCGCACGAAAAAGGCCGTCATTGCGAGCGAAGCGCGGCAATCCAGCGGTCATGGAATGCCGCGCTGAGCTCGCAGAGACAGGCGGTGATCTAGACCAGCGCCGTATTCATGCGAGCCGTCACTTGCCCCAGCTGTCCTTCAAGCCCACCGCCAAATTGAACACAGGCTTGGCGGCGGTGTGGTCTACCCGGTCAGCCACGAAGTAGCCGTGGCGTTCAAACTGAAACTTGTCATCGGCCTTGGCATCGATGGCGCCACCGCTGGCCAGCGACGGCTCGACGTAGGCGGTGATGAGTTGGATGCTGTCGGGGTTGAGTTGCTGCAAGAAGTCTTTGTCGCCCGTGCCTGGGTGGGCTTCGCTGAACAGGCGTTCGTAGAGGCGCACTTCGGCTTGCACTGCGTCGGCCACGCCAACCCAGGTGATGACGCCTTTGACTTTGACCGCATCGCTGCCGGGCGTGCCACTTTTGGTGTCGGGGATCAAGCGGGCATGCACTTCAGTGATGTGGCCTGCGGCGTCTTTAGTTGCGCCGGTGCATTCAATCACGTGGCCGTACTTGAGGCGCACTTTGTTGCCCAGCGTCGTGCTGCCATCGGCAGCGGGTTGCGGCGGGAAGAGCCTGAAAAAACCTTTTGGCGGTGTGGCTTCAAAGTCGCTGCGGTCAATCCAGACTTCTTTGCCGATCTTGAAGTGGCGCTTGCCCAGTTCGGGGTGGTGCGGGTGAATTGGGGCGCTGCAGTCGTCCAGCGTGCCTTCGCCCATCACTTCGTCCCAGTTGGTCAACACTAGCTTGACCGGGTCGAGCACAGCCATGGCGCGCGCTGCCGAGCCGTCCAGCGTTTCGCGCAGGCAGCCTTCCAGCGTGCTGTAGTCGATCCAACTGTCGCTTTTGGTGACGCCAATGCGTTCAGCAAAGAGTTGCAGCGCTTCGGCGGTGTAGCCACGGCGGCGCAGGCCGACGATGGTTGGCATGCGTGGATCGTCCCAGCCGGTGACGCGTTTTTCAGTCACCAATTGCGCCAGCTTGCGTTTGCTGGTCATCACGTAAGTGAGGTTCAGGCGGGCAAATTCGTATTGGTGCGGGTGCGGCGTGGCGATCAGACCGCCTTCGGCCAGCTTGTCCAACAGCCAGTCATAAAACGGTCGCTGGTCTTCAAACTCCAGCGTGCAGATGCTGTGCGTGATTTGTTCCAGTGCGTCTTCAATCGGGTGCGCAAAGGTGTACATCGGGTAGATGCACCACTCGTCGCCGGTGTTGTGGTGTGTGGCGCGGCGAATGCGGTAGATCGCTGGGTCGCGCAAGTTGATGTTGGGCGAGGCCATGTCGATCTTGGCGCGCAACACGGCGGCGCCGTCGGCCAGTTCGCCGTCACGCATTTGCCTAAAACGCGTCAGGTTCGCAGCCGCTGTGCGGCTGCGAAAAGGACTGTCTTTGCCGGGGTGGCTGAAGTCACCGCGATTGATACGCATATCTTCAGCACTTTGCTCGTCGACATACGCCAAGCCGGCTTGCACCAGGTGTTCGGCGGCACGGTACATGAAGTCAAAGTAGTCGCTGGCATGGTAGAGGTGCGAGGTGCCTGACCCGTCATGCGCCTGCCAGTCAAAACCCAACCACTTGACCGAGTCAATGATGGCGTTGACGTATTCGGTGTCTTCTTTTTCGGGGTTGGTGTCGTCAAAGCGCAAGTGGCAAACACCGCCGTAGTCGCGCGCCAAGCCGAAGTTCAGGCAAATACTTTTAGCGTGGCCGACATGCAGGTAGCCGTTCGGCTCAGGCGGAAAGCGCAGGCGCAGCTTGGCAGGGTCGTTCGGGCCGGCAGCGTGGTGCGCAGCATCACCCGGCGAGCCGCCCCAATGGCGGTTGGCATAAGTGCCTTCTGCCAAGTCTTTCTCGATGATCTGCCGCAAGAAGTTACTGGGCTTGACGACTTCCTTGGCAGAGGCGTTGGCGGAATGGGCGGGGGATGGCGCAGAAGCAGGCGTAGAACTCATGACGTTATTTTAGACGGCGCACCCTGCGCTTACGTTTCGCAACGCACTTCACGCTCGAGCTCGTAGTCCGTTTGCGGTTGATGGACGTTATGGAGTGCATGGGCACATCGTGTCCATACAAGGAGATAGCAAATGAGAACTTTCATTCAAGCCACCGGTTTCCGATCACGCAACTGGGTCAAAGTCATGGCTGCGACCGTTTTATTGATGGGCGTCGCTGGCTTTGTCTCCCAGGCGCGGGCAGACAATGTTCAGTGGTCAATCGGCGTGGGCTCGCCTGGGGTGGTCATCGGCATGACCAATGCCCGGCCGTTGCCGATTTTTGTACAGCCGCAAGCTTATTACGGACAAGCTGCGCCAGTTTATGTGTATCCGGGTGCCACCTACATGCAACCAATGCCGATGTATGTTCAGCCCTTGACCATCTATCGATCAGGCTGGGCGCCCGAAGGTCGCGGCTATGGCATGGGTCAACGGCATGGTGGTCGGCCCGACCACTGGAATCAAGGTCATGGCCCGTCGGGTTATGGCCACGGGCGTTGATCCTGTCCTGCCAAAGTAGGCCGTCATCGACGGCGTTTGGTTCAAAGCCTCAAGCATAATCAGGCCAACTTTTGGGGAACGTGAGTTGGATATTGCACTGCTGATCAAAGCTGCCGTGATGGGCATCGTCGAAGGACTGACCGAGTTCTTGCCTATTTCTTCCACTGGCCATTTGATCTTGGCTGGGTCATTGCTTGAGATGGATGATGCCAAAGCCAAGGTCTTTGACATCGCCATTCAAACCGGCGCAATCTTTGCCGTGATTCTGGTTTATTGGCAAAAAATTCGCGCTACCGTGGTCGGCTTGCCAACTGAAAAACAGGCGCAGCGCTTGGCATTGAATGTGTTGGTGGCCTTTGTCCCGGCGGTGATCTTGGGTCTGCTGTTCGGCAAGACCATCAAGGCCCATTTGTTCAATCCGGTGGTCGTCGCCACAGCGTTCATCGTCGGTGGATTCATCATTTTGTGGGCTGAAAACCGCCACAAAAATAACTCAACATCTGCTCGCGTTGAGGACGCCGACACGATGACGCTGATGGACGCAGTGAAGGTCGGCCTGGTGCAGTGTCTCGCCATGATTCCCGGTACCAGCCGCAGCGGCGCCACCATCATTGGTGGCATGTTGCTTGGCTTGTCACGCAAGGCGGCAACCGACTTTTCGTTCTATTTAGCGATTCCCACGTTGATTGGCGCTGGCGTCTACAGCCTCTACAAAGAACGGGCGCTGTTGTCGCTGGCCGACCTGCCGATGTTCGGCGTCGGCCTGCTGTTTTCGTTCTTGAGCGCCTGGGTTTGCATCCGCTGGTTGCTGCAATACATCGCCTCCCACAGCTTTGTGGTGTTCGCTTGGTACCGCATCGTCTTCGGCTTGCTGGTCCTGCTGACCGCGCACATGGGCTGGGTCAACTGGGTCGGCTGACCTTAAATCAGCTTCTCTTCAGGCGTCCGAATTTTCTTCAACGCGTCATGCCGGTCTGCCGGCATCTTCAGCGGCGTGTCGCTGTGTGCGTCGTCCCACACCGGGTCTGCGATGCTGTCGAATACTTCGCGCAGTTTGGCCCCCCAGTTGTTGTGCATCATCAGGTAATACGGGTTGCTCTGGTCAATACAGACCAGTTGGTCGCTTTCCAGCTTGTCGACTTCGTAGACGGCCAAGTCGAGCGGGAAACCGACCGACAGGTTGGACTTGATGGTGGAGTCCATTGACACCAGTGCGCATTTAGCCGCTTCTTTCAGCGGCGTTTCAGGTGTGATGACGCGGTCTAAGACGGGCTTGCCATACTTCGATTCACCGACTTGGAAGTAAGGTGTTTCGCTGGTCGCTTCAATGAAGTTGCCGGCTGAGTACATCTGGAATAGACGCATGCCTTCGCCCTTGATCTGTCCACCAAACAGCATCGACACATTGAAGTCCACATCGGCCTGTTTGAGAGATGCCGCATCGCGCTCATACACCCGGCGCACCGCCGACCCCAGCACGCGGGCTGCGTCAAACATGCTCTTGGCGTTCCAGATGGTGATCGGCTCACCGCCGTCCGGATCTGCCAGTTTTTCAATCTGCAAGATCTCGCGGATGGACTGTGAGACAGACAAATTACCGGCCGACAGCAAGACCATGAAACGATCGCCGGGGCGCTCGTAAACAATCATTTTCCTGAAAGTGCTGATGTGGTCAAGGCCCGCGTTGGTGCGGGAGTCTGACAAGAAAACCAAGCCGGCGTTGAGTTTGATAGCGACGCAATAAGTCATGAGAACAAGGGGGATTCAGGTTGAAGAAGCGAGTATTTTTTTGAGTTGGTACAGCGCATCGAGCGCTTCCCGCGGGGTGAGCGCGTCAGGGTCGATATTGTCCATGGCTTTTTCAAGCAGGCTGAGTTCAGCGGCAGGTAAATCTGGCGGCGGTGCAAAAAGATCGACCTGCGCGCGTGCTTCGGTTTGCTGCATCTCCAGCGCTCCCAGCGCCAGCCGCGCGTGGCTCACCACAGCCGCCGGCACACCTGCCAGTTTGGCCACTGCAATACCGTAGCTGCGGCTGGCCGGGCCGGCTTCGATGTGGTGCATGAAGACGATGTTCGAGCCCGACTCAACCGCGCTCACGTGCACGTTTACCGCGCCGTGGTGCTTGGCTGGGAACTCCGTCAACTCAAAGTAATGTGTGGCAAACAAGGTGAACGCTTGCGACTTGTTGTGCAAGTAAGCGGCAATTCCACTGGCCAAAGCCAAGCCGTCAAAGGTGGAAGTGCCGCGCCCGATCTCGTCCATCAGCACCAGCGAATGCGGCGTGGCGGCGTGCAGAATTTGCGCGGCCTCGGTCATCTCCAACATGAAGGTGGATTGTGCGTTGGCTACGTCATCGGCCGCACCAATGCGGGTGTGGATCACGTCGATCGGCCCGAGCCGGCAGGCCGTGGCGGGTACGTAGGAGCCGACGCAGGCCAGCAGCACAATCAGCGCGACTTGCCGCATGTAGGTTGATTTGCCGCCCATGTTGGGGCCGGTGATGACCTGCATCCGGCTTTTGTGGCTCAGCGCGCAGTCGTTGGCGATGAAGTTGCCGCCGCCGGTTTCTGCTAAGCGCGCCTCGACCACCGGATGCCGGCCGCCAACGATCTCAATGCAGGGCTCTTTGACAAATACGGGCTGCGCCCAGTTCAGGGTCAGCGAGCGTTCTGCCAGCGCGCACAAGGCGTCAAGTGATGCAATGGCACGGGCTAACCGACTTAGCGCGGGTACAAAGTCTTGCAGCTGGTCAAGCAACTCTTCGTACAAAAACTTCTCGCGCGCCAAGGCCCGTTCTTGCGCCGACAAAGCCTTGTCTTCAAAGGCTTTGAGTTCGGGCGTGATGAAGCGCTCGGCATTTTTCAGGGTCTGGCGGCGCCGGTAATCGTCGGGCACTTTGGACGCTTGGCCTTGCGAGACCTCGATATAAAAACCATGCACGCGGTTGAACTGCACCCGCAAGTTGCTGATGCCGGTGCGCGCTTTTTCGCGGGCTTCGAGGTCGAGCAAGAAAGCGTCGCAGTTGGTCTGAATGTCGCGCAACTCGTCAAGGTCGGCGTCGCAGCCGCGGTTGATGACGCCGCCGTCGCGGATCAATGCGGCGGGTTCATCCATCACGTAGCGGCTCAGCATGGCGGCGCAAGCGGGCGGGACTTGCAGGTCTTCAAAGATGCGTTGCAGCAGATCCGGCAACTCAGTTGGCGAGTTGTGGCTCGGGCTCAACTGCTCGGCTTTATGCAGCGTGTCGCGCAACGCAATCAGCTCACGCGGACGCACTTGGCGCAGCGCAATGCGTGCGGTGATGCGTTCGACGTCGGTGCTGCCTTTCAGGCGCGCACGCAATGTTTGTTGCAAGCCGCTGCGCAATAGCGTGATGGCGTCGAGTCGTGCGGCCGCTTGAGCGCGGTCCCGCCGCGGCGACAGCAGCCAGCTTTTCAGCAGGCGGCTGCCCATGCCAGTGGTGCAGGTGTCGAGCAAGGAAAAGAGCGTTGGTGAGTCTTCCCCGCGCAGCGTCTGCGTCAGCTCCAAGTTGCGGCGCGTGGTTTGCGGCAACTCGATCATCTCGCCTGAGCGAACCACCTGCAGGCTGTGCACATGGCTGAGCGCGCGGCCTTGCGTGTGTTCGGCATAACCTAGCAACGCCGACGCGGCAGCATGCGCTTCATTGAGTGCTTCGGCGCTGAAGGTCGCCAGTGACGCCACTTGCAGTTGCGCCAGCAGGCGGCGCACGCCCAAGGCCGCATCAAACTGCCAGGCCGGGCGGGCCGTCAAGGTGGCAGCATGACCGGCTTGACGCAATGCGGCCAAGCGGGCTTCAAAGGCTGGCGTCACATCAATGTTGTAAACCAGCTCACTCGGGCCAATGCGAGCCGCCCAAGCTTCGACTTCGTCGCTGGCGCAATGAGCCAGATGAATCTCGCCCTGCGTTACGCTGAACCAAGCCAGCCCGCAAGTGTTGCGGCTGCCTTGGTGCACCGCCAACAAGATGGATTCAGTTTTGTCGCTGAGCAGCGCGCTGTCGGTCAGCGTACCGGGCGTGACCACGCGCACCACTTTGCGCTCGACCGGACCCTTGCCCGTGGGCTCGCCCATTTGCTCGCAAATAGCCGCCGACTCGCCCAGCTTGATCAGTTTGGCGAGGTAGCCTTCGACGGCATGAAAAGGCACGCCGCACATGCGAATCGGCTCGCCCGCAGACTGCCCGCGCGAGGTCAGCGTGATGTCGAGCAGGCGGGCGGCTTTTTCGGCATCCGCATGAAACAACTCATAAAAATCGCCCATCCGGTAGAACAACAATGTGTCCGGATAGTCGGCCTTCAGCACATGGTACTGGGCCATCATGGGCGTGTGCTTGCCATTCGCCGCCCCGCCATCGGCAGTACCAGCGGGAGCAAGGTCGGGTGTTGATGCTGGCGAGCTCACGTAACGCTAAAACTTTAAAACGGTGCGTCGGGCAGGCTGTCGTTGGTGCTGCTGGCTTTAGTGCTGGCTTGTGATTTACGGCCTTGCAGGGTCTTGGGTTTTTCAGCGGGGGCGGCTGCGTCCGCCGGCTCTGCTGCATCAATGGCCTCGGCAGCGGAATCTGTGGCGTCATCTTGCAAGGCTTGACGGACGTTGGCTTTGTCACCCGCGCCGGCAAATTTGCTGTACTTGGCCAAGGTGGTGACGAGTTGTGCGTAGATGCGTGGGTTGCCGGCAAGGCATTCGCCTTGTTCCAAAAAGTCAGCTTCGCCGGTGAAGTTGCCCACCAAACCACCGGCTTCGGTCACCAGCAGGGAGCCGGCTGCAACGTCCCAGGGCAGCAAGTTGCTTTCGAAAAAGCCGTCATTGAAGCCGGCGGCTGTGTAGGCCAAGTCAAGTGCAGCAGCGCCTGGGCGACGCACGCCAGCGCACTGGCTCATGACTTCGCCGAGCATGTTCAGGTAGGGCTTGAGCTTGTCGCCCGGACGGTAAGGGAAGCCGGTGCTGATCAGGCATTCTTGCAAACGTGTGCGCTTGGCCACCCGAATGCGGCGGTCGTTCATGTAGGCGCCGCGGCCTTTGGTGGCGCAAAACAAGTCGTTGCGGGTGGGGTCGTAAACGACGGCTTGTTCGATCTTGCCGCGCACGCTCAATGCAATGCTGACGCAGTAAACCGGGAAGCCGTGAATGAAGTTGGTGGTGCCGTCCAGCGGGTCAATGATCCAGACGAACTCTGAATCTTTGGCGCCTTGCTCGCTGCCCGATTCCTCCGCCAAAATGCCGTGGCCGGGGTAGGCCGTCAGCAGTGTCTCAATGATGATGGCTTCTGCGGCCTGATCGATCTCAGTGACGAAGTCATTGGTCTGCTTGACCGAGACACGAACTGATTCAACATCAAGCGCGGCGCGGTTGATGATGGCGCCAGCGGCGCGCGCAGCCTTGACGGCCACGTTGAGCATGGGGTGGAGATTGGACATAAGCAGTAAGAAAGAGCGGGAGG
>CANFWI010000069.1 GCA_947450675.1 Comamonadaceae bacterium | reverse complement strand
TGTTGTAAAGCTCACTGGCAATTAAGCAGCGAGTGCGAAACGTTCGTCGTTTGCAGTTAGTTTTTTTGAATCAGATTAACGAGCACATTCAGCTCGACATGCACCACACCGCGTCCGAACCCACGTCGAAACCAATGCAGCCCCAAGCTCACTAGTTTAAGGCATTCTCAAAAAATTCAAGAGCTCGCCGGCAGAACGAATCGTGGCATGGGCATTCCAAGCGTCGGTTTCACCCGCAGCGCCAAGGTAGCCATAGGCTGCAGCCACGGTCGGCATGCCTGCTGCGCGACCGGCCACAATGTCGCGCTCGTCATCGCCAACGTACAAACACCGCTCCGGCAAAATATTCAATTGCCGCGCAGCTTCCAGCAAAGGCGCTGGATGCGGCTTGGCATGCGGCGTCGTGTCGCCGCAGACAACCGTCGATGCGGTCGAAAAGAGCGGCATGCAGCGCGTCAACGGCAAAGCGAAGCGCTCTGACTTGTTGGTCACCACACCCCACTTCAACCCAAGTCCCTCGATCTGGCTGATCAACTCGGCTACACCTTCAAACGCGTAGGTCCGCTCGGTCAGGCACGCTTCGTAATTCAAAAAGAACTCTTCACGCAACTCCAAAAAAGCTGGGTCTTGCGGTGTCAAGCCCAAGGCCACACCAATCATTCCGCGCGCGCCTGCTCCGGCCATTGAGCGGTAATCGGTCAATGGCAGTGCGGGCAGACCTCGGTCAGTGCGCATTTTGTCTGCGGCTGCGCCCAGATCGGGCGCACTGTCTACTAAAGTACCATCCAGATCAAACAGCACCGCTTCAATGCCGTCAAAAAATTGAAGCTTCTGGTTCATGCTTTTTGCATGGCCAGCATGTAGTTGACGCTGGTGTTGGCGCTGAGCCAGTAGTGGCGCGTCAACGGGTTGTATTCCATGCCGCGCGTGTGCTGCAAGTCAAGGCCGGCTGCGCGGGCGTAGGCGGCCAGTTCACTGGGTTTGATGAACTTGGCGAATTCATGGGTGCCGCGTGGCAATAAGTTCAGCACGTATTCCGCGCCGACGATGGCAAACAGAAACGCTTTGGGGTTGCGGTTGATGGTGGAGAAGAAAACCCGGCCGCCCGGTTTCACCAGCGTGGCGCAGGCCCGAACCACTGACGCGGGGTCTGGCACGTGCTCGAGCATTTCCATGCAAGTGACCACGTCAAAGCTCGCGGGCTGTTCGTCTGCGAGTTTTTCCGCACTGACTTCGCGATACGTCACACCTTCGGTTTGGGCCTCGAGTGCATGGAGTTGCGCTACCCGCAGCGCCTTGGTGGCCAAGTCAATGCCCAACACCTCAGCCCCTTTGCGCGCCATTGAGTCTGCCAAGATGCCGCCGCCGCAACCGATGTCGAGCACTTTTTTCCCCTTGAGCGGCACCAAATCATCAATCCAAGCGAGGCGCAGCGGATTGATTTGATGCAAGGGTCGAAATTCGCTCTCGGTGTCCCACCAACGGTGAGCAAGATCAGAGAACTTGGCCAGTTCGGCCGGATCAGCGTTTTCAGTTGAGTGCATGGGCTGATTATCGTTGAGGCATAAAAAAACCGCGCCGAAGCGCGGTTTTTTGAAGCGATCCAGAAGGGATTACTTGCTTGCGCGGGTACCGACAACTTCGATTTCGACGCGGCGATTTTTCGCACGGCCTTCGGAAGTTTTGTTGTCAGCCACTGGCTGGCTCTTGCCTTTGCCTTCGGTGTAAACGCGGTTTTTCTCAATGCCTTTAGACACGAGGTAAGCCTTGACGGACTCGGAGCGCTTGACAGACAACTTCTGGTTGTACTTCACGCTACCGATAGAGTCAGTGTGACCCACAGCAATGATGACTTCAAGGTTGATGCCCTTGATTTTGCCAATCAGGTCGTCCAACTTGGCGCGGCCTTCTGGTTTGAGTGCAGATTTGTCGAAGTCAAAAAACGCATCAGCGGCGTAAGTGACTTTGGTTGCAGCAACTGCTGGAACAACTGCTGGGGCAGCTTTAGCCACTGGGGCTGGCGCTGGTGCAGGCGCTGGTGCAGGTGGGACAACAACCACAGGAGCGGCTGGAACAATCGCGCCATCGCAGCCTTTGGCCGCAGTAGCAGGTGTCCAAGCCGTACCGCGCCAGCACAGTTCACCGGCGCCGTTTTTCCAAACCAGCTCGCCGGTACCGTTGCGCCAGTTGTCGACGGATTGAGCGCCCGCGGCTGTCACAAGCGCTACGGAAGCGAACAACACTGCCAATTTATTGAGTTTCTTCATAGTTGTCCTCTGAGATTTGCAGCAGCAGAGCTGCCGATGACTGAATTTACTGAAATATGTACGCCATGAGTGGCCATCACCCTCAGCGTTACAACTATTGTGCCATAGGGATGTGTGACGAAGAACAAGGTCGAGCCCTTGTCTCACAAGGGTCTGGCCATTCTTCTTCTATTTTGTTGCGGGCTCACCACAAAAGAAGATGGCGTTCGAGGCCCTAAAATGACGGGTTGCACAAACTCGGCCTAGCCAGGTTGTGTTTTCGCCTCATCCAAGCATTTTGCTTATTTTGCGACTTCTCTCAGGCCCTCCATGACTCAGTTTGCCAAAGAAACCCTCCCCATCAGCCTGGAAGAGGAAATGCGGCGCAGCTACCTCGATTACGCCATGAGCGTGATCGTCGGGCGTGCGTTGCCAGACGCCCGCGACGGACTCAAGCCCGTGCATCGGCGCGTTTTGTTTGCCATGCACGAGCTCAACAACGACTGGAACAAGCCCTATAAAAAGTCCGCGCGTATCGTCGGTGACGTGATCGGTAAATACCACCCGCACGGCGACAGCGCGGTGTACGAAACGATCGTTCGCATGGCGCAGGATTTTTCACTGCGCCACCTGCTGGTAGACGGTCAGGGCAACTTCGGCTCGGTCGACGGCGACAACGCTGCTGCCATGCGTTACACCGAAATCCGCATGTCCAAAATCGCCCACGAGCTGCTGGCCGACTTGGACAAGGAAACCGTCGATTTCGGCCCCAACTACGACGGCAGCGAGCATGAGCCGCTGGTCATGCCGGCCAGGTTCCCGAATTTACTGGTCAACGGCTCGTCTGGTATTGCTGTTGGCATGGCCACCAACATTCCGCCGCACAACCTGAATGAAGTGGTCGACGCCTGCCTGCACATGTTGAAGCACCCGGACGCCACCATTGACGACCTGATGGAAATCATCCCCGGCCCCGACTTCCCGACAGCCGGCATTATTTACGGCATCAATGGTGTGCGCGACGGCTACCGCACGGGTCGCGGCCGTGTTGTGATGCGCGCCAAATGCCACTTTGAAGACATCGACAAAGGCCAGCGCCAATCCATCATCGTTGACGAACTGCCTTACCAGGTCAACAAGAAAACACTGCAAGAACGCATGGCCGAGCTGGTCCATGAAAAGAAGATCGAAGGCATCAGCCACATTCAAGATGAGAGCGACAAATCAGGCATGCGTCTGGTCATCGAACTCAAGCGCGGTGAAGTGCCTGAAGTGGTTCTCAACAACCTCTACAAACAAACCCAGCTGCAAGACAACTTCGGCATCAACATGGTGGCGCTGGTGAATGGCCAGCCGAAACTGTGCAACCTCAAAGACTTGATCGAAGTCTTCCTGTCGCACCGCCGCGAAGTGGTTACGCGCCGCACGGTGTTCACGCTGCGCAAAGCCCGTGAACGCGGCCATGTGCTCGAAGGTCTGGCCGTCGCGCTGGCGAACATTGACGAATTCATTGCCCTGATTCGCAACGCGCCCACACCGCCTGTCGCCAAGGCTGAACTGATGCTCAAGCCGTGGGACAGCCAACTGGTTCGCGAGATGTTGACGCGGACACGCACTGATGGCGGCGTGGTGAATGCCGACGATTACCGACCTGACGGTCTTGAGCTCGAATTTGGCATGGGCGCAGATGGCCTGTACCGGTTGTCAGAAACTCAGGCGCAAGAAATTCTGCAAATGCGTCTGCAGCGCTTGACGGGCCTAGAGCAAGACAAGATTGTGGTTGAGTACAAAGCCGTCATGGCAGAGATCGACGATCTGCTCAACATCTTGGCCCACCCAGAACGTGTGTCCACCATCATTGGTGACGAGTTGACCGTGGTGAGAACTGAGTTCGGCCAGACCAAGATCGGCGCACGCCGCAGCCTGATTGAACACAGCTCGTTTGACCTCAGCACTGAAGACCTGATCACACCGACCGACATGGTGGTGACCTTGTCGCATTTGGGTTACGTCAAGAGCCAGCCTTTGAGTGAATACCGCGCGCAAAAACGCGGCGGTCGCGGCAAGCTGGCCACCGCCACCAAAGAAGACGATTGGGTCGACCAACTCTTCATCGCCAATACGCACGACTACATGCTGTGCTTTTCAAACCGCGGCCGTCTTTACTGGCTCAAGGTGTGGGAAGTGCCCGCCGGCTCACGCGGTTCGCGCGGTCGCCCGATCGTCAACATGTTCCCACTGCAAGAAGGCGAAAAAATCACGGTCGTGTTGCCATTGACTGGCGACAACCGCAGCTTCCCGGCGGATCGTTATGTATTTATGTCGACCTCCATGGGCACCGTCAAAAAGACTCCGCTGGACGACTTCAACAACCCGCGCAAGGCCGGCATCATCGCCGTCGCCCTTGACGACGGCGACTACCTGATTGGCGCGGCCTTGACGGATGGCAAGCACGACGTGATGCTGTTCTCGGACGGCGGCAAGGCCGTGCGTTTTGATGAGAACGACGTCCGTCCAATGGGCCGAACCGCCCGTGGCGTGCGCGGCATGATGCTGGAAGAAACTCAAAACGTCATCGCCATGCTGGTGGCTGAAGACGAGCTGCAAAGCGTGCTGACGGCGACTCAAAACGGCTACGGCAAACGCACCTCGATCGACGAATACACCCGCCACGGACGCGGCACCAAAGGCATGATCGCGATCCAGCAAAGCGAGCGCAACGGCAAGGTCGTGGCAGCCACGCTGGTTCATCCAGACGATGAAATCATGCTCATCACCGACCGCGGCGTGCTGGTGCGCACCCGCGTCAGCGAGATCCGCGAAATGGGCCGCGCCACACAAGGTGTGACCCTGATCGGTCTCGACGACGGCTCCAAATTGAGCGGCCTGCAACGCATCGTTGAAAACGATGCAACGCTGAGCGACGCCGAGCCCGAAGAAGACAATAACGACAGCAACCCGGAAGCCACGGAATGAAGAAATTCATCACACTCATCGCCTTGGCGACCCTCGGATTGAGCGCACAGGCACAAGCCCCGCAAACACCAATAGCAGCACCAGCGGCATCAGCCTCGCAAGCGCCTTTTGCCGCCGACCCCAAGCTGGAATGGGCAAGCAAAGTTGTGGCCTTGCAGCAAGGCCCGGACATGGACCGTTTGGTGGCCAATCTCGCTGGCGGTACGACGCAGGACATGATCAACAACTGGCAGCCGCGCTTGCAAGCCAATGTGGCCAAAGCACAGCAGGCCAAGGTCACCACCGAGTTGAATGCCGAGCTGCAAAAATACTCTGACGAGGTCAGCAAGATCATTCGCAGCAAACTTCAGCAAGTTGGCGCCGACGCATTGGTCCCAGCTTACATGGAGCGTTTCACGCTGGAAGAGCTGAAACAGATTGCAGGTTTCCTTGAAGCGCCAGCGATCCGTAAATACCAAAGCATCGCGCCGGAGTTGGGTTCTATCTTCACCAGCAAGCTGGTGGAGGTATCACGTGCAGAAGTCATCGCCAGAGCCAAACTGTTTGACGAAGCGGCTAGCCGCATCGTCGGCCCGGCCCCTGCCGCCGCCGCGCCTGCACCCGCAAAACCAGCCGCACCGACGTCCAAACCCGCCAAAAAATGAGCCGCCCTTACAACTTTTCGGCAGGCCCCGCCGCGCTGCCTGAAGAAGTACTCGAGCGCGCCGCAGCCGAAATGCTGGACTGGCATGGCAGCGGCATGAGCGTCATGGAAATGAGCCACCGCGGCAAAGAGTTTGTCTCGATTTATGAGGCCGCCGAAGCCGACATCCGGGAACTTCTGGCGGTGCCCAAAGAGTTCAGCATCCTCTTCATGCAGGGTGGCGGCATCGCTGAAAACGCCATCGTTCCGCTGAACCTGTCGCGCGGCGAGCAAGCTGATTACGTGGTCACCGGCAACTGGAGTGAGCGTTCACAAAAAGAAGCCCGCAAGTACTGCCAAGTCAACATTGCGGCCAGCAACAGCGCCGACGGCCACACCAGCCTGCCCGCGCCGGCCACATGGCAATTGCAGGCTGACGCTCGCTATGTCCACATCTGCACCAACGAGACCGTGCATGGCGTTGAAATCCATGAGTTGCCCGACCTCCAAGCACTCGGCAGCCAAGCACCGCTGGTGATTGATATGTCTTCGCACATGGCATCAAGGCCGGTCGATTGGTCGCGTGTTAGCCTGGCTTACGGCGGCGCGCAAAAAAACGTCGGCCCCGCCGGCGTGACGCTGGTGTTTGTCCGCCAAGACTTGCTCGGCCACGCCATGCAACACTGCCCTTCGGCGTTTGACTACAAAATAGTCTCTGACGCCGAGTCGATGTACAACACGCCGCCCACTTACGGCATTTACATCGCCGGCCTGACCTTTCAGTGGCTGAAAAAGCAAGGCGGTATTGCCGCCATCGAGCAACGCAACATCGCCAAAGCCAAGCTGCTGTATGACTTCATAGACAGCTCTGATTTTTACACCAGCCGCGTTGCCAAAAACTGCCGCTCGCGCATGAACATCCCGTTTTTCCTGGCCGACGACAAGCTCAATGACGCTTTCTTGGCACAAGCCAAAGCACGCGGCCTGCTGCAACTCAAGGGCTATAAAAGCCTGGGCGGCATGCGCGCCAGCCTGTACAACGCCATGCCGCTGGCTGGCGTTGAAGCGCTGGTGAGTCACATGCAAGAATTCGAACAAAAACGCGCCTGACCTGCGCGAGACAACAGGACACCATGACACCCAATCTTCCAGACTTGAGAATTCAGATCGACAAGCTCGACAAAGAACTGCTGGCGCTGCTGAATCAGCGGGCCCATGTGGCAGAGCAAGTTGGCGAAGTCAAAAAGCGCGAAGGCTCGCCCTTTTTCAGGCCTGACCGTGTCGCCGCCGTGATTGAAAAAATTCAGCAAGCCAACACCGGCCCGCTGAAGAATGAACACGTCGCCGCCATCTGGAACGAAATCATGTCGGCCTGTCTGGCGCTGGAAGCCCCCGTGCGCGTGGCCTACTTAGGCCCCGCCGGCACCTTCAGCGAGCAAGCCGCCCTGAATTTTTTCGGCGCCAGCATCGAGCATGTGTCCTGCAGCAGCATCGACGAAGTCTTTCGCGCAACAGCGGGGGGCAGCGCCAACTATGGCGTGGTGCCAGTCGAAAACTCCACCGAAGGCGTGGTCTCACGTTCGCTGGACCTGTTCCTGAATTCGCCGCTGCACATCATTGGCGAAACCAGTTTGCTGGTGCGTCACAACCTGCTGCGCTTGTCCGATTCCCTTGAAGGCATTGAGGTGGTGTACGCACACCCGCAAGCTTTGGCCCAGTGCCAAAACTGGCTCACCGCGCACCTGCCGAACGCTGAACGCCGCACGGCTTCTAGCAACGCCGAAGGAGCCCGACTCGCAACAACTAATCCGGCTTGGGCCGGCATCGCCAGCGACCGCGCAGGCACGCAGTTTGGACTGCACACCGCTGCCCACGCGATTCAAGACGACGCCTTCAATCGCACGCGCTTTGTCGTGGTCTGCCTGCCGCAAACACTGCCTTCGCCGCCGCCTTCTGGCAAAGACTGCATCAGCCTGATCGTCTCGGTGCCGAACCGGCCTGGTGCGGTGCATGACATCCTCGGCCCACTCAAAACACATGGCGTGTCGATGACGCGCTTTGAATCCCGGCCAGCCCGTTCTGGCCAGTGGGAATACTACTTTTACATCGACCTGCAGGGCCACACGTCTGAGCCGCATGTCGTTGCCGCGCTGAAAGAATTGCAGCAGCTCTGCGCCTTTTTCAAAGTGCTGGGAACTTACCCTGCAGGCGCTTGAAGTTGCCAGTCATGTATCAGCAACTCGGTCTGATCGGCTGCGGCCTGATGGGCAGCTCGTTTGCGCTGGCCCTCAAACGTGCTGGCCTTGTCAAACGCGTGGTCGGCTTCAGCCCGTCCAACAGCACGACGGCACTCGCGCTACAAATGGGCGTGATTGACGCCATCGCTGGCTCAGCCGAAGAAGCCGCTACCGGCGCTGACTTGGTCTTGTTGGCAGTGCCGGTGGCCGCCACCGAAGCCACGCTGCGCGCCATTCAACCCGTCATCGCCGCCAACACGCTGGTGATGGACGTTGGCTCGACCAAGCGCGACGTCGTGCACGCCGCTTTGCAAACGCTCGGCAACCGGTTGCCCTGCTTTGTGCCGGCGCATCCCATCTGCGGCCGCGAAGTCTCAGGCGTGCAAAACGCGTTGGTCGATTTGTACGTCGGCAAAAAAGTCATTCTCACGCCGCTGCCGGAAACCGCTGCCGTGCAACGCCAACAAGCCAGCCAGCTTTGGTCTGCGCTGGGCTCTATCGTCAGCGAGATGTCGCCGCAAACGCATGACGCTGCCTTTGCCGCGGTCAGCCATCTGCCGCATTTACTGGCTTTTGCCATGATGAACAGCTTGGAATCACAAGCTGACGGTGGGCAGTACTTGTCGCTGGCAGGGCCGGGGTTTCGGGATTTCAGTCGCATTGCGGCTGGTGAACCCGCCATGTGGCGCGATATTTTTCTGGCCAACCGGGACGAACTGCTGGCGCAATCACGGCACTTTCAAGCCAGCCTGCAAGCACTTGAAAAATTGATAGCCGCTGGCGATGCAGCATCCCTGCAAGACAGCATTCGCCAAGCCAGCCAAGCTCGTACTGACTGGCACCACTCAGCCGCTTCCGCTTCCAAATAACCGTCACGACTCTCTGAGTTCCTGACTTCCCGATGACCGTGGGTGCTTCATGTTTGACATTGAATTTCTAGACATTCCGCCACTCACTGGCGCGCACGGTACCGTTCGCCTGCCTGGCTCTAAAAGCATCTCCAACCGGGTGCTGCTGCTGGCCGCCTTGAGCCAAGGCGAAACCGTGGTGCACGACTTGCTGGCCTCGGACGACACCGCCGTGATGCTGGCCGCGCTCAAGCAACTCGGCTGCTCGGTAGAGCAAACCGGTCACACCGCCGTCATCGGTGGCTTGGGCGGCAAGCTGGTGAACACGCGGGGCAAATTATTCATGGGCAACGCGGGCACCGCCATGCGCCCGCTGACCGCCGCCCTCGCCCTGCTGGGTGGCGACTTTGAACTCTCGGGCGTGCCGCGCATGCACGAACGCCCTATCGGCGACTTGGTTGACGCACTGCGCCAACTCGGCTGCGGCATTGACTACTTGGGCGAAGACGGCTTCCCCCCGCTGCGGCTTAGTCCCGGCCAACTCCGGCTAGACGCTCCCATCCAAGTGCGCGGCGACGTGTCGAGCCAGTTCCTGACTTCGCTGTTGATGGCGCTGCCGCTGGTGGCCGAGCGCGACATTCGCATCGAGGTCTCGGGCGAGTTGATCTCCAAACCGTACATCGAGATCACGCTGAATTTGCTGGCCCGCTTCGGCATTCAGGTGCAGCGTGACGGCTGGCAAAGCTTCACTATTCCGGCCGGCAGCATCTACCAGTCGCCGGGCGAAATTCATGTGGAAGGCGACGCCTCTTCAGCCAGTTATTTTGTCGCGCTTGGGGCCATTGCCACCGGCGCAGACCCCAGCCATGCGATTGAAGTTTGGGGCATCGGCTCGGGCTCGATTCAGGGCGACATCCGCTTTGTCGAAGCCGCGCAGCTGATGGGCGCCAAGGTTGACAGCAGCCCGAACTCGCTGAAAATTTCGCGCGGCGCTTGGCCGCTCAAAGCCATCGACCTCGACTGCAACCACATCCCCGACGCCGCCATGACGCTGGCCGTCATGGCGCTGTACGCCGACGGCCCAACCACGCTGCGCAACATCGCCAGCTGGCGCGTCAAAGAAACAGACCGCATCGCCGCCATGGCCTGCGAGCTGCGCAAGCTCGGCGCTGAGGTTGAAGAAGGCGCGGACTTCATCCGCATCACACCGCCGCTGCACTGGCACAGCGCGGCCATTCACACCTACGACGACCACCGCGTCGCCATGTGTTTTTCGCTGGCCGCGTTCAACCCGGCCGGTCTGCCGGTGCGCATTCTCGACCCCAAATGCGTCGCCAAAACCTTCCCGGATTACTTTGAAACTTTGTTTTCAGTGGCTCAAGCGCGGGCGGCCGATATTCCGGTGCTCAGCATTGACGGACCAACGGCATCCGGCAAAGGCACACTGGCAGCGGTGGCCGCGCATCGGCTCGGCTACCACTACCTCGACTCCGGCGCGCTCTACCGCTTGGCGGCCTTTGCAGCCAGCCGCGCGGGCATTGCCCTGAGTGACGCGAACGGCGTGGCCGCGATTGCCGCCACCCTGCCCGTGCGCTTTGTCGGTGACCAGATTTTCCTGTCCGGCGAAGATGTGTCCGACGCCATCCGCACCGAAAGTGCCGGCATGGCGGCTTCGCAAGTGTCGGTTCACCCACCCGTGCGCGCCGCTTTGCTGGCGCTGCAACGCGGCTTTCGGCAGCTGCCTGGTTTGGTCGCCGACGGCCGCGACATGGGCACCGAAATCTTCCCCGATGCGGCGCTCAAAGTCTTCCTCACGGCGAGTGCCAAGCACCGCGCCGAGCGCAGGCATAAGCAGTTGATTTCAAAGGGTATTCCGGCTACACTAGCCGACATTGAAAAGGACTTGGAAGCCCGCGATCTGCGTGACTCATCACGCCAAAGCGCTCCCTTGAAACCCGCTCAAGACGCCAAGCTGCTCGACAATTCTGAGATCTCGATTGAGTCATCAACCGATATTTTGATTGACTGGTGGCGCAGCACCCGGCCCATCTGAAGCTTCTTCAGCTGGTTCACAACTTAACCCGCGGTCTTCTCCAAGGCCGCACCAAACCGCCGCA
>CANFWI010000068.1 GCA_947450675.1 Comamonadaceae bacterium | reverse complement strand
GCTCGTGACAAGAGCCGTCTGTCCGCCAAGGTGAAAGCCTTGGCCCTGAAAGCCGCCTAATTCATTAGGCAAATCGCCCGGATGCCGCGCAAGTGACATCCGCCGTTTTGTAGGGTGCGCTGCAGCAAAGTGATCAAACCGCCTCAGGGCGGTTTTTTCATGCCCGCATTTTTCGGGCTCAGGTTTTGGATTTAGGCACGTCAGGCAAAAGACAAGCTTCTGCGACTTGCAAGGCATTGTCTTTGGCGAAGTTCAAGGCGAAGTCCCAGGCCATGGGTTCCGCCTCACGCAGCTCGCTGTTCACAACGACGCATTTGACACCGTTGATCAGTGTGGGGACACACCAAGGCGAGTAAGTCAGGTGGCTGCCGGGCTGAGGGCCACCGGGCCTGAACTGGCTCATCACGCCACACAACCTATCAGCCCAATCGCTGGGGCGGAAGGTTTTTCCCTCGAGGGTCAGACCCTGAATAAAGATTTCTTTGGCGCTGCTGGAGACCATCGGTAGAGGCTGCTTGTAGGACCTGTTGAGGCGGTGCAAGAGCCGGGGTGTCCGGACTATGCTGCACCGCACCATGATTCTATCTTATATAAGACTCAAGCTGACCCAGGCTCAACCATTCCGTCATTGCTAGCGTAGCGCGGCAATCCGTCGGTCATAGAAGCGCCACAGTCTGCGCCTAAAATCAATCTTCCAGTTTTAAGCGAAAGTCCCGTCTGCCATGAACGCTGCCATTCCCGTTGCCTTAGAAGCTACATCCCCGCATGTCATGAACACCTACGGCCGTCTGCCGCTGGCCCTCTCACATGGTCAAGGCTGCAGGGTTTGGGACGTCAATGGCAAGGCGTATCTGGATGCGCTAGGCGGCATTGCCGTCAACACACTCGGACACAACCACGCCAAGCTGGTGCCCGCCCTGCAAGAGCAGATCGGCAAGTTGATCCACACCTCGAATTACTACCATATCCCCCTGCAAGAAGCGCTGGCCGCGAAGCTGGTCGAGTTGTCCGGGCTGACGAATGTGTTCTTCTGCTCGACCGGCTTGGAGGCCAATGAAGCGGCCCTCAAGCTGGCACGCAAGTTCGGCCATGACAAGGGCATCGACAAGCCAGAAATTGTGGTTTATGAAAAAGCCTTTCATGGCCGCAGCATTGCCACGCTGAGCGCCACCGGCAACCCCAAGGTGCAGGCCGGTTTTGGCCCGCTGGTGGAAGGCTTTGTGCGGGTGCCACTGAACAACATCGAGGCTTTGAAAAAGGCCACGGTTGGCAACCCCAATGTAGTGGCAGTATTTTTGGAAGCCATTCAGGGTGAAGGCGGCGTCATCCCGATGGACACGCAGTATCTGCAACAGGTGCGCCAGCTGTGTGACGAGCAAGACTGGCTGCTGATGATTGACGAAGTGCAGTGCGGCATGGGCCGCACCGGCAAATGGTTTGCGCACCAGTGGGCCGGCATCAAGCCGGACGTGATGCCACTGGCCAAAGGTCTGGGTTCAGGCGTGCCGATCGGCGCAGTCGTTGCAGGCCCCAAGGCCGCGCATATTTTTGCACCCGGCAACCACGGCAGCACCTTTGGCGGCAATCCGCTGGCCATGCGCGCCGGTGTGGAAACCATCCGCATCATGGAAGAAGACGGTTTGCTGGCCAATGCCGTGAAGGTCGGCGACCACCTGAAAGCCGCGCTGACGCGAGAGCTTGGCAGCCTGCCCGGCTTGAAGGAAATTCGTGGCCGCGGCCTGATGCTGGGTGTTGAATTGACCCTGCCTTGCAGCGAGTTGGTGGAGCGCTGCGCAGCCAACGGCCTGCTCATCAGCGTCACCGCTGACACGGTCATCCGCTTGGTGCCATCGCTCATCATGACCACCGACGAAGCCGATGAAGTGGTCCGTATTTTGTGCCCGCTCATCCATCAACTGCTGAAGGAAAAGGCATGAACACGAACACCCCCCTGCCGATCAAACATTACCTGCAGTTCAACGACCTGAACGCCAGCGACTACGCCTACTTGTTTGAGCGCGCCGCCCTGATCAAGAAAAAGTTCAAGGCTTACGATAAGCACCAACCCTTGATTGACCGCACGCTGGTCATGATTTTTGAAAAAGCTTCGACCCGCACCCGCGTGAGTTTTGAAGCCGGCATGTACCAGCTGGGCGGCACGGTCGTCAACCTGACCACCGAGGGCAGCCAACTGGGCCGCGCCGAGCCGATTGAAGACAGCGCCAAAGTCATCAGCCGAATGGTCGACTTGGTGATGATCCGAACCTTCGAGCAGACCAAAATTGAACGCTTTGCTGAGCACTCGCGCGTGCCCGTCATCAACGGCCTGACCAATGAGTTTCACCCCTGCCAAATTTTGGCGGATATCTTCACCTACATCGAACACCGCGGCTCGATCAAAGGCAAGACCGTGGCTTGGGTTGGCGACGGCAACAACATGGCCAATACGTGGCTGCAGGCCAGTGAAATCCTCGGCTTCAAAGTGCACCTGAGCACACCGGGCGGTTACGAGGTTGACCAGTCGATTGCCGGCATCCGTTCAGCCGACAGTTACGCCGTCTTCAAAGACCCGATGCAAGCCTGCGCTGGCGCTGATTTGGTGACCACCGACGTCTGGACCAGCATGGGCTACGAAGCCGAAAACGAAGCCCGTAAAAAGGCCTTCGCCGACTGGTGCGTCGACAGCGACATGATGGCAGCGGCCAAACCCGATGCGCTGTTCATGCACTGCCTGCCCGCGCACCGAGGTGAAGAAGTAGAAGCCGACGTCATCGACGGACCGCAGTCAGTGGTTTGGGACGAAGCTGAAAACCGCATGCACGTGCAAAAAGCCCTGATGGAATTTTTGCTGCTGGGCCGGCTGAGCTAAAGCTTCAGCGGCTTGTTAACCGCGCCCGACGAACGGCATCTTGGTGGCCATCACGGTCATGAACTGGACGTTCGCTTCAGGCGGCAAACTGGCCATGTGAACCACGGCGTTGGCCACGTGCTCAACGTCCATCATGGCTTCAATGGCGATCTCGCCATTGGCCTGCATCACACCCGTGGACATGCGTTGCGACAATTCTGTCAGCGCATTGCCGATGTCGATCTGACCGCAGGCGATGTTGTACTTGCGACCGTCTAAAGAGATCGATTTTGTCAGGCCGGTGATCGCGTGTTTGGTCGCCGTGTAGGGCGCTGAATTTGGCCGTGGTGCATGGGCTGAGATCGAGCCGTTGTTGATGATCCGGCCACCTTGCGGGCTTTGCGCTTTCATCACCCTGAACGCGGCCTGTGCACACAAAAAAGAACCCGTCAGATTGATATTGACGGTGTTTTGCCACTGCTCATACGTCAGCTCTTCAAAACCCACCGATGGCAAGCCAACGCCGGCATTGTTGAACAACACATCGACGCGGCCAAAGGTTTGGCGCGTCTGCTCAAACAGTGTCGTCACGGAATCGGGTTGGGCGACGTCGGTCGGCACGGCCAAAGCGTGCTCAAAACCCAGCGCCTTGGCTTGGGCCACAACCGCCTCAAGCGGCTCGATGCGACGACCGGCCAGCGCGACGCTGTAACCCGCTTTGAGCAAGGCCAGTGCAACCGCCCTACCGATGCCGGTGCCTGCACCGGTGACCACCGCGACTTTGTTGTTTGAACTCATCTTGTCTCCTGATTTTTATGGATTAATTTTGCCGCAAACTTTGTGTGATCTTAGCGGCCCTCAACGCAGTTGCCGGGTCGCTCTGGGCGCATGGATCGGGCTACTTGAGGCCGGTTCTGCGTACAACCACGGCATGTCCAGCAAACGCTGGCCAAGCAGCCGCAGTGACAAATCACGCCCTAAGCGCACGGGGCCCGTCGCGTGGAAAATCTTGCCATTACGCAAAGCTCTGGCCTGGACGCGGGCGTTGCGCTCCCAGCGCTGCAGGGCATAGTGGCGCAGCGCCAGCGGCACATCGGCCAGCGGCCTGACGACACCCTTCAGGCAGCGGCCAAGCTCAGCCGCATCTTCAATCGCCATGCCCGCGCCCTGCGCCAGATACGGCCGCATCGGATGTGCGGCATCGCCCAGCAAAGCGACACGGCCGTTGGCCATTTGGTCGGCGCTGTGCAAAGGCGGCCTTTCGCACAGTGCCCACAAGCGCCAAGCGGGCATGGCTTCGACCAAGGTCAGGAGCGCCGGACATTGACCTGCCAGACCTGCCTGCACATCGGCCGCTAAAGCGGCATGATCCCATTCTTCTATGTCGGCTGGTGGCTCGCCGTGCAAGATGACCACCACATTCAGCATCTCGCCAGCGCGCACCGGGTAGCTGACCACATGCAAACGCGGCCCCAGCCAGACAGTGACTTGCTGACTGCGCAAAGACAAGGGTAAATCTGCTTGGCGTACCAACGCACGATAAGCCAGATGACCGGTCGGCTGCGGCGCGCCATCGGCCAAGACCTGCTTGCGCACAGCGCTCCACAAACCATCGGCGCCAATCAGCACATCGCCTTCGACCCGGTGGCCATCGGCCCATCCAACTTGCACACCTTCGGGGGTGCTGGTGAAACCAGCCACAGGCGCATTCAAGTTCAGATGCACTTCACCGCGCCCTGCCACGCTGGCCAACAGCAAAGCATGCAGGTCGCCACGGTGCAAAGTCGCGTAGGGCGCACCGTAGCGATCTGTACAGCGGCTGCCCAAGGCCAAGCAGCCGAGTTCATGGCCCTTGGACGCACTGCGCACGCTGAGTTGCTCCGGGAATGCCGCGACTTGGCTGAGCGCTCGGCCCAAGCCCCAGCCGTGCAGCAGGCGGGTCGCATTCGGCCCGAGCTGAATGCCGGCGCCCACTTCAGAAAAAGCGTCGGCCTGCTCATACAAGCGAACTTCCCAGCCCGCTCGAGCAGTCGCCAACGCCGCTGCCAATGCGCCAATGCCGCCACCGGCGATCAGGACTTGCCTGGTCATGCCTGAGCGCGCGGCTTCATGCTGCGAGCAGCTGCCGGAGGACGAAGGGAAGAATACCGCCGTGGCGGTAGTAGTCCACCTCAATAGGGGTGTCGATGCGCAAGATCAGCTCCAAATTTTGTTGCGAGCCATCGGCTCGCGTGACCACCAGTTTGGCACGACTTTGGGGCTTCAAATCAGGATCCGGCAGCACATCAATCACTTCGTTGCCGGTCAGTCCCAAGCTCTGCCAAGAGTCGCCTGGGCAGAACTGTAACGGCAAAACGCCCATGCCGACCAAATTACTCCGGTGAATTCGCTCAAAACTACCGGCGATGACTGCGCTCACGCCCAACAGCTGCGTGCCCTTGGCAGCCCAGTCACGCGACGATCCTGTGCCGTATTCTTCGCCAGCAAAAATCACGGTGGATGCGCCGGCTACGACATACTTCATGGCTGCGTCATAGATGGCCATTTTGTGGCCCAGCTCAGGCCCGGGCTGCTGAAACAGCGTAACCCCGCCCTCTTCACGCGATCCATCTGCGCCCTGCGGAATCATAATATTTTTGATGCGCACGTTGGCAAAGGTACCGCGCATCATGACTTCGTGGTTGCCGCGGCGCGAACCGTAGCTGTTGAAGTCAGCCTTGCGCACACCGTGTGCGAGCAGCCACTGACCAGCTGGAGAATTCTCCTGAATAGAGCCCGCTGGCGAAATGTGGTCGGTGGTGATCGAGTCGCCAAACAGCGCCATGATGCGTGCGCCCTTGACCGACACTGGGGTGTCAGACTTCGCGTCCTTGGCATCAGCATGACCGGCAGCCGGGTCCATGACGAAGTCATCAAAAAACGGCGGCTCGGCAATGTAGGTGCTGTCCGGCCAGCTGTAGGCTTTGCCGGTGACGCCCTGCACCTGCTCCCAAAGTTCGCCCGGATCGGCTTTGATCTTGGCGTAATTGCTGCGGTAGGCCTCGCCGTTCATCGCGAACTTCATGAGGGCGTGAATCTCTTCACTGGTCGGCCAGATGTCGCGGAGGTAGACATTTTTCCCGCCGGTGCCCTGCCCGACCGGCTCGATCACGAGGTCGCGCAACACGGTACCGGCAATGGCGTAAGCCACCACCAAGGGTGGGCTGGCCAAAAAGTTGGCCTTGATGTTCGGGTGAATTCGGGCTTCAAAATTTCGGTTGCCCGACAGCACGGCAGCGCAGATCAAATCATTCTCGGCAATCGCAGCATTGAGCTCCGGCGTCAAATCCCCCGAGTTGCCAATGCAGGTCGTGCAACCGTAGCCGGCCAACGCAAAGCCAAGCTGCTCAAGGTAAGGCATGAGACCGGTTTGCGTCAGGTAATCGGTGACGATGCGCGAGCCCGGCGCCAGCGAGGTCTTGATGTGCGGTTGCACTGTCAGTCCGGCTTCCACGGCTTTTTTGGCCAGCAGCCCGGCCGCCAGCAGCACACTGGGGTTCGAGGTGTTGGTGCAACTGGTGATGGCGGCAATCAACACATCGCCGTTGCCAATGCTGATGTCATGGCGCAACGGGACCCGGGTCTTTAGCAGCGCCGCGTCTTGGTTGAAGCCGTTGGCAGCCACCGGCTGGCTGAACAGCGACGAGAACTGCTGCTTGACGTGGCCCAGCTCAATCCGATCTTGCGGCCGTTTCGGGCCGGCCAAACTCGGTGTCACCTCATCCAAGTTGAGCCTCACAACTTGCGAGTAATCGATCTCTCCGGCCAAGGGCACACCGAACAATTCTTGCGCCCGAAAGTAAGCCTCAAAGGTCTCGATTTCGGCTGCCGTGCGGCCCGTGCCGCGAAAGTAATCCATGGTTTTTTCATCGACCGGGAAGAAGCCCATGGTGGCACCATACTCGGGCGCCATATTGGCCAAGGTGGCGCGGTCAGGCGCACTCAGCGTGCGCGTGCCTTCACCAAAAAATTCAACGAACTTGCCCACCACTTTTTCGCGGCGCAAAGCTTCGGTCACACGCAGCACCAAGTCGGTGGTCGTCACGCCTTCGCGCAGTCGACCGGTGATCTCAAAACCCACCACGTCAGGCGTCAACATGTAGACCGGCTGGCCCAACATCGCCGCTTCGGCTTCAATACCGCCCACGCCCCAACCGACAACGCCAAGGCCATTGATCATGGTCGTGTGGCTGTCCGTGCCGACCAGCGAGTCAGGGTAATAAACAGCATCAGCGTCGGTACCGCTGCGATGCACACCGCGCGCCAAATACTCAAGATTGATCTGGTGCACGATGCCAAAGCCCGGCGGCACCACGCCGAAAGTGTCAAACGCCTGCATGCCCCATTTCAGAAACTCATAGCGCTCGCGGTTGCGCTGAAATTCGAGCTTCATATTCAGGTCGATCGAGTTCTTGGCACCGTAGTGGTCAACCATCACCGAGTGGTCGACCACGAGGTCTACCGGCACCATCGGCTCAATGCGTTTTGGGTCTTTGCCCAGCCTGACAGCCGTGCTGCGCATGGCGGCCAAGTCGGCCAGCAAAGGCACGCCCGTGAAGTCCTGCAACAACACACGCGCGACGACGAAAGGAATTTCTTCTGTGCGCTCGGCCTGCGGTTTCCAGTTCGACAACTGGGCCACGTGTTCGGCCGTTATTTTGTCATTGTCACAGTGACGCAGCACCGACTCCAACACGATGCGGATCGACATCGGCAAACGTTTGATGTTCGGGAATTGACGCGCCAGCGCCGGCAAAGAATAAAAGCGTCCAGTGGTGCCGGAACTCGTTTTAAAAGTCTGCAACGTAGAAGCGAACTCGGCGGCTGCGGTGGTCAATGTAGACATGACATAGTCCTTTTGAATGCGATGAAAATGTCCGTGAGAACATGCTCTATTTTCGCAGGGGAAGGCACTGCACACGCAGCTCTAGCGCATGGCCTCTGCACGCAACGGGCATTGCAAGCGCGTTGTCGGCAATGGATGACAAGGCCTCGCGGCCACCGCTGATGGCGCAACCAGACCGCGTCAAAATCCGGGCTTAAAGTGGCTGAAGTTCCGGCAGCACACCGTCTGGCAAAGGGTATTGGTCGACGTTCAGGCACATGCTGACCAGCGTGTAGTAGCTCATGGCGGCCATCAGATCCACCACGCCTTGCTCGCCGACTTGTTTGGCGAGCGCCGCATAGGTCGCGTCACTGACTTGCCGGGTCTGGATCAGCTCATGACAAAACGCGTGCACCGCCGCGAGCGGCTCCGACAACGGCGCAGGCGAATGACCCTGCGCAATGGCATTGATGAGGCTTTCATCGAGGCCTGCATCAAGCGCCATTTTGCGATGCGCCCACCAGACAAACTGGCTTGTCCAGAAACGCGCAATCATCAAAATCGCCAGCTCATTGAGCATCAAGGGCAGCGACGATTCAAAGCGCGTGTGCACGCCAAACTGCTGCGCCAGTTGTCCTAATGCGGGACTGCGCAACAAGACGTTGTAAGGCCCTTGCATGGAGCCACGCTTGCCGCCGAGCACGCTCTGCGTCATCTGCTGCTGGGCGGGCGTCATCTCTGGCCAAGTGAGCGGCGCAAAGCGCTTGCCACGCAGTTGAAATTCGGGGATGGTATTGTCAGTGGTCATCAAACGGGCCTGTCGCCTTGCAGCGTGATGCGGTGCATCACTCGCCGAAAGCCATGGTAATCATTCACCGGGTTGTGCTGAGCGCAGCGGTTGTCCCAAAAGGCGATGGTGTTCGGCTCCCAGGCAAAGCGGCAGGTGAACTCCGGCTTGATTTGGTGTTGAAATAAAAACTGCAGCAAAGACGCACTTTCTTCATCCGTCATGCCCTTGATGCCCGCGGTGTGCGCGACGTTAACGAACAAGGCCTTTTGTCCGGTCTCAGGGTGCGTGCGCACCACCGGATGCTCGGCCAAGTAAGACTTAGGCGCAGCCTCTTTGCCGTCTGACTTGATCCGGTCTTCGCGGGTTTTTGAGACGTCGGCCTTGGCCGAACTGCTGATGCCGACCAGGCCATCCAGCAAATTTTTCATGGTCGCCGACAAGGCCTCGTAGGCCAGACATTGGTTGGCAAACATCGTGTCGCCGCCGTAGGGCGGGACTTCCAATGACAGCAACATGGAGCCCATAGGCGGCACTTCCAGATACGTGGTGTCCGAATGCCAGATGCCGCCAAAGTTGACTTTTTCATGCTCGAGTTTTTTGACTTCGATGATGTTCGGAAAGCCTTCCAGCCCCTTGACGAACGGGTACTCAATCGGCTCGCCCATGGCTGTCGCAAAGTCCAGGAACTGCTGCGGTGTCAATTTTTGTTGCCGCAAGAAAATAACCTTGTGCTGCAAAAAAACTTGGCGAATGTCGGCCGCCAGCGCGGTCGATAGGCCTTGCGACAAATCAACGCCAGAGATCACAGCACCGAGAGCGCCAGCAATAGGATGGATGTTCATACCCGTTCGCTCAATCTGCCGTCGCGCCAGAGGTCTTGACGACGGCCGCCCATTTTTGAATATCAGCGTGCAAGACGGCGCCAAACGCCTGCGGTGTGCTTTCGTAAGGCTCCGCACCCAAGGCGGCAAACTTCAGCAAGGTATCTTTGTCGTGAAGGATGTTGTTGACGTCCTCATTGATCTGACGCACCACCGCGGGTGGCATGCCTTTCGGGCCGAAGAGTCCGAACCACGGGTTGATGACGAAATTTGGGTAACCCGATTCAGAAATCGTCGGCATGTCCTTGAAGGCCAGCGCGCGTTTCGAGCCCGTCACGCCCAGACCTTTGACAGTACCCGCACGAATATGCTGAGCCACCGACGGCAAGCTGGTGAAGACCAACTGGATCTGACCTGACAACAAATCGTTCAAAGCCGGTGCAGCGCCTTTGTAGGGGACATGCTGCATCTTGGCTTGTGTCGCGACGCTGAACATTTCGCCCAGCAAGTGGTTCACCGAGCCATTGCCCGCAGAGCCAAAAGAGATCGGGTTTTTAGCCGCGTAAGCTGCCAGCTCACGGATGTTGTTGACGGGCAATGAACCCGTCACCGCAGCGACGAACGGCACATTGGCCAAGGTCGCCACCGGGCTGAAATCGGCTTCTGGGTCAAACGGCAGTTTTTTGTAAATACTGACATTGATCGCGTGCGAGCCGACATACGACATCAGCAAGGTGTAGCCGTCGCCGGGCGCTTTGGCCACCACGTCCATGCCGATGTTGCCACCCGCCCCAGCGCGGTTTTCAATCACCACCGGCTGACCCCATTTCTCCGACAGCTTCTGGCCGACGATGCGCGCCAAGGCGTCTGACGCACCGCCCGGTGTTTGCGGCACCACGATGCGCACCGGCTTGCTCGGAAATGTTTGCGCTTGTGACAGCACAGTGGTGAGCGCCAACAAAGTAGCGCAGGTGATATTTTTGATAGTCATGCGTGTCTCCAAAATACGGATCGCCATTATGAGCGGGAACAAAAAAGCCCCCGTTTTTCAACGAGGGCTTAGCGAACACCGAGGACAAGCCCAGCGTTAGGCCGTCAATCGATTCAGTTGACTGATTCAGCGACGTCCGTGTAGTCCTTGACCTGATCGAAGTTCAGGTATTTGTAGACTGTGCTGCCCGCATCGGTCAGAACGCCCATGTCAGCCATGTACTCGGCTTTGGTCGGAATGCGACCGAGCTTAGAGGCGATGGCGGCGAGTTCGGCTGAGCCCAAATACACGAAGGTGTTTTTGCCCAGACGGTTCGGGAAGTTACGCGTTGAGGTGGACAGCACTGTGGCGCCCTCTTTGACCTGCGCTTGGTTGCCCATGCACAAGCTGCAGCCGGGCATTTCCATGCGGGCACCCGCCGCGCCGAGCACGCCGTAATGGCCTTCTTCGCTGAGCTGCTTGGCGTCCATTTTGGTTGGCGGTGCCATCCACAATTTGACCGGGATGTCGCGCTTGTTTTCGAGCAGCTTGGAGGCTGCGCGGAAATGGCCGATGTTGGTCATACAGCTGCCGATGAAGACTTCATCGATCTTGGTGCCGGCGACTTCTGACAGCGTTTTCACGTCATCCGGATCGTTCGGGCAGGCCAAGATAGGCTCATGGATTTCGGCCAGATCGATCTCGATCACAGCAGCGTACTCAGCATCTGGGTCAGCCTTCAAGAGCTGTGGATCGGCCAACCAAGCTTCCATGGCGGCGATACGGCGCTTGATGGTGCGCACATCTGAATAACCCGTCGCGATCATCCACTTCAACATGGTGATGTTGCTGGTGATGTACTCGATGATCGGCTCTTTGTTCAGGTGCACGGTGCAACCGCCCGCACTGCGTTCAGCCGACGAATCGCTGAGCTCAAAAGCCTGCTCCACTTTCAGGTCTGGCAAGCCTTCGATCTCAAGAATACGACCGGAGAACACATTGATCTTGCCCTGCTTGGCCACGGTCAACAGACCGGCCTTGATGGCGTACAGCGGAATCGCGCTGACCAGATCGCGCAGCGTGACGCCGGGCTGCATCTTGCCTTTG
>CANFWI010000067.1 GCA_947450675.1 Comamonadaceae bacterium | reverse complement strand
ACGAGCCAACGGTGGGCTTGCACATGGCCGACGTTGAAAAACTCATCCACGTGCTGCACCGGCTGGTCAACGGCGGCCACAGCGTGGTGGTGATCGAGCATGACTTGGATGTGATTGCCGAAGCCGACTGGGTCATTGACCTCGGACCCGACGGCGGCAACGCTGGCGGTCGCGTGGTCGCGTCAGCGCCGCCGGAAGACGTGGTGTTGCTGGGCACGCCGACCGGTCTGGCTTTGAAGCCGGTGCTGGCGCGTTCAGCGGCAAAAAGTTAATCAGGCGTGCACAAGCGTGCATCGCTGTCGCCGCGCAGCCAGCACGGGCTGGCCGCGTTGCGCTGGCGCTGCGGAATGCCTTCCATGTCGATCTGCACAGGAATGGTGTCAAAGCGGCTGACGCCTTGTGCGTCCAGTTGCAAGCGGAGCACCCAGCCGCGTCTTTGCGCCGCGTTGTCGGTTTCCTTCATGACGAAATTGCCGACGCTGTAGATGATGGGCTTGCCCTTGTACTCGGCCGTTTCTTGGGTCACGTGCGGGTGCCCGCCAATCACTGCGTCGGCGCCGGCGTCAATCATCAGCCGGGCCAGTTGGCGCTGACGGGCATTTGACGTTAGCTCGTTTTCCCAGCCCCAGTGCATCACCGGAATCACCAAGTTGGCGCCATGTACGGCGCGAGCTTTTCTAATGTCATCGACCACTTGCTCGTCTTCGCTCCAAGCGATGCCTGGCGCGTTGTAGTCGGCCTCAAAACTGCGCGGCATGAACTCGCTGTAACTCAGCAGCGCAATGCGCAAGCCCTTGCGTTCGATGATGAGCGGGTCGTGCGCCTGCGACAGGTTGTGACCGCCGCCGAACTGCGCCAAGCCAGCTTCTTTGAGCAGGCCGAGCATTTGCGCAAACGCCTCACGGCCGTAATCACCCGAGTGGTTGTTGGCCAGCGCGACCGCGTCAAAGTGCCGCTTGAGCACTGGCAGCGTGCGCGGGTGTGCGCGGAAGGTGAAGTTCTTGTTGCCGGCGGAACCGATGCTGGCCACCACGCACTCCAGATTGCCAATGCGGATATCAGCGCCCGCAAAGACATCGGCGAGGCCTGAAAACGGGTCTTCGCCCCGCGCTATCATGGCGCCGGCCGTGTCGTCGAGCACTATATCGCCGGCAAATACCAAGCTGACTTGTTCCGCTGGCTGGGCGCTAAAAGCCACTGGGCACGAAGTGATGAAAAAGGCCAGCAGCAGGCCGTTGAAGCTGTGGCAAAAGAGGCGATTCACGGCTGAACCCCTTCCAGCGTACAGCTGTAAATCAGCTCGCGCTCAGCCGGGCCGGCATACAGCCGCTGCTCGCCAGTGAGCGGGGTTGGCGTTGCCGCGGCTTTGAACGGCGGCAAGTATTTAACCTGTTGGATCAACATGGGCTGGGTACCCGCATCGGTATGAGCATTGAAGTAGGCGTAAAGCACGATGCGGTCAAGCTGCGCCGAGCTGCCAACCATCACAGCTTTGAAACGAAAACGACCGCCAATGTCGACCGACGGCACCGGATACGGATCGGTCACCGGGGTGGCTTCAACCCACTGGCTGGCACCCGCATAGGTCACGTTGCAGCGCAGCAGCGGTGCGGCCAGCACGCTGTGAGATGCGGCAAGGCCAAGCAGTCCGGCAAGTACGAGGATTTTGGTACGTGAATCAGTCATGGCGGGTATTTTGCGCTGATCCCTAGAATTCTTGGGTGTGGAAAACACGGCGCATGGCGCTTTGTCTGCAGGCTCATCAGCGGCCAATCTCCACATGCGAGTCGCGGCCATTGCTGTGGAACGGGTTCAGGCTGCGAGCTTCAAGCCAAGAGTTGGGTACAATCTGGCCTCTCCTGAGGAGCGTTGCAACCCACACACGTGGTCTAGGCTCAGGACTTTCTTTTGCAACCACGCTCACCCGCATGTGCTTTTCAGGCCGGGTGAGTTTCAATATTCTCCCGGTTTGATACGCGCCATGCTTGTGGCTATTTTGCCCAGCTTGTCTCGCTTTGGAGAAATTTCAATGAACGCCGTCGTCAAACCTATCCACAACCAAGATTACGCCATTGCTGACCTGTCGCTCGCCGACTGGGGTCGCAAAGAGCTGAAGATTGCTGAAACCGAAATGCCTGGCCTGATGGCCATTCGCAAGGAATTCGCCACCAGCCAGCCGCTCAAGGGCGCGCGCATCACTGGTTCCTTGCACATGACGATCCAGACCGGCGTGCTGGTCGAAACCCTGCAAGCCCTAGGCGCTGACGTGCGTTGGGCCAGCTGCAATATTTTCTCGACGCAAGACCATGCGGCTGCCGCGCTGGTGGTCAACGGCACACCGGTATTTGCCTACAAGGGTGAAAACCTGGACGACTACTGGGATTACACCCACCGTATTTTTGAATTCAAAGGCGACAAAGGCACGCCTGAAGAAGGTCCGAACATGATTCTGGACGACGGCGGCGATGCCACCTTGTTGATGCACCTCGGCACCAAAGCCGAGACCGACATCTCTGTGCTGGCCAACCCCGGTAGCGAAGAAGAAATCTGCCTGTTCAACGCCATCAAAAAGCAGCTGGCAAAAGACGGCACTTGGTACAGCCGCCGCCTGAAAAACATCATCGGCGTGACCGAAGAAACCACCACCGGCGTGCTGCGCCTGAACGAGATGTCGGTCAAGGGCACGCTGGCGCTGCGCGCCATCAACGTCAATGACTCGGTCACCAAGTCGAAGTTTGACAACCTCTACGGTTGCCGCGAGTCGTTGGTTGACGCCATCAAGCGCGCCACCGACGTGATGATCGCCGGCAAGGTCGCACTGGTCGCCGGTTACGGTGACGTCGGCAAGGGTTCGGCCCAAGCGCTGCGCGCCTTGAGCGCCCAAGTCTGGGTCACCGAGATCGACCCGATCAACGCCTTGCAAGCGGCGATGGAAGGTTATAAAGTCGTGACCATGGAATACGCTGCTGACAAGGCCGATATTTTTGTCTCTGCCACCGGCAACAAAAACGTCATCACCTACCAGCACATGGCGGCCATGAAAGACCAAGCCATCGTTTGCAACATCGGCCACTTCGACAACGAAATCGATGTCGCGTCGCTCGAAAAATGCGAGTGGGACGAGATCAAGCCGCAAGTCGATCACGTGATCTTCCCGGACGGCAAACGCATCATCCTGTTGGCCAAAGGTCGCCTCGTCAACCTCGGTTGCGGCACCGGTCACCCGAGCTTTGTGATGTCGTCGAGCTTCGCTAACCAGACCATTGCGCAGATCGAACTGTTCACCAAACAGGCTGACTACGAAGTGGGCAAGGTTTACGTGTTGCCGAAACACCTCGACGAAAAAGTCGCACGCTTGCACCTGATGAAGGTCGGTGCCATGCTGTCCGAACTCAGCGACGAGCAAGCGGCTTACATCGGTGTCTCCAAAGCCGGCCCTTACAAAGCCGACACTTACCGCTATTGATAAACGCGATAACCGCGCGTGAAGCGCACCAACTCTGACTGCCTTATGCGCGCTGATCTGTTTCTCGTCGACCGTGGCTTGGCCACGACCCGTTCCCAGGCCCAGCGCCTGATCGCTTCGGGCGTGCAATGGCGCGCCGACGAGGACTCGGCTTGGCGCAAAGTCGCCAAGAACGGCGATGAAATCCCAGAGGGCGCAGAGTTGGTTGTGCCTGACACGACCGAAGCCAAGTACATCTCGCGTGGCGGTCTCAAGCTCGAAGGCGCGCTGAAAAAAGCTGGTCTCGATGTGACCGGCTGGCGCTGCTTAGACGTCGGCCAGTCGACCGGCGGCTTCACCGACTGCTTGCTGCAGCACGGTGCAGCGCAGGTGGTCGGCGTCGATGTCGGTCATGGACAGTTGCACCCGACTTTGCGCGCAGATGCGCGCGTGGTGTGCATCGAAGGTGTCAACGCACGCTCGCTGACGGCTGACGATTTGGTCGAGCACCATAGTCGCGCGCTGACGGTTCAGTTGGATGCTGCTGAAGCCGAGGGCACGCTGCAAGACCATCTGGAATTGCTGGCTGCGCTGGACGCTGACTTCGATCCGGTGTTTGATTTCCTCACCGGTGATTTGTCTTTCATTTCACTCACGCTGGTGTTGCCGGCGGTGGTGCGTTTGCTCAAGCCGGGCGGCGACTTGCTGATGCTGGTCAAGCCGCAGTTTGAATTGCAGCCGGGGCAGATTGGCAAGGGCGGCATTGTGCGCGACCCGATTCACTTTGCCTTTGTGGAGCAGCGGCTGCGCGACTGTTGCGCCGAACTCGGCCTTGAGGTGCTGGCTTGGATCGACTCGCCGATTGATGGCGGTGACGGCAACCGCGAATTTTTCATCCAGGCGCGCAAAGGCTTAGAGGCGGTGGGTGAAGACAAGCCCTTGCCGGCTGCGCCTGCGCGTCAAGCGGTCAAGCGTGCACCGCGCAGTGCGACCCGCAGCTTGTTAGATGCCATGGATGAAGACGGCGAAGCCGCGCACGCGGGTCAGCCGGGCCCGGCGCGCAGCAAGAAGCGCGAGAAGAAAAATCTCGCTGATAAAAATAACGCATGAATGCTTGAGTGAATGCCATGACACTGCCGATCAGTTTTGAATTTTTCCCGACCAAAACCCCTGAAGGCACGGCCAAGTTGCGCGTCACGCGTCAGCAGTTGTACGCGTTCAAGCCGGAGTTTTGCTCGGTCACGTTTGGGGCCGGCGGCTCGACGCAAGAAGGCACGTTTGCCGCAGTCAAAGAAATCTTGGCAGAAGGCGTTGAAGCGGCTTCGCACTTTTCATGCATAGGCGCTACCAAGGCGACCGTGCGCGAACAACTGGTTCTGTTGCAGGCCATGGGCGTTAAGCGTCTGGTGGCCTTGCGCGGTGACTTGCCGAGCGGTTTTGGCATGGGCGGTGAGTTCCATTACGCCAGTGATCTGGTGGCTTTTATCCGCGCAGAAACCGGTGACGCTTTTCACATTGAAGTGGCTGCTTACCCTGAGATCCATCCGCAGGCGAAATCAGCCGAGGCTGATTTGCAAGCCTTCGCCGCCAAGGTCAAGGCTGGCGCCAATGCCGCCATCACGCAGTATTTTTTCAACAGCGACGCCTACTTTCGGTTTGTCGATGACGCCTACAAACTAGGTGTTGATGTGCCGATCGTCCCCGGCATCATGCCGATCACCAGCTCGACGCAGCTGATGCGTTTTTCCGATGCCTGCGGTGCCGAGATTCCGCGCTGGATCCGGCTACGCCTGCAAGGCTATGGCGACGACATCAAATCGATCAAGGCCTTTGGTCTGGATGTCATCACCGACCTTTGCGACCAGCTCAACATGGCTGGCGTGCCAGGGATTCATTTCTACACCATGAACCAGGCCGACGCGACGTCTGAAATCATTCGGCGCCTGAAACTCGCCTGAGGACATAGCCGGCCGGATCAGTTGCTGACTCAACGGCCTAGGTATTGCTGCACGGTGTCCCAAGCGACTTGCTGCAAGTGCGCGGCGACCTCAGGCGTCAAGCCCGCGTTGTATTGCAGCCCCACGGGTGATTTATTGAACAAAGCTGCGTAGGTGGTGGCGGCTGCCAAATAGGTGCCAGCAGGGCTTGGGTGGCGTTTGTCAGCGACATAAAGATTCAGCGCTGGTCGCAGGGCTATGGAGCGTGCAAAAGCCAGTCCAGCCGGTATCACCAAGGCTTGGTTGGCATTGCCAGCCACGGTGTAGGCGTCGGCCAGACTTTGCGTCATCTCTGGCGCATCTTGATACGCCCACGACATGAAAAACACCGGCACCGCGCCGTGTTTGCGTACCGTGTCACTGTGCTTTTTGGCGTACTCGGTGAAGACTTCTTTCAGCGTCGGGTGAATCGGACACTGGCTGCAGTCCATCATGACGGCCACCTCGAACAGCTTGCCGCTTGGCGGGTTGAAGACCACCCGGTTGTTCTCGACAAAAGAGTACTTGCCAATGCCGTTCGGACGGAAGTAAGAGTCGACGTCATGCCAGTCAAAACCCGAGCCGCTGATGGTCACGGACGAGCTCCGGTATTTGTGCCCTTTGAGTCCCTCGCTCACCATGTTGCCGACGTGGCCGTGCAGGCTGTTGTTGTAATAAAAGAAGCTGTTGCCGATGAAGATGACCGAGGCCGGTGGCACCGGGCCGATGTCTTTGACGCTCGGTTTGGGCTGCGCTGAAGCGGTGGCTGCCATGCCAAAAGCCAGTGTGACGGCGAGGAGGGCGTTGGCGAGTTTGCGGCTGAGGGTCATGTTGTCTCCAGTTGTTTTAAAAATAGCGACCCTATGTTGAGTCTTGATCGATGACGAAAGCGAGCTTTTATGTTGGCCCGTCTTGTTGCTTGCCGGTGTAAAACATCGGCCATTTTTGCATCACGATGCTGCGCTCTGCGGCATAGGCGTAGCAGCTGTTGATCTTTTTGGGCTGGCCTTCGGCGTTCAACACATCAGGCCGGTCCATGCGCGTCGTCGTGAGGGACTGAAAAGCCGTCGTCCCCATCGGGATCAGCAGTTGCATCAGGTGGGTGCAGCTGTTGGCGCCGGCCAAACGGCGGGTCACTTCGGCGCTCCAGCCGGCCGCGATGCGCATGCCCTTGAGGGTTTGCAGCGTTTCTCCGGCCGTCAGGCAATCTGTGTACGGCGCGGCGTCGGTGAAGGCAAAGACATCGTGCACCAGCATGTTGTCGTCAAAAACAAGTTTGACGCCCATGTCGTGCAGCGCTGCGTTGGCCTGAACCACTTTCGTGCCATTCGGGACTTTGAAGTCATGAGGTTTGCGGTCGGTGACGCGGCCTTCGACTTCAAACAGGCCGTCGGAACGGCGCCAGCCGCGCATGTCGATGCGCCGGAAATGCAGTTCTTCTCGGGTCAAGTCGTCGTTCGAATTCACATTTTCAGTCGCGTCAGCCAAGAGGTTTTTCATCTCTGAAAATATACCATTCAGGGCTGAGCGCGTGCGCGGTCAAAACATCGCATGCAGGCGTGTCGACTTCTGGCGACCCAAGTTTTCCACAAAGCTTCTATACTTCCACAACTTTCAGTAATTCCTGAAATTTGGAGAAGTTATGCAGTTAGCCCCTTTGACCCAGCGTTTCGTTTTGCATTTCGGTGAAATGGGCAGCCGCTGGGGCATCAACCGCACGGTCGGTCAAATTTACGCTTTGTTGTATGTGTCACCGCGGGCGCTGAATGCCGATGACATTGGTGAGGCGTTGGCCTTTTCGCGCTCCAACGTCAGCATGGGGCTGAAGGAATTGCAGTCTTGGAATCTGGTGCGACTGCAGCATTTGCCGGGTGATCGGCGCGAGTATTTTCAAGCGCCTGAAGACGTCTGGGCGATTTTCAGGACGCTGGCCGAGGAGCGACGAAAACGTGAGATCGACCCGACGCTGTCGATGCTGCGTGAAGCCTTGATGGAGCAACCGACGAACGAGGACGATATTCATGCCCAAGCGCGCATGAAACAGATGCATGATCTGGTCGAGCTCATGACGGGTTGGCTGGCTGAGGTGCAAAAGATGGATTCGGCCACGCTGGTCAGCCTGATGAAGATGGGCGCCAAAGTACAAAAATTGCTGGAGATCAAAGACAAGGTCAAAGCCAGCTTCGGCGCTCGATCGGCCGAGACTTCTGCCATTGCCCATAAAACCACTGAAGAGAGCTAAGCCGCATGGAACACCTCGACGCCTTTTTGCTCGCGCGCATTCAGTTCGCAGCCAACATCACCTTTCACATCCTGTTCCCGACGATCACCATTTCGTTGGCTTGGGTGCTGCTGTTTTTCAAGCTGCGGTTTATCAAAACCGGCGAGCAGCACTGGATGGACGCCTACCAGTTTTGGGTCAAAATTTTTGCGCTGACCTTTGCGCTGGGCGTGGTCAGCGGCATCACCATGAGCTTTCAGTTCGGCACCAACTGGCCGGGCTTCATGAACACGGTTGGCAACATCGCCGGGCCGCTGCTGGCTTATGAGGTGCTGACCGCGTTTTTCTTAGAGGCCACCATGCTCGGCGTCATGCTGTTCGGGCGGCAGCGGGTGAGTGAGCGCGTGCACACTTTGGCCACCTTTCTGGTGGCGGCGGGCACGACCATGTCGGCGGTCTGGATCCTCGCGCTCAATTCTTGGATGCAGACTCCGGCCGGGTTTGAAATGATCAACGGACAAGCCCATGTGACCAGTTGGCTGCAGGTGATTTTCAATCCATCGTTTCCTTATCGTTTCAGCCATATGCTGCTGGCTTCGGGCTTGACGGTGTCGTTTTTGGTGGCGGGCTTGTCGGCTTACCGCTGGCTCCGCAACGACCGCGGCCCTGATGTACGTGCCGCTTTGAGGACTGGTGTTTACCTCGCCGCTTTTTTGATCCCCGTGCAAATCTTGATCGGTGACGCGCACGGCCTCAACACGCTGGAGCATCAGCCGGCCAAAGTGGCGGCGATGGAAGGTATTTGGGAAACCCAAAAGGGCGCGCCGGCGGTGTTGTTCGCGCTGCCGAACAAGGTAACGCGCTCGAATGATTACGAAGTGGCGATCCCCGGTTTGGCCTCGCTGTACCTGACGCACAGCTGGACGGGCGAGATAAAAGGGCTGAATGAGTTCGAGGGTCAACATCCACCCGTGGCGCCGGTGTTCTGGGCTTTTCGGGTGATGGTTGGTACCGGCATGTTGATGCTGCTGGTGAGCTGGCTCAGCGTCTGGCAGCTCAAGCCGTGGCAGCGGCTGAACCTGGGTCAAGTTCGCCGCGAACTGCAAGACTGGCAGGCGCGTATGTTGGTGGCCATGACCTTCGCCGGTTGGCTGGCTTTGATTGCCGGCTGGTACGTGACAGAAATTGGCCGTCAACCTTGGCTGGTGACGGGCGTGCTGAAAGCCGCAGACGCTGCGTCCAAAGTGCCAGCGGCGCACATCGGCCTGACCTTGACGCTGTACCTGTTGCTCTACGCGGTGCTGTTGTCGGCTTACGTGTCGGTGCTGTTTTATTTGGCCCGCAAAGGAACACCGGCGCGCGATGACGCGCCGCCCCACAATCCGAACACCAAGGAGGGCTTGAGCCATGGTTGATTTCATTCCAGACCTGACCCAACCTGCCGGTTGGATGCCGATTGTTTTCATGGGCGTGATGGGGCTGGCGATGCTGGCATATGTGATTTTGGACGGCTACGACCTCGGCGTGGGCGTGCTGATGCGCCGCGCGAATGAGGACGACAAAGACGCGATGATCGCCAGCATCGGCCCCTTCTGGGACGCCAATGAAACCTGGCTGGTGCTGGGCATCGGCATTTTGCTGACGGTCTTTCCGTTGGCGCATGGCGTGATTTTGGGCGCGCTGTATTTGCCAGTGGCTTTCATGTTGATTGGCCTGACCCTGCGCGGCGTGGCGTTTGACTTTCGCGTCAAGGCGCGGGCGCAGCACAAGCCGGCCTGGAACCGCGCGTTTTATGCTGGCTCCTTGTTGGCCGGCTGGTCACAGGGCTATATGCTGGGTTCGCTGGTGACGGGCTTTGCGAGCGACATCTGGTCGATGCTGTTCAGTGCGGCAATTGGTCTGGCGCTGGTGGCGGCTTATTGCTTGCTGGGCGCGGGCTGGCTGATCATCAAAACCGAAGGGCCGCTGCAGCTGAAAGCCGTGCAATGGGCGCGCGGCAGTTTGTGGTTCACGGCGGCGGGTATTGCGGCTATTTCATTGGCCACGCCGATGGTGAGCCCAGCGATTTTTGCCAAATGGTTTTCTTTTCCCAACATCTTTTTGTTGCTACCGATTCCGCTGGCAACACTCACCTTGTTGCTCATCATTGGTCGCAGTCTGAAGCGCTTGCCGGAGCGGTTGGCGCAGGGCAATGAGTACGGCGCGTGGGTGCCGTTTGGCGGCACCGTCGGGGTGTTTTTGCTGGCCTTTTACGGTTTGGCTTACAGCCTCTTTCCGTGGCTGGTGATAGACCGCATCCACGTCTGGCAAGGCACGATCGCGCCGGAATCCATGGGCGTGATTTTGGCTGGTGCTTTGGTGGTGTTGCCGATGATCATCGGCTACACAGTATTTGCTTACCGGGTGTTCTGGGGCAAGAGCACCGCGCTCAAATACTGAAGCTTGCGGCGCCTCGCGGCGGTTAACGGCGGTGTCAACCGCCGTGTTCAAGGCCGAAAGAAGCGTGCCGGTCTTGCCCGAGCTTGGCCACCATTTGCGGCAAAGCCAGCTGCAAATCAGCCTTCAGGGTGTGCGGCGGATTGATGACAAACATGCCGCTGGCGGGCAGGCCCGGGCGGATCACTTCACCGGCCGTGTCGGTCGTCAATTTGCTCGACTTCACCGTCAGGCTGGCATTCAGCCAACTTCGGCCCGCCTTGACGGCCAGCGTCTTGAGCTTACGCGGCAGGTCATGCGCCTCAGGGCGCGGAATGATCGGGTACCAAACGACATACGTGCCAGTGGCAAAACGCTTGACGGCGTCAGCCATGCAAGCGCTGACGCGGGCATAGTCGCTCTTGATTTCATAGCTGGGATCACAAAACACCATCGCACGGCGGGCGGGTGGTGGCAAAAATGTTTTCAACACTTCAAAGCCGTCTTCACGCGAGACCGTCACTTGGCGGCCGACGCCGAGCTGCTCAATATTGCCCGCCAGTGACTTGAAGTCTGTGGGGTGCAATTCAAACAGCTTGAGCTTGTCGCGGCCGCTCAAAAACTGCTGCTCAATAAACGGTGAGCCGGGGTAAATCTTCAGGTGCGCGGCTTCGCCGGTCTGGGCGAAGTGCGGGTTCAGCGCTTTCAGCACATTCAAATAGTCTTGCAGTGCAGGGGCCAGGACTTCGGGTGCGGCGGGCACGGTTGGTTTGCGCGGCTTGGCTTCCGGGGCAGGCGGCGCCACCGGGGCAAAGAGTTTGAGCACACCTTCCAGCGCCTCGCCGCTGGTTTCGGTGTAATCACCATCCAGACGGTAAAGGCCGGCACCGGCATGCGTGTCAATCACGGTCAAGGCCGTGTCTTTTTGGGTCAAATACTTCATCAGGGCAATCAGCGTGGTGTGCTTGAGCACATCAGCGTGGTTGCCGGCATGGAAGGCGTGGCGGTAGCTAAACATGCAGCGATGCTAACCGCTGACGGCCCATAAAGGACGGCACGGCTCAGGTATTTTCCCCAAAACCCGGAATATTCGTATAATCCGAGGTTCTTCAGCGTTTTCATGTCCGCCGGAAGACACTTGTTTGGCCTTGTGCCTAGCGGGTGAAACCCACCTAAGAGGTTCTCATCAGAAGAACGCCGACCGTGGAATAGATGTGGAACCATTCCGGCGCAGCCCTCAAGTGTGCCGGGCAAACCAACTTTTTTAAAGAGTATTTCATGAAAACTTTCAGCGCAAAACCCGCTGACGTAGTGCATGAATGGTTTGTGATTGACGCGACCGACAAGGTCCTCGGACGAGTAGCCAGCGAAGTT
>CANFWI010000066.1 GCA_947450675.1 Comamonadaceae bacterium | reverse complement strand
TACAAAAAAAGCCCACAAAGTGAGCTTTTTTTGTTGATTAAATGGTCGGAGTACAAGGATTCGAACCTTGGACCCCCTGGTCCCAAACCAGGTGCGCTACCAGACTGCGCCACACTCCGACAAGTCTCATATTATAGCGCGCTAAAAGCGGCTCCTTTGCAATGACTTTGAATTATTTTTCAGCGGCGGCTCAGCGGCGTATTTGTTGAGCTTTGCCGAACAAGACTTCATGCTCTGCAGCGGTCCGGGTGGCCGGGCGCAGGTCGGCCATGACTTGCACGCCGCGCTGCACAGCAGGGCGCGCAGCGATGAGGTCGAACCAGCGTTTGAGGTGTGGGTAGTCGGCCCAGTCAATGCCTTGGTTGGCCCAGTTGCGCAACCACGGAAAAATCGCAATGTCGGCGATGGTGTATTGGTTGCAGGCAATGAACTTGCTGGTGGAGAGTTGCTTGTCCATCACGCCATATAAGCGTTTGGCTTCGTTGGTGTAACGGTTGATGGCGTACTCGACTTTTTCGGGCGCGTAAATCCGAAAGTGGTGGTTCTGGCCGAGCATCGGGCCGACGCCGCCCATCTGGAACATCAGCCACTGCAGCACTTGGTATTTCAGGCGGTCGCTCTTGGGCAAAAACTTGCCGGTTTTGGCCGCCAAGTACATCAAGATGGCACCCGATTCAAAGAGTGAAATCGGTTTGCCGTCCGGGCCATTCGGGTCAACGATGGCTGGAATCCGGTTATTCGGGCTGATGGCCAAGAACTCCGGCTTGAATTGATCACCTTTGCCGATGTTGATCGGAATGGCTTGCCAGTCGCGCCCCTGCCGCAGGCCGCACTCTTCGAGCATGACGTGGACTTTGTGGCCGTTGGGCGTGGCCCATGAATAAACCTGAATCATCGTGTTCCTTTGTGTCTCTATTTGTCTCAAGGGTAGATTGGCTTGCGTTTTTGCAGGAAAGCTTCAATGCCTTCGCCGGCGTTGCGGTGGCGCAGGTTTTTCACAAAGTGATGACGCTCGCTGGCGAGTTGTTCGCTCAGTGTGCTGGTCTGGGCTTCGTTGATGAGTTCTTTGACGCTGGCCATGACGTTGGGTGCGCGTTGGTTCAGTTGCTCCGCCAGTTGCAGCGCTGCGGCGAATGCACCACCCGCAGGAGCGAGTTCATTGACCAGTCCCAAGGCATGCAGACGGTCGGCTGGCATGCGCTCGCCAAGCATCAGCATGCGCGCAACCAGCGTGCGGGGCAGGGCGCGGGTCAAGGCCCAACTGCCGCCACCATCGGGTGACAGCGCCACGCTGCTGTGGGCCATCAGAAAGATGGCGTTGTCGGCGGCGACGATGAAGTCGCTGGCCAAGGCCAATGAAAACCCGGCGCCCGCAGCGGCCCCTTCAACAGCGGCAATCACCGGCTTGGGGAAGGTGCGGATCGAGTCGATCCAGCTGTGCAGGGCGTCGATGCTTTGGGTCTGCACCTCGAGCTCTTTTTGCCGATTGGCCAGCAGCCGTTGCAGGTCGCCGCCGGCGCAAAAAGTGCTGCCTTCGCCGGTGATGATGACGCTGCGAATCTCGGGGTTGTTCTCGGCCGCGTTGAGGGCTTCAACACCGGCGGTGTACATGTCGGGGCTGAGCGCGTTGCGGTGTTCCGGGTTGCTCAGGGTTAAGACCAGCGTGCGACCTTCGCTGGTGCTTTTCAGGGAGCCGGCCATCTCAGCTTTCTTCCTGCAGCAGGCTCAGGCCGATCGCACCACGGCGACGCAACCAAGGCGATGGCCGATAGCGCGTGTCGCCATAAACAGTCTGCATGTTGAAAAGAACTTCCAGGATGTTGGTCGGGCCGCAAAGGTTGCCCAAGGCCAGCGGGCCTTGCGGGTAACCGAGCCCGAGGGTGACGGCGGTTTCTAAGTCTTGCGGGCTGCAAACGCCTTGCTGGCACATGTCGGAGGCGATGTTGACGATGTGGGCGATGACGCGCTGTGTCACAAAACCACCGCTGTCGCGGATCACGCTGACGGCCTTGCCGTCGCGGGCAAACAAGGCGTGCGCCGCGTCACGCATGTCGGCGCGGGTGGCGGGGTTGGTGGCCAGCACGCGGCGTTTGGTGTGGGCGTCGTCCAGCAGCATGTCGATGCCAACCGTGCGCGCCGGGTCGAGCCGCTCCACCACGGCGACGGTGGTGATGTCAAAACCCAGCGGTGCGACCAACGTCAAGGCGTTCATCGACGGCGATGCGCCGGTCTCGATGGTGGCACCCAACGTTTTCAGCAGGCTCAGCAGCTCAGCCCGACGCGAGGCACGCGGCGAGACCCAGACTGGCGGCATCTCTTCAACCACCGGCGTTGGTGCTTCAGCCGGCCACTCGGCCACGCCGTTGGCGTATTTGTAAAAACCTTCGCCGGTTTTTTTACCCAGCAAGCCGCCAGCCAAACGCTGCGCCGTGATGACGCTGGGGCGGTAACGTGGCTCTTGGTAATACTGGTTGTAAATCGACTCCATCACCGGGTGCGAGACGTCGAGCGCGGTCAGGTCCATCAATTCAAAAGGGCCGAGCTTGAAGCCGGCTTGGTCTTTCAAAATGCGGTCAATGGTGGCGAAGTCGGCAATGTTTTCACCCACAATGCGCAGCGCTTCCGTGCCGTAGCCGCGCCCCGCGTGGTTCACGATGAAGCCCGGCGTGTCTTGCGCTTGCACGGGCGTGTGGCCCATTTGCTTGGCGTAGGTGGTGAGCGCGGTGCACGTGGCAGCGCTGGTCTTCAGGCCGCTGATGACCTCGACCACTTTCATGAGCGGGACCGGATTGAAAAAATGGTAGCCGGCCATGCGCTCAGGGTGCTTGAGGCCGGCCGCAATGGCGGTGACCGACAGCGACGAAGTGTTGGTGGCCAACAGCGATTGCGGCGAAACGATGGATTCGAGTTCGGCAAACAAGGCTTGCTTGATGTCGAGGCGTTCAACAATGGCTTCAATCACCAGCTCGCACGGGCTGAGATCGCTGAGCGCTTTGGGGACAGACAGCCGGGCTTTATAGGCCTCAGCCAAGGCAGCGTCGACACGGCCTTTGGCCACCAGTTTGTCCCATTGGGTGGCGATGTCGCTGATGGCGCGGCTGCTGGCTGCATGGTCTTTGTCGAACAGCATGACCTGGCTACCGGCCTGTGCTGCAATTTGGGCAATACCGCGGCCCATGGCGCCAGCGCCGATGACGCCAATGGTGTTGAAGTGTGTTGTCATGTTGTTTTGAGCGAAGAATTAGCGGCGAACCTGGAGCGCACCTGGGTTCACGATGTTGGTTGGTGTGCCCTTGATGAAGTTGACGATATTGTCGAAAGCGGCGCCGAAGTACAGCTCGTAGCTGTCTTGCTCCACATAGCCAATGTGCGGTGTGCAAATGCAGTTCTCGAGACGCAGCAAAGCGTGGCCTTGCAAAATAGGTTCCGACTCGAACACGTCGACGGCGGCAAGGCCTGGTCGGCCACGGTTGAGGGCTGCCACCAGTGCTTCGGGCGCGATCAACTCGGCGCGCGAGGTGTTGACGATCAAGGCGGTGGGTTTCATCAAAGACAAGTCGTCCAATGTGATCATGCCTCGGGTGGCTTCGTTCAGCCGCAGGTGCAGGGTCAAGACGTCGGCTTGCTCAAAAAACTCAGTCTTGCTGGCGGCCACTTCAAAGCCGTCGGCTTGGGCTTGCTCGCGTGACGCCTCGCGGCCCCAGACCACCACGCGCATGCCAAAAGCTCGGCCATAGCCGGCGATGATCTTGCCGATTTTTCCGTAGCTCCAGATGCCTAGAGTTTTGCCTTTGAGCACGGTGCCGAGCCCAAAATTGGTCGGCATGGAGCTGGTTTTCAGGCCTGACTGTTGCCAGGCGCCGTGCTTGAGGTTCGCGACATATTGCGGGATGCGGCGGGTGGCGGTCATGATCAGCGCCCACGTCAGCTCGGCTGCGGCCGTCGGTGAGCCGACCCCTTCCGCGACAGCGATGCCGCGCTCGGTGCAGGCGGCGACGTCGATGTGCTCGCCGACTTTGCCGGTCTGCGCGATCAGTTTGAGCTTGGGCAGTTTTTCAATCAGTTGCCGCGGCAGGTGCGTGCGTTCACGGTTGAGCACGATCACGTCGGCATCTTTCAGGCGAACCGACAGCTGACCAATACCTCTGACGGTGTTGGTGTAAACCTTGGCCGGATAAGCGTCGAGTTTGGAGGCGCATTCGAGCTTGCGAACCGCGTCCTGGTAGTCGTCCAAAATCACAATATTCATCCTGATATTGTGCCTGCAAGAACGTCGCTTTTCCTCAGCGCCGCTCGACGACTTAACGTGCTGTCAGTTCAAGACGGTGTTGCGGATCAGGCCAACAGCCAGCCCTTCGATTTCGAAGGCGTCACCGGGTTTGACGATGATGGGTTCGAAGTCTGGGTTTTCTGGCAGTAACTCGATCAGATGTTGAGTCCGCCGAAAGCGTTTGACGGTGACTTCATCACCCAGCCTGGCAACCACAATTTGACCGTTGCGGGCTTCTTTGGTTTGCTGAACCGCCAGCAGGTCGCCGTCGATGATGCCGATGTCCCGCATGCTCATGCCGCGCACTTTGAGCAGGTAGTCGGGTTGGCTTTTGAACAAACTAGGCTCGACGCTGTAGCTTTTCTCGATGTGTTCTTGCGCGAGAATCGGGCTGCCGGCTGCGACCCGTCCGACCAGCGGCAGGACGAGTTGGGCCAGGCTTTGCAAGGGCAGAGAAAATTGTTTGTGACGCGACTCGTTGAGGGAGCGCAAGGTGTCGCTGCGCAGGCGAATGCCGCGGGAGGTGCCGCTGACCAGCTCAATCACGCCTTTGCGCGCCAAGGCTTGCAGGTGTTCTTCGGCAGCGTTGGCTGATTTGAAGCCGAGTTCTGTGGCGATCTCGGCGCGGGTTGGCGGTGCACCCGTGCGGGAAATGGCGTTTTGGATGAGTTCGAGAATTTGTTGTTGCCGCGCCGTCAGTTTCGGACCTTCAGGCAAGCGGGAAATGTCGTCGAGAATGGTCATGTCATGGCTCCTGGCTAAATCAACAGTGGCTGTATTTTTATCCAGTTTTTCAGGGATTTCAAGTGAGCGAACAAAAAATTGTGGTTTTGGGCACCGGCGGAACCATCGCCGGCAAGGCCACGAATGCGCTGGACCACACGGGCTATAGCGCCGCACAGATCGGTGTCCACGAGCTGCTGGCCAGCTTGCCCGGCTGGCACGACGGCACAAGTGCTGAGCGTTATGTGGTGGAGCAGGTGGCTCAGCTCGACAGCAAAGACATGGGCTTTGACGTCTGGGCAAAGTTGGCGCTGCGGGTCTCGCACTTTCTGGCGCAGGAGGACGTTCAGGGCATCGTCATCACCCACGGCACCGACACGCTGGAAGAAACCGCGTATTTTTTGCAGGCCTTGCTGGCGCCGACCAAGCCGGTGGTGCTGACCTGCGCCATGCGGCCGGCGACCGCTGTAGCGCCTGACGGCCCGCAAAACTTGCTGGACGCGGTGGCGGTGGCGTCAAGCAGCGGCGCGAGTGGCGTCACGGTGGTCTGTGCCGGCACGATTTATGGCGCTGAAGATGTCCAAAAGATTCATCCGTATCGGTTGAATGCTTTCAGCGCCGGGGACGCCGGGCCGATTGGTTTTGTCGAGGAAGGCCGTCTGCGCTTGCTGCGGAACTGGCCACGTGGGCAAGCGCTGACCTTGGTGGCCGGCTTGGCCGATGCCGCTTGGCCACGCGTTGAGATTGTGATGAGTTACGCGGGGGCTGACGGCACGGTGGTCAGGGCTTTGCTGAAAGCCGGTGTTCAGGGACTGGTGGTTGCCGCTACTGGCAATGGCACGGTTCATCAAGACCTTGAAGCTGCCTTGCTGTTGGCCCAACAACAAGGCGTCAAGGTGCTGCGGGCAACGCGTTGTGCGGAAGGCCGCTTGCTGCCCGGTGCCAACGATGCGCTGCCGGTTGCGCTTGGCTTGTCGCCGGTCAAGGCCCGCATCAAGTTGATGCTGGCCTTGATGCAGGATCGCTGAAGCTCAGACGGCGACAGCGTTCAGCGCGCCCATGGCGCGGCTGGTGATTTCGTCAACGCTGCCCATGCCGCTGATGGCACGGTACTGCGGTGCGTTGGCCGAGTCGTCTCTGGCCCACTGGGAGTAGTAGTCAACCAAAGGACGGGTCTGAGCGCTGTAGACCTCAAGCCGTTTGCGCACGGTTTCTTCTTTGTCGTCGTCGCGCTGGATCAGCGGCTCACCGGTCACGTCGTCTTTGCCGTCGACTTTCGGCGGGTTGTATTTGACATGGTAAGTGCGACCTGACGCCGCGTGCGTGCGGCGACCGCTCATGCGCTCGATGATGGCTTCAAACGGCACGTCGATTTCCAGCACAAAGTCCAGCTTGACGCCGGCCGACTTCATGGCGTCGGCTTGCGGAATGGTGCGCGGGAAGCCGTCGAACAAAAAGCCATGCGCGCAATCGGGTTGGGCGATGCGTTCTTTGACCAAGTTGATGATCAGATCGTCGCTGACGAGACCGCCTGAGTCCATGACCTTCTTGGCTTCCAAGCCCAATTGAGTTCCGGCTTTGACGGCAGCGCGCAGCATGTCGCCCGTCGAGATTTGCGGAATGCTGTATTTTTGGCAGATGAAGGTGGCTTGTGTCCCTTTGCCGGCGCCGGGGGCGCCCAACAGTATCAGTCTCATGGATGTCCTCAATTTATTATGAATAGCGGCCGGCTTGTATTGCGCAAGCCGGGGGTGTCTTTTGCCGCCGTAACGACGCTGGTGCACTCGAATTGAGTCCAAGGATAGCATGCAGACCATTGACTGCAGCTTACAAACCAGCAGCCTAAGTCGCTAGGTTTGGGGTGCCAGAAGCCGACGAACGCGCTCTAAGTCTTCAGGCGTGTCGACGCCGATGCCCGGCGGCTGCTGCGTGATGTGCACGGCAATCCGGTGGCCATGCCACAAGGCGCGCAGTTGTTCGAGTGATTCGAGCTGTTCCAGCGGCGCTTGCGGCAAGCTCGGGAAGGTTTGCAAAAACCCCACGCGGTAGCCATAAATGCCCACGTGCCGCAGGGGTTTGGGCAGGCTGGAGCTGTCCCACCAGGCTTGACCATTGAAGTCACGGCCGACGGGAATCGGCGCGCGGCTGAAGTACAGCGCGGTGTTCTGGGCGTCGAGCACCACCTTGACCACATGCGGGCTCAGGAAGTCGGCGAGTTCGTCAATCGCATGGGCGGCGGTGCTCATGGCGCAGTCGGCCCGACTTTCCAGCAGCGCGGCGACAGCATCAATAAGGGCCGGGTCGATCAGTGGCTCGTCGCCTTGGACGTTGACCACGATGTCTTGCGCGTTCAAACCTAGCAGGCTGCAGGCTTCGGCCAGCCGGTCGCTGCCGCTGGGGTGGTCGGTGCGGGTCAGCAGGGCGGCCACACCGTGCGCAGCACAGGCGGCGACGATCTCCGGGCTGTCAGCGGCGACGACCACGCGGGCGGCGTGGCTCAAGCTGGCGCGTTGCGCCACGCGCACAACCATCGGCACATTGTGAATATCGGCGAGTGGTTTGTTAGGCAGGCGCGAGGAGGCCAGCCGCGCCGGAATGAGAACGGTGAAAGTCATGCGGGTATCAAGCTGGCGTCAATGGCGCGTGAAGGCCATCAAAGCCCGAGCTCTTCGTCGGTCAGCGTGCGGGCCTCGTTTTCGAGCATCACGGGCAGGCCGTCGCGCACCGGGTAAGCCAAGCGTGCGCTGCGCGAGATCAGCTCTTGCTTGTCGCGGTTGTAGGTGAGTGGGCCTTTGGTCACGGGGCAGACCAGCAGTTCAAGAAGTTTGGTGTCCATGCGTCGATGGTAATTGAGAAGTCAATGGAAGCAAGGCGTTCAGCCGCGCGTCGAAGGCCTGCATGAAGCCCGGCTCAGGCGTGAAGACCAGCGGCACCGCCAGCAGCTGTTGGCCCGCGTCGGGGTAGCGTGCGAAGAGTTTGACAGCGTCTTTTTCGGTGCACAGCAGGCGTTTTCCAGGCGTCCAAATGGCTTCACTGTCGGCCTTGTCGTCGAAGCTGTCGTGGTCGGGCAGCGGGATGCAGCTTGCCAGCGTCAGGCCGCGTTGACGCAGCATTGAAAAGAACGCCTCCGGGCTGGCAATCGCCGCCACAGCCACCAGCGCTTCGCCCTTCAGGCTGTCGAGCGGAACCCGTGTGCCGTCGGCCGCCATGGCGTGGTCGGCCAGCGCCCGCCGCGACTGAAACCCGGCGAAGGCGGCTGTTTGGCCGGTGTGCAGCAGCAGGTCGATCTGGGCGACAGATTGAGGTCCTGAACGCTTTTTAGGGCTGTCGGTGGGCGGCCAGGCTTCACGCAGCGGCCCGGCTGGCAGCAACCAGCCGTTGCCGACGCCGCGTTCGTCAAACACCGCGATGTTGAGGTCGCGCTGCAAGGCGAGATGCTGCAGTCCGTCGTCGCAAATAATCAAGTCGGTTTGTGGATGGGCTGCCAACAAGGCGCGCACAGCGTCAATCCGGCGGCGGGCGACAAACACGGGTGCGCCCGTGCGTTGCCGGATCAGCAGCGGCTCGTCGCCGCACAGACTGGCGGGCAGCTGCGGCAAGACTTCAAGGGCGTTGCCGGTGTTGTCGTCTTGTCGGCCATAGCCGCGTGAGACCACGCCGGGCTGTCGGCCTGTGGCCTGCAGATGCTGGACCAGCGCCATCACCAGCGGGGTTTTGCCCGCGCCGCCAGCAACCACGTTGCCAATGACGATGACCGGCACGTCAGCGCGCCATGACTTCAATATTCCTTGCTGATACAACCAGCGCCGCAGCACGACAGCACCCGCGTGCAGCTGCGCCAGCGGCCACAGCAGGCAGGCCAGCGGGCCACGTCGCGTCCAGGCGCTTTGCAGCGTCGTTTGCAAGCTTGATTGAACGGTCATCAGCGTTGGCTGCTCAGGGCTTAGCGCTGGCGCTTTGGGTCGCAAAGGTGATGTGCGACAAGCCGGCACGACGGGCTGCTTCCATCACGAGAATGACCGATTGGTGGCTGGCCGTTGCGTCGGCACTGATGATCAAGACTCTGTCTTGGCTGCTCTTGCTGGGCGGGTTGGCGGCCAGCAAGGCCGTGGCCACAGCGTCTAAGCTGCGGCTTTGAATCACGTTTTTGTTGATCGAGTAGCGGCCGTCAGTGCTGACCGCCACGATGATTTCTTTGGGGTAGTCGCGGGCGGCCTCGGTGTTGGCCACCGGCAGATTGACTTGCAGCTCAGTGAACTTGCTGTAGGTGGTCGACAACATCAAAAAAATCACAACCACCAACAGCACGTCGATGAACGGGATCAGGTTGATCTCAGGCTCGTCGCGGCTGCGTTTGCGAAAGTTCATGGGCGGGCCTCGCGCTGGTTTGCCGTGTGCTTCAAGACGGTTTTCGCAGTGTGTTGAGATGCCGCGCAAAGCGCTCTGTTGCCAGTTCCATGCGCAGCAGATAACTGTCGACCTGGCCCCGGAAGTAGCGCCAGAAAATCAGCGCAGGGATCGCCACGATCAGCCCGAAAGCGGTGTTGTACAGCGCGATGGCGATGCCTTGCGCGAGCTGCGCCGGATTGCCGGCAGCCGTGACGCTGCCGCTGCTGCCGCCTTGCGATCCAAAAATTTCGATCATGCCGATCACCGTGCCGAGCAGGCCGAGCAGGGGCGCCGCCGAAGCGATGGTGGCCAACGCCGACAAATAACGTTCGAGTTCGTGAGCCGCTTCACGGCCGGCGCCTTCAAGCGTGGCGCGCAGGTCGTCTTCGCTAAGGCGTGGATTGAGCGTCAGCGCGCGCAGGCCGCAGGCCAAGACTCGGCCAAGGATGGAGTTTCGTTCGAGCTGCTGGACGATCTCTGACGACGGCACGCTGGTGCGTGAGACGGTGATGGCTTCATCGGTCAACTTGGGTGGCGCGACTTTGTTGTCGCGCAAACTGACAAAGCGTTCGATCACCAAGGCCATGGCCAAGACCGAGCAGGCCATCAGCGGCCAAATAGGCCATCCAGCGGCTTGTATGATTGAGAACAATTCGATAACTCCAGCGTCTAAGGTGACTTGAATTATGGATCAGAGTGTTGCGCCTACTTGGCTGCGGCATCTGCCTTGAACTCACAGAATCTGTGGATAACTTTGTGTGCAACTGCTTCGCTTGCGCTGCCAGGCCACGCCAGACTGCAATCCCGACAGAACGATCAATTTTTAACCAACGACGCACCTTTCAACAGTGATGAGCCACGACCCGAATCTTTCTCCGCAGCTGACGGGAGCCTGTCTTGTTTGAGTCCCTCCAAGACGCCGGCCGGTCTGCCCCGGGTGTGCGAATTTGGCCGGTGGGTTCGCTGCTCAGGGCGATTGCCGACAGCTTGGAAGCGCGCTTCAACCCAGTGGCGGTGAAGGGCGAAATCGCCGGATTTTCCCGTGCCACCAGCGGTCACTGCTACTTCAACCTGAAGGACGAGCAAGGCCAAGTGCGTTGCGCCATGTTCCGGCGGGCGGCGTCGATGCTGGACTTCTCACCACGCGATGGCCTGTTGGTCGAAGTGCGCGGCCGCTTGGGTGTGTATGAGCCGCGCGGCGAGTTGCAGTTGGTGGTCGAGTCGCTGCGCGAAGCCGGGCAGGGCAACTGGTTTGAGCAGTTCACGCGGCTCAAAGCCAAGCTCGAGGCCGAAGGTTTGTTTGACACCGCTCGCAAACGCAGCTTGCCGCTGTTGCCGCGTGCGGTTGGCATCATCACCTCTTTAGGTGCGGCGGCTTTGCATGACGTGGTCAGCACCTTGACGCGCCGGGCTCCGCATGTCTCGGTGGTGATTTACCCGGCCAGCGTGCAAGGCACGCAAGCGGCGGGTGAGTTGTTGCAAGCCCTGACCAAGGCGGTGAAGCGCGCTGAGGTTGACGTGCTGCTGCTGGTGCGCGGCGGCGGCGCGATGGAAGATCTCTGGGCTTTTAACGATGAGCAGTTGGCACGCGCCATCGTGGCCTCGCCGATTCCGGTGGTCTCCGGCGTCGGCCATGAGACTGATTTCACCATCGCCGATTTTTGTGCGGACGTGCGCGCACCGACACCGACCGCCGCAGCAGAACTCTGCGCGCAACCGCAGGGCGTGTGGTTGCGGGCTTTGGAACTGGCGTTGGATCGCTTGCAAAACGCCGTCGACCGGCAACTGCAGTCCAACAACCAGCGGCTGGACTGGGCCGCCGCCAGAGTGATTCAGCCCTCGCATGGGGTGGCACGTGAAAAAGCCGGTCTGGTGCTGCAGGCGCAACGCCTTCGCCATGCCGCGCGTTTTGCGTTGCAGCGTCAATCGACCCAACTCAGCGTTTTTGAAAAAGACTTGCCCAAAGCCATGACAGCGTCTGTGGCGAGTCAGCGCCAGCGCTTGGAGCGGGCCCAAACACGGCTCGAACTGCTGGACCCCAAGCTCGTCCTTCAACGCGGCTATGCTTGGCTGTCTGACGTGCAAGGCCATGCGCTAACCAGCACCCAGCAACTCAGCGTCGGCCAGCCAGTGCGCGCAACGTTGGCCGATGGCGAGGTTAATTTGACCGTGTCACAGCGCCATCTCATTTAGTTTTTACAATCACCCAGTCTTTATTTAAACGACCCTCAAGGAAAACACAATGGAACACACCCTCCCGTCATTGCCGTACGCCATCGATGCCCTGGCTCCGCATTACAGCCAAGAGACTTTTGAATACCACCACGGCAAGCACCACAACGCGTATGTGGTCAACCTCAACAACCTGCAAAAGGGCACTGAGTTTGAAGCCATGAGCCTGGAAGACATCATCAAGAAGTCGTCTGGCGGCATTTACAACAATGCAGCCCAAGTGTGGAACCACACCTTCTTCTGGAGCTGCATGAAGCCCGCAGGCGGCGGCGAGCCGTCTGGCCCGTTGGCTGAAGCCATCAACGCCAAGTTCGGCTCTTACGCTGCTTTCAAAGAAGCCTTCGTCAAGTCCGCTGTCGGTAACTTCGGTTCCGGCTGGACATGGTTGGTGAAAAAGCCTGACGGTTCGGTTGACATCGTCAACACCGGCCCTGCTGGCACGCCATTGACCACCGCTGACAAAGCGCTGCTGACGGTCGACGTCTGGGAGCACGCCTACTACATCGACTACCGCAACGCACGTCCTAAGTTCGTCGAAACCTTTCTGTCTAACTTGGCCAACTGGAAGTTCGCAGAAGCCAACTTCGCAGCCTGAGCTGAAGGCTGATCCTCGCGGTCAGCCTGCATCAAAAAAGCCGACCCAAGTGATCTTGGGTCGGCTTTTTTGCGGCCAAAAAAAAAGACCGGTGAACCGGTCTTTTGATCATCAGCCGAGGCTGATTACTTGACGATGTGCTTACCGATCAGGCCGGCCATCTCGAACATCGAGACTTGGGCTTTGCCGAAGACTGCTTTGAGCTTGTCGTCTGCATTGATCATGCGCTTGTTGACTTTGTCTTGCAGGCCTTTGGCTTTGATGTAAACCCAGAGCTTGCTGACAATTTCAGTGCGTGGCAATGGCTTGTCGCCCACCACCGCTGCCAGAGCTGGGCTCAGGGTCAGTGGCTTCATGAACGCAGCGTTAGGGGTACGTTTTTTAGCCGGGGCTTTTTTAGCGGCGACCTTTTTAGCAGGTGCTACTTTTTTAGCAGCGACCTTCTTAGCCGGTGCTGCTTTTTTAGCGGCTACTTTTTTCGCTGGAGCTGCTTTCTTCGCAGGTGCTACTTTTTTAGCGGGTGCTGCTGCTTTTTTTGCAGCTACTTTTTTTGCCGGTGCAGCCTTTGGTGCAGGTGCTTTTTTTGCCGGTGCTTTTTTCGCAGTTGC
>CANFWI010000065.1 GCA_947450675.1 Comamonadaceae bacterium | reverse complement strand
GCATTGACCTGCAGTTTGACCACTTCGACTTCGCCAGCTGGGACTACTACGAGAAGCACGGCCAGATGATGCCGGACAACTGGAAAGACTTGGTCGGCGGCCATGACGCGATTTATTTCGGCGCTGTCGGCTGGCCCGAAAAAATTGCAGACCACGTGTCGCTGTGGGGCTCCTTGCTGCTCTTCAGGCGCGAGTTTGACCAGTACATCAACCTGCGCCCAGCACGCCTGATGCCCGGCATCATCGCGCCCGTGGTGCGGCGTGATGGCAGCGCGCGCGCGCCCGGCGAAATCGACTTTTACATCGTCCGCGAAAACACCGAAGGCGAGTACTCCAGCATCGGTGGCCGGGCCTTTCCGGGGACTGAGCGCGAGTTTGTTTTGCAAGAGTCTGTGTTCACGCGCATCGGCGTGGACCGCGTGCTCAAGTTTGCGTTTGAACTGGCCCAGTCGCGCCCTAAAAAGCACCTGACCAGCGCCACCAAATCGAACGGTATTTCGATCTCCATGCCGTACTGGGATGAGCGCGTTGAAGAGATGGCCAAAGGTTACCCAGACCTGCGTCTCGACAAGTTCCACATCGACATCTTGACCGCGCACTTTGTGCAACGCCCTGACTTTTTTGACGTGGTCGTGGCCAGTAATTTGTTCGGCGACATCTTGAGTGACTTGGGCCCGGCTTGCACGGGCACCATCGCCATCGCGCCTAGCGCCAACCTCAACCCAGAGCGCAAGTTCCCATCCTTGTTTGAGCCGGTGCACGGATCGGCCCCTGACATCGCTGGCCGCAACTTGGCCAACCCGATTGGCCAGATCTGGTGCGGTGCCATGATGCTGGAGTTTCTCGGCCATAAAGAGGCGCACGACGCTATCCTCAGCGCCATTGAAAAGACGCTGGCTCCCGGCAGCGGCGCACCCCGCACACCCGACCTCGGCGGCACGGCTGGCACGGCAGATGTTGGCAAGGCAATTGCCGCAGCCGTGTGAGGCTGGCGTTAGCTGCATTTAAAACAGACTAGAATTCCCCCCTCACTTGTAAAAATAAGCAAGTGAGGCGTTGCGACTAATATTGTGACGGTGCTGGCGTCTTCAAAGGGCGTCTTAACATTTTCGCTTCAAGCAGCTTTGGCGCTTGTCGCAACCAACCCGTTCCCGCTTATTCCGCTTTTAGCAATTAAGAGGGGTATCTGGCCGAAGCGTCATAGCTTCAAGTCAGATAATTTTTGACATCACTGAGGACAACCCGTGAACAAAACTGAATTGATCGAACACATCGCTGAGCAAGCTGACATTTCCAAAGCATCCGCCACGCGCGCGCTGGAAGCCACCATCGGCGCTATCACCGAGACCCTGAAAGCCGGCGACGCCGTGGCTTTGGTCGGTTTTGGTACTTTTGCCGTTGGCGTTCGCGCTGCCCGCACCGGCCGCAATCCACGCACTGGCGATGAGATTAAAATCAAAGAAGCCAAAGTTCCAAAATTCCGTCCAGGCAAAGCCCTCAAAGACGCTTTGAACTGAAGCCAACGAATTAAGAAGTTGGGTGCTTAGCTCAGTTGGTAGAGCAGCGCCCTTACACGGCGTAGGTCGGCGGTTCGAGCCCGTCAGCACCCACCAACTTTCCTTAATTAAATCAACCACTTAGAGCGATCTGGGTGGTTTTTTTTCGCCCCTTATACACCGCCTCAGACCGCCAATGCCGACTGAGAATCCGTATCTGGCGACCGGCGTAATCCCGAAAAGGGCGCTGCTCCAGTGGGTATTCATGGCGTTTGAATCCCATTGCAACCAAGGTCGCTGTGATCATCACCAAGACTCACCAGAGCTCTGTGGACCATGGGCTGGAGTCGCAGGGGCGCCTTTTTGCTAGCTTAACAAGGGTCAATAAGCACACGACCCGGCGACTTCATGCGGTTCTGGAGGCTGTCGTGTGCTCTGCGGCGAAGGCATAATTGGAGATTGACTTTTTTGCTCATGGCGGCACTTTGATTGCGCCCAATCCTTGGCTGTAACCGGAATTTTCAGATGTTTGATTTTATTCGCAAGCACACCAAAATCACGATGTGGTTGCTCTTTTTGCTGATCGTGCCGTCTTTCGTTTTGCTTGGCTTGAACGATCACAACCGTTCTGGGGACAGCAGTGCCACAGTGGCGCGGGTTGACGGTAAAAACATCACGCAGGCCGACTGGGATGCTGCGCACCGTGTCGAGGTTGACCAAATCCGTGCGTCCATGCCGACGCTGGACATGAAGCTGTTGGACTCGCCCGAAGCCCGCTACGCCACGCTCGAACGCATGGTGCGCGACCGCGTCATGGCGGCAGCGGCAGCCAAGTCTTTGCTGACCACCAGCGACCAACGACTGGCGCGTGAGCTGCAAGGGAATCCGCAAATTGCCGCGCTGCGCAAGCCAGATGGCTCGCTCGACATGGAGCGCTATCGTCAACTGGTCGGCGCACAGGGCATGACGCCTGACATGTTTGAAGCCAGCGTGCGCGCTGATCTGTCGACCCGCCAAGTCATGACCGGTGTGACCGCGACTGGTTTTTCGTCAGCCGGCGTCGCTGACTCGGCGCTCAACGCCTACTTTGAAAAACGCGAACTCCAACTGGCTCGCTTCAGCCCGGCCACTTACGCCGCTAAGCTCAAACCGAACGATGCGGATTTGGAGCAGTTTTATCAAGCCAATCCGTCTTTTTTCCGGGCGCCCGAACAGGCCAGCGTCGAGTACTTGGTGCTGGACGCCGATGCGGTCAGCAAGACGATCGTTGTGAATGCGCAAGACCTGAAGACTTACTACGATCAAAACATTGAGCGTCTGAGCGGCCCCGAAGAGCGCCGTGCCAGCCACATCCTCATCAACGCGCCCAAAGCCGCACCGGCTGCCGAGCGTGCTGCGGCCAAGACCAAGGCCACTGAACTGCTGGCGTTGGTCCGCAAGTCGCCAGAGACTTTTGCGGATGTCGCTCGCAAAAATTCGCAAGACACGGGCTCTGCCGCCAACGGTGGCGACCTTGACTTTTTTGCGCGCGGCGCCATGGTCAAGCCCTTTGAAGATGCCGCTTTCACCCTGAAAAAGGGCGAGATCAGCGATCTGGTGGAGTCTGACTTCGGCTATCACATCATCCGTTTGACGGACATCAAGACGCCCAAGCAGCGCAGCTTTGAAGAAATGCGCCCGACGCTTGAAGCCGACTTGAAAAAGCAGCAAGTTCAGCAAAAATTTGCCGAATCTGCAGAGATCTTTACCAACGCCGTGTACGAACAGCCTGACAGCTTGAAGGCTGTGGCCGAACGGCTGAAACTCGACATTCGCAGCGCCAGCAATGTCAGCCGCAACGCGCTGCCGAATGTGACGGGTCCGTTGGCCAATCCGAAATTTCTCGCAGCACTTTTTTCCACCGATTCGATTGAGAAAAAACGCAACACCGAAGCCATTGAAGTCGGTCCGAACCAGTTGGCCGCGGGTCGCATCGTGCAATACACGCCAGTCCGCACGCTGCCTTTGGCTGAAGTGAAAGAGAACGTCCGCGCACGTTGGCTCGCGGCCCTTAGCGCTGAAGAAGCCCGCAAAGACGGCAGCGCCAAACTGGCTGAATGGAAGGCCAATCCTTCGGCAGCTGCTTTACCAGAGTCGTTGCTGGTCTCGCGCACCGACGCGAAAAACTTGCCAGGTCCGGTGCTGGACGCTGTCTTGCGCGCTGACCCTGCGGCTTTGCCGACAATCGTGGGTGTTGATTTAGGTGCTCAAGGTTACGCAGTGGTCAAGGTCAACAAAGTGTTGCCGCGCGATCCACGCGACGCTGCCGCCGCAGCGAAAGAACGCGCTCAATACGCCCAATGGTGGACTGCCGCCGAAAGCCTCGCTTACTACAAGATGATTCAAGAGCGTTTCAAAGTAGAGATCACGGCGCCAAGACCGGTGCCAGGACAAGGCGTCACTGAAGCAATTGCAACTCAAGCAGAAACAAGGTAATTTAGAGGCCAACTTGCCGTTATAATTTCGACCTTCGGTGGCTGTAGCTCAGTTGGTAGAGTCCAGGATTGTGATTCCTGTTGTCGAGGGTTCGAGCCCCTTCAGCCACCCCAGTGTTTATCAAGAAACCCTGCTATCTTTTAGGTAGTGGGGTTTTTTCAATTGGGCCGCTTGTAGGCAATCTGTAGGCAGCGGTAGCCTCCATCTCAATCAAGGTGTTCAATAAAACAGATTTTTCTTGGCGCACATCAGCTCGGTAATATGGAGTTATGTGACACCAAAGAGGGTTGCTATATCGCCTTGAGTCATGCATTTTTTGCGGATAACTTCGGTCATATTCATCGCCAATTCGGAACGCACCAGCACGCTGCTGCATCGTTGCTTGTCATTCATTAAACCGTGACCGGTAGGACTTTGAAACGCGTGGCGTTCTTCGCCAGCACCACATCCAGGGTCACCATTCCATGCGCTTTGGCCTGCATGGCACAAGCAAGGTGCAGGGCGTCTCCCGCGCGCAATCCAGCGGACGCATCTAGGGTTAGGACAGCGGCCTTGTGAAACGTCGTTATCTCCACCGGCAGTATTTGCAGGTCATTGGCACACACTGTTTCAAACTTCATCCAGGCGGTTTGGGCCTGTTCCTGCGTCAGCTGCCCGGTGCGCTGCTTGAGCCCCATGGCGCTGGCAAATTCGGTGACGCACCAAGCGGCGGATGCCAGCTCTTCTGTGCAATCGGCATACCACTTCACCACGTCAGCCGTCCTGGCCTCATGGGTGCACAAGGCCACCAGCACGCTAGTATCGACGTACAGCATCAGTAGCGCGCCTCATCGCGTAGTTGCTCCATAACTGACGTGCCCATGGGTAGCGTCTGGCTGTCACGGGCGAGTTCCTGAGCAAACGCTTGGCGGTTCCACCGGGCTGGGCGTAGGTTCAGTGCGCCGTCAGCGCCCAGCTGGGCTTCTAGCCGGTCGCCTTCCTTGATGCCGATTTGGCGCACGTAATCAGCAGGGATGCGCACAGCAAGACTGTTTCCCCATTTGGCAATTTGTAGGTGCATCATGGTCATTGTGGATATACGTTGAAGTATCTTCATTTTAGAAGCTTATGACACGGCGCGCAAATTCCCCGGCGCGGCCTTGGCGTCACGCGTTATCCCAGGCTGTTCCAGAATCCCGTCCCGGCTATTCACTCAACCTCACACCATCGACCTGAATCGGCAGACACGTTGACCCGTGCGCCGTTCAAGCTGACTTGCTCTTTGTCCAGTTGCAACGCGGTTGACGGGTTGATGTCAAAGTCGATGCCCAGTGCTTGGGCGACATGGGCGTTTTCAATCGGCAGCTCCCATGTCAGGAAAACTTGTGTGCAATCACGTTCGGCAGGGAAGTCGGCTGCGTCAAATCCTGCGCTGTGGCGGTCAATGACGGCGTGCGGCTGACCTGTGTCGAAGATCACCGCCGTCCCGCGGGTCAGGGGAATTCGTTGGCCGCTCGATGGAAAGTGCAAGTCTAATCCGCAGTCTTCGCTCAAAAAGAGATTGCAAAAGGCCGCGCTGCCGTACTGCGTGCCGTCGTGGTGGTATTTCGCGCCGCGGCAGGCCATCAGGGCGACTTCACTGGAGGCCAGCACATCTTGCAGTCCGAGCGAGTGCGTCCATTCGGACACTTCGCGCACGCAGTGCTTGTACTCAGGCCAGCGCATTCGCGCTCGGGCCAACGGCAATGCTTCGACGTCTCCCGACTTCAGTTCTAAGCGCAACACAATGTCCCTTGCCCAATCTGCCACCAGCCTTGCTGGCAACGCTGAAATATCGACCGTGCCTGACAGCACGAGATCACTCACGCTTCGACTGCGGATGGCGTCGCCGCTCCAAAAATACGATGTGAGTCGGGCTTGGGCATGCTGCTGCGGAAGGACGGAATTCATCTGCAGCAGTGTAGTGAATCAGGATATAAACCAAGGCGCCTGTGAAGATGGGGTCGCCACACCATAATGAACCCAGCAAAAATTCAAACAGGATGACATTTTGATCAAGTTCTACTACAACACCGCACCGAACCCGTCCAAAGTGGCTTTGTTTCTGGAAGAGTCCGGTCTGCCCTACGAGATCCTGCCGATCGACACCCGCAAGGGCGAGCAGCACACGGCAGATTACACGGCCATCAACCCAAACGCCAAGGTGCCGGCGATTGATGACGAAGGTGTTGTCGTCTTCGACAGCAATGCCATCTTGTTGTACCTCGCAGAGAAGACCGGCAAGTTCTTGCCAGCGGACAGCCCACAAGCGCGTGGACAGATGTACTCATGGCTGATGTTCATTGCAACCGGTGTTGGTCCGTACTCAGGACAGGCGGTGCATTTTCGCCACTTCGCGCCAGAGCCCAAGACTTACGCGCTGAACCGTTATGACTTTGAAGCTTGGCGTCATTGGGGCATCTTGGATGCGCATCTCGCCAGCCACCGCTTCATGTTGGGCGACGAGTACACCCTCGTGGACATGGCCTTTTGGGGCTGGGCCAGAGCGATTCCCTTTGTGCTGGGTGCTGATGCATGGATTAAATTACCGAACGCCAAACGGCTGCTCGATGAGATCAATGCCCGCCCGGCCGCCCAGCGTGCGGATGCCTTGAAGACCCAATATGCTTTCAAAGCGGACATGGATGACAGCGCCCGCAACGCTTTGTTTCCGCAAAATGCACGCTTGCAAACCACGGATCTGAAATAAACGCATGGCTGACACCACCACAACTACCGACAGCTACACCCCGCCCAAAGTCTGGACCTTTGACGCAGAAAACGGTGGCCAGTTCGCCAACATCAACCGACCCGTTTCGGGGGCAACGCATGAGCAAGTTCTGCCGCGCGGCAAACACCCGTTGCAGCTGTATTCGCTGGCCACACCCAATGGCGTCAAGGTCACCGTCATGCTCGAAGAGTTGCTCGAGCTTGGCTTCAGTGCCGCTGAATACGATGCTTGGCTCATCCGCATCAACAAGGGTGATCAGTTCGGCAGCGGCTTTGTCGAGGTCAATCCCAATTCCAAAATTCCTGCGCTGATGGATTACAGCGGATCAAAGCCGGTCAGGGTGTTTGAGTCCGGCTCGATCCTGATGTACTTGGCAGAGAAGTTCGGCGTGTTGCTGCCGACTGAACCCGCCAAACGTGCAGAGTGTTTGTCTTGGCTGTTTTGGCAGATGGGCAGCGCGCCTTATCTGGGCGGTGGCTTCGGTCATTTTTACGCTTACGCGCCGACAAAAATGGAATACCCCATCAACCGTTTTGCGATGGAAGTCAAACGCGAGTTGGACGTGCTCGACAAACGACTGGCAGAAAGCCGCTATGTGGGCGGTGACGATTACACCATTGCCGACATCGCTATCTGGCCTTGGTATGGCGGTCTTGTCTTGGGGCAGTTGTACGACGCCGCTGAATTTTTGTCGGTGCACGAGTACACGCATGTCCTGCGTTGGGCCCATGAGATTGCCAAGCGACCCGCGGTGATTCGCGGACGCATGGTGAATCGGGTGATGGGGCCATTGGCGTCGCAGCTGCACGAGCGTCATGACGCTGGCGACTTTGCCACGCAAACGCAAGACAAACTGGCGCCTTCAACGCCAGCTTGACCGCGGGATTCACTCGGGCAAGACGCCAATCTCTTTGGTGATCTGCGCCCAACGCTGGTGTTCGTTTTTCAGGAAAACGCCGACTTGATCTGCCGACATGCCGGACTCCGGCAACGGGCCGGCAGCGGTGATTTTGGCGGCAATCTCTCGGTCAGCCGTCGCCAGATTGAACTCGCGGTTCATGCGCTCGATCACCAACTTGGGCGTCCCGGCGGGCGCGACCAGCGCAAACCAGCCGCTCATGTCAAAGCCAGGGAATGTTTCTGCCAACGCCGGCGTCTGCTCCCAACCCGGCACGCGCGTGGCGGTGGTCACGGCCAGTAGGCGCAGCCGGCCTTGCCGCACCAACTGCGCGGTTGATGCCAGGTCTGCGACCACCGCGTCAATGTGTCCACCAATGGCATCTTGAACTGCCACGCTCACTGAGGCGTAAGACGCCAAGTTGAACTCGGCTTTGGAGCGGGCATTTAAAAACCGCGCGATCATGCCGCTGAAGGTCCGGGGGCCTTCGTTGCCCAATGAAACTTTGCCAGCATTGGCTTTGGCGTGGGCCAGCAGATCTTGCAGATTCTGGAGGGGAGACTCGGCGCGTACCAGCACGGCGAACGGGCTTTTGCCGACAAAAGCGACGGGTACAAAATCCTTTTGCGGATCGTAAGGCATCGACTTGAACATGTAGGCGTTGGTCACCAGCGCCGCGGTGGTGGCGAAGTAAAAGGTGTAGCCGTCAGCGGCGGCTCGCGCGGCGGCTTGCGCACCAATGATGTTTTGGCCGCCCGGTTTGTTGTCGATGATCAGCGCTTGGCCGAGTCCCTTGCCGACGCGCTCGCCGATGATGCGGGCCACGTTGTCGGGGCCAGAGCCTGGGGGCTGCGACAAGACGAAGCGGATGGGTTTGTCTGGCCAAGCTTGCGCTCGAGCGGTCGATGTCAAGAGGGATAGGAACACGGCCACGCTGGCCGCGGCCTGAAGCAGTTGTCTGCGGTCCAGAGTCGACGAGTTGGCGCTTGACGGTCCATTGATATTTTTCATTGTTGTCTCCTTGGTGGTTTTAATAATTTAAAAATTCAGTGTGATTTGAAAACTCAGGTTGCAGCTTGCGCAGGTTCGAATGCAGCGCGGAGTGCGCTGAGTTGCCCGCTCAGTTCATCGGCAGTTTGGCAAACACCGTAGACGTAATGGTCCGGGCGGACGATGGCCGCAACCGCCTTGTTGTCCGTGAACCATCTCGCTAGCAAGCCGTCTGCCTCGGTCAATTCCGGCGAGCCAAGTTGCACAAGCTCTGCATCTATGCTGTTCAATGTGGCCGCTGCTTCCCGTATTTCTTGACTGGCATGGGGTGCCAGTACAAGCCGCCAACCAGTGCCCATCAGATCGTCCATGCGGCGACGCTCGCCACTGGCGGTCAAGAGCCACGGCTGGGGAAATATCGTGCCGCGCTTGGCGTGGGGCAGGGCGCTGAGCAGCCCATCCTGCAGCGCTGGTTGCACGTCTTGGCGTGGCACGGGTTTGACCACGCCGCCACACTCTTCCAGCAAATGGGCGTCACGAGCGCGCGCTTTTGCAACATCACGTTCACCGATGATTTGTCCAATCGCTTTGATGCGCGTGGTCAGGGCAGTCACGTGGCCCTTGCGCTCGGGTGTGTAGCTGTCGAGCAAGCTGTCTGGCGCTGCGCCCTTCAACACTGCGTCTAGTTTCCAGCACAGATTGGCCACGTCGCGAACACCTTGGCACATGCCTTGTCCGAGGAAGGGCGGTTGTTGGTGGGCCGCGTCGCCGGCGATGAAGACATGGCCCTTGCGCCAGTCTTCGGCCACCAAGGCGTGGAACCGGTAGCTGGCCTGCCGCCAGAGTTCGCCGTCAGCCGGGCTGATCCATGGTGCCAGCAGCTTCCAAGTGCCTTCCGGTGTGGCGAGCTGTTCTGGGTTTTCACCAGGGTTGATGGAAATTTCCCAGCGCCGGTGGCGTCCGGGGCCAATCACCATCGTGGCGGGCCGTTCTGGATGGCAGTACTGCACGCTGGTGGTGGGCAGTTTCGACAAGCCCTGCTCGTTGACCAACACGTCTACGACGAGCCAAGGCTCGTCAAACCCCAAGTCCTCCAGCGCCATGCCCGTCAGGGTGCGGACGGTGCTGCTGGCGCCGTCGCAACCGATCAGGTACCGGGCACGGACAGTCGACGGTTGTCCTTTGTCGTCGCGCAGTTCAAGCGTCACGCCGCTCTCGTCTTGCGACAGATTCAGCAGTTGCTGGCCAAGTGCGGTGGTGACCGACGGAAAACTCGCCGCATGCGCGCGCAGAATGCGCTCTACCGGCGGTTGAGTGAACACCACCGACGGCGTGTGCGCCAGCGGGAAGGGTTCCGGCGCGGTCGACATGCGCTTGATCACCTGACCATCGACACCGTAAAAAACAGAGTCGGTGAAGGGCTCCAGATACGGTTTGATCTGTTTTGCCACGCCCATGTTTTGGAACAGGCGGGTGATCTCGTGGTCCAGCGCAATCGCACGCGGTTTGTCGTAAACATCATGCGCACGGTCGCAGACAAAGGTGCGAATCCCGCGCGCACCAAGCAAGCCCGCGGCCACCGCACCGCTGGGTCCAAAGCCCACAATCGCTACGTCGTAAGCACCAGTGGTCATGCGGCTTCGTCTTCGATCGTGTTGCGCAAGATGCCAATGTTGTCGATCTCAATCTCGATGGTGTCGCCATGCTTCATCCAGACCGGCGGCGTGCGCGCTTGGCCAACGCCAGCGGGTGTGCCCATGATGATCAGATCGCCCGGTTCAAGCGTCATGCATTCCGAGACAAGTTTGATGGTTTCGGCCACGCCCCAGATCATGTCGCGGGTGTTGGCGTCTTGCATGATCTGACCGTTCAGGCGCGACTGAATGCGCAGCTCGGAGGCGCCAGCCGGCAGTTCGTCAGCCGTCACCAGCACCGGGCCGAAGCCACCCGTGCGATCGAAGTTTTTGCCAATGCTCCACTGTGGTGTTTTCTTTTGGTAGTCGCGCACCGAGATGTCGTTGAAGCAGCTGTAGCCGAAGACGGCGTCCAGCGCGTTGTCCATCGTGGCGTGCTTGACGGTCTTGCCGATGATGACGGCCACTTCAGCTTCATAGTCAAAGCGGACTGAGACTTTGGGGCGCAAGGCTTTGGCGTTGGGTGCCAGCAGCGAGGTGGCGGTGCGCATGAAGAACCATGGGTACTCGGGCTTGTCGCGACCACCTTCTTTGGCGTGGTCAAAGTAGTTCAGTCCTAGGCAGATGATCTTGCCGGGCTCGGGCAGCAGCGGTGACAGCGTCAAGCTGGCCAGCGGCAGGCGTGGGGCGGTAGATTGGATCGCGGCCTTGGCGGCGGCAATCATGTCGACGCCATGGCGCAGGTTGGTGCGCAGGTCGCTGCTCAAGTCGGGCAAGGCTTGCTGCAGGTCAATGACGTCTGTTCCCGTGACCACGCCGAGGCGGTCTTGGTTGTGTTGGCGAAAAGTGGTGAAGCGCATGAAAACTCCTGGGTGAAAAAATATGAAAAATAAAAAATCAGCTTGGGGCAAACAGCACCGCGCGTTGGGCCACCTTGAGCGCCGCGCTAGGCGGTGCCGAGATGCCCCATTGGTCGACGCGTCCTGCGGGCCAAGTCCAGTCGGCGGGTTGGCCGGCCACGTAGCTGTCATCGATTTGCTGAACGTCTGAGGTGTACTCAATGACGATGTCAAACGGCCCGACGAAGTAGTTAAAAACGTTGTTGCCGGGACCGTGGCGACCCGGGCCCCACTCGATGCCGAAGCCGGCGTCTTTCATGCGGCCACCGCCGCGCATCACGGCCTCGGTATCGGCGACCACGAAGGCCACGTGGTTGAGTGCGTCGTTGTCGGTGTCGCCCAGCGCAATGCTGTGGTGGTCGCTGTTGCAACGCATGAAGGCCATGATGCGGGTCCGGTCTGCCAACGAAAAGTCCAGCACCTGCTCCATGAAAACGCGAGACGCCTCGACGTCGTGGCTGTTGAGAACGGCATGCGCCAAGCGGATCGGTGCGTCGGGTTGCACCGAGGTGTCCGCGTGTAATACATCGTCAAAGACCAGTTGAAACACGCGGCCATCGGGGTCGGCTATCGACACGGCGGTGCCACCGCCGGGGCTCGTCAGTTCAGCCACTGGCTGCACCACGCGGCCACCGGCTGCCAGTGCCGCAGTGGCAGTCTGTTCTAAGGCTTGTAAGCTGCGAGCCCTGAGCGTGACGTGGCGTATCTGCGCAGGCCCATCTTGTTGGTGCAAAGCCAGCACATGGTGGTCAGCGCCAGTGGCGCGCAGGTACAGCGCACCGGCTTCGCGTGCGGCCACGCTCAGGCCCCAAACGCGGGTGTAAAAATCTTCAGCCAAGGCGAGGTCGGGCACATTGAAGGCCACGCTGCGCAAGCCGCTGATGAGGGACGATGCATGGGTCATGGGGTGGGTGGCCTTGGGTTGGAGTCGGTGGTTGTCATTGAGGGCAGACCTAAAAATCGTCTGGCGTTGCCTTCAACCATTCTTTGCAGCGCGTCAGGTTCCAGCGCAGCCGCTTGAAGCCGTATCACCGGTTGGTCATCGTGAAAGTTGAAGGGGTAGTCCGTGCCAATCATCAGCTGGGTGTCGCCGAAGCAGTGCAGCAGATGCTTGAGCGTGGCTTCGTCAAAGACCAAGGTGTCGTAGAAAAATTGTCGCGCTTGGGCGGTGGGCGACTGCAGCACCGATTCGCGCAGGGCTGGGAAAACGCTGATGGCTTGCTCCAGACGCGGCAGCAACATCGCCAAAGTGCCGCCGCCGTGGCTAAAAGCCATGCGCAGACCGGGGCGGCGCAAGATCAAGTTGCTGGTCAGCACGGAGGCCGCAGCCAAACCGACATCTGTCGGGTAGGCCAGCACCTGTTGAAGCGGCGGCGGGCCGACCAAGCGGTCCATGCCTGTCGGCCGCAAGGCATGCACAAAAACCGCCATGTCGAGCGCTTCGCAAGCCTCAAAAAAGGGGTCTAAGCGCAAGTCGCCCACCACCATGCCGTTGATGTTGCTGCCTATTTCGACGCCCGCGAAGCCAGGGGTCTGGCGTAAGTACTCGAGTTCCTTGATGGCCAGATCGATGTCTTGCAGCGGCACGGCGCCCAGGCCGATCAACTGGCCGCCAGACTCTGCCACCATGGCGGCGATTTGGTCATTCAGGTAACGCACCAGCACCGCCGCGTCGGCTGGCCTGAGCCAATACGACAGCAATTCCGGCATCGGTGAAATAGCCTGCAAAGCCAAGCCCATGTCCGCCAAGTCAGCCAAGCGGCGTGAGGTGGTCCAGCACTTGTCGGACACTGTTCGGTAGTTTTTGCCGTCGATGATGACCTGCCGGTGACAGGCGTCTACCGGTGCCATGCTGGGCCAACCGGATGGCGCGGCTGAACCGAGAAATGAGGGGAATTCAAACGGGATCACATGGGCGTGCGTGTCGACGCCGCAGGCGCAATGCGAGCGGAGCACGGGACTCAAGGCCGCGCTACTGCGACGGGCGAGTTGGGCTGTTGGCGGGTGCTTGTCATACCTTGTCTCCTGTGTGGGTTACCGACGCTTGACGGCGTGTCGATGCCATTTTTTCAGCAGTTTAAAAGGGGTTTAATCATTTGGCCAGTCGATTCTCTGGATAAATACAATCCATCCCATGGATATAAAAGCTGTTGATTTGAACTTGCTGGTGGTGTTCGCCGCCATGATGCAACACCGCAGCGTGACACGCGCTGCGGAGGCCTTGAATTTGAGTCAGCCCGCCATGAGCGCGGCGTTGGCAAGGCTGCGGGTTTTGTTGAACGATCCGCTCTTTGTGCGCTCGGGCTGGCAGATGCAGCCCACGCCACGTGCTCTTGAGTTGGACGAACCCGTACGCCAGGTGGTTGAGATCATTCGGGCTGATATTTTGCAGCCGCTGACGTTTGATCCGGCCACCGCGCAGCGCAGCTTCACGCTGCT
>CANFWI010000064.1 GCA_947450675.1 Comamonadaceae bacterium | reverse complement strand
GTCGCCGACTGCCAATACCTGATCGATAACAATCTCTTGGCCTACGTCCGCAGCAATCTGTTCTACTTTAATTTTTTCACCAGTAGCAACTTTGTATTGTTTGCCACCGGTTTTTATGACCGCGTACATGTAAGACCTCTTCAATTTTCTAATTGAGTTCCGCAGACGGATTTCCGCAGAGCCCTCGATTATAGCCTTGGCTGCAAAGTCTTGTCGAGCCTTATTTTTCACCTCTGTCAGACCCTGAAATGCCCTTGCATTGGGCTCCTGCGCCAGGGTCTTTCAGTGCGGCCTTCTTATAATCGCGGCAAATTCAGGTCTGGACTCCCCTTTGTCTCTCAATTCTTCAAGTACCGCCGCCGCTTTGGCGCTTATCGCTGACGACATGCGCGGCATGGATGCAGTCGTCGAGCAGCGACTCAGTTCTGATGTTGCCCTGATCGGCCAGATTTCCCGCTACATTGTGGCGGCGGGGGGCAAGCGCTTGCGGCCAGCTTTGCTGCTGCTCATGTGCGGTGCTCTCGGCTACAAAGGCGATCAGCGTTTCAATTTGGCCGCCGTTGTCGAGTTCATTCATACGGCTACCTTGCTGCACGACGACGTCGTGGATGAGTCGACCTTGCGACGTGGCCGCGAAACGGCCAATGAGGCCTTTGGCAATCCAGCCAGCGTGCTGGTCGGCGATTTTTTGTATTCTCGTGCCTTCCAGATGATGGTCGACGCCGGCGACATGCGCATCATGCGGACCCTGGCCGAGGCGACCAACGTGATTGCTGAAGGCGAAGTCCAGCAACTCATGAACATGCACGATGCCAGTCTGTCCGAAGAAGACTATGTGCGGGTGATACGTTCAAAAACGGCCAAATTGTTTGAGGCCTGCGCGCGAATTGCCGCGTTGCTGGCAGGCTCCACGCCGGCCATTGAAGCCGCCTGCGCCGACTACGGGCAGGCCCTCGGCACTGCTTTCCAGGTCATCGACGACGTGCTGGATTATGACGGCGACGTGTCAGAAATGGGCAAAAACTTGGGTGATGATTTACGCGAGGGCAAAGTCACACTGCCGCTGATCATCGCCATGCAGCGCGGCACGGAAGAAGAGCGTGACACCCTGCGTCAGGCCATTGAAACCGGTGGAACCGAGAAAATGGCTGAAATCATTGACATCGTGCAGCGCACCGGCGCGCTCGATGCGACGCGCAGTTGCGCCGCAGGAGAAGCGCAGCGAGCGATGGATGCACTGGCAGCCTTGCCAGAAAGTGACTATCGGGCGGCATTGATGAGTCTGGCTTCCCAATTGCTGGAGCGGCGTGCGTAGTTAATCAGCGGATCTTGGTAAATCCTTATATCGACCAATATAGATTAGATAAATTGGAAGTCGGTTGAGACTAAGAGGTAGTTAATTGTTGGTAAATTTCTAGCGGCGTCCGCGCAATACTTTTTATTTTGGCGAGCTTTTCTGCCGGTGAACATATAAAACTTCGCTAATTCGTGGTTTAAAATGAAGTTTTATTCAAGGAATATCGATGAGCTCTTTAAAAGACCTGCTTTCACAAATTGAAACTTTGCAAAATCAAGTGACTGAAGTGCGCCAACGCGAGGTGGGTGAGGCGATCGCTAAAGTTCGCGCCCTTGTTGCTGAGTATCAACTCACTGCAAGCGATGTATTTCCAACTGGCAAAGGCAAATCTTCTGCCAAGAAAACTGGCAAGGTAGCCCCTAAATACCGTGACCCTATCAGTGGCAACACTTGGAGCGGCCGTGGCTTGGCTCCTAAATGGTTGGCGGGTAAGAACAAGGCTGATTACTTGATTGCAGCCTGATCACCTTTCGATCAAGCTGTGATTTTTAAAAAACCCACTGTGTCAGTGGGTTTTTTTGTTTCTATCGAAACCTCAAAGCGAACGTGGTGAATTCAAACCATCAGCCGGCGGATTTAAAAATACCCACCGCTTTCAATGTTCTGTGGCGGTGACAACCCCGTGCGCTTCTCTCTTTGTCCTGATTCGGGCAATGTATTTTTAAGTGTACAAGCGGGTTCTCATCAACGATGATCGGCCAATGAATCTGAAAGTAGTCCATCGCAACCACTGAGCGCCCAATTGATCGTGTGGCCATGGCACGGGCGTCCATATTGAACGACGACACGCCTGCCGTCACCTTCTTGCAGAAGATGTTGTACCAAGCCGTCAATATGCGAGCATCGGATTTGCATTTTGAGCCGTATGAATTCAACTATCGGGTTCGGTTTCGCATTGACGGCGAGCTGCGTGAAATGGCAGCGCCGCCGGTCGGACTGAAGGACACGCTGGCCTCCAGAATCAAAATTCTCTCACGACTTGATATTGCCGAAAAACGCGTGCCGCAAGATGGACGCATGAAGTTGACCATCGGGCCAGGGCAGATAATCGATTTTCGAGTGAGTACCCTGCCCACGCTGTTCGGTGAAAAAATCGTTATTCGGATTCTCGACCCGACAACGGTACAAATGGGCATGGATGCCCTGGGTTTTGAGCCCGAAGAAAAAGCCCGCTTGTTAAATGCTTTAAGGCGTCCTACGGGCATGGTGTTGGTGACCGGCCCGACCGGTTCAGGGAAGACAGTATCTTTGTACACCTGCCTGCATTTACTGAATCAGCCTGGCGTTAATATTTCTACAGCAGAAGATCCTTCGGAGATCAATTTACCGGGCGTTAATCAGGTCAATGTCAACGACAAAGCGGGTTTGACCTTTGCTGTCGCCTTGCGGGCTTTTTTGAGGCAAGACCCAGACATCATCATGGTGGGAGAAATTCGGGATATTGAAACCGCCGACATTGCGATCAAGGCAGCGCAGACCGGGCATCTGGTGCTGTCCACGCTGCACACCAACGACGCACCGACCACGCTGACGCGCATGCGAAACATGGGCATTGCCTCCTTCAATATTGCTTCCAGTGTGATGCTGATCACCGCGCAGCGTTTGGTGCGCCAGTTGTGCATCTATTGCAAAGTACGCGCTGACATACCGCGTGTTAATTTGCTTCAAGCTGGTTTCAAACCGGCTGAGCTGGATGGCACTTGGTCGCCCTTTCGGGCGCAAGGTTGCAACGCTTGTAGCGGCGGCTACAAGGGGCGGATTGGCATTCACCAAGTCATGCCTGTGTCGGTTGAAATTCAAGGGATGATTCTTCGGGACGGTAGCGCGATGGAAATTGCAGCGCAGGCCGAACGAGAGGGCGTGCGAAGTTTGCGCCAGTCGGGCTTGCTGAAAGTTAAACTCGGCTCGACTTCGCTGGAAGAAATCCTGAGTTGCACCAATGACTGACCGATCTGCTCACTTGAATTTTTGAACCCTATGGCCGTTGCTGAAGTTTCACACCCACTTCACGATCTTGTCTTCGAATGGGAGGGCACCAACCACGCTGGTAGCCCGGCGCGCGGTCAGATCCGGGCGATGGGCGAAAACCATGCCGTGGCTGTTTTGCGCAGGCAGGGCGTTCAGCCTCTGAAAGTCTCGCTTCAGCGACGCACCGCGGGCCGAACGGGCCGGGCCATCAAGACCCGCGATATCACCGGTTTCACCAGACAACTGGCCTCCATGATGAAAGCGGGCGTGCCGCTGCTCCAATGTTTTGAAGTGGTCAGCCGCGGTCACGGTAATCCGCGCATGGTCAGCTTGCTCAACGAGATCCGCCGCGATGTCGAAACCGGCACCTCTTTGAGCACTGCTTTTGGCATGCACCCGGCCTATTTCAATTCGCTCTACTGCAATCTGGTGGCCGCAGGTGAGGCGGCCGGCATTCTTGATGCGCTGTTAGACCGACTGGCCGTCTATATGGAAAAGACCGAAGCCATGAAGGCCAAAATCAAGTCGGCCTTGACCTACCCGGCGGCAGTGCTGACCGTCGCCCTTGCGGTCATCGCCATCATCATGATCGTGGTCATCCCCGCGTTCCAAAGTGTTTTTTCATCGTTCGGCGCCGAGCTGCCGGGCCCGACACTGTTTGTCATGGCTGTCAGTGAATTTTTTGTGGGCTACTGGTGGCTCATGCTGGGGGCTGGTGTTCTGGCGGGGACTGTTTTTTTTCGGCTGTTGCGCCGCAGCGAAAGCTTGCAAAAATGGCGGGATCGCATGGTTTTAAAGTTGCCCGTCTTTGGCGCACTTTTAGAAAAAGCCTGCATTGCTCGCTGGACCCGCACGCTGTCAACGGTGTTCGCAGCCGGTGTGCCGCTCATGGACGCCCTTGAGTTGGCGGGCGGAACCACAGGCAATTTTGTTTATGTGCAGGCCACGACCAAAATTCAACAAGACGTGTCGGCAGGGGTCAGTTTGAATGCGGCCATGACGCAAGCCGGGGTGTTTCCGAACATGGTGGTGCAGATGTGTGCAATAGGTGAAGAGTCAGGTTCGTTGGATCACATGCTTGGCAGAGCGGCAGACTTTTTTGAGGAGGACGTAGACCAGCAAGTGGCTGCTTTGGCGAGCCTCATGGAGCCCTTCATCATTGTGGTGCTCGGCTCCCTGATTGGTGGGATCGTGATCTCGATGTACCTGCCGATTTTCGAACTTGGGCAGGTGATCTGATGATGTTGCATGTCTGGCCAAATGCGTTGCCCCTGCTGGCGGGGCTGATAGGGTTGATTGTTGGCAGCTTTCTCAATGTCGTGATTCATCGTTTGCCGCTGATGATGGAGCAGCAATGGGCCAAGGAGTGCGCCGAATTTTCAGGAACAAATGCGGAACCAGAAACTGCGCCCGTCTTCAGTTTGGCTCAGCCGCGTTCGCGTTGCCCCCATTGCGGTCATCCGATTGCTTGGCATGAAAACGTACCCGTCTTGAGTTACCTTTTTCTGAGAGGCAAGTGTTCTGCTTGCCGCGTCGGTATCAGTGTGCGTTACCCCTTGGTCGAATTGGTGGTGGGGGGTTTGTTTTACTTTTGCGTGTCTCGCTGGGGTGGAACATCCACGGCGGTCGTTTGGTGCGGATTTTCTGCCGCGCTGGTGACCTTGGCCATGATCGATTGGGATACCACCTTGCTGCCAGATGACATCACGCTGCCGCTGGTGTGGAGCGGAATGATTGTTGCTGCGCTGCAATGGAATTCCGGCGTCAGCCTGAGCGACGCGGTGTGGGGCGCCGTCGGCGGTTATCTGTCTTTGTGGGTGGTGTATTGGGCCTTCAAGCTGATCACCGGCAAAGAAGGCATGGGCTTTGGCGACTTCAAATTATTTGCGGCGCTGGGCGCTTGGTTCGGCTGGACGGCGTTGGTACCGATCATCCTGATGGCCTCGGTGCTGGGCGCTGTGGTCGGCATCGCTCTGAAGTGGTCGTCGAAATTGCGCGAAGGAGGCTATGTGCCTTTCGGCCCATTTTTGGCCCTCGCGGGTTTAACGGCGATGTTTTTAGGACCGCAGGCGATCTTGCGATGGGCCGGGCTTGCGCTATGACGCGAATGACGACGCCATTTGTGGCGCGCCGCATCGGGCTCACTGGCGGCATCGGCAGCGGCAAGAGCACCGTGGCCCAAATGCTGGCCGAATGCGGTGCGGTCATTGTGGATGCGGACGCTATTTCCCGTCAGCTGACGGCCGCAGGCGGTGGCGCCATCCCGGCCATCGGTCAAATCTTTGGTGCAGCCTTCATCACGCCGGCAGGTGCCTTAGACCGAGACGCCATGCGCCAGCTGGTTTTTTCTGACCCTGCAGCGAAACTGCGCCTGGAGGCTATCGTTCACCCGCTCGTGACCGCAGAAACCGCCCAGCAAGCGAGTGCCGCAGAAAGCCAGGGTGCCCGTTGCCTTGTTTTTGACGTTCCTTTGTTGGTCGAGTCTGGCCGCTGGCGGGCACAATTGCATCAAGTGCTGGTGGTGGATTGCACCGAAGAACGTCAAATCAGCCGGGTCATGGCCCGCAACGGCTGGGCCCGTGAGGCGGTGCAAAAAGTCATAGACGCCCAAGCCAGCCGGGCGCAGCGACTGGCTGCTGCCGACATGTGTATTTACAACGAGACGGCGTCGCTGGCAGAATTAGCCGATCTGGCACGGACTGCAGCTGCGCGCTTCGGGCTATGATGTAACAGTGCCCGGTCAGCCGGCCTCTCAACGTCGATAAAGATATCGCTGTGATCCTTTACGAGTACCCCTTTAACGAACGCGTACGCACTTATTTGCGCCTTGAACACCTGTTTGACAGGCTAGGCGAATTGGCCGAACGCGACGATCCAATCGACCACCATTACGCCATCACCACGATCTTCGAGATCATGGACGTGGGTGGCCGTGCCGATTTGAAAACTGACGTCCTCAAGGACCTCGAAAAACAAAAACATGTGCTGAATGGTTACCGCGGTAACCCAGCTATCTCGGAAGCTGCGCTTGACGACATCATCGGCCAGCTGGACAGTTATTTTGCAACCCTGAATGCCTTGCCTGGCAAGGCGGGTCAGTCGTTGACGGAAAACGATTGGCTCATGGGGATTCGCAGCCGCGCCGGCATTCCGGGCGGAACCTGCGAGTTTGACTTGCCCGCCTATTTCGCTTGGCAGCACTTGAGCGGTTCGCGTCGGCGGGAAGATATTCAGCGCTGGATGTCGACACTGGTGCCTTTGGCGGGCTCGATCAACCTCTTGTTGAAGCTGTTGCGCGACGCTGGGCTGCCGCAAAAAGTACTCGCCTCGGGCGGGGTGTATCAGCAGACGCTGCCGCAGGGCCGGACATTTCAGTTGCTGCGGCTGAGGCTCGATTCTGCAAAAGGTCTGGTGCCTGAAATCAGCGCCAACCGCCTGATGGCGTCGGTCCGGCTGATGCGGCATGAGAGCGATGATCGCTTGCATTCTGCGGCTGAAGATGCCGAATTTGAGCTCACGCTCTGCGCTTAACGCGGACGGCTGTCGGCTTTGTGCTGATGACCCCGTCAAAGACTTGATGATGAACCCAAAGAAATCTGAGCCCAAAATCGTCACCTGCCCGAGTTGCGGTGGCGACAGTGTGTACGCGCCAAGCAACTCTTTCAGGCCGTTTTGCAGCCAGCGCTGTAAAAACATGGACTTAGGCGCCTGGGCCAGCGAAAGTTTTCGCTTGCCAGCAGACGCGCCACCAGACGATCAGGTCTTTGGCGACGCCAAGTTGCAATAACTCGGCGTCATAGGCGCGATCAGCTTCAGGCTGCGGGCGTACCGATGACCTGCTGCAGTTCGCCGTTTTGGTACATCTCCATCATGATGTCCGAGCCGCCAATGAACTCACCCTTGACATACAACTGGGGAATCGTCGGCCAGTTGCTGTATTCCTTGATGCCGTGGCGAATGGCCTCGTCTTCCAGCACATTGACAGTCGCTGGTTTGTTCACGCCGCAGGCTTTCAGCACCTGAATGGCCTTGCCAGAAAAGCCGCACATCGGAAATTGAGCAGTGCCTTTCATGAAAAGAACCACGTCGCTGGATTTAACGATGTCATCAATGCGTTGTTGGGTGTCGCTCATGGGAATACTCCGTTGGGATGGTTCTGGCGCGCAGGCCAGACGTTAAAAAAAAGATGCTCAGATTATCGGGCGCTTTCAATCCCGCTGCGCAGCTCCGGTTTCATGTCGCCAAACGGCCACCCGAGCAGCGCTCTATACCGCCTAAGTCGTCACGGCTGGAGACGCTCTCAAAGCCGTGTTCTCGCAGCAGCTGACGCACAGCCTCGGCTTGGTCGTAGCCGTGCTCCAGCAGTAGCCAGCCGCCAGCTTGCAAGTGTGCGGGCGCAGCGGCAATGATCTGGCGCAGATCACTCAGTCCGTCAGCGCCTGCCGTCAGCGCCTGAATTGGTTCGTGGCCCAAAGCCGTCAAATGCGGGTCGCCTTCGCGGACATACGGCGGGTTGCTGACGATCACATCAAACCGGCCGTTGACTTGCTCAAACCAGCGACTGATCTCAATCGAAACCACCAAACCCAGCGCCACCGCATTGCTGCGAGCCACCGCCACGGCGTCAGCGCTGGCGTCGATGGCGTTGACATCGGCTGTTGGGCGCGCGTGTTTGAGTGCCAAGGCGATGGCGCCGCTGCCGGTTCCGAGGTCGAGCACTTTGGCTCTGCCTGTAGGCAGCACGTCCAGCGCCCAGCTGACCAAGGTTTCGGTGTCGGGCCGTGGAATCAAAACGCGCGCATCCACAGCCAGCGGCAGGCCAAAAAATTCTTGCTGCCCGACGATGTAGGCCAGCGGTTCGCCGCTCGCCCGGCGTTGGCTGAGCACGCGAAAGTGTTCGCTGGCCTCGGGCGACAGCGGGTCACTGTCATGGGCGATCAGCCAAGCACGCTCGCCATGCGGCTTGCCCAGCACATGCAACAACAGCAACTGCGCATCGAGCCGGTCCAACCCTAAACTGCCAGCGGCAGCGATGGCCTGCGCGCAAGTCAAAGTGTCAGCCATTGCGGTTTTCCAGCTCGGCCAGCAGCTCCGCGCCGCGCTCCACTTGCAGGGCGGTGACCACGTCTTCGAGGTCGCCCTCCATGATGTAATTGAGTTTGTAGAGCGTCAGGTTGATGCGGTGGTCGGTCAGCCGGCCCTGCGGAAAGTTGTAGGTGCGGATGCGGTCGCTGCGGTCGCCACTGCCGATCAAGCCTTTGCGCGTCGCGGCGTCCTTGGCGGCGCGTTCAGAGCGGTCTTTTTCATGGATACGGGCGGTCAGCACCTTCAAAGCTTGGGCCTTGTTGCTGTGCTGGCTGCGACCTTCTTGGCACTCGGCGACGATGCCGGTGGGCAAGTGGGTGATGCGCACGGCCGAGTCGGTCTTGTTGATGTGCTGGCCACCAGCGCCACTGGCGCGGTAGGTGTCAATTCGCAAATCGGCCGGGTTGATCTGGATCAGCACCGCCTCGTCGGGCTCGGCTAGCACGGCCACCGTGCAAGCGCTGGTGTGGATGCGGCCTTGGGTTTCTGTGGCCGGCACGCGTTGCACCCGGTGGCCGCCTGATTCAAAGCGCAGCTTGCCGTAGACGCCCATGCCAAGACCGTCTGGCGGGCCTTCCATCCGGACCACCACTTCCTTGTAGCCGCCCAGCTCAGACGGTGACTCGCTGATGATCTCGCAGCGCCAGCCGCAGCGTTCGGCATAACGCGTGTACATGCGGAACAAGTCGGCCGCAAACAGCGCGGATTCATCGCCGCCCGCACCCGCACGAATCTCCAGAAAGGCCGGCCGCGAGTCGTCCGGGTCTTTGGGGATCAGCATCAGTTGCAGGGCTTCGTCGATGCGCGCGATGTCGGCTTTGGCCTCGTCGATTTCGTCTTCTGCCATGGCCGTCATGTCGGGGTCTGCTGCGGCTTCGGTGAGCATGGCTTGGGCGCCCGCCAGATCGGCCTCGCGGCGCGTCAACTTGTTGTACTGCGCCGTGATCAGGCTGGCTTCGGCGTGTTCGCGGGTCAGGTTGCGAAAGCGCTCCATGTCGCTGACCACATCGCTGGCTGAGAGCAGGGCGTCAAGCTCGTGCAGGCGAAGAATCTGGCGTTCTAGGGTTTGGCGAAGAAAGGGTTTCATCAGGGCATTCAGACTGGCAGCACAGGGGAAGCGGGGGGAACAGGAGCGATCCCTTGCGGGGCCGCTGGCCGACGAGGTCGGCGCGATCTTTGGCGAGAAGATCGCCGCTAAAGGCTGGTGCTGCCTTTGGGCAGATGGCCGCGCAGAAACATCCTGGAGACAGTTTGTGCTGTGCTGTCCCGGTTCTCGACATCGCTGGCATGGAGTTCGGCCATGGCGCCGTGCAGCATTTTTTGCGTCAGTCCGCGTGACAACGCTTCGAGCACGGCTTCCACCGGCTCGCCCTTGGCCAGCATTTTTTTGGCGCGGTTGATTTCCAGTGCGCGCCATTCATCGGCTTGGGCATTCAGCTGCTGAATCAGCGGGACGGTGCCGCGCTGGTTCAGCCAGTGCATGAAGTTTTGCACGCCGGCGTCAATGATCACTTCGGCTTGCGCCACTGCCGCTTGCCGGTTGTCTTTGCCGGTCTGCACGACTTTGGCCAAGTCGTCGACGGTGTAGAGATAAATGTCTTCGAGTGCCTGAACTTCGGGTTCGATGTCGCGTGGGACGGCCAGATCGATCATGAACATGGGCTTGTGCTTGCGCAGTTTGAGCGCCCGTTCCACAGCGCCCAAGCCAATGATGGGCAAGGTGCTGGCGGTGCAACTGATGACGGCGTCGAACTCATGCAGGCGCAGCGGCAGGTCGGCCAGTCGCATCACTTCTGCGCCAAAGCGGCCGGCCAGTTTTTCACCGCGCTCCAGCGTGCGGTTGGCAATCGCCATTGATTTCGGGTTCTTCGCGGCGAAATGCGTCGCCGCCAGTTCAATCATTTCGCCGGCACCGACAAACAACACCTTGATGTCGCCGAGGTCTTCAAAGAGTTGGCCGGCGAGGCGCACCGAGGCGGCCGCCATGCTGATGCTGTGGGCGCCGATTTCGGTGTTGCTGCGGACTTCTTTCGCCACTGCAAACGAGCGCTGAAACAACTGGTGGAGCGTGGTGCCCATGGCGCCAGCATCTTCGGCGGCGCGCACCGCGTCTTTCATTTGGCCGAGGATTTGCGGCTCGCCCAGCACCATCGAATCCAACCCGCTGGCCACGCGAAAGGCGTGGCGTGCGGCATCGCCGTTGTGCAGGGTGTAGCTGTGCGATCGCAGCAGCGCCGGCGAGACGCCGCCGTTGTGAGCCAACCACTCGATCGTGCTGTCCAGGTCGACGTGTTCGCCAGCGCAGTAAATTTCGGTGCGGTTGCAGGTTGACAGCAGCGTGGCTTCGGGCTGGCGCGACAGCGAAGCGCGCAAACCCTTCAAAGTCGGCTCAATCTGGTCGATGGCAAACGCAAATCTGCCTCGCAAATCGAGCGGTGCGGTGTGATGATTTAAGCCAAGGGCCCAGACTGACATGCGCTGATTATAAATTTTTGACTGACCGGGGCAGATGGTGTGCCTCAAAATGGCCTTTTCTGAGTACCGGAGCGCTTAAACTGCATCGCAACTGTCCATCGCCGCCCATGACCTTTTATCTTTTAACCAATCATTTGCTGAACTTCGTGGCACCCGCCGCTTTTTTGGCATTGCTGATGGTCGGACTGTCTTCTTTGCCTGGTTTGTCTAAATCTAAAACTGGCGGAAAAGCCGCCCGCTTGAGCCGGCCCAGTTGGCGCTGGCAGTTGACGTTGGTGTTCGCCGCCAACTTGCTGGTCACTGCTGGCGGCTTGGTGTTTTTCGGCCATGACGGCAAGTTGCTGACGTATGCAGCCATGGCACTGGCGGCGGCTTTGGTGCAGTGGCTGCTGCTGCGCGGCTGGAAGGTCTGAGCCTTCTTAGCTTGGCGCTGAGAACAAATCCACGCGGTCAGTGATGATGCCATCGGTGCCCAGCGCCCACAGCCGATCGACCGCCGACGATTCATTCACCGTGTAGCTGAGCACCCTCAAGCCTGCGTTTTGGGCTTGTCGCACGCTGACCGCATCCCACTGCGTGTGCTGGCAGACCACCGCCACACAGCCGAGCTGCAGGGCAGTTTCCAGCCAGCCGGTCTGCAAAGCGTCTAACAGCAAGGCGCGCGGTAAATGTGATTGCGCAGCGCGTGCGGCTTCGAGCGCGTCGGGTTGAAAAGAACTGAGCAGCGGCAAAGTGCCCTGCGGCGCCTCAGCCCAGAGCCGAGCCACCACGTTCGCCACCACGGCGCCGGTCAACGATTCAGCGCCTGGCGTGGGTTTGATCTCAATGTTTAGGGCCAACGCCTTGTCTAGGCAGAAATGCGCGACGGCCTCCAGATTAGCCAGCGGTTCACCTGCATATTGAGGTGAATGCCAGCTGCCGGCGTCTAAGCGTGACAGCGCGTCCCAATTCAACTCAGCCGCCAGACCTTGCCCGTTGCTGGTGCGGTCCAAGCTGGCGTCGTGCAGCAAAAACGGCACGCCGTCGGCACTCAGTTTGACGTCGCATTCGAACATGCGGTAGCCGAAGGACGCGCCCAAGCGAAACGCCGCCAGCGTGTTTTCGGGCGCCAGTTGGCCGGCGCCGCGATGCGCTATCCAGCGCGGGTAAGGCCAAGAGTCGCTCACAAGGCGGGTCTACGGGCAATCGCCAGCAGAGGCGGGTGGCCAAGTTGAGGCTTGAGTTGAATCATCGTGGGACTTCCGGGTGGTCGAGCGGGTTTGACTTGAATAAGCCCATTAAACAGCCAACAACCGGAGTTTTTCAGAGGTTTGTCCTCATTGCCGGTGTGGTGGTTTCGGTGCTGCGGTAACATTGTCTTTCAGGTGGGCTCCCCCTTCTTGGCTGCTAACTTTCGCACGATGAACGCTCTTACTACTCTTGATGAATTTCATGCCATCGCCGGCGATGCTGGTGATTTGACGCCTGGCCTTGCCGCTGAGCAAGCCCGCATTCGTGAAATTCCGTACAACTACACCTCCTTTTCAGACCGAGAAGTCGTGATCCGCCTGCTGGGCACACGGGCTTGGGATTTGCTGAACCGGCTGCGCGATGAGCGCCGAACCGGTCGGTCCGCCCGCATGCTTTACGAAGTGCTGGGCGATGTCTGGGTGGTGCAGCGCAACCCCTATTTGCAGGACGACCTGCTGGACAACCCGAAGCGCCGCAAGTTGCTGGTCGAGGCTTTGCAGCACCGCCTTGGCGAAGTCGAAAAGCGCCGCACGCCGGGCGCGGATGCCGAGCGCGACGCCATCGTCGGCGAATTGCTGGGCTTGGCGCGGGCTGCAGTGGATAAGTTTTCTGTGTCTTTCAAACACATGGCAGACCTGCGCCGCCAGACCGAGCGCAAGCTGGGCAAGTGCACGCAAAAAGACAACATCAAGTTCGACGGCCTGTCGCGCGTCTCGCACGTGACAGACGCCACCGATTGGCGCGTGGAGTACCCGTTTGTGGTGCTGATGCCTGACACCGAGGTCGAAATGGCCGGCATGGTCAAGGGCTGCATTGAGCTAGGGTTGACGATTGTTCCGCGTGGCGGCGGTACCGGTTACACCGGCGGTGCGATTCCCCTGACTTGGAAATCAGCCGTCATCAACACCGAAAAACTCGAAGCCATGACCGAGGTGCAAAAAGTCATGTTGCCCGGCTTGGCTGAAGCTGTACCGACCATCTGGACTGAAGCCGGTGTGGTGACGCAACGCGTCGCCGACATGGCAGAGAAAGCCGGTTTTGTTTTTGCGGTCGACCCGACCTCAGCCGAAGCCTCCTGCATTGGCGGCAATATTGCCATGAACGCCGGCGGTAAAAAAGCCGTGTTGTGGGGTACTGCACTCGACAATTTGGCCTCATGGCGCATGGTCACGCCCGACGCTGAGTGGCTTGAAGTGGTTCGTTTGAACCACAACCTCGGCAAGATCCATGACGTCGAAGTGGCGAGCTTTGAGCTCAACTATTTCAAAGCCGATGGCAAAACGCCGATCCGCACGGAGCGCTTGGACATTCCGGGCAAGAGCTTTCGCAAAGAAGGTCTTGGCAAGGACGTCACCGACAAGTTTTTGAGCGGCCTGCCGGGCATTCAAAAAGAAGGCTGCGACGGTCTCATCACCAGCGCGCGCTGGATCGTCCACCGCATGCCGGTGCACACGCGCACCGTGTGTCTGGAGTTTTTTGGCAATGCCAAAGACGCCGTGCCGAGCATCGTTGAGATCAAGAACTTCATGTTCGCCGAGCAAAAGCGCGGCGGTGCGATTCTGGCCGGCTTCGAGCACTTGGACGACCGCTACCTGAAGGCGGTGGGTTACGCCACCAAATCCAAGCGCGGTGGTTTGCCAAAGATGGTGTTG
>CANFWI010000063.1 GCA_947450675.1 Comamonadaceae bacterium | reverse complement strand
GTGTTGGTTGATTACCGTGACTACCACTGAGGATTTGAAATGACTCGAATGCACAACCCGCCGCACCCAGGCGAAGTCCTGCGGGAATATTTGGGTGAAACCACCGTCACCGCCGCCGCCGTTAAGTTGGGGATCAATCGCGTGACGCTCAATCGAATCGTGACAGGCGTCTCCGGCATATCGGCTGATATGGCTTACCGCCTTGGTGCTGCCTTTGGCACCAGCCCGGAAATGTGGGCGGGCATGCAGCTGCAGTACGACTTGTACCAGGCAGGAAAGCTCAAACGACCAAAGATTGAACGGCTGGTGGCGTAGCACGGCAAGACTTGGAAAAAAGTCACTGCTAGGTTTCGTACGGCTGAAAGTGCTTGCCTACTTGTAGCAACATGACTACTTTGGCTGTTTATGGCGAGGTGTCTCAATGACCATCACAACCCTTTCAAGTCGAGAGTTCAACCAAGGCGCGAGCGAGGCAAAACGAGCCGCAAACAAAGGGCCTGTGTTCATCACAGACCGGGGCAAACCGGCTCATGTGCTTTTGACCTTTGACGACTATCAGCGACTCACGAAGCAGCGGCGCAATATCGCCGACTCGCTGGCAATGCCCGGTATCGCCGACGTTGAATTTGAGCCGCCACGCGTGACCATCCAAAGCCAGCCGGTCGATTTTTCATGATGTACGTTCTCGATACCAACGTGGTGTCTGAGCTCCGAAAGGTGCGGCTTGGCAAGGCCGATGCGAATGTGACGGCATGGACAGAAAGCGTGGATGCCGCCGATCTCTTTGTGTCGGCCATCACCGTCATGGAATTAGAGTTGGACGTTTTGTCGATTGAGCGCAAGGACGCGACCCAAGGAGCCATGCTGCGCACGTGGCTGGAACAACACGTATTGCCCGAGTTTTCGGGTCGCACCCTGCCTGTCGATACCGCCGTGGCACAACGCTGCGCCCGGTTACATGTGCCTGACAAACGCGGCGAGCGTGACGCGCTCATTGCCGCCACAGCCCTTGTGCACGGCATGACGGTGGTCACTCGCAATGTCGCTGATTTCAAGCTCACAGGCGTCGCCGTGGTCAACCCTTGGGAGGCTCAATGAACTGAAGTGACGTAACGTGCTGATTCAAACCCGACCCAGCGCCTTCAAGATCTTCTCAGGCGTGAAGGGCTGCGATGTCACTTGCGCCTGCAGCGGGTGCAAGGCGTCGTTGATGGCGTTCATCACGGCCGCTGGTGCACCGGCTGTGCCAGCTTCACCCGCGCCTTTGGCGCCGAGCTTGCTGCTCTTGGTCGGTGTCTCGATGTGGGCGACCTCAATGTCCGGCATCTCGGCGCACATGGGCACCAAGTAGTCGGCCATGTTGGCGTTGAGCATCAGGCCTTGGCTGTCGTACAGACATTCTTCCAGCATGGCGCCGCCAATCCCTTGCACGATGGCGCCGCGAATTTGCTCGTTCACCAGCTGTGGGTTGATGACGCGCCCGCAGTCTTCTACTGCCCAGTGCTTGAGAAGTTTGACAAAGCCGGTGTCGGGGTCGACCTCGACATACGAAGCTTGTACGCCATTGGTGAAGATGAACGGAAAATCGCGTTGGGCGTAGTGGCGGGTGACGCTGAGTTCCGGAGTGAAATCTTTGGGCAGCAGGTCTGAGCGAAAGTAGGCAATGCGGCCGATTTCGGTCAAGGGCGTGAGCACTTCGCGGCTGGCGATGTCGATCACATCGCCCCGGTGAATATCCAATTCTTGAACTTCTCGCTTCAAGATGACCGCTGCGACTTGCAAGATGTTGGCGCGCAGAGCTTCGCCTGCCAGCAAGACAGCTTCACCGCCGATGCCCGCCCCGCGCGAGGCCCAGGTGCCGCCGCCGTAGGGCGTGACTTCCGTGTCGCCAGTGACCACGCGGACCTGCGCCATGTCAACGCCGACCGCATCGGCTGCGATCTGCGTGTAAATGGCCTCAGTGCCTTGGCCTTGCTCGCCCACGCTGACCATGACGGTGATGCCGCCATTCGGGTCGAAGCGGGCCGTGGCGCCATCTTGCGAAGCGATGCGTGCGCCGCCGACGCCATAAAAAGCCGCGCTGGGGTTGGTGAGTTCAATCAGCGCCGCAATGCCGATGCCCCGGTAAATGCCTTTTTCTCGGAGCGCTGCTTGCTCTGCGCGCAGGGCTTGGTAGTCCATCAGTTCTTCGAGTTTGGCCAGACAGGCTTGGTGCGACAGGCCTTCAAACTTGACGCCGCTGATGCCCGAGCACGGGTAAGCATCGTCGGGAATCACGTTGCGGCGACGAATCTCCATCGGGTCCATGTCGATGGCGCGTGCAGCCATGTCGACCAGGCCTTCGGTGATGGCGCAAGCGACCGGGTGACCGACGCCGCGGTATTGGCAGGTCGGTGTTTTGTTTTGAAAAACCACGTCGAGTTTGGCGCGGTAGTGTTGGTGCTTGTACGGTCCGCCGACCAGATTGACAACCTGATTGCCTTCAATCGCGCTGGTTCGCGGGAACATCGAAAACGGACCAATGCCGGTCAGATCGTCCATCTCAAAGGCCAGAATTTCACCGTCGTTGCGCACCGCAATGCGGGCTTTCACAAGGTGATGCCGGGCGTGGATATCACTGGTGAACGACTCCAGTCGGTCGGCTACAAACTTGACTGGCCGACCGAGCATCATGGACAGTGCGACCGTGGCGAAGTCGTCAGGGTAAGCGTGGACTTTGATGCCAAAGGAACCGCCGACGTCTTTGCAAATCACCCGCACCGCTGATTCAGCAATGCTGAATTGCCGGGCATACAGGTCTTGCATCATGTGCGGGGCTTGTTGCGAGTGGTAGACCGTCAAGCGCTGCTCGGCGCTGCGCCAGTCAGCGATTTGGCAACGCGGCTCCAGCGTGACGCCGGTGTGGCGGCCGAACTCAAAGGTGGTGCTCACCACGTGGTCGGCGCGGGCGAAGGCTTCGTCAACGCCGCCGCTGTCGAGGCTGCGGGTGAAGCACAGGTTGTCGCCGAGTTCCGGGTGAATCACCGGCGTACTGGGGTCCAGTGCGGTTTCCATGTCGACCGCCGCCGGCAGCAACTCCCAGCTGACTTGCAGATAGGCCATGGCGTCTTCCGCTTGCGCGCGGGTTTCGGCGACGATGGCGACCACCGGCTCCCCCTGCCAGCAGGCGCGGTCAATGGCCAGCGGGTATTGCGGCGCTGACTTCATGCCCACCAAATGGCTGAGCGTGGCGACCCAAGGCTTGCAAATTTTGGCCAGCATCGGGCCGTCGGCCACCAGCACCACGCCGGGCATGCGTTGGGCAAATTCAGTGTTGATGCCGGTGATGCGGCAGTGCGCCACCGGGCTGCGCCAAAACACCACATGCGTCATACGCGGCAATTCAATGTCGTCCACGTAGCAGCCTTGGCCTTGGACCAGACGCCGGGCGCTGGGCCGCTCCGGGCTGTGGCCGATGTAGCGTGGGTCCTGCGTCAGGTCGTGCAGTTTGGCGGGTGCGGTGTCAATGGTGATGCTCATGCTGCAGACTCCTGATGGCGCTGTGCCAAGACCTCGCAGACGGCATCAACGATGGCGTGATAACCGGTGCAGCGGCAGTAGTTGCCGCTCATCCATTCGCGCACTTCTTCGCGTGTGGCGTCGGGTTTGTGCTGAATCAATTCGCGTGCCGCCAGCAGCATGCCGGGTGTGCAAAAGCCGCATTGCAGCGCGTTGTGTCGGATGAAGGACTCTTGCAAGGCACGGGCATCGGGAAAGTCTGCCAAACCTTCAACCGTGCGCACTTGTTTGCCATCTGCTTGCACGGCGAGTGTCAGGCAACCGCGGACGGCCCGGCCATCGACCTCGACTGTGCAGGCGCCGCAAACGCCATGCTCGCAGCCGAGGTGCGAGCCTTTGAGGCCGAGTTCATCGCGCAGCATGTCAACCAAATGCAGGCGCGGCGGTACGCTGCAAGTGTGAGCCTGCCCGTTGACGTGGAGACGAATGGTTTGAAGCTCTGCCATGGTGTTTGCCTTGTGGGGTTCAAGCCGCCACGCTTATGCGTGTGGCGTTGGCCTGCGTCAGCAGGCGACGGGCCAACACAGTGGCCAAGTGTTTTTTGGTGGCGCTGGTGTTGGTCAGGTCGGCGATCGGGTCCAACTCTTCGCGCAGCGAAGCCGCGACCAGTTCCAGCGTGACAGCGTCCAGCGGTTTGCCGACCAACAGCGCTTCGGTTTTTCGACTCCTCAGGGTTGTCGAATTCAAGCCCAACCAAGACATGCGCGCCGACTGAACCACCGGACCAGCGAAATGCAGGTGCATGGCCAGGCCGGCAATGGCGTAGTCGCCGTGGCGTCGGGCGAGTTCCTGAAAGCCGAACCAGTCGTCTCTCTGTGCCAGCGGGATATCGCAGGCCAGCAAGAGGTCGTCGTCGGCCATGGCGGTGGTGTAAAGCCCGGTGAAAAAATCCGCCGCGGCAATACGGCGCTCACCCTGCGGGCCTTGGACAATCACCGTGCCGTCGAGTGCCAGCAGGCAGCACGGCCATTCAGCGGCCGGATCTGCATTGGCAATCGAGCCGCCCCAAGTGCCTGAGTTGCGAATGGCGCGGTGCGCGATATGGCCGACGGCCAGCTTGAGCAGTGGCGCATGTTGCGCGACCAAGGCCGAATTTTCGATGTCGGTGTGGGTCGTCAGAGCGCCTATGCGCAGGGCGTTTTGCGTCACCTGAATGCCGCGCAGCGCGTCAATGCCGCCAATGTCAATCAATAGTGACGGCTCAGACAAGCGCATGTTGAGCGCCGGCAGCAAGCTTTGACCGCCGGCCAGCAGACGGGCTTCGTCGCCGTGGCTCGCCAACAGCGACAGGGCGTGCTCAACCGTGCGCACCTTGATGTAGTCAAATTCAGGGGACTTCATGGCCGGCCCTTAACGCAGAAAGTGGGCCAGCGTGAAGCCGAAGCCCGTCGCCAAGCAACCCAATGCGAACCACAAAACTCGGGTGCCTTCGCTGGAGGTTGAGGGCGATTCTTGGCGATAAGTTGGAGCGACTTGCCGTTGCTGCTTGACAGCTTCTACGGGCATTGCAGAAGCAGTTTCAATAGGCTCTGCGCTCAGAATTTTGCCAAGGCGGGTGAAGAATTGATCGGCCATTTGCTTGGACGCCGCATCTAGCATGCGGGCCCCGATCTGGCCCAGCTTGCCGCCCACTGACGCGGTGGCGGTGTAGCGCACCAAGGTGCCGCCGTTGTCGTCGCTCAGCTGCACAGAAGACTTGCCGGTGGCCATGCCGGCGGCACCGCCAGAGCCTTCGAAGTTCATCACGCATGCGCTGTTGGGACGCACGTCACTGAGGCTAATTTTTCCGACAAAACGCGCCCGCACCGGTCCGGCTTTGACGAGCAAGCGAACGTGGCGCTCAGTCGGGGAGGTGATCTCGACGGCTTCGCAGCCAGGGATGCATTGCATCAGGCAATGCTCATCATTCAATGCTTGCCAGACGCTTTCACGTGGGGCGGCGATGCGGACTTCTCCAGTCAATTCCATGGCAATCCTAGTTTGGGCAGTGTGTCGGGACAGGCTTTTAGGATGCCTATTCCTTGGGTTTTTTATCTGAGGGTTTGCACCGATGATCTTATTTACCAAGCGCTCAACAATGCTACGCATGGAAGACGCATCGGTAAATAGGGCTTTGCCTAGGGCAAACCCTCAAGCCATACAAATCGAGGCTCCGGCGACGCGCAAGCGCTTGTCGGTGGCGGAGCGTGAGCGTCAAATTGTGGATGGCGCGATCCAGTTTTTTGCACGCCACGGTTTTGATGCGCAGTTGCGGGACTTGGCCAAAAGCATCGGTGTCACCCATACCTTGCTGTACCACTATTTCCCCGACAAGCAGGCCTTGATAGATCGCGTTTATGTCGAGGTTTTCGAAGGCTGCTGGAAGCCCGAGTGGGAAAAGTGGTTGGACGACCCAAAGCTCAGCTGCGAGGACAAATTCACCCGCTTCTACATGGACTACGCTGCGACTGTTTTGACGCACGACTTTGTGCGCATCTTGATTTTTTCGGGCCTGACCGACCAGACCATCACCAACCGGTTTTTTGAACTGTTGCGTGAGCGACTTTTCCCGCGACTGATACGTGAGACCCGACGCTTACGCGGCCACAAGAGCCGCGCCCAGCCCACCGTCGCTGAACATGAATTGCTGATGGGTTTGCACGGCAGTATTTTTTACATTGGCTTGCGCCGCTGGGTCTACAACCAGGCCGTTCACAGTCAGTCAACGCATGTTTTTGACCCTGAGGTCATTCGCAATCAAGTGCGCGGCTATTTGCAGGCGAGCCTGCTTTTGACCGACGCTTCTGCTACTCAACGCAAATCTTGAAGGAGTCTCCGCCATGGCACTGACGCTGAATCATTTTTCCATCCGCACGCTTGACATGGAGACGACGCGTCGTTTTTATGTCGACGTGCTGGGCTTGACGGTCGGTCCGCGTCCTAATTTTCCGTTTCCGGGTATCTGGCTTTACCGTGGCGACCACGCCGAGGTCGGCAATGCCGTGGTGCATGTGATTGGCATGGACGCCAACGACCCCGTCGGTTTGAAAAATTACCTCGGTGATCGTGACGTCTCGTCGCTCAGTGGCAGTGGTTCGGTCGACCACATCGCCTTTTTTGCAGATGGATTGAGCGCCATGCTGGCGCACTTGAAAACGCAAGGCATCAAGGCGCGCGAGCGGACGGTGCCGTCGATTGGTTTGCATCAGATTTTCTTGGATGATCCCAACGGCGTGGTGATCGAGCTGAACTATCCGGCGACTGAAAAGCAGGCCGTGGACGCAGCGGCCTGAATGTCCAAAATTCTCATCATTGGCGGTTCTTTGGGTGGACTGCTGGCCGCCAACGTGCTGCACCGTGAAGGCCATGACGTTTGCGTGCTCGAAAAAGTTCGGGGTTCGATGGACGGTCGGGGGGCTGGCATCGTCACGCATGACGCCTTGTTTGCTGGCTTGCGGCGCGCTGGTTTAGACGGCACTGAGGCGCTCGGTGTTCAGGTGCAGCAGCGTGTGGCGCTGGATGTTGATGGCCAAGATGTGGCCTCGCTGGAAATGCCCCAGATATTGACGTCTTGGAGTCGTCTTTACGAAGCGCTGCATCAGTTGTTGCCGGCCGAGCGTTATGTGCAAGGTGTGACGGTTCAGAGGGTTGACAACACCGCGGCAGGCGCTGTGGTGCATGGGTTAACGGTCGACGGCGCCAAGACTTGGTCTGCTGACCTCGTGGTGGCCAGCGATGGCATTCGCTCCGTCGTGCGGCAACAGTTCGCTCCGCAGGTGCAGCCGCAATACGCTGGTTACGTGGCGTGGCGAGGTGTTTGCGATGAATCAGTGCTGTCCGAGCGCACGCTGAAAAGCGTTTTTGAAAAGTTCGGATTTGGCTTGCCGGCGGGTGAGCAAATCATTGGCTACCCGGTGGCCGGGCAGGGCAACGACACGCGCCCGGGCCACCGCGCCTACAACTTCGTCTGGTATCGCGCGGCGACTGAGGCTGCGCTGGCGGGTCTGTTGACAGACGCCGATGGCGCGAACTACCAAGGCGGTATTCCGCCGAACAAGGTGGATTGGCGGCACATCGCTGACATGCGTCAAGCGGCTCGTGCGCTGCTGGCGCCGCAGTTCGCCGAGATGATTGAGAAGACTGCGCAGCCCTTTTTGCAACCGATCTACGACGTTTACTCTGAGCAAGTTGCATTTGGCCGGGTTGGCTTGATGGGCGACGCTTCTTTCGTCGCTCGTCCGCACATCGGCATGGGCGTGACCAAGGCGGCAGAGGATGCGGTGGCACTGGCCGACGCGATTGGCGCGCATGGTGCCACGCCGCAAGCCTTGCTGGCCTACGAAAAAAACCGCTTGCCAGAGGGTCAGTCCGCCGTTGCAAGGGCGCGCTGGCTGGGCGCTTATATGCAGGCACAAACCAACTCGCTCAGCGTTCAGCAGGCCGCCCGCAGCGCGCGTGGCGTGGTGACTGAAACCGCCATTGATTTAGGCCGCTATGGCCACCTGAGTTCCTTTCCCGGGGTGGCAACGCATTGCCCCGATATCGCCGCGGTCACCTCGACCATTCTTTGATTCCTTGACACCTTCTTAGGAGACATTCGTGAGCCATCAAGATTCCAACAACATCATCGCGGCCAACCGCCGTCAGCTGCTTCAACTGGGTGCCGCCGGCGCAGCGCTGGGCACGGCGCCTTTCTTGTTCAACATTGCCAGTGCGCAGACTGCGACCATCAAGGTCGGATTCCCCGTGCCCTTGACGGGTGCTTACTCTTCTGAAGCGCAAGACCAAGTGCGCGCCGCAGAAATTGCGATCAAGGAGTTCAATGACGCAGGCGGTTTCAATGGCCGCATGGCTGAACTGCTGGTGCGAGACACCAAGCTCAACCCAGGTGAAGCGGCGACCCGAACACTGGAGTTGATTGAAAAAGACAAAGCCGCCTTCGTCGTTGGCTCGTTGTCGGCGGCCACGCAGCTGTCTATCAACGCGGTGACCCGCGAACGCAAGGTCATCTTCAACTCGATCAGCCAGTCGGATGCGATCAATGAAGTCAAAGACTGGAGCCCGTACACCTTTCATGAGGCACTGAACCCGCACATGACGGCCGGTGCTGTGGCGCGATATGCCTTCCCCAAATATGGCAAACGGGTGGTTTACCTGACGGCTGATTACGCCTATGGTCACGAGATGGTTCGCGGTTTTGAGCGGGCCGGCAAGACGCTGGGCGCGACCACACTGGCGGATATTCGGCACCCCATCGGCGCCGCTGATTACTCGTCATTCCTGCCGCGCATTCAGGCGCTGAACCCGGACGTGCTGGTGATGTGCAACTTTGGCCGCGATTTGGTGAACTCGGTCAAGCAAGCGACGGATTTTGGTTTGAAAGAAAAAACCCGCATCGTCGCGCCGATCTTGCTTTACACCGCACGCCAGGCCGCTGGTGCTGACGCATTTGACGGCGTTGTCGGTGGCACCTCTTATTACTGGGGCATGGAAGACAGCGTGCCGGCAGCCAAGGCCTTCAACGACAAGTTCCGTAAAGCCCATGGCGGTGCAGTGCCGTCTGATTACGGTGCGTTGGGTTATGCCGGTATTCGCAGTGTCTTGCAGGGTGTGCTGAACGCTAAGTCAACTGATTCTCTGAAGGTCAGCGAGGCCATGGGTCAGCTGAAATACAACTGGTACAAGGGCGACCAGTACTTCCGAAAGTGTGACCATCAATCGGTTCAGTCGGTCATCATTGTGGAGTCGAAGTCCAAGGGCATGAAGGACAAAAACGATGTCTTCAAGATCGTTGGCATGGAAAATCCCAACGAAGCCAACCTGCGCAGTTGCATGGAACTTGGCCACAAGGCCTGACGGCCAAAGGAGAGCGTCCCGTGCTTGATCTCACCCTTTCCTTGTTCATGCTGCAGTTGGTGACGGGCATCGCCCTCGGGGCGATTTACGCCCTGTTGGCGATTGGCCTGTCGCTGATCTTCGGTATGTTGACCGTGGTGAATTTTGCCCACGGGGCGTTCTTCATGGTGGGCGCTTTTCTCGGCGTTTATTTTTTGGGGCTGACCGGAAATTTCTGGCTCAGCTTGGTTGTCGCACCGCTGGTGGTGGGCGTCATTGGTCTGGTGGCTGAACGCTTTCTGGTTCGGCCTTTGTATGGGCGAGGCATTGACTATCCGCTGCTGCTGACGTTCGGCCTGTCGTATGTGTTGATCGACGTGGTGCGCGCCGTGTTTGGCATTGAAGGTTTGCAGTCGTCCACGCCGGCGTCATTGCGCGGTGCGGTGGATCTTGGTTTTGGTCATTTCCCTTTGTACCGCTTGTTCTTGATTGGCGCGACGGCGGTGGTGGTGCTGGCGCTCTGGTTGTTCTTAGAAAAGACGCGTTATGGCTTGATCATTCGAGCCGGTTCGCGTGACTCGGAGATCGTTCGCGTGCTCGGTGTTGATATTGCCAAGGTCTGGTGGCTGGTGTTTGGTTTGGGCACCGCTATTGCGGGGCTGTCAGGCGTGCTGGCAGCACCGACTCGAGCGGTGAACCCAGAGATGGGGATTCCCGTGTTGGCCGAGTCCTTTGTGGTGACGGTTGTGGGCGGCATGGGTTCCTTGCCAGGTGCGGTGGTGGCCGGGCTCTTGGTGGGGATTGTCTTCAGCATGACCGCCTTGCTCGCACCGGCTTACGCTGAGATGTCGATATTTGTGTTGATGGCCTTGGTGCTGTTGGTGCGACCGCAAGGATTTTTTGGCAAAGCCGGAGCGCTCGGATGACTCTGCATTCTCTCGTCAATGGCATCGCCCGCCACCGTGTGGCTTCTGCGCTTTTGTTCTTGTTGATATTTCCGTTGCTGATGCCGTATGAAGCTTTGGCCATCAACATCTTGATTTTTGGCTTGTTCGCGGTCGGTTTTAACCTGGTCTTTGGTTATACCGGCATGCTGTCTTTCGGCCATGCGTCATTTTTTGGTGTCGGCAGTTACTTGACCGGCATCGCCATGGTGCACTTCGGTGTGCATTGGATTCCTGCGATCTTCGTCGGCGTGGCCTCGTCCTTGCTCGCGGGTCTGTTCGTTGGCTACGTAGCGATACGCACGCGGGGCATTTATTTTTCGATGGTGACGCTGGCCTTGGGTCAAGTCATTTATTACTTGTTCTACAAAGCCGAACACTGGACGGGTGGCGAGAACGGCCTGCGCGGTATCAAGGCCGAGGTGATCGATATTTTTGGCTGGCGCATCGACTTTCTCAACCCGCTCACCAAGTACTACATCATTTGGCTGTTTGTCGCTTTCACCTTGTGGCTGGTGTCGCGTATCTTGGCGTCGCCTTTTGGTTCGGTGATTGAGTCGATCCGCGAAAACGAAAAACGCACGGTCGCTTGCGGCTACGACGTGCCGCGCGCCAAGCTGCTGATCTTTGTGATTTCGGCTGGCGTCTGCGGCTTGGCCGGCGGCTTGCGGGCGCTTCATTTATCTGTTGTGCCGGTGGACTCGCTGCATTACCTGCAATCGGGGCAGGTCGTGATGATGTCTTTGCTGGGCGGCATGGGCAGCTTTTTTGGGCCCTTTGTCGGTGCGGGTGTTTTTCTTTACCTTGAAGATATCGCAACCAACGTGACCCGCTATTGGATGGGCGTCGTTGGTGTGCTTTTCATCGCCCTGATTTTGTTTTTTCCGCGCGGTATTTGGGGCAGCCTGATGCACCAACTCAAACAACGCGGCATGCTGCAGGGAGAGCGTGAATGAGCCAGCCACCGCTGATTGAAGTGCGCGACGTGAGTCTGCACTATGGGCGATTCAAAGCGCTTTCAAATGTTTCCGTCAGCTTTGCACCGAACCAACTGACGGCCATCATTGGCCCGAATGGCGCCGGCAAGAGCACATTTTTCAATGTCTTGAGTGGTGCCTTGCCGCCGACCAGTGGTCAGGTGCTGTTTGAAGGTCAGGACATCACGCCTTTGAAAGCGCATGACTATGCGCGACGCGGCATCGCGAAAAGTTTTCAGATCACCAATGTCTTCAAGCAACTCAGCGTGCATGAAAACGTCCGCGTCGCGGCGCAGATGCTCTATGCGCGCTACGAGCTTTTCAAGCCGCGGGCTTCGTTCAAACAGGCCATTGAGGAGGCTGACGCCTTGCTCAGTCGTGTGGGTCTGCTGGCCTTGCGCAACAAGACGGTGGCTGACTTGGCGCATGGTCAGCAGCGCTCACTTGAAATCGCCATGGCACTGGCGGCCAAGCCCAAGCTCTTGTTGATGGACGAGCCAACCGCCGGCATGTCGCCGGAAGAAACCTCGGCCATGATGCAATTGATCACTGAGCTGGCCAAGGAGCGCACCGTCGTTCTGGTGGAGCACAAAATGAAATTAGTGATGGGTATTTGCGAGCGCTTGATCGTGCTGCATCACGGTGAATTTTTGGCGCAGGGCACGGCCGACGACATCCGCAACAACGACGAAGTTCGCCGTGTTTATTTGGGTCAGGGTTGAATATGACGACTACGCCTTTGCTTGACGTGCAAAATTTGAATGCTTGGTACGACCGCAGTCATGTGGTGCAGAACGTGTCGTTTCACGTGAACGCGGGTGAGATCGTCACTCTGATGGGGCGCAATGGCGCCGGTAAAACCACCACTCTGCGGACCGTGATGGGACTGCTCACGCGGTGCACGGGACGGGTTCTGTTTGACGGCCAGGAACTGCTGGCGCAACCGGCGCATGCGCGCTTTCATGTGGGGCTCGCTTACGTGCCAGAAGATCGGCGTATCGTGCCGTCTTTGACGGTGCGTGAGAACCTGCAGCTGGGCCTGCTGGCCAGTCACAAGAAGGTGGACATTGAGGCCCGCATTGACGTTATTGCGGAAACATTCCCGCGTCTGAAGGAGCGTTTGTCGCAAGAAGCGACCTCGATGTCTGGCGGGGAGCAACAAATGTTGGCCATTGCGCGGGCCATGATGGCCGAGCCGCGGATGATTCTGCTCGACGAACCCTCCGAAGGCATCATGCCGGTTCTGGTCGACGAAATGTTTGAGCTGTTTGCGCGCATGAAGGCCTCCGGCGTCACGCTGCTGCTGGTCGAACAAAACGTTTCACGTGCGTTGGCGGTGTCTGACCGCGCCTACATCCTTGACCAAGGCTTGGTCGTCCACGAGGGCAGCGCTGAGGCCTTGCTGGCTGACGAGGAAATTCAGAATAAATACTGTGCGGTTTGACGGCTCTTGCCGTCAGCCGTCTCAGTGCTGCATGAGGGTGTGAGCAGTGTGTGCTGCTCAAAAAAAAACCGCCTCAAGTGAATTGAGGCGGTTTTTTTCAGTCAGTGCATTGAGCCTGACGGTGACTCACAAGGCTTTCAGGCTTTCAAGCCAGCCGCATGGCGCAGCAAGGCCGCTTTGTCCGTGCGTTCCCAAGTGAACTCGGGCTCATCACGGCCGAAGTGACCGTAAGCGGCGGTCTTTTCGTAGATCGGACGCAACAGATCCAGCATCTGAATGATGCCTTTCGGGCGCAGGTCAAAGTGTTCGTTGACCAAGGCGGCGATTTTTTCGTCCGAAATAACGCCCGTGCCTTCGGTGTTCACTGTGATGTTCATCGGGCGCGCCACACCAATCGCGTAAGCCACTTGAATCTGGCACTTGGTGGCCAGTCCGGCCGCGACGATGTTTTTGGCGACATAGCGGGCAGCGTAGGCCGCAGAGCGGTCTACCTTTGTGGGGTCTTTGCCGGAGAATGCGCCGCCGCCGTGCGGGCAGGCGCCGCCGTAGGTGTCGACAATGATTTTTCTACCGGTCAAACCGCAGTCGCCCTGAGGACCGCCAATGACGAAACGTCCGGTCGGGTTGACCAAAAAGGTGGTGTTCTTGAGCCATTCAATGGGCAGCACCGGCTTGATGATTTCTTCGATCACTGCTTCGATAAACGCCGGCTTCATCTTGTGGCCATCGCTCATCTCAGGGCTGTGCTGGCTCGACAGCACGACGGTGTCGATGCTGTGCGGCTTGCCATCGACGTAGCGCATGGTGACCTGGCTTTTGGCGTCAGGCCGCAAGAATGGCAGGCGGCCGTCTTTGCGCAACTGGGCTTGGCGTTCGACCAGGCGGTGTGCGTAATAAATCGGTGCGGGCATGAGTTCGGTGGTCTCGCTGCAAGCGTAGCCAAACATCAGGCCTTGGTCGCCAGCGCCGGTGTTCAGGTGGTCGTCACTGGCGTGGTCGACGCCTTGGGCGATGTCATTGCTTTGCTTGTCGTAGGCGACCAGCACGGCGCAGCCTTTGTAGTCAAT
>CANFWI010000062.1 GCA_947450675.1 Comamonadaceae bacterium | reverse complement strand
TACGCGGTCATAAAAACCGGTGGCAAACAATACAAAGTTGCTACTGGTGAAAAAATTAAAGTAGAACAGATTGCTGCGGACGTAGGCCAAGAGATTGTTATCGATCAGGTATTGGCAGTCGGCGACGGCAGTGATATCAAAATTGGTACGCCCTTGGTGTCCGGTGCAACAGTTACAGTCACAGTCCTAGCCCATGGTCGGCACGACAAAGTTCGCATCTTCAAGATGCGCCGTCGTAAGCACTACCAAAAGCGCCAAGGTCATCGGCAGAATTTCACTGAACTGCAAATCGGCGTCATCGCCGGCTAAGCAGTCAGTACCAGGAGTAACGGAAAATGGCACAGAAAAAAGGCGGCGGCTCTACGCGAAACGGGCGTGATTCACAGCCCAAGATGCTGGGTGTCAAGAAGTTCGGCGGCGAAGTCATCAACGCAGGCAGCATCATCGTGCGCCAACGCGGGACCAAGTTCCACCCGGGCGTCAATGTCGGTATCGGCAAAGACCACACCCTGTTTGCGTTGGTTGGTGGCAAGGTCTCCTTTGCTGTCAAGGGCGCTTTGAACAAGCACACCGTCAACGTGACACCAGCTTAAGCTGATCACTTCGATGGCATCGAAGCCCCGCCAGCCGGGGCTTTTTTGTTTCTACCACCCGGTAGATCGGGACATTCATCATGAAATTTGTTGACGAAGCATATATAGACATCGCCGCTGGCGATGGGGGCAACGGCTGCGTCTCGTTTAGACATGAGAAGTACAAAGAATTCGGCGGCCCGAACGGTGGTGATGGCGGCCGTGGCGGTCACATTTACGCGGTGGCCGACTCCAACCTCAACACCTTGGTTGACTTCAGGTTCTCGCGCCGTCACAACGCACACGGCGGAGAGCACGGCAAGGGTTCGGACATGTTTGGCGCCAAGGGCGACGACATTGTCTTGAAAATGCCTGTCGGCACCATCATGACGGACGCCGAAACTGGTGACGTCCTGTTTGAGTTGCTGGTGCCAGGCGAAGAAGTCCTGATTGCCAAAGGCGGCGACGGCGGTTTTGGTAACTTGCGCTTCAAAAGCTCGACCAACCGCGCACCGCGCACCAAGACACCCGGCTGGCCAGGTGAGCACAAGAGCCTGAAACTGGAACTGAAGGTGCTGGCCGATGTCGGCCTGCTCGGCATGCCCAACGCTGGCAAATCAACTTTTATCACGGCTGTGTCGAATGCACGGCCGCGCATTGCAGACTACCCATTCACCACGCTGCACCCAAATCTCGGTGTGGTACGGGTTGGCCCTGAGCAAAGCTTTGTGGTCGCCGACTTGCCCGGTTTGATCGAAGGCGCCTCTGAAGGTGCCGGCCTAGGCCACCTCTTTTTGCGCCACCTGCAGCGCACGCGACTGCTGCTGCACATTGTCGACATGGCCCCGTTTGACGACAGCATCGACCCGGTCAAGCAAGCCAAGGCCATTGTTGGTGAGCTTAAAAAATACGATGAAGAATTGTTCAAAAAGCCACGCTGGCTGGTTTTGAACAAGCTCGACATGGTCGAGCCAGACAAGCGCGCCGCGCTCGTCAAAGACTTCGTCAAGCGCTTCAAGTTCAAAGGCCCGGTGTTCGAAATCTCTGCCTTGACACGTGAAGGCTGCGAGCATTTAGTCAAGGCCATTTACCAGCACGTCAAAGCCGTGCAAAAAAGCGAACAACCGCCGGAAGACATTGATCCACGCTTCCCCTTGGACCAACCCCCTACTGATCACTGAAGAGTTTTCGACATGTCTGCAGCCGCTTTGTCACCCGTCCTGCTGAACGCCAAACGCATCGTGGTGAAAGTGGGCTCCAGCCTGGTCACCGACGAGGGCCGGGGCCTCGACGCCGAAGCCATTGGCTTGTGGTGCCAACAGCTCGCACTGCTGGTCAAAGACGGCCGCGAAGTCATCATGGTCAGCAGCGGTGCCATTGCCGAAGGTATGAAGCGCTTGGGCTGGACGACACGCCCGAAAGCCATTCATGAGTTGCAGGCCGCAGCCGCGGTTGGCCAGATGGGTTTGGTGCAAGTCTACGAAAGCAAGCTGCGCGAAAACGGCATTGGCAGCGCCCAAGTGTTGCTGACGCATGCAGACCTCGCCGACCGCGAACGCTATTTGAACGCCCGCTCGACCCTGCTCACCTTGCTCCAGTTAGGCGTGGTGCCGGTCATCAACGAGAACGACACCGTCGTCAATGACGAGATCAAGTTTGGCGACAACGACACCTTGGGCGCGCTGGTCGCCAACTTGGTGGAGGCCGACGTCCTGATCATCTTGACCGACCAAAAAGGCCTGTTCACGGCAGACCCGCGCAAGGACGTTAACGCAACGCTTGTGCACGAAGCGCAAGCCGGTGACCTCGCACTTGAAGCCATGGCCGGTGGTGCGGGTTCCAGCATTGGCAAAGGCGGCATGTTGACCAAGATTTTGGCGGCCAAGCGGGCTGCCGGTTCGGGCGCCTCCACTGTCATCGCCTGGGGCCGCGAGCCCGATGCCCTGCTGCGCCTGACGCGCGGCGAGGCCATCGGTACGCTGTTGGTGGCGCAAACCCCCAAGAATCATGCGCGCAAACAATGGATGGCCGATCACCTGCAAATGCGCGGCTCGGTGCTGATCGATGCGGGTGCGGTGGTCAAGGTCCGCGACGAGGACAAGAGCTTGCTGCCCATCGGCATGACCGCTGTTCAAGGCGAGTTTTCACGCGGCGACGTGATCGCCGTGCGGGACGCTGACGGACTGGAGATTGCCCGCGGTCTGTCTAATTATTCGAGCGCCGAAGCGCGCCTCATTTGCCGCAAATCGTCGGCTGAATTTGAACGCCTGCTGGGTTACACCGGCGAGCCAGAAATGGTTCACCGGACCAATCTGGTTCTGAACCGCTGAAACAGTTCAGGAGCTCAGGCCTCGCGCTCACCTGAAGCCGCTACAGGCTTGAGGTTGGTTTGCGGATCCGGGTCAAAACTCGCACCTGGCGGCAACTCAAACGAAGACGCGCCACCATGCGATGTGTAATGCGAAAAACCGTCAGCACCCTGCACTTGACCAGTTTCACGCTGGCGAACACCGCCACGCAAGAAACGGTTGCGATGATCAGCGCGGGCTTCCTCGCGGAAATCAAGCCGCGGCACATAACGTGACAACTCTGTCAACGCCATCTCATAAACGCCACGTTTGAACTCGACCACGGCTTCGAGCGGAACCCAGTAATCGTTCCAGCGCCAAGCATCGAATTCGGGGTGATCGGTGGCACGCAGGTTCAAGTCCCAGTCGTGACCAACCAGTTGCAGCAAAAACCAGATTTGCTTCTGGCCTTTGTAATGTCCACGCGCATCGCGGCGAATGAACCGGTCAGGTACCTCGTAACGCAACCAGTCCCGGGTTCGGGCAAGCACTTGCACATGCTGCGGCATCAGTCCCACTTCTTCATGCAATTCACGCAGCATGGCTTGCTCAGGATTTTCACCCCGGTCAATGCCGCCTTGTGGAAACTGCCACGAGTGGGTACGGATGCGCTTACCCCAAAATACCTGACTTTTCTGGTTGAGCAAGATGATCCCGACGTTAGGCCTGAAGCCATCGCGGTCGAGCATAATCAAACCTCAAAATTTTTAAACTGAGTCCATTATGCACAGCGAAAGGCCTTGCGCCAAGCTTGCTGCAGGCTACAGTGATCCAACCTCAGAAAATACACCCCATGAAAGCCTCCCAGTTCTTCATCTCGACGCTCAAGGAAGCGCCAGCCGACGCCGAAGTCGTCAGCCACCAACTGATGATGCGCGCCGGCATGATCAAAAAGTTGGGTGCCGGCATCTACAACTACATGCCAATGGGTCTGCGCGTGATTCGCAAGGTCGAGGCCATCGTGCGCGAAGAAATGAACCGCGCTGGTGCTGTCGAAATGGCCATGCCGGTCGTTCAACCGGCTGAACTTTGGCAAGAAACCGGGCGCTTTGAAAAGATGGGGCCTGAGATGCTGCGCATCAAGGACCGGCATGGCCGCGACTTCGTGATCCAGCCGACCAGCGAAGAAGTCATCACCGACGTGATGCGTCAAGACATCCGCAGCTACAAGCAACTGCCGAAAAACCTCTACCAAATTCAGACCAAGTTTCGCGACGAACGGCGTCCGCGTTTTGGTCTGATGCGTGGGCGCGAATTCACTATGAAGGATGCCTACAGTTTTGACCGCAACCCCACTGCGGCCAAGCTCAGCTACCAAAACATGGCGCAGGCTTATCGCCAAATTTTTGACCGCTTCGGTCTGCGTTACCGCGCCGTCGCGGCCGACAGCGGCGCCATTGGCGGCGACCTGAGCGAAGAGTTTCAAGTCATCGCAGCCACCGGCGAAGACGCCATCGTTTACTGCCCCAGCAGTGACTACGCCGCGAACATGGAAAAGGCCGAGTCACTGGCACCTGCCGGCCCGCGCAAAGCAGCGTCCCAGCCCCTCACACGCACATCGACACCGGACAAAAGCACCTGCGCAGATGTTGCAGCGTGGCTCGGCGTGCCCTTGCAAAGCACCGTCAAATCGCTGGTCTTGGCGACCGACGACATCGGCTCTGCCGGCGAGATCATCAAGACCCGCGTCTGGCTGTTGCTGCTGCGCGGCGACCACGACATGAATGAAGTCAAGGTCGGCAAGATCGACGGCTTGACTAATTTCCGCTTCGCCACCTTGGCCGAAATCGAAGACCATTTCGGCTGCCAGCCGGGCTACCTCGGGCCTTTGAATTTGAAGAAACCCGTCTCACTGGTGGTTGACCGTGAAGTCGCTGTGATGAGTGACTGGATTTGCGGCGCCAACGAAGTGGACCTGCACCTCACCGGCGTCAACTGGGGCCGCGATTTGCCAGAGCCAAGCCTGGTGGCCGATTTACGCAACGTCGTGGCGGGCGATGCCTCACCCGATGGCCAAGGCGTGCTGGCGATTGAGCGCGGCATTGAAGTCGGCCATGTGTTTTACTTGGGCACCAAGTACAGCCAAGCCATGAACGCGACATTTCTGGATGAAAACGGCAAGCCCCAGTTCATGGAAATGGGTTGCTACGGCATCGGCATCACACGGCTGCCTGCCGCTGCGATTGAGCAAAACCATGACGAGCGCGGCATCATCTGGCCAGATGCGATTGCCCCTTTCACCGTGGTGATCTGCCCGATCAGCCCGGACCGTTTCCCCGAGGTGCAAGCGGCCGCCGACAAGCTGCATGCCGAGCTGCTGGCCGCTGGCATTGATGTGATTCTTGACGACCGGGGCGAGCGTCCGGGCGCCATGTTCGCCGACTGGGAACTCATCGGCGTGCCGCACCGCGTGACGATTGGCGACCGCGGTTTGAAAGACGGTCAGCTTGAATACCAGCATCGCCGTGACGCAGCGTCAACCAAGGTCGCTGTCGTCGATGTGTTTCATTTTCTCAAGGACAAACTGGCACCATGATTGAACAACCAGGGCGCATAAAACCGCCACTGGAAGCACGTCCCATCTCGCGTCGAAGCGTCTTGCAGCGCGGCACAGCAACAGGCGCTCTGAGCCTCTTGGGGAGCGTCACTGGCTTGGGTGGCGTGACTCTGTTTAGCCAGACGGCGTATGCAGGTGGCCAAGTGGAAGAACCGCTGATCGACTCAGTCCGCACAGCCTTGACCTCGGCTGTTTCGAATCGCGCGCCGCCGGTGCCGCAATTCAGCACCGCCGAAAGCCGACTGGCCTACCAGCGCTGGTCGAGCTTCATGCAGACCCGACTTGCACGACTCATTCCCGAGGTGCACAGCCGTCAAGAATTTTCACAAACCGTCTGGTACGAAAGCAAACGCGCCGGGCTGGATCTGCCTTTGGTGCTGGGGCTGATCGAGGTCGAGAGCCACTTTCGCAAGTTCGCCGTGTCATCGGTGGGCGCGCGTGGCTTCATGCAGGTGATGCCTTTTTGGGTTCGTCTGATTGGTGATGGCGATGTCAGCAAACTCTTTCACCTGCAGACCAACTTGCGCTTTGGCTGCGTCATCTTGCGGCATTATCTGGACCGCGAACAAGGCGATGTGTTCATGGGTTTGGGGCGCTACAACGGATCGCGCGGGCAAGCGCCTTATCCCGAGGCGGTGCTGGCAGCGAGAGGCAAATGGGTCGCCGCCTGAAAGCCGCGCTCTTGCGCAAACCAAGCCAACACCGGCACGGTGCCGGGCAGCACCGGGTGGACTTGAACCGGCAGGCTCTGCCAGGCGAATGACTGGCCTTCGCGCATTTGCAAAGTGCCCGTCCAATCAAAGACTTTGCAAAAATTCAGGCGCACCAACGCGTGCGGATAGTCGACCAGTTCGCAACGCCACGCGTGCACAGCACCGATCGTGATGCCGATCTCTTCTTCAAGCTCGCGCCGTAACGCTTGCTCGACGCTCTCGCCCGCCTCTAACTTGCCGCCGGGGAATTCCCAGTAGCCTTCATACACTTTGCCGGGTGGCCGCGAGGTCAGCAAAAATTCGCCGCCTTCCCGCATCAGCACGCCCACGGCGACCTCCACGATCTGGCGATCGACACCGCCTTCGCGCGGCCGGTCTTTGTCGGCCACCAGCAGCGGCGCGGTCATGCCGCGGTGTGTTGGCCGGCGTAGTCGCGGGCGAACTGGAAAGCCACCCGACCGCTGCGTGAACCGCGCTCTAGGGCCCAGACCAATGACGCCGGTTGCGCCGCTTTGATGGCCTCAGCGGTCACACCAAAAGAGGTCAGCCACTGCGCCACGATGGTCAGGTATTCGTCTTGACTGAACGGGTAGAAACTGACCCACAAACCAAAACGTTCAGACAGCGAAATTTTTTCTTCGACGACTTCGCCTGGGTGCACTTCGCCGTCTGCCGTGTGCGTGTAGGTGAGGTTTTCGGTCATGTACTCGGGCAACAAATGGCGGCGGTTGCTGGTGGCATAAATCAGCACATTAGGCGTCGCCGCAGCGATCGAGCCATCCAGGATGGACTTCAGCGCTTTGTAGCCAGACTCACCCTCTTCAAAGCTCAAGTCATCGCAATAGATGATGAATTTTTCAGGCAAGCCAAAGACCAGGTCAACGATGTCGGGCAAGTCCACCAAGTCGGCTTTGTCGACTTCGATGAGGCGCAAACCTTGCGCCGAATACTCGTTCAGGCAGGCCTTGATCAAAGAGGATTTGCCGGTGCCGCGGGAACCTGTCAACAACACATTGTTGGCCGGCACGCCCTTCACAAACTGCTCGGTGTTGCGCTTGATTTTGTCTTTTTGATCTTCGATTTCTTTCAGGTCCGCCAAGCTCATGTTGCCCAGGTGCTTCACCGGCTCCAGCGACCCATGGCCGGAGCTGCGCTTGCGGTAGCGGTAAGCCACCGAGGCTTGCCAATCGGGTGCGCTCAAGGGCTGCGGCAAGACCGACTCAATGCGGGTGACCAAGGATTCAACACGCGCCATCAGGCGTTCAAAGGACTCGTTCATGGGGCGTTTTAACTTCTGTAATCTGCGTTGATCTTGACGTAATCGTAGGAGAGGTCACAGGTCCAGACGGTGTCGACCGCGTCACCGCGGCCCAACAGCACGCGAACCAAAATCTCGTTTTGCTTCATCACACGCTGGCCTTCAGCTTCGACGTAGTCGATGTGGCGGCCACCGTTTTTAGCCACCAACACGTCATCCAAGTACAAATCAATCAACGTCTGGTCTAAGTCATCGATACCGGCGTAACCGACGGCGGCCAAGATGCGGCCAAGGTTCGGGTCACTGGCAAAGAAAGCCGTTTTGACCAACGGTGAATGGGCAATGGCGTAAGCGACTTTGCGGCATTCGTCGCCGGTGTTGCCGCCTTCGACGCGGATAGTGATGAATTTGGTGGCGCCTTCGCCATCACGCACGATCGCCTGCGCCAGCTTCTGGGCAATCTCCAGCATCGCCGCTTGGAGGGCGCGGCCGTCAGCGCTGTCCAGCGAGGTGATCGGTGTGTGTTTGGCTTGTTGCGTTGCCACGATCACGAAGGAGTCATTGGTGGAGGTGTCGCCATCGACCGTGACACGGTTGAAGGAAGCGTCGGCCAGCTCACGGGCCAGTTGCGACATCAAGGCCGGCGCCACGCAAGCATCCGTCGCCATGAAGCCGAGCATGGTCGCCATGTTCGGGCGGATCATGCCGGACCCTTTGCTGATGCCGGTGACGGTCACGCTGACACCGCCCAGTGTGATGCGCGTAGAGAAAGCCTTGGCCACGATGTCGGTGGTCATGATGGCTTCGGCGGCACTGGCCCAGTTGTCAGCCCTAGCATCTGCCAGCGCAGCCGGTAAGCCAGCCTCGATGCGATCATGCGGCAGAGGCTCCATGATGACGCCTGTCGAAAACGGCAAGATTTGCTCCGGCGACACATTGAGGTCACGGGCTAGCGCGATGCAACTGGCGCGCGCGCGCATCAAGCCATCAGAACCCGTGCCAGCATTCGCATTGCCGGTGTTGATCAGCATGGCGCGAATGCCATGCGAAGCGCCGGCGTTCAATGCGAGGTTGTCGCGGCAGATTTGCACGGGCGCCGCACAAAAACGATTCTGCGTGAACACCGCACCAACGGCACAGCCTTCGTCAAGCAAGAGCACCGCCAAGTCTTTGCGACCGACTTTTCGAATGCCGGCTTCGGCAATCCCCCAGCGAACACCGGGGACAGGATGAAGTTCAGCGGCAGGCGTAGCGACCAAGTTCACAGGCATGGGGAATCTCCAGAGTTCAAGAACAGCGGGCCCATGGACTGGGCCCGCATCAGGTGCGCCTGATCAGACCAGCTTGCCGTGGCAGGCCTTGTATTTTTTGCCCGAACCGCACGGACAAGCGTCGTTGCGGCCAACGCGGGGCACATAGTCACCGGTCATGCGCTGACGCTGCTCATCAGTGACCGCAATGACCTCCGCTTCACCGGTTTCAGTCGGTGCCGTGTAGGTGACGTTGCTGATGTTTTCGGCGCGGCTTTCCATCTCCTCGGCAGCTTGACCGAGCTGTTCAGCCGACTGAATTTTGACCGTCATCAAGACTTTGGTGACGTCGTTTTTCACGCTGTCGAGCAGCTGACCAAACAGCTCAAAGGCCTCGCGCTTGTACTCTTGCTTCGGCTGTTTTTGCGCATAGCCGCGCAAATGAATGCCCTGGCGCAAATAGTCCAAAGAACTCAAATGCTCACGCCAGTGGGTGTCGATGCTTTGCAGCAGCACCATGCGCTCAAACTGAATCAGGCTGTCTTCGCCGATCGGGTCGACCTTGGCGTTGAACGCCGTGTTGGCCGCAGTGACAATTTTTTCAAGCACATCTTCATCGGTGATAGCCGCAGCGGCAGAAATGTCTGCTTGCAGCGGTACATCGAGCTGCCATTCATCGCGCAAGACTCGCTCAAGGACGGGAATATCCCACTGCTCCTCAACGCTTTCGGCCGGCACATACTGCCGTGTCAAGTCGGTGAAGCAGCCTTCGCGCAGCGACGTGATCTGACCCTGCAAACTCGACGCGTCCATGATGTCGTTGCGCTGCTGGTAAATCACTTTGCGCTGGTCGTTCGACACATCGTCGTACTCCAGCAATTGCTTGCGAACATCAAAGTTGCGGGCTTCCACTTTGCGCTGCGCCGATTCGATGCTGCGCGTCACGATGCCGGCTTCGATGGCCTCACCGTCGGGCATCTTCAAACGCTCCATGATGGAGCGCACGCGATCACCCGCAAAGATGCGCATCAGCGGGTCGTCCAAGCTCAGATAAAAACGCGAAGAGCCTGGGTCACCCTGACGGCCGGAACGACCGCGCAACTGGTTGTCAATGCGGCGCGACTCATGCCGCTCAGTCGCGATGATACGCAAACCACCCAAGGCGGTGACCTTGTCATGCTCGGCCTGCCATTGGGCGCGCAGACGGACGATTTCAGCGGCTTTGGCGCTGGCGTCCAAACTCTCATCGGCTTCGACCGCTTCGATCAATTTCTCAACATTACCGCCCAGCACGATGTCGGTGCCGCGGCCCGCCATGTTGGTGGCGATGGTGATCATGCCGGAGCGACCGGCCTGCGCCACGATGTCAGCTTCACGAGCGTGTTGCTTGGCATTCAGCACTTGGTGCGGCAGCTTTTCTTTGTCCAGCAGCTGGTCAATGATTTCTGAATTCTCAATCGAGGTCGTGCCAACCAGCACGGGTTGACCGCGCTCATAGCATTCACGAATGTCTTTGATGGCGGCTTCATATTTCTCGCGCGTGGTTTTGTAAACGCGGTCGAGTTGGTCTTCACGCTGGCTGCGACGGTTTGGCGGAATCACGGTCGTCTCTAAGCCGTAGATTTCCTGGAACTCATAAGCCTCGGTATCGGCCGTACCGGTCATGCCGGCCAGCTTGCTGTAAAGACGGAAATAGTTCTGAAAAGTGATCGACGCCAGCGTCTGGTTTTCAGCCTGAATGGCGACGCCTTCTTTAGCCTCAACAGCTTGGTGCAGGCCATCGCTCCAACGACGCCCGGACATCAAGCGACCGGTGAATTCATCAACGATCACCACTTCGCCCTCTTGCACCACATAGTGCTGGTCGCGATGGTAAATATGCTTGGCGCGCAGCGCTGCATAAAGATGGTGGACCAACGAAATATTGGCCGGGTCATACAGCGTGGCGCCTTCCGGGATCAGACCCATGCCGAACAAAATGCGTTCGGCGTTTTCATGGCCCTGCTCGGTCAGGAACACCTGATGGGTTTTCTCGTCGACCGTGAAATCACCCGGTGTGATGATGCCCTCACCCGTGCGTGGATCGGCTTCGCCTTCCTGGCGCGTCATCAGCGGGACAACTTGGTTCATCGCCAAGTACATAGCGGTGTGGTCTTCCGCCTGGCCGCTGATGATGAGCGGCGTGCGGGCTTCATCGATCAGGATCGAATCGACCTCGTCGATGATGGCGAAGTTCAAACCACGCTGCACGCGGTCCGTGACTTCATAGACCATGTTGTCGCGCAAATAATCGAAGCCGTACTCGTTGTTGGTGCCGTAGGTGATGTCGGCGGCGTAAGCCGCCTGCTTTTCTTCGCGCGACATGTTTGGCAAATTGATGCCGACCGTCATGCCGAGGAAGTTATAGAGCTTGCCCATCCAACGCGCATCGCGATTGGCCAAGTAGTCATTCACCGTCACCACGTGAACACCCTTGCAGGCCAACGCGTTCAAGTACACCGGCAAGGTGGACGTCAGGGTTTTGCCCTCGCCCGTGCCCATTTCAGAAATCTTGCAATAGTGCAAGGACATGCCGCCCAGCATTTGCACATCAAAGTGCCGCATCTTCATCACGCGTTTGCTGCCCTCACGAACCACTGCAAATGCTTCAACCATCAAGTCGTCCAGCGTCTCGCCAGCGACCACGCGGTCTTTGAACTCTTGCGTCTTGTTGCGCAGTTGTTCGTCGCTGAGTGCTTCGTACTGGACTTCCAGAGCGTTGATGCGGTCAACCGTTTTACGGTAAGTTTTCATCAACCGGTCGTTGCGGCTACCGAAGAGTTTTGTCAGAGGATTGAAAGCCATAGATACGAAGCCCTTTACCAGCACCAGCAGCTGTTAAAACGGCCGAAACCTTTATTGATTGCAACTTGAGAGACGGCGCCTTTTTGTCAGCCAACCAGCTCATTAGCTAGTTCAACTGTGCGCAAACCCCTGATTTTACCTCTGCTCAGCGGCTCTTCCATGCGGCAGCATCGCGAGCCCTTTTTAGCCGGCGCTGGCCCGTGATCCCTGATAATTATCAAGTTGGACAACTTAGGCGCTCCACGCACATCACCCCTCCTGTTCCCCGCGCACCTCGCCATGTATTCACCGCACCGCCAACCCAAGTCTGTCACCTTCAACCAAGCCGTTGAGAACTCTCCGTCGCTGGCTCGGCTGGCGGGCATGGTGCGCGAGTCCAGCGATTTACTCAAAAGCGTTGAACTGCTGCTGCCATCTACGATGCGCGCATCTGTCAAGGCCGGCCCCATCGACGGCGAAACTTGGTGTTTGCTGATCTCTAGCAACGCCGCAGCAGCCAAGCTGCGGCAACTGCTGCCAACGCTGCAAGCTAGGCTGCAGGCCAACGGTCACAACATCACGACGATTCGACTAAAACTACTGATCGGTACGCAACGCTAGTTCGCTTGTCTTTGTTTCACGGTTGGCAGCACCTGTTCAGATGTAAAGAATCCTTCGTTTATAGTCCGCAAAAGGCTAAAACCCATTCACGAAGGAGACAAGCATGCTGAATTTCACAAAGCGTCTGCTACTGTTGTTCATGTTCTGCACGTTCGCCACGCTATCCGCCGCAGGTCAGGCCAACTGGGTCACCAGCTGGGCTGCCTCGGCGCAGGGTCCTTATCCGGTGGGTAACCCGTCCGCACAGCCAAACTTGGCATTGGCGTTTCCTTCTGCCGAATCAGGTGCCCGAGATCAATCGTTCAGGCTGATCGTCAAGCCAGAGCTTTGGAGTGCAACATCGCGTTTTCGTTTCTCCAATGCGCTCGGTACGCAGCCAGTGACCTTCGACGGTGTCTTTGTTGGGCTGCAATGGTCGGGATCGGCGGTTATGCCCGGAACCAACCGTAGCGTTTTGTTCGGCGGAAAGAACACCGTTACGGTCGCTCCCGGTGAATCAGTGTGGAGTGATCCAGTAGCGCTGCCCTTCGTCAAGAAGGGGCATGAATTTCGGGGCCGCAAACTCGCTGTTAGTTTTCACGTGGTCGGCAACAGCGGCCCGATGACTTGGCACGCCAAGGCCCTGCAGTCTTCGTATGTGACACTGCCCGGCGCTGGCGCGAAGGGTGCTGACATTTCTGAATCCGCATTTCCATTTGCCGTGGCATCTTGGTATTTCCTCGACGCGCTTGATATGTCGGCGCCCAAGGGATCAGGTGCCATCGTCGCATTTGGCGATTCGATCACAGACGGCACCGCTTCGACGATGAATGGCGACGATCGCTGGCCTGATGTTCTCGCTCGTCGTCTTGACAGTCGATGGTCGGTGGTCAACGCTGGGATCGGCGGCAACCAAGTGTTGGGGCCAAAGGAATATTCGCCGCAAAAGCCATTTGCAGGTGGTCCGTCCGCACTCCAGCGCTTAGAACGCGATGTACTTACTCTCTCAGGAGTGAAGGCTCTCATCTGGCTTGAAGGCACCAACGATTTCAGCAAAAACGGCAATGCAGAAGCCGAGGCAGTCATCGCCGGCATGCGTGTCGGTGTGGAGCGCATTCGCGCCAAGATACCAGGCGTGAAGGTGATCGGTGCAACGCTCACCTCGGCATTGGGCAGCACCAGCGCCGCACATGGCTTTGAACTGCAGGACGAAAAGCGCAAGAAGCTCAATGAATTCATTCGCTACAGCGGCGTGTTTGACGGCGTAGCAGATTTCGATCTTGCCACTACCGATACGCAAACTGGCGGGATGAAAGCTGAGTTTGTTCCAGACAACACGATCGGTGGCCCTGGCGACAAACTTCACCCAAACCGACTCGGTTATCAGGCGATGGGGATGGCTATCGATCTCGGCATATTTGGCTCTCGCACCAAATAATCTTCACGACCAAGGAGCCGGTCACTTTTTCGAGTAGCCCGGTTCTTAAGCAAAAGAGTGCTCACTTCTTGCTGCTTGATTTGCCGCAAATTAATACGCAGTGTGCCGTTGATTTACCAATGAAAAAGGCCTTCAAGAATCGCTCCTTGAAGGCCTTTGTACTGTCTAATGGTGCCGCTTGTCGGAGTCGAACTGACGACCTACCGCTTACAAGGCGGTTGCTCTACCAACTGAGCTAAAGCGGCAACGGGGTATAGTTTACTTCACGCTCTTGAGTGCTGGCCGCTTTACTGCAGATTTTTTTGGTGGTTC
>CANFWI010000061.1 GCA_947450675.1 Comamonadaceae bacterium | reverse complement strand
GGTGCCCGGCAGGATGGGCAAATACAAATCGGCGATTTCGGCGGTGTCGGTGCGGCGCGGATCGCAAAAAATAATCTTCAGCGCCGGGTTGGCGGCTTTGGCGGCTTCAATGCGCCTGAACAATATCGGGTGCGCGTAAGCGGTGTTGCTGCCGACGATGAAAATGCACTGCGCATGGTTGACGTCGTCGTAGCAATTCGGCGGAGGGTCGGCGCCCAGCGTTTGTTTGTAGCCCGCCACGGCGCTGCTCATGCACAAGCGCGAATTGGTGTCGACGTTGTTGGTGCCGATCAGACCTTTGACGAGTTTGTTGAAGACGTAATAGTCTTCCGTCAGAAGCTGGCCGGAGATGTAAAAACCCACCGCATCCGGGCCATGCTCGCCGATGATCTGTGCAAAGCGCTGGCTGGCGAGGTCGAGCGCGCTGTCCCAAGAGACGACTTCGGCAACGCCGCCACGCGTGCTGCGCTGCATCGGCTGAAGCAGCCGTGTTTGCCGCGTCACCACGGCCGACGCTGTCAATGCAAGCGTGGAGCCCTTGGTGCAAAGTCGGCCGAAATTGGCAGGATGCGTCGGGTCACCCCGAACACCGGTGATCTCGTTGCCCTGCGACTCGATGATGACGCCGCAGCCCACACCGCAGTAAGGGCAGGTGGACTTGGTTTCATTGAAGAGGGGTATTGACATAAGCGATAAAAATGAAAAAGTCGTGAGATTGAGGCAGCGCCGCTCACTTGTGAAGGAGTATCGCAATGACGATGGTCAAAACGATGCAAACCACTTTCCAAAAAACGACCGGATTGCGTTCTAACAAAGGCGGGCGGGTTCTGGCTAAAAATGCTTTGTTCGGGTGGCTCAGGTCGAACACAAACTCTGATAACTCTTGGTACCGCAGCTGCGGGTTGGGATGGACGGCCTTGCGCAGGGCTTCATCAATCCAGGCCAAAATACTGCGATCGGTATCGCGCGCAGAGTTGTATTCCAGCTTTCTTTGTTCGGCCTTTGTTTTTGTTCTGGCGACTTGTGCGCCATAAGGAAGTTTGCCGGTCAACATTTGATAGGCGATGACACCCAAGGAAAACAAGTCCGAGTGTGGTGAGCCTGCTTCGCCCAGAAAGTATTCAGGCGCTGTGTATTGGGCGGTTCCGAGCAAATTACTGTGTTCCAGTGGGCTGGAAATTTCTAAAATACCCGCTACTTTTGTAGAGCCAAAATCAATAATTTTCACCGTGCCCGTGCTGTCGATCATGATGTTGTTGGGCCTCAAATCTTGATGCAACATTTCCAGCTTGTGAAAGGCGCGTAAGCCCTTCGCAATTTGCCCAACAATTTCGCGCACGGTTTTTACATCGGGTTTGGGTTTGTCGATCATCCATTGGGCCAAAGTTTGGCCATCAATGTATTCCGTGACGATGTACAAGTAGCTGCGTTTTCGGGTCTGTGCGCAGGGTTTGAGGACATGTGGACTGTTGATGCGCTTGGCGATCCACTCTTCCATCAAAAACCGCTCTAAATAGGCTGCATCGCCACGCAAATCAATGGACGGCGTTTTGATAATGACTTGGGTATTCGTTTCGCCGTCCAAAGCCAGATAAACGTGGCTGCGGTGACTGGCGTGTATCTCCCTGATTATTTTGTAGCCATCCATGACCATTCTGGCCTCTAGCATCGGCGCGAACGGCAGCTGCGTGAGCTCTTGGTAAACCTCATCCGCATCTTTGTAGGGCAGTGCATCGACCCGAAGAATTTGCAGCGTCAGGTTGTCACCACTGCCTTGCGCGTAGGCGTGCGTGGTGATGGTTTTGGCTGCATTGTCCAGACCATCGCCGGCGGCGCGGATGGTGTCGATGATGAACTGAACAGGGGCATATTCGTGCACGCCATCGGTGGACAAAACAAAAATATCGCCTTGTTCAACTTCAAAAGCTTGGTAGTCAATTTCAAGGTTGGGGTGGATGCCCAGCGCCCGACTCAGGTAGTTTTCTGTTTCTGAAACCCACAATCGATGGTCGCGTGTGAGTTGCTCCCATGTTTTGTCACGTAAGCGATAAACCCGTGTATCGCCCGTGTGGAAAATATGCGCAGTCGTCGACTTCAGCACCAGGGCGCTGAAGGTGCACACATAGCCTTTGTCTTTGTCGTAGCGATGCGGACTTTGCTGGCTCTGTGTGTGCAGCCATGAGTTGGTTGCAGTCAAGACGCGCTGGACAGACTTTTTGACCGACCAAGCCTCCGAGGTGCAGTAGTAGTCTTCTAGAAAACTCGTCACTGCGAATTCGCTGGCGATGTGACTGACCGCACTGCTGCTGATGCCATCGGCAATGGCGATGGCGATTCCTTTAGAGCTTAGTTGCGGTTCTCGCGGCAAATAAAGGCCGTGAAAGTCCTGTTGGGCCTCTTTGCGGCCCATGTCCGAATACTGCCCAACAGAAACGCTCAATTGACTGGCCATGGCGCTACAACGTTGTTCGGTTTGAGCCGCCCTAAAAGGTCTGTTAACGGAACGAACGCTTCGGTGCCGTTTTGATGTGCGTCGAATACAGCGTCAGGCCCGTGAACGCGATGCCGCCGACAAGGTTGCCCAAAACAGTCGGAATTTCGTTCCAGATGAAGTAGTCCATGACGGAGAAGTTGGCACCCATGATCAGGCCGAAGGGGAATAAAAACATGTTCACGACGGAGTGTTCAAAGACCATGTAAAAAAACAGCATGATGGGCATCCACATGGCGATGACTTTGCCGCTGACGGTTGTGGAAATCATGGCGCCCACCACGCCCAGAGAGACCATCCAGTTGCACAACATACCCCTGATGAAGATGGTGATCCAACCTGCCACACCGTATTGCGCGTAACCCAGCGTACGTGCCTCGCCAATGCCGGCAATCTTTTTCGCGATGTCGCCGCCTGCTGTGTTGAAGCCGTAGGTGAAAACGAAAGCCATCATGAACGCCACCGTGAGTGCGCCCAAGAAGTTACCCATAAAGACCAAGCCCCAGTTTCTGAGAACGCCTTGCAGCGTGACACCTGGGCGTTTGTCCAGCAGGGCCAGTGGCGACAACACAAACACACCCGTCAGCAAATCGAAACCCATCAAATACAGCATGCAAAAACCAACCGGGAACAACATGGCCCCAGCCAGCGCTGAGCCGGTTTGCACCGTGATGGACACTGCAAAGACTGCCGCCAAAGCCAATATGGCGCCGGCCATGTAGCCCCTGATGAGGGTGTCGCGGGTTGACATGAATATTTTGGATTCACCCGAGTCGACCATCTTGGTGACAAATTCGGAAGGTACTAAATAGGACATATTTGCTTTCTGTTTAAGTTAGTGACGGACTGGGCCTGCCACGGGGCGGGTCAGGTCGAGGGCCAGAGTCGACAGCTCAATGGTGTTGAGCATGACCTGGCCGTCTTCGACCTTGACGCTGAACTTCGGCGTACAACCTTCATCGGGTGCTTTGGCGCAACCGCCTTCGAGGTCGATGGTCCAGTTGTGCAACGGGCAGGCCACGCTGGTGCCAAAGACAATGCCTTGACTCAGCGGCCCGCCTTTGTGCGGGCAACGGTCTAACAAGGCAAAAACGCCGTCTTGGTCATTGCGAAACACGGCAACGTCAATACCTTGTGCGCGCGCTACTCGGCGTGAGCCCAGCACCGGGATGTCGGTGACGAGGCAGATTTTTTTCCATTCAGACATGGTTTTTTCCTGTTTTTTATATTGGCATGACGCAAAGGCATTTCACGTCGTCAGTTTTTCGAATTGGCGCGTGTCGACTTCAGCTTCTTTGAAGTCAAACCAAGGATCGGGCTCGCCGTCGAGGGCAAACTGCAGGCGTTCCCACAGCGCTTTGCGGCCTTCGTGGTCGTCGAGTATTTTTTTCTTCACGTAGTCGAGGCCGACACGGTTGACGTAATGCACGGTGCGCTCAAGGTACCAGCCTTCTTGGCGGTACAACTCGCAAAATGCGCCTGTGTATTCGAGCACTTCGGCAGCGGTTTTGACTTTGGTGAAAAAGTGCGCGACTTCGGTCTTGATGCCGCCGTTACCAGCGATGTACATCTCCCAGCCGGAGTCAACGCCGATGATGCCCACGTCTTTGATGCCCGCTTCCGCGCAATTGCGTGGGCAGCCACTGACGGCAAACTTCACCTTGTGCGGGGCATACATGCGCCACATCGCGCGCTCTAAGTCTTTGCCCATTTGGGTGCTGTCTTGCGTGCCCATGCGGCACCATTCGCTGCCGACGCAGGTCTTGACCGTGCGCAAGGCCTTGGCATAGGCGTGGCCGGACGGCATGCCGATGTCTTTCCAAACGTTCACCAGATCTTCTTTTTTGACGCCCAGCAAGTCAATCCGCTGGCCGCCGGTGACCTTGACAGTTGGGATCTTGTACTTGTCAACAGCGTCGGCGATGCGGCGCAATTCGCTGGACGTTGTCTCGCCGCCCCACATGCGCGGGATGACGCTGTAGGTGCCGTCTTTCTGGATGTTGGCGTGGCTGCGTTCGTTGATGTAGCGACTTTGTGGATCGTCTTTGGCTTCTTTCGGCCAGCTGCTGGTGACGTAGTAGTTGATGGCCGGGCGGCAGCTGGCGCAACCGTTGGGTGTGCGCCATTCCATGAATTTGTAGACATCGGCAATGGTCAGCAGCTTGTTGGCGCGAATGGCCTCGCGTACGGCTTGGTGGCCGTGGTCGGTGCAGCTGCACATGGCTTTCAGTTTGGGCGTGGCCGAGTAATCGCCGCCCGCAGTGAACATCAAAATCTGCTCGACCAGCCCGGTGCAAGAGCCGCACGAAGCGCTGGCCTTGGTGTGCTTGCGCACTTCGTCAAGCGTGAACAGACCTTTTTCTTTGATGGCCTTGCAGATGGTGCCTTTGGTCACGCCATTGCAGCCGCACACTTCGGCCGTGTCGGGCATGGTCACGGCTTTGCTGTGGCCTTCATGGCCGACGTCGCCGATGTTGGATTCGCCAAACATCAGCTTGTCGCGAATGTCCGCCACGCTGCGGCCATCGCGCAACAGCTTGAAGTAGTAACTGCCGTCGACTGTATCGCCGTACAAGCAGGCGCCGATCAACTTGTCGTCTTTGATAACGAGTTTTTTGTAGACACCACCGAACGGGTCGCTCATGATGATTTCTTCGGTGCCCGCGTCTTCCGGACGCCCCGATGACGCACCCATGAAGTCGCCAGCTGAAAACAAATCAATGCCGGTGACTTTGAGTTTGGTCGAGGTCAGCGAGCCGGTGTAGCGGCCAATGCCGAACATGGCCAAGTGGTTGGCAGCCACCTTGGCTTGCTCGAACAAAGGCGCCACCAAACCGTAAGCAATGCCGCGGTGTGCTGCGCATTCGCCCACCGAATAAATACGCGCATCGGTGACGGTTTGCAGCGTGTCGGTGACGACGATGCCTTTGTTGCAATGCAGGTTCATCGACTCTGCCAGCGTGGTGTTGGGGCGAATGCCGACCGCCATCACGACCAAGTCAGTGGCGAGTTCAGAGCCGTCTTTAAATTTGATCGAGGCGACGCGGCCTTCGGCGTTGCCGGTGAGCTCTTGTGTCTGCGCGCCCATGAGAAAGTTCAGGCCGCGTGCTTCGAGTGATTTTTGCAGCAGCTTGCCGGCCACGCTGTCGAGCTGGCGCTCCATCAGCGTCGGCATCACGTGCACCACGGTGACGGTCATACCGCGCAGCATCAGGCCGTTGGCCGCTTCAAGGCCGAGCAGTCCGCCGCCGATGACGACAGCGTTTTTGTATTGGGTGGCGGCGGCTATCATTTCGTTGGTGTCGGCGATGTCGCGGTAGGCGATCACACCCTTCAAGTCTTTGCCCGGCACTGGCAAAATGAACGGGTTCGAACCGGTGCAAATCAGCAACCGGTCGTAGGATTCTTCAGTGCCATCTTCGGCGCGCACCACGCGCTTGACGCGGTCAACGTCGACCACTTTTTTGCCCGCGTGCAGAGTGATGTGGTTGTCGCTGTACCACTCCCAGCTGTTCAACACGATCTCGTCTAACGTTTGTTCGCCGGCCAGCACCGGGCTCAACAAGATGCGGTTGTAATTCGGGTGCGGCTCGGCACCAAACACCGTGATGTCGTACAGATCAGGTGCGACCTTGAGCAATTCTTCGAGGGTGCGGACACCGGCCATGCCGTTGCCGATCATGACCAATTTAGATTTTTTGACACGCATGTCCATGGCGTTGTTCTTTCAGTGATGCGAAGTTGGAAATCGAGAGGCGAAGTTCAGGCAGTCTTTTCGACGTGGCTTTGTCGGGTGTAAAGAAAGTCGATGACAGCTTTGCGGTAGCCCAAATACTGCGAACTCTCGGCCAGCGCCACGCGGTTGCGTGGACGCGCCAGTTTCACTTCCAGTACTTCGCCAATGGTGGCTGATGGGCCGTTCGTCATCATGACGATCTTGTCGCTCAGCAGCACGGCTTCGTCGACATCGTGCGTCACCATCACCACCGTGCTTTGCGTGGTAGCGACAATTTGCAGCAACTCGTCTTGCAGCTTGGCGCGGGTCAAGGCGTCGAGTGCGCCAAAGGGTTCGTCCAGCAGCAAGACTTTGGGTTGCATCGACAAGGCGCGGGCAATGCCGACCCGTTGCTTCATGCCACCCGAGATTTCACCGGGCCGCTTCTGTGCTGCAGCCGTCAGACCGACCATGGTCAACGCGGCGTCGGTGCGCTCTTTCAGTTGCGTCTTGTTGTCGGTTTTCGAGAAGACGCGCTCGACCGCCAGGTAGACGTTTTCATAGCAGGTCAACCAAGGCAGCAGCGAGTGGTTTTGAAAGACCACCGCACGCTCGGGGCCGGGGCCCGAGATCTCGCGGTTGGCGCAGAGCAGCGTGCCCTCAGTCGGCGTGGTCAGACCGGCGAGCAAATTCAGCAGCGTGGATTTACCACAACCCGAGTGGCCGATCAGCGCAACGAACTCGCCTTTGGCGACGGTCAGGTCAATGTCCTTGAGCGCGCAAAACGGCCCCTTTTTGGTTTTGAAGGTTTGCTCAACGCCCTGGATTTCAATGTACTTGGTGCTCAATGAAGTGTGCATGATGGGCTTTCAGTTCTTGACTTCTTCAAAGGTGAAAGCAGTGGCGATCTTGATCAGGATGTACTCCAGAATCAGGCCGACCAGACCGATCACGAAGATGGCGATGATGATGTTCTTGACGTTCAGGTTGTTCCACTCGTCCCAGACCCAAAAGCCGATGCCGACACCGCCGGTGAGCATCTCTGCGGCAACAATCACCAGCCAAGCGGTGCCGACTGCCAAACGCACACCGGTCAACATGTAAGGCAGCACGGCAGGGAATAAAATCTTCGTGACGATCTTCCATTCGGACAGGTTCAGCACCCGCGCCACGTTCATGTAGTCCTGCGGCACGCGTTGCACGCCCACGGCCGTGTTGATGATCATGGGCCAGATTGAGCAGATGAAGATGGTCCAGATAGCGGCTGGATTCGCACCTTTGAACACCAGCAAGCCGATGGGTAACCAAGCCAGCGGCGAGACCGGGCGCAACAGGCTGATGAGCGGGTTGAACATGCGGCTCAAAAACGAAAACCGGCCAATCGCAAAGCCCACCGGAATGCCGACCACCGCTGCCAAGCCAAAGCCCACAGCCACCCGTTTGAGCGATGAATAAATATTCCAGCCAATGCCTTGGTCGTTCGGCCCATTGTTGTAAAACGGATCGCTGAAAAGGCTGATGGCCTGCACCAACGTGTCCTTGGGCGACGGAATCGATGCTGCTGTACCCATTGACACCAGCTCCCAGAGGAGGACCAGCAAGCCCAAGCCGAGCAGGGGCGGCAAGCAGCCCAGCCACAACCAAGTGAGGTCGAGTTGGGGCTTGCTGGCAACGGCTGCTGGCGTTGGCTTTTTAACACTGCGTCGCGCTGGGGTCGGACTGACCGCCAAGTCGGTGGCCGGAACGTCGATGACTGGCTCTGCAGTGCCCAAAGGGTTGTGAAATACGGCACTGACCATGGCTAGACCTTCTCTCTTTTCAGGTGAATCGCATCAAACAAATCGTTCGACGTAAATCGTTCGCAAGGGTGGCGTCGAGGTTCAGGCGTGAACCTTGAAGCTGTCTGCGTACTTTTTCGGATCTTTGCCGTCCCAGACCACGCCGTCCATGAGCTTGCTGCTGCGGCTTTCGCTTTTCGGCAGGCTCACATTGGCGGCTGCTGCGGCTTGCTTGTAGATGTCAATCTTGTTGACCTGCTTGGCGATCGCCAAGTAGTCTGGATGCTCTTTGATCAGGCCCCAGCGCTTGTGCTGTGTCATGAACCAGATGCCGTCTGACAGGTACGGAAAGTTGGCCGCACCGTCGTTGTAAAACTTCATGTAGTTCGGGTCGTCCCAGGTCTTGCCCATGCCGTTTTGGTAGCGTCCCAGAATGCGCTGGTTGATGACATCAACGCTGGTGTTGACATACGATTTTTCGGCGATGGTTTCGGCCATCTTGTTTTTATTGCTCAAGCTGGCGTCGATCCATTTGCCGGCTTCCAAAATAGCCGCCATCACGGCGCGTGTGGTGTTCGGGTATTTTTTGGTGAACTCGTCGGTGGTGCCCAGCACTTTTTCAGGATGGTCTTTCCAGATGTCTTGTGTGGTGGTCGCTGTGACGCCGACACCGTCCATGATGGCGCGGTGGCCCCAGGGTTCGCCAACGCAAAAACCGTCCATGTTGCCGACGCGCATGTTGGCGACCATCTGCGGTGGCGGCACGGTGATGACTTTCGCGTCCTTCATCGGGTTGACGCCGTTGGCAGCCAGCCAGTAGTAGAGCCACATGGCGTGGGTGCCAGTGGGGAAGGTTTGTGCAAAGGTGTATTCGCGTTTTTCGCTGGCCATCAGCTTGGCCAGGCCGGCGCCATCGACGGCGCCCTTTTCGGCGAGCTTTTTCGACAGGGTGATGGCCTGACCGTTGTTGTTCAGGCCCATCAGAACGGCCATGTCTTTCTTCGGGCCGGCCGTGCCCATGTGCACGCCATAGACCAGACCGTACAACACGTGTGCAAAGTCAAGTTCACCGCTGACCAGCTTGTCGCGCACGCCGGCCCAGCTGGCTTCCTTGGTCGGGATGATTTTGACGCCGTATTTCTTGTCAAAACCCAGCACCGAGGCCATCACCACCGAGGCGCAGTCGGTCAGCGGAATGAAGCCAATCTTGACTTCCTTTTTTTCCGGGGCATCAGAGCCTTGGGCATACACAGCCGCGCGCAGTGCCGGGGTGATGCCGATGGCACCTACCGTGGCAGCTTGCAGCACGGAGCGGCGGGTCAGTGACGATTTCAGCAGTTCAGTCATGTTGACAACTCCAAAGGTTAAGAACAAGAAAAGCAGTCGCAAAAAACAAAAAAGGCGTTCGGACCGGGCAGGCACATGGCTGTGCTGCCGGGTACGAACGCCTTTGTTCGGTGGACCCATCGCATCGCCGTTGACGCAAGGAGTCGATAGGGTTGTTATTGCAAAAGCTGTGCCAGCTGTTTGAGCTTTGGATCGCGCCGACTTCTAGCTTGTTTTCAGCGCTTTGAATGCCTTGTGGTGCTGCATTTGAGGTCCCTGACGCACTGCTTTTGTGCGTTGCACCAATTTAGGGGGTCAGCCGAGCAAGTCGGCGGCGTCCAGCAGGCGCTGGGCCACCTCGCCCATGCGCAAGCCTTTGTCCATGGCGGCTTTGCGCAGTTTGTCGTAGGCGAGGGGTTCACTCAGGCCTTGGCGCTGCATCAACATGGCTTTGGCCCGGTCGATGGTTTTTCGGTCTTGCAATTCGCCTTTGGCGTCAGCGAGTTCCTGCCTCAAGCCTTGTTCATGTTCAAAGCGCGCCATCGCCACATCCAAAATAGGGCGGATGCGGGTCGGCTCCAAGCCGGCCACGATATAGGCAGAAACACCTGCCGCCACGGCGTCTTTAACATGGCTGGTGTCGTCGTCGTTGGTGAACAGCACGATGGGGCGGCGGGCGTCGCGCGTGGCCATGACCACGTGTTCGAGCGAATCCCGGGCGTCGCTTTCGGCGTCGACGATGATCATGTCGGGCTGCAACTGGGCCAGCCGTTCAGCCAAAAAGGTGTCAGCGGGCAGGGTGGCGATCAGGTTGAAGCCGCCCTCGAGCAGGCCAATGCGCAATTGGCGCGAGCGGTCAATCAGCGCCAGTGCGGCTTCGTCGTCCGTGTCGACCGCCGACAAATCCGGCGCAATCACGACCAAACGCAGGGTAGAAGGTGATGCCAAGAGATGGGTCATGGCCGTGATTTTGCAATATTCAAGCCAAGGGCCGCTAAGTTCTGACGTCAGCCTCGTAAACTCATCCCATGATCGTTTTAGGAATTGAATCAAGTTGTGACGAAACCGGCGTGGCGCTGGTCGACACCTCGGGCGCCGGCGTGCCGGTGCTGCTATCGCACGCCCTGCACAGCCAGATCGAGATGCATCAGGCCTATGGCGGCGTGGTGCCGGAGCTCGCCAGCCGCGACCATATTCGCCGCGTGCTGCCGTTGATCGCCGACGTGATGACGCAAGCCGGCTGCACGTTGCCGCAAGTGGATGTGGTGGCTTACACGCGTGGGCCGGGGCTGGCCGGTGCTTTGTTAGTGGGGGCGGGCGTGGCCTGTTCGCTGGCCGCTAGTTTGGCCAAGCCGGTGATGGGTGTGCACCATCTGGAAGGGCATTTGCTGTCGCCATTTTTGAGTGCTGACCCGCCAGAATTTCCATTTGTGGCGCTGCTGGTTTCTGGCGGCCACACGCAATTGATGCGGGTTGACCGTGTGGGTAGTTACGAGTTGCTGGGCGAAAGTATTGATGACGCGGCCGGCGAAGCCTTTGACAAATCCGCCAAATTGATGGGTTTGCCCTACCCGGGTGGCCCGCATCTGGCCAAGTTGGCCGAGCAGGGCGACCCGGCGGCCTTCAAATTACCCCGGCCCTTGCTGCACAGCGGGGATTTAGACTTTTCTTTCTCGGGCCTGAAGACTGCCGTGCTGACGCAGGCCAAGAAATTGGGCAGCGAGCTGGAGAACCGAAAGGCCGATCTGGCTGCCTCGACGCAAGCGGCCATCGTCGAGGTGCTGCTGAAAAAATCCATGAGCGCCATGACGCAAACCGGGCTCAAGCGCTTGGTGGTGGCTGGTGGTGTGGGCGCCAATGCTGAGCTGCGGCGCCAACTCAATGCGGTTTGCCGGCAGCGCGGCATCCGCGTGCATTACCCCGAGCTGCATTTGTGCACCGACAACGGCGCCATGATTGCGCTGGCGGCAGGTATGCGCTTGCAAGCCGGGCTGGAAAACCTGCAGACGGCTTACACCTTTGATGTCAAGCCGCGCTGGCCGCTGGCCGAGATCAGTCCCAACCCTGGGCTATAATCCGAGGCTTTGCTGCTACAGCCACGTGTTGAAACGTGCTGAATCAGTGAGAAAACACGACGTTCAGCGGTCAACTCCCACAGTGGGAACACTGCTTCGTTCGCAAGTCCACATAGAAAAGAAAATCATGATTGCAAAATCGATCAAGGCTGACATTGTTCAAGCCAACGCCCGCCAAGCTGGCGATACCGGCAGCCCGGAAGTCCAAGTCGCTCTGCTGACTGGTCGCATCAACGAATTGATGCCTCACTTCAAAACCCACGCCAAAGACCACCACGGTCGCCGTGGTCTGTTGCGCATGGTGAGTCGTCGCCGCAAGCTGCTGGACTACCTGAAGTCCAAAGATGCTGGTCGTTACGTTGCACTGATCGCCAAACTTGGCCTGCGCAAGTAATTACTGATCAACTTTAAGAGCGCCTGAGTTAGTTCACTAGCTCAGGCGTTTTTTACTTCGGAGCAAGGCAAAAAGAGCACGCGCTGTGTCATTCCACAAGAAAAGTCCTGAAACTAGATGTTTTTCAGGCATTTTGTGGAATGGCATCGTGTTCAGCCAGCCCCGCTCCGGGCCTTGGGTTGCAGCCTCATGCAACCGATTTACATGGAGTAGAACAATGAGCATTTTCAATAAAGTCAGCAAAACTTTCCAATGGGGCCAGCACAAGGTCACGATGGAAACCGGTGAAATGGCCCGTCAGGCCAGCGGTGCGGTGTTGGTCGACATGGACGGCACAGTTGTGCTGGCCACCGTGGTCGCCAAGACTGTGGCCAAGCCCGGTCAAGACTTCTTCCCGTTGACTGTCGACTACCTTGAGAAAACCTACGCCGCTGGCCGCATTCCCGGCAGTTTCTTCAAGCGCGAAGGTCGCCCTAGCGAATTCGAAACCCTGACCTCGCGCCTGATCGACCGTCCGATCCGTCCGCTGTTCCCTGAAGGCTTCTTCAATGAAGTTCAGGTCGTCATCCACGTGTTGTCCTTGAACCCTGAAGTTGAAGGCGACATTCCTGCGCTGATCGCTTCGAGCGCTGCGCTGTCGATTTCCGGCATCCCTTTCAATGGCCCGATCGGCGCCGCTCGGGTGGCTTACATCGACGGCCAGTACGTGCTCAATCCAGGCAAGACCCAGCTCAAAGATTCGAAGATGGACTTGGTTGTGGCCGGTACCGAAGCCGCTGTGTTGATGGTCGAGTCTGAAGCCCAGCAACTGTCTGAAGAAATCATGCTCGGCGCCATCGTGTTTGGTCATGAGCAAGGCAACATCGCCATCAACGCCATCCACGAACTCGTGCGTGACGCTGGCAAGCCAGTTTGGGCTTGGGAAGCGCCTGCCAAGGACCTGCCTTTGATCGCCAAGGTCAATGAGCTGGCCGGCGCCAAGCTTGAAGCGGCTTACCAAATTCGCACCAAGCAAGCCCGTACGCAAGCTTGCCGCGTGGTGACGACTGACGTCATGGCTGCGCTCAAAGCCGACGGCGTGGCATTTGACAGCGTCACCGTAGACGGCATGTTGTTCGACATCGAAGCGAAGATCGTTCGCAGCCAGATTTTGGCTGGTGAGCCGCGCATCGACGGCCGCGACACGCGCACCGTTCGCGCGATTGAAATCCGCAACAGCGTGCTGCCGCGCACCCACGGTTCTGCCTTGTTCACACGTGGCGAAACCCAAGCGCTGGTGGTCACTACTTTGGGCACCGAGCGTGATGCTCAGCGCATCGACGCACTCTCCGGTGACTACGAAGACCGCTTCATGCTGCACTACAACATGCCTCCGTTCGCCACCGGCGAAACGGGTCGTGTCGGTTCGCCAAAGCGTCGTGAAATCGGTCACGGCCGTCTGGCCAAGCGCGCGCTGATCGCTGTGCTGCCTTCGAAAGAAGAGTTCCCGTACACCATGCGTGTCGTGTCTGAAATCACGGAGTCCAACGGCTCGTCGTCGATGGCTTCGGTCTGCGGCGGCTGCTTGTCGCTGATGGACGCTGGCGTGCCGATGAAAGCCCACGTGGCCGGTATCGCCATGGGTCTGATCAAAGAAGACAACCGCTTCGCCGTGCTGACCGACATCTTGGGTGATGAAGATCATCTGGGCGACATGGACTTCAAAGTGGCCGGTACCACCGCCGGTATCACGGCGCTGCAGATGGACATCAAAATCCAGGGCATCACCAAAGAAATCATGCAGGTTGCACTGGCTCAGGCCAAAGAAGCCCGTATGCACATTCTGGGCAAAATGCAAGAAGCCATGGGCGAAGCCAAAACCGAAGTGTCTGACTTCGCGCCACGTCTGTATGTCATGAAGATCAATCCGGAAAAAATCCGCGACGTGATCGGCAAAGGTGGCGCTGTGATTCGCGCGCTGACCGAAGAAACCGGCACACAGATCAACATTGCAGAAGACGGCACGATCACCATCGCGTCGAACGACACGGCCAAGGCTGACGAGGCCAAGCGCCGCATCGCCGAGATCACCGCTGAAGTCGAAATCGGCAAGATCTACGAAGGCCCGATCACCAAGCTGCTGGACTTCGGCGCCCTGATCAACCTGCTGCCAGGCAAAGACGGTTTGCTGCACATCAGCCAGATCGCTCACGAGCGTGTTGAGCGCGTGTCTGACTACCTCAAAGAAGGTCAGATCGTTCGCGTCAAGGTCATGGAAACCGACGAAAAAGGTCGCGTCAAGCTGTCCATGAAAGCACTGATCGAGCGTCCAGGTCAACAGAACGACCAAGGCTAAAGCCTGTTGTTCTGTGATTGAGCGGCTTGCTGCCAAGACTGTGAAAAGCCTTGGCAGCCCACACAAATCAACTGGAGTCAGTCATGAAAGCTGTTGAAATCACTGTTTACGGCGCGCC
>CANFWI010000060.1 GCA_947450675.1 Comamonadaceae bacterium | reverse complement strand
GCCAAGGGTCTTGACAAAAGCCAGCATGGCTGCGGCGGCGGCTTGTTCACCCGCGCGCCGCGAACCACCGATGCCGCGTTCAGCACGGCCGTGTTCAACAATTTCGCATTCCACGTCAAAGGTTTGCTGGTGGGCCGCGCCGGAGGTGGCGACGACCCGGTAAATCGGCAGATTCATTTTGCGACCCTGCAGCCATTCCTGCAACTCGGTTTTCGGGTCTTTGCCAATGGCTGGCATTTGCGGCGTGATGTCGACATCCTGAAACAGCCGCCGAACCAAAGCCGAAGCGCAGTCAAAACCCGCGTCCAAGTAGACCGCACCGATCACCGCTTCCAGCGCGTCGGCCAAAATAGAAGGCCTCTTTTGGCCGCCTGATTTGGCTTCGCCTTCGCCTAGGCGCAGCAGCATCGGCAAGCCCAAGGTGATGGCCAGTTGATGCAGCGTTTCTTGTTTGACCAGGTTGGCGCGGACGCGCGACAAGTCGCCTTCGGGCTGCGTCGCCAACCGTTCATACAAGAGACTGGCGACGGCCAAGTTGAGCACCGAGTCGCCCAAAAATTCGAGCCGCTCGTTGTGGTCGCCCGAAAAACTGCGGTGCGTCAGTGCCAACTGCAAAAGTTTGGGGTTGGCGAACTCATGCGCTAGCCGCTTCTGCAGACCCTGCAAAGGCAAGCTGAGCTTGGACTGTTGGGGCGTTGAAACGCTATCGGGTTGAGCACTCATGACGCTGGCTGCAAACAATATGGCAACTTAATCAATGCTGCCAATGCGCTTCAGATTGCCGAAGTTCATCCAGACAAAAAAGGCTTTGCCAACGATATTTTTCTCAGGCACAAAACCCCAATAACGCGAGTCCAGTGAGTTGTCGCGGTTGTCGCCCATCATGAAATAGTGACCTGCTGGCACTTTGCACACCACGCCTTCGCTGCTGTAGCGGCAATTCTCGCGGAACGGAAAATCAGAGGTGGCTTGAATGAACGACGGCCGGTCATCGTCATTCAGGATGCGGTGTTTGCGCTCACCGGTGGGCGAGGCTTCTTCGAATTGTTTGGTGTAGCGCAGCGCGTCTTCATCAAAAAATTCAGGCAAAGCATTTTTAGCCAGCGGCTTGCCGTTGACGGTCAGGGTCTTGTTCAGGTAAGCCACCTCGTCGCCCGGAATACCAACCACGCGCTTGATGTAATCAAGACTGGGTTGTGGTGGGTAGCGAAAGACCATGACGTCGCCACGCTCAGGGCTGTGGTTGTCAATGATCTTGGTAAAAATCACCGGCAAGCGCACGCCGTAATGAAATTTATTCACCAAGATCAAGTCGTTGATCATTAAGGTCGGGATCATCGAGCCAGAGGGAATCTTGAACGGCTCAAACAAGAAAGAGCGCAAGATGAAAACCACGACGATGACGGGAAATAGCCCGGCCGTCCAGTCCAGCCACCAAGGCTGCATCATCAGGCGCTCACGCGCTTGAACCACGTCAGTCTGAACCGCTTGCACACCGAGCTTGACCAACTCAGCATTGCGCTTAGCGCTGCTTTGCTCCAAAACGTGAGCCGCTTGACGGCGTTGCGGCAAAAAGTAAAAGCGCTCGGCCAACCAGTAAATGCCAGTCACCACCGTAGCCAGAAACAGCAGCAGCGAGAAGTTACCGTCCACGGCACCCAGGTACCAAGCACCGCCGTAACCCACAAAAGCTGCCAGCACCAAAGCTGTGATTGAACTCATGACACCAAGCATTTAATCTTCCACCTGCAATATGGCCAAGAAGGCCTCTTGAGGCACCTCGACAGAACCGATTTGTTTCATGCGTTTTTTGCCTGCTTTTTGTTTCTCAAGCAGCTTCTTCTTGCGTGAAATATCGCCGCCGTAGCACTTGGCGATGACGTTTTTACGCAGGGCTTTGATTGTCTCACGCGCTATCACGTTAGCGCCAATGGCCGCTTGGATCGCGACGTCGAACTGTTGGCGCGAAATGATCTCGCGCATTTTGGCCACCACGGCACGACCGCGGTAGACCGACTGGCTGCGGTGAACAATGATCGACAGCGCATCGACACGCTCACCGTTGAGCAAAATATCAACCTTGACCACGTCTGACGCACGGAACTCTTTGAAATCGTAGTCCATCGAGGCATAACCACGCGAGACCGATTTCAGCTTGTCAAAAAAGTCGAGCACGATCTCACCCAGTGGCATGTCATACGTCAGCATGACTTGCTTGCCGTGATACGCCATGTTCTGCTGGATGCCGCGCTTGTTATTGGCCAGCGTCATGACCGCGCCCACATAGTCTTGCGGCATGTACAGATGCACGGTGACGATGGGTTCGCGAATTTCCTGAATCCGACCAGCGTCTGGAATCTTCGATGGGTTTTCCACCATCAAAACTTCGCCGCCCGGCATGACCACTTCATACACCACACTGGGTGCGGTGGTGATCAGGTCTTGGTCGAACTCACGTTCGAGCCGCTCTTGCACAATTTCCATGTGCAGCAAGCCCAAGAAGCCGCAGCGAAAACCAAAGCCCAGCGCTTGACTGACCTCTGGCTCGTAATGCAATGACGCATCGTTCAGCTTGAGTTTTTCCAGTGCATCACGCAGCGAGTCGTACTCGCTGGCTTCGCTCGGGTACAAACCGGCAAACACCTGCGGCTGAATTTCCTTGAAGCCTGGCAGCGCCTCGGTCGCCGCGAAAGCGGCACCGCCTGTGCCGGGCTTGATCATGGTCAGCGTGTCGCCGACCTTGGCAGCTTGCAGTTCTTTGATGCCGGCAATCACAAAACCGACCTCACCCGCTTCGAGCGACTGGCGCGCCTCCGTGTGCGGCGTGAAAACGCCGAGTTGCTCTGCGTTGTACAAAGCTTCTGTCGCCATCAGCTTGATGCGGTCGCCTTTGGCGAGTCGGCCGTCGACCACGCGCACCAGCATGACCACGCCCACGTAAGCGTCGTACCAACTGTCAACAATCATGGCGCGCAATGGGCCGTCAGGGTTTCCTTTGGGCGGCGGAAAACGTGTGATGACGGCTTCGAGAATTTCATCAATGCCCATGCCGGTTTTGGCGCTGCAAGGAATCGCATCCGTCGCGTCGATGCCGATCACATCTTCGATCTCTTGCTTTGCATTGTCCGGATCAGCTTGCGGCAAATCCATCTTATTGAGCACGGGCAAGACCGTGACGCCGAGATCCAGCGCGGTGTAGCAATTCGCGACTGTCTGAGCTTCAACACCTTGACTTGCATCGACAACCAGCAATGCGCCTTCGCAAGCGGACAGCGAACGACTCACTTCATAGGAGAAGTCGACATGGCCTGGCGTGTCGATCAAATTGAGGTTGTAAATCTGTCCATCAGCGGCTTTGTAGCGCAGTGCAGCGGTCTGCGCTTTGATGGTTATCCCACGCTCTTTTTCAATGTCCATGGAGTCGAGCACCTGCGCGCTCATCTCACGATCTTGCAAACCACCGCAGCGCTGAATGATGCGGTCAGCGAGAGTGGATTTGCCGTGATCAATGTGAGCAATGATCGAAAAATTTCTGATGTGATTCATCAAAGGAAACGCCTAAGTACTTGAAAGTATTGCGAACCGGGCAAACCCAGTTCGCGACGGACATAAAAAAGGGCGCGTCGGTTTGCGACGCGCCCTGAACCAACAATCTATGGCAACTGCGATAGTTGGAACTTCATTGTAGGGAAAAAGCTGGCCTTGCGTCGCCTGAAAAAGACCAAATCGTTGACGTTGCAGAGCAGCAACAGAGAAGTTATGCACAACTTATTCACAATCTCAAAACGGCAACTCTGAACAACTTGTGGGTGATCGACGGATCGTTGATAAATTGTTTAAAACAGGCCGATCTGCGGCATTCCTTGCTGCTTCATATAGCGTAAACACCCAAAAGCAGGTGTCTATTCTACCGAAAGTAATGTAGAGACCGCCTCAAGACCCGCCGCTACCTTCAAAAGTTAGCGTTTACCCACAAGTTCCGGATCCCACAGGCGGTCAAAATAAATATTTCACAAGCCCTGAAAACACCTGAAAGCCATGAAAACCCCCAAACTTAAGCGGGGTATGCACGGCTTCCAGCTCAACGGCTGGGACGGATCAACGCATATTGCGCCCACTCACCGCGCCTGAACAGAACATTCACCGACTTGCTTTTGTCGACCTTGGCCAGCACTTGCTCAAACGCCTTGACGCTCAGCACTTCGGTGTTCGCAATGGCCACGATCACATCGCCTTCGCGCAGACCCGCGCGTGCAGCCAAACCTTCAGCAGCATCAACGCGAACACCCCCGCGCAACTTCAACTCTTTCTTTTGTTCATCGGTCAATTCGCTCACCACCAAACCCAGCGCCTGAGCGGGCCCGGCAACAGGCGGGTTTGGCTGCGCGACAGACGCGCGCTGCGCTGGTTTTTCAGGCTCGACCTCGGCGACCGTGATGCTCAAGTCTTTAGTCGCACCGCGGCGATAGACGGTGACCGTGGCACGCGTGCCAGGTTTCACGATACCGACCAGTCGCGGCAGGTCGCTGGATTTTTCAATCGCTTTGCCATCGAACTTGGTGATGATGTCACCCGCTTCGATGCCGGCTTTGTCAGCCGGTGCACCCGCTTCGACGCCGCGCACCAAGGCACCCTGCGGTTTGCCCAAGCCAATCGATTCAGCGATCTCTTTGCTGACCTGGTCGATCTGCACGCCAATACGGCCACGTGTGACACGGCCCGCCGAGCGCAACTGATCCGAGACACGGATCGCTTCGTCAATCGGTATGGCGAACGAGATGCCCTGAAACCCGCCGGAGCGTGAGTAGATCTGGCTGTTGATACCGACCACCTCACCGCGCATGTTGATCAGTGGCCCGCCCGAATTGCCGGGGTTGATTGCAACGTCGGTTTGGATCAGCGGCAGATAGTCTCCGGTGTCGCGCTGTTTGGCGCTGACGATGCCGGCGGTGACCGTGTTCTCAAGGCCAAAGGGGGTGCCGATGGCCATCACCCATTCGCCCACCCGCATGCGGTTGGCATCGCCAATTTTCACGCTGGGCAAGCCGGTTGCTTCGATTTTCACGACCGCCACATCGGTGCGCTTGTCAGCGCCAATGATCTTGGCTTTGAATTCGCGTTTGTCAGCCAGTGTGACGAGCACCTCGTCAGCGCCTTCGACCACGTGGGCGTTGGTCATGACAAAACCATCGGCCGACAAAATGAAGCCGGAGCCTACACCACGCGGCTGGCTTTCCTCGGGCTGATTTCGCTCAGGACGCGGTGAACGCGGCAGAGTGGGCGGCACCGGAATACCAAAGCGGCGAAAGAACTCCAGCATCTGTTCGTCATTGCCGCCACTGCTGGCGCTGGGTGACTTGGCTTTTTCAAGCGTGCGAATATTCACCACGGCAGGCCCGACCTGATCAACCAAGTCGGTGAAATCAGGCAATGCGCGGCTTTGCGCCCAGACGGGCTGGAATGGAATAACAGCGCCACTCAGGCCTACAGCCATCAGGCTTGCCAACAGATAAGTGCGCAGAGGGATTCGGTTCAGATTAAGCATCATGGGCTTTCAAAAAAACAATCAACAGATAAAAATTCAAGGAAATAATTCAAGGAAAACGGTTGTTTATGTGGAGGCACTACCGTTTGCGTTCAAGACCGGCGGCAAACAGTTGCAACGTGGCCAGCGGCACCTCGCCCATGGCCGTGACCCAGTAGGTGCCCAAGCGGCGGGTGATGGTTTGGGTTGCACCCATCGACAGACTCGACTCTTGCTTGTGGTGCTGTTTGTCGTAGGGTTCCACAAACAAGGACACGGAGGCCAGACCATCTGAAAAAGTCCATTGCATCGGTTCAGCCCGATCCCCGTCCTCGTGGCTTGTCGCTGGCCGCCGGTAGCAACTGACTGAACTGAAGCCCGCCACAGGCGTCTTCAACACCCAGCCTTCAGCGTCGGCAGTGGTTTTGAGCAGCTTGAGCTTCTCAACCCGATAGCCGTCTGTATTCCCCATCATTTGCAACAGCTTGTCCATTTTCAGCGGCACATCGAGCTGCAGCTCAGAAAATGCCGCCTGCTCGAGCACTTGGTCTTGTGCGTTCAGCGTTTGCAACTTGAGCACCAGGCCACTTTTTGTTTCGGACCAAATGCGGTACGCGAAGCGTAAATTGTCTTTCGGCCGCAACTCGACAACGTCGGTCTGAATCCCGGCGACCCGCTCATGGCCGACGGCTTTGGCCGTGTAAAAACCGGCCATGCCGCTGCCTGCAGACGTCAACAAATCGGGGAACATGCCCAGCGACTCCCGATGCTCGCTGAGCATCACCTTGCTGTCCGGCATGAAGGTGTGCACCTGCTTGTTGTGCCTGTACACCGAACGCGCAGGGCCCGTCAGCGTCTCAACCCGCTCGACTTGCTGGTCGCCCTGACAAACGTGCCAGATGCGGGCGCTCGACATGGCCCCAGCCGACGACACCACAAAGGTGCCAACGTAGGAGCGTTTGCGCGAAGCCTCGTGCATGCGCATGAGCCAATCGGTGATGTTGGCAGGCTCAGCCGCCTTGTCAGGTGAGGCTGCCGCTGTCAGCGGCACACCCACCGGCGGTGTTGCCGCAGCGGGCAACGTGAACACCGCACTGGCCCAACCCAAGGCCAGCGCGAGCCACATGCTTTTGCCGCAACGCTCAGCGACGCGCATCGGACGATGTTTCAAAAGTGGCATTGCGCAAAAATCCGGATGGCATTTGCAAGGCAGAGTTTCCGCCCACTTGCTTGTGCGCGGCCAACATTTCATCGAGACGGGCGTCACGCACCATCAAGCCCTGCGGCGAGTCCACCAACATGGAGTCGGTCGTCGCCGGACTCTGCGCGATTTGCGGGCCTGTTAAAGCTGTCGGCACAGCCAGCATCCAGACCATCACCGCAACCGCCGCCATGGACGCCACGCCAGCCACCATCTTCCAACGGAAAATAGAATCATTCGCGGCAACTTGCATCGGCAGCGAAACCTCCGTTGGCGCCACTGGCTGCACAACTTCTTGCGCCAGCCGGCTTTGCAAACGCATTAAAAATGGCGACGTGCTGCGCGTGACGAGCAAGTCAGGCGAGCGCAACACGTCACCAATCAGATGGTAGTCATGCCAACGGGCCTGCAGAGCCGGGTCGTTTTCGCAAGCGGCCAGCGCTTGGGCAAATTCTTCGCCGAGCAGTTCGCCGTCTGCCAGCGCAGAAATACGGTCACCAACGTCGGCATTCGAAAGAATTGTCTTCATAAAATTCGAAGAAGGTTCAAGGTTTCAAGTTAGGTGAATCAACTACATTTACCAGCGTTTCCCCGACTGGTTCTCCAGCATCGGCTTGATCTTCAAGGAGATGGCCTCACGGGCCCTGAAAATCCGTGAGCGCACGGTTCCGATGGGGCAATTCATGGCATCTGCAATTTCTTCATAGGTCAGGCCTTCAATCTCCCGCAACGTGATCGCTTGCCGCAACTCTTCGGGCAAGGCGTCCATCGCACTGTTGACCATTTCAGCAATTTCCTTGCTGGCCAACACGGCCTCAGGCGTTTCCGGACTTGTTAGTTCGTTTTCTACCCGCGAAGTTTCATCGTCATCGGCTGATTTGAAGAAATTTTCTGAAACCGTCGGGTTGCGCTTCAGGTCCATCAAGAATTTTTTGGCCGTGTTCACGGCAATCCGGTAGAGCCAGGTGTAGAACTGGGCGTCGCCTCGGAACTGAGCCAGCGCTCGGTAAGCCCGAATGAACGTTTCCTGAGCAATATCCTCCACCAGATCAACGTCGCGCACCATCCGGCCGATCAGACGCTGAACGCGACGTTCGTATTTGATGACGAGTAATTCGAAGGCCTTTTGATCGCCCGCCACAGCCCGCTCAACCAGCTGGGCATCGCTGTCGCCGCTGCTGACGGTGGTAGAGGACTTGTCGGGATGCATCAAAACGGTCGGGGCGGTACGGAGTGAGGATGCTCCACTGTAGCGGCTTGTTCCCCAAGAGCGCGTTCAAGCGCTTCAGAGTCCTGCAAAGTTGTGGGCCTGTGCTTGGCAAAGACAGCGCGGCGCAAGTCGAGCCAACGCGCTGGCGATGCGGACTGTTCGGCCCACAACCACCAGACGGCGCCGGCCTGATTGTCGAGCCTGAGCAACAGCGCGAACTGAACATCCAGCAGCACCACCGGCGGCTCCAGCGCCGTTCCACTGCGGTAAACCCAACTTTCCCAGCGCCAGCGCTGACCATCCCACTGCAAGCGCCCCACCGGCGCGCGTTGCCAGCCGGTCGCCATCACCGCCAGGGCGACCAACAAGGCCGCGCACCCCAGCAGGGGACGCCAATCGGTCGCCGCCGAAGCATGCCACCACCACCCGGTGACGCCAGCTGCAAACAACCAGCCAAACAGCAATAGACAGCCCAGAAAACGCGAACGCCCCAACGGGTATACAAACGGTGGGGCGCTGTGCAGGGTCAGCTTCAATGGAGTATGAACTCAGACCGCGAGAACTGTGACCAAAGCGGCTTCAAACCCGCTTGAACACCAGCGAACCGTTGGTACCGCCAAAACCAAAATTGTTCTTGACCGCCACGTCGATCTTCACGTCCCGCGCTGTATTGGCGCAGTAGTCCAGATCGCAAGCCGGATCTTGATTGAAGATGTTGATGGTCGGCGGAATTTTCTGGTGATACAGAGACAGCACGGTGAACACTGATTCAACACCGCCAGCGCCGCCAAGCAAGTGACCGGTCATGGACTTGGTCGAACTCACCACCAAGTTTTTAGAATGATCACCAAAGGCAGCCTTGATGGCGTTGGTTTCGTTCAAGTCACCCAGTGGCGTCGAGGTGCCATGAGCGTTCAGGTACTGAACTTCGTCGGCATTGACGCCGGCGTTTTTCAGTGCCATGGCCATCGAACGGCGCGGGCCGTCTTCATCTGGCGTGGTCATGTGATAAGCGTCACCGCTCATGCCAAAACCGGTCAACTCAGCGTAAATTTTGGCACCGCGAGCCTTGGCGTGTTCGTACTCTTCGAGCACCAGCACACCGCCGCCCTCGCCCAGCACAAAGCCGTCCCGATCTTTGTCCCACGGCCGCGAAGCAGTCTTGGGATCGTCATTGCGGGTTGACAGTGCACGAGCCGAGGCAAAACCGCCCAAGCCCAAAGGCGAGATCGTCGCTTCCGCGCCGCCAGCCACCATCACATCGCAATCACCGTACTCGATCATCCGGGCCGACAGGCCAATGGCGTGCAGACCGGTTGTGCAAGCGGTCACGACGGCAATGTTGGGACCCTTGAAACCGTACTTGATAGACACATGACCGGAGATCATGTTGATGATGGACGCTGGCACGAAAAATGGTGAAATCCGCCGTGCCCCCCTGTTCAGCAACTCGGTATGCGTCTGCTCGATCATCGGCAAACCGCCAATGCCCGAACCGACATTGCAACCGATGCGTGTGGCCATCTCATAGCTCAGGTCATCGCCCGTTGGCAAGCCGCTGTCAGCCACCGCCTGCATGGCTGCGGCCATGCCCAAGTGGATGAATCGGTCCATGTGGCGGGCTTCTTTTTCAGGGATGTAATCCGTGATGTTGAAGCCTTTGACTTCACCGGCAAATTTGCAGGAAAAAGTGCTCGGATCAAAGTGCGTGATCTGATCAATCCCTGATGTTCCGGCAAGCAGGCTGTTCCAGGAGTCAGCCACGGTGTTACCCACCGGGCTGATGCACCCCAGACCTGTCACGACGACGCGACGACGGCTCATGCGCAAATCCTCAATAAAAACTCAAAAGGCCGCGAACGGCCTTTCAAAGTCAGGGGGAAGCCAGTTCAGGCTTTTTGATGGGTGTTGGCGTAATCAATCGCGTTCTGAACGGTCGTGATTTTTTCTGCATCTTCGTCTGGGATCTCGATGCCAAACTCGTCTTCGAGTGCCATCACCAGCTCGACCGTGTCAAGAGAGTCTGCGCCCAGATCGGCCACAAACGATTTTTCGCTGGTGACTTGGCCTTCTTCAACGCCCAGTTGCTCAGCAATGATTTTCTTAACGCGTGATTCGATATCGCTCATAGTTCCCTCTAAGGGTTGTTGAATTAATCCGTGATTTTAGCCGGTAAGAGAGATGAATCTCAGCAGGCCTGCCGGACGGATGCGAACCGGCTGGTTTTTAGGGCTTGCCCCAGCTTACATGTACATGCCGCCGTTGACGTGAATCTCTTGGCCAGTGATGTAGCTCGCCTCTGGGCTCGCCACAAACGCGACCGCATGCGCAATGTCTTGTGGCTTGCCCAAATGACCCAGCGGGATCTGACTCAGCAAGGCTTTTTGCTGCTCTTCAGGCAGGTTGGCGGTCATGTCGGTTTCAATAAAACCGGGGGCAATGCAGTTCACCGTGATGCCGCGTGAACCTAATTCGCGGGCCAGGGCGCGGGTCATGCCGGCAACGCCCGCTTTGGCGGCGGCGTAATTGGCTTGTCCAGCATTGCCAGAAGCGCCGACCACCGAGGTGATGCTGATGATGCGACCATAGCGCTGCTTCATCATGGTCCGCATGACGGCGCGGCTCATGCGAAACACGGCTTTGAGATTGGTGTCGAGCACGGCATCCCAGTCGTCGTCTTTCAGGCGCATGGCCAGCATGTCGCGCGTGATACCGGCGTTGTTGACCAGCACTTGCAAGCCGCCGTGTTCCTTGACCAAACTGTCGACCAAGGCTTCGATGGCGGGGCCGTCAGTGACGTTCAGGTTTTTGCCGGCGCAGCCCGGAAAGCTCGACAGCGTGTTGGATATTTTGGCCGCACCTTCGTCGGTGGTGGCGGTGCCGATGACCTTCATGCCGCGCTTGGCGAGTTCCAGCGCGATGGCCGCACCAATGCCGCGCGAGGCGCCGGTGACCAGCGCCAACTGGCCTTCTAATTTTTTGTCAGTCATGCTGCTTCGTTCGTTAAGAGAGTCTTCACATCCGTGAGACTCGTAGGATCAAAAAGGGCCGCGCCTGTGAGCTCGGCATCAATGCGCTTGACCATGCCGGCGAGCACCTTGCCGGGCCCGCATTCAACCAGCGTCGTCACGCCACGGGCCTTGATCGCTTGCACGCATTCAACCCAACGGACCGGGCCAAAAGCCTGCCGATACAGCGCGTCACGAATCCGATCGAGATCGGTCTCGACCGCCACATCGATATTGTTGACCACCGGGATTTGCGGCGCAGCCAAAACCACTGTGGCGAGTTTTTCCCGGAGTTTTTCAGCCGCCGGCTTCATCAGGCTGGAGTGGAAAGGCGCGGACACCGACAGCAGCAGAGCGCGCTTGGCACCGTTGGCCTTGAGGACTTCGCAGGCCTTGTCGACGGCGGCCTTGCTGCCAGCAATCACGGTCTGCCCGGCATCATTGAAATTGACCGCCTCGACCACTTCAGCCGAGCCAAGGCCAAAGCTGCGCACCGCTTCAGCACAACCTTCGATGACCTTGGCCGCCTCCATGCCCAAAATGGCCGCCATCGCACCGACACCGACGGGCACAGCATCTTGCATGGCTTGGGCGCGAAAACGCACCAGCGGCGTGGCCTGCGACAAGGTCAACACACCGGACGCCACCAAAGCCGAGTACTCGCCCAGCGAATGTCCCGCCACGGCAGCAGGCAGCGCACCTGTTTCAGACATCCACACACGGTAGGCGGCGACGGCAGCCACCAGCATCACGGGCTGTGTGTTGGTGGTCAGCGCCAACGTTTCTTTAGGGCCTTGTTTGATCAGCAGGCCGAGGTCTTCGCCCAGAGCATCTGAGGCTTCAGCCAAGGTTTGCGCCACCACAGGGTGGTCACCCCATGCGTCGAGCATGCCGACAGACTGGGAACCTTGACCCGGAAAAATAAAAGCAAATGGTTTCAAAAAAAATCTCCGCAAAGTCTCTGCATAAGCTGCGCTGAACACATTCAGCCGGCTTACATCTTAGTAATCGAGTAGCACCGCGCCCCAGGTGAAGCCGCCGCCAACGCCTTCTAACAAGAGCGTGTCGCCTTGCTGGACTTTGCCGCTGCGCACAGCCACATCCAAAGCCAACGGAATAGAGGCAGCCGAGGTGTTGCCATGCTGGTCCACCGTGACGATCATTTTTTCAGGCGCGAGTTTGAGTTTTTTGGCCGTGTTTTGCATGATGCGAATATTCGCTTGATGCGGGATCAGCCAGTCAATGTCGGCTTGGGTTTTGCCTGCTTTTTCTAACACGGCACGCGCCGTGTCTTCAAGCACGCCCACGGCCAACTTGAACACCGCTTGGCCGTCCATGGTCAGCATCGGGCTGCCTGTGACCTGACCGCCAGAGACATGGCCAGGCACACACAAAATATTGGAATACTTGCCATCGGCATGAATATCGGTCGCCAAGATTCCTGGCACATCAGAGGCTTCAAGCACCACAGCGCCGGCGCCATCGCCAAACAACACGCAGGTGGTGCGGTCTGAAAAATCAAGAATGCGCGAAAACACTTCGGCACCAATCACCAGCGCTTTGTTCGCTGTGCCAGTCTTGATCAGCGCATCAGCCACGGTCAGGGCGTAAATAAAACCACTGCAAACGGCCTGCACGTCAAAGGTCGCAGCACCCACATTGCCCAGCTTGCTTTGCAAAATACAGGCGGCTGACGGGAACACCATGTCAGGCGTCGACGTTGCCACGATGATGAGGTCAATTTCACTGGCGTCGCGGCCAGCGGCTTCGAGGGCACGCAGGCAAGCCTGCAAGGCCAGATCACTGACGCAAACGCCGGGATCAGCAAAGTGGCGGGCCCGGATACCGGTCCGCTCGACGATCCATTCATCCGACGTCTCGACGCCTTTGGCGGCGAGTTCGGTGGCCAGATCGGCATTGGTCAGACGGCGTGGCGGCAGATAACTGCCCGTGCCCGTGATGCGGGAAAAACGGCTCATTCAGGACTCACTCGAAGAGACGAAGAATCGTCAGTGGACAGGGTTCTGCAGCGGCAGTGAAAGCGCAGCTGCCAATACGACTGGCGCTGCAACATCGACCGGACTCACCGCTGCAGCATGGGCCAACAAGGGTGCAGCGTGAGCGATGCGCTCTTTCACTTTCCCCAGCAGGTTGTTACGGGCTGCATCATAAGCGCGATTCAGCGCCCGCTCAAAGGCGAAAGCGTCTGCTGACCCGTGGCTTTTGAACACTAGGCCACGCAAACCCAACAAAGCAGCACCGTTGTAGCGACGATGGTCAACGCGTTTTTTAAACGCAGATAGCACCGGATAAGCAAACAAAGCCGCCATTTTGGTGAATATATTCCGGGAGAACTCAGCTTTCATGAAGCTGCCGATCATGCCGGCCAAGCCCTCGCTGGCCTTCAAGGCCACGTTGCCAACAAATCCATCGCACACAACGATGTCGGTTGTGCCCTTGAAAATATCATTGCCTTCGACATTGCCGAAAAAGTTCAGATCGCCCGATTGCGATGCAGATCGCAGCAGTTCACCGGCTTTTTTAATGACTTCGCTGCCTTTGATGGCTTCTTCGCCGATATTGAGCAAGCCGACGCTGGGCGCCGTCAAACCAGACACAGCAGACACCAGAGCCGAACCCATCACCGCAAACTGCAACAAGTGGTGCTCGCTGCAATCCACGTTAGCACCCAGATCAAGCACAGTGGTCGCGCCGCCAGCGGCATTTGGAAGTTGGGTGGCGATGGCGGGGCGGTCAATGCCGTCGAGCGTTTTCAGCACGTAGCGTGAAATCGCCATCAGCGCACCGGTGTTGCCCGCCGAGACAGCGGCATCAGCAGCAGCGCCTTTGACCTGCTGCACAGCGACGCGCATGGACGAATCTTTTTTGCGCCGCAAGGCCACTTCGATGGAGTCATCCATCGTCACGACTTCAGAGGCCGCAACGATTTGACAGCGCGGGTGTGCCTGCAAGGCCGCAAACTGCGCTTGCTGTGACAAAACAGCCTCTAAGCCGACGAGTAAAACGACCGAGTCCGGATGACTGCCCAGAAAAGCCAAGCTGGCCTGGACGGTCACCGAGGGACCGAAATCCCCTCCCATGGCATCAACAGCGATCCTGATCATGATGAGACCGGTGCAATCAATAAAAGGGTGTGCAGCAAAACAAAAGCCCGCAGGATAAGTGCGGGCCCGGTTTTAGAAGCGTGAATTACGCTTCTGACTTGGTTTTCAAAACCTTGCGGCCACGGTAAAAGCCGGTTGGGCTGATGTGGTGACGCAAATGGATTTCGCCCGTGGTGGATTCCACGGCAATGCCAGGAACGTTCAAGGCATTGTGCGAACGGTGCATACCGCGCTTGGAAGGTGATTTTTTGTTCTGTTGGACGGCCATAATCCGCTCCTGAGGGGGTGTAGGGTTGGTAATTACGCACTACAGCAGACCATCCTTG
>CANFWI010000059.1 GCA_947450675.1 Comamonadaceae bacterium | reverse complement strand
CGCGCTCGACCTGTGGCGCAACGGTGTCTTGGAAAAATACAGCGTCGAGCTGATCGGTGCCACGCCCGAAGCCATCGACAAAGCCGAAGACCGGTTGAAGTTCAAAGATGCGATGACCAAGATCGGTCTCGGCTCGGCCCGCTCCGGCATTGCGCACACCATGGACGAATCTTGGGCCGTGCAAAAAACGCTGGGTTTCCCCACCGTCATTCGCCCCAGTTTCACGCTGGGCGGCACCGGCGGCGGCATTGCCTACAACCCAGAAGAGTTTGAAGAAATCTGCAAACGCGGACTCGAAGCCTCGCCGACCAACGAGCTCTTGATCGAAGAGTCGCTGCTGGGTTGGAAAGAATACGAGATGGAAGTGGTCCGCGACAAAGCCGACAACTGCATCATCGTCTGCTCGATTGAAAACTTAGACCCGATGGGTGTGCACACCGGTGACTCGATCACCGTCGCGCCAGCTCAGACCTTGTCCGACAAGGAATACCAAATTCTGCGCAACGCCTCTTTGGCTGTGCTGCGCGAAATCGGCGTCGACACGGGCGGTTCGAACGTGCAGTTCTCGATCAACCCGGATGACGGCCGCATGGTCGTGATCGAGATGAATCCGCGTGTCTCGCGCTCTTCGGCATTGGCCTCCAAAGCCACTGGCTTTCCGATCGCCAAAGTGGCGGCCAAGCTGGCCATTGGCTACACGCTGGATGAGTTGCGCAACGACATCACCGGTGGCGCAACGCCAGCCAGTTTTGAGCCGAGCATCGATTACGTGGTGACCAAGATTCCCCGTTTCGCATTTGAGAAATTCCCCACCGCTGATTCACGCCTGACGACGCAGATGAAGTCGGTTGGCGAAGTCATGGCCATGGGCCGGACTTTCCAAGAATCGTTTCAGAAAGCCTTGCGCGGGCTGGAAGTCGGCGTTGATGGCATGAACGAAAAAACGCAAGACCGCGAAGTGCTGGAGAAAGAACTCGGCGCGCCGGGTCCTGACCGCATTTGGTACGTGGGCGATGCGTTTGCCATGGGCCTGAGTGTGGAAGAAGTCTTTGCACTGACGAAGATCGACCGCTGGTTTTTGGTACAGATCGAGCAGATCGTCAAGATCGAACTGGAGCTGGAAACCACGACACTCGACAAGATCGACGCCGTCACGCTGCGCGCGCTGAAGCAAAAAGGCTTTTCAGACCGTCGCCTCGCCAGGCAGCTCAAGACCACCGACACCGCCATTCGCGAGAAGCGCATTGCGCTGGGTGTGCGCCCGGTTTACAAGCGTGTTGACACTTGTGCTGCTGAGTTCGAAACCAACACCGCCTACCTGTACTCGACCTACGAGTCTGCACACCCTCTGAACACCAGCAGCGAGTGCGAAGCCGCGCCGACGGATAAAAAGAAAATCATGGTCTTGGGCGGCGGTCCGAACCGCATCGGCCAAGGCATCGAGTTTGACTATTGCTGCGTCCACGCCGCCATGGCCATGCGCGAAGACGGCTACGAGACCATCATGGTCAACTGCAATCCCGAGACGGTTTCAACCGACTACGACACCTCTGACCGGCTGTACTTTGAACCGCTGACGCTGGAAGACGTGCTCGAAATTGTCGACAAAGAAAAACCGTTTGGCGTCATCGTTCAGTACGGTGGCCAGACGCCTTTGAAGTTGGCGCTGGATCTCGAAGCCAACGGTGTGCCGATCATCGGCACCTCGCCCGACATGATCGATGCTGCCGAAGACCGTGAGCGCTTTCAAAAGTTGCTGCACGAACTCAAGCTGCGTCAGCCGCCCAACGCCACCGCGCGCACCGAGCCTGAAGCGCTTGAAAAAGCCGCGGCTCTCGGTTATCCGCTGGTGGTTCGCCCCAGCTATGTGCTGGGTGGCCGTGCGATGGAAATCGTGCACGAGCAGCGTGATCTCGAGCGCTACATGCGCGAAGCGGTCAAGGTCAGCCACGACTCACCGGTGTTGCTGGATCGCTTTTTGAATGACGCGATTGAATGCGATGTCGATTGCATCCGTGACTCGGTTGGCGCCACCTTCATCGGCGGTGTGATGGAGCATATTGAGCAGGCCGGTGTTCACAGCGGTGATTCGGCTTGTTCGCTGCCGCCGTATTCCTTGAGCACCGAAACCGTCACCGAAATCAAGCGTCAAACCGCCGCCATGGCGAAGGCGCTGAATGTGGTCGGCTTGATGAACGTGCAGTTCGCGATTCAGCACATTGACGGCTCGGACGTGATTTACGTGCTCGAAGTCAATCCACGCGCTTCCCGCACTGTGCCGTTTGTCAGCAAAGCCACCGGCATCCAGTTGGCCAAGGTGGCCGCACGCTGCATGGCTGGCCAGTCCTTGGCGTCGCAGGGCATCACCCATGAAGTCACGCCGCCTTATTTCAGCGTGAAAGAAGCGGTGTTCCCGTTCGTCAAGTTCCCAGGTGTTGACACCATCCTCGGCCCTGAGATGAAGTCGACGGGTGAAGTGATGGGCGTCGGCAAGACCTTTGGCGAGGCTTTTGTGAAGTCGCAACTCGGTGCCGGCACCAAGCTGCCGACCGCTGGCCGCGTCTTTCTGACGGTCAAGAACAACGACAAGCCGCGCGCGGTCGAAGTCGCCCGTGCGCTGGTCGCGCTGAAGTTTGACTTGGTGGCCACCAAAGGCACGGCCGCGGCGATCAACGCTGCTGGCATTGCCTGCGGTGTGGTGAACAAGGTCACCGAAGGCCGGCCACACGTGGTCGACATGATCAAGAACAACGATATTGTGCTGGTCATCAACACCGTCGAAGAGCGTCGCAATGCAATTGCCGATTCGCGGCAGATTCGCACCTCGGCCTTGTTGGCCCGGGTGACGACCTTCACCACCATCGCCGGTGCTGAAGCTGCCGTGCAAGGCATGGTGCACATGGACAACCTGAGTGTGGTGTCGCTGCAAGAGTTACACGCCCAGTTGGCCTGACGCCGGTATTTCTGCGTATTTGCATTAAACTGATTTTTTGAAGAACACGCCGCTGCCAGGTGACTGGTGGCGGTTTCGCTTTTGTTGGAGCCAAAACCATGACGACGATTCCTATCACCACGCGCGGCGCAGAAAAACTCAAAGTCGAGCTTCACCAGTTGAAAACCGTCGACCGCCCTTGGGTGATCAACGCGATTGCCGAAGCACGCGCGCAGGGCGACCTCAGCGAAAACGCTGAATACGACGCGGCGAAAGACCGCCAGGGCTTCATCGAAGGCCGCATCCAGGAAATTGAAGGCAAGTTGTCAGCCGCGCAAATCATCGACCCGGTGTCCGTCGATGCCGGCGGCAAAGTGGTGTTTGGTTCAACGGTTGCGCTGGAAGACGAAGACACCGGCGACAAGGTGACCTACCAAATTGTCGGTGAAGACGAAGCGGATCTGAAGTTGGGTCTTGTCAACATCAGCTCACCGATTGCGCGGGCTTTGATCGGTAAGGCCGAGGGCGACACCGCTGAAGTGGTGGCCCCTGGCGGCATCAAGCGCTATGAAATCATGGCGGTTCACTACATCTGACGCGGGCTGTGAAAGCGCGCTTCGTTGTTTTGCTGGCGGCGCTGTGGTGGGGCAGCCTGAGCGGTTTGGGTTTTGTCGTGGTGCCGATGCTGTTCACGCATCTGGGCTCGCCGGCTGAAGCTGGCGCCATGGCCGCCAAACTGTTCACGGCCCAAACGTGGCTGTCCGTGGTTTGCGCCATGCTGCTGCTGATGTTGCTCAACACAAGAGACGACGTGGAGGTGGTGCCTGAATCACGCGCCGCCATGGCTTGGGTGGTAGCGGGTATGTTGCTGGCCTTGCTGGTTGAGTTTGGGGTGGCGCCGCTGATTGTCAGCGCGCGCTCCACCGGAGGCAACCTGCGTCTTTGGCATGGCTTGGGCAGCGCCATGTACTTGGGGCAGTGGCTGTGTGCCAGCTGGCTTTTGTGGCGCTTGACACGCACACGCCTCTGACTGGCGCAGCCCTGAAATGTTCAGCGGCTGAAGCTTTTTAAGCCGCCCGCTCAGCGGCTTCCAGGGTGTTGACCAGCAACATCGTGATGGTCATCGGGCCGACACCCCCCGGCACTGGTGTGATGTAACCAGCGACTTCTTTGACGCCGGCAAAGTCCACATCACCGCAGAGCTTGCCTTCGTCGTTGCGGTTCATGCCAACGTCAATCACCACCGCGCCCGGCTTGACCATGTCGGCCGTCAGCACGTTGCGCTTGCCCACCGCGGCGACGATCACATCCGCCTGCAAGGTCATGGCTTTGAGGTTGGCGGTGGCACTGTGGCAGATGGTGACGGTGGCGTTTTGCTGCAGCAGCATCAGGGCCATCGGTTTGCCGACGATGTTGCTGCGACCAATCACCACCGCATGCTTGCCGCGCAGGTCGTAGCCTTTGCCGCCGTTCAGTGATTCGAGCATCTTCATGCAACCGTAAGGCGTGCACGGCCAAAAACCGGGTTGTCCGACCATCAGGGCGCCAGCACTGGCAACGTGAAAACCATCCACGTCTTTGGCTGGCGAAATGGCTTCAATGACTTTTTGCGCGTCGATGTGTTGGGACAGCGGCAACTGCACCAAGATGCCGTGAATAGCCGGGTCTTGGTTGAGCGCTTCGACGCGTGCCAGCAAGGCGGCTTCGGTCAAGTCGGCGGGGTATTGCTCCAGTACCGAGTGCAGGCCGTTGTCGTTGCAGCCTTTGACTTTGTTGCGAACATAGACCTGACTGGCGGGGCTGTCCCCCACCAGAATCACGGCCAGCCCAGGGATGATGCCTTTGGCGCGAAGGGCGGCGGCTCGGCGGGCTATATCGGCGCGCAGTTGGGCGGAAAGGGCGTTGCCATCAATGAGTTGTGCGGTCATGTGTTCAGGCTTTGGTCGTCGTCGAACCCAAAGCGATTTTCAACAGGTCAGCCACCGTGTTGGCGTTCAGCTTTTCCATGATGTTGGCGCGATGAGCTTCGACCGTTTTGATGCTGATGCCGAGGTCGTCAGCAATTTGTTTGTTCAGTCGGCCGGCGACGATGCGTTCCAGCACCTGCGCTTCACGCGAGGTGAGTTTGGCCAGCAGGGCGTCCCGGCTGGCAGAGTATTGGTGTTCACTGAAGGCTTCTTTGGCTTGGTCCAGCATGCGCTCCACCAGATTCACCAGAGCCTCTTCTTGGAATGGCTTTTGGATGAAATCCATCGCGCCTTTTTTCATCGTGTCGACGGCCATCGGGACGTCGCCGTGGCCGGTGATGAAGACGATGGGTAGCGGGGATTTTTTTTCGACCAGACGGTCTTGCAGCTCGAGCCCGGTCATGCCGCCCATGCGGATGTCGACGATCAAACAGGCGACTTCGCGTGCGTCATAGCGGCTCAGAAAAGTTTCTGCCGAGTCGTAGCAACGCACCCGGTAATCCTTGCCTTCTAACAACCACTGAAGAGAATCGCGTACGGCTTCATCATCATCGACAACGTAGACAGTGCCTTTTTTCGGAATCAAGCTCATGCAAATCCTTTAACCATCAATGTGTGCCTTTGCCGTCTTTCGCGTTTGCTATGTCTGCAATCGTGGGGACGGCTGTGAGCAGGGGTTTGACCGGGAGCCAGAAGGTGAACCGACAGCCCACAACCTCATCGGCATTGTAGATGTTCTCCGCGTGCATTCGCCCGTGGTGAGACTCCACGATGCTGCGGCAGAGCTTGAGGCCTATGCCCATGCCTTCGGCCTTGGTCGAGTAAAAGGCCTCATACAGCCGGGCCGTGACTTCAGGCGACAAACCTTGACCTGAATCGAGGATTGAAAACGCCACCACGCTCTGGTCTTCAATCTGTTTGGGCACCACGCGGAGTTCAACGCTGCGGCGGGAACTTGGCCGCTTGGCTTGTTCAATCGACTCTGCGGCGTTCTTCATCAGGTTGATCAAGACCTGCTCAATCAGGATCGGATCGACAAGAATCGGCGGTAAGCGAGCAGCGATGTAGTGGGTCAGACGGACGTTGTGACGGCGCAGTTCGATTTCGGCGAGCTCCAGTGCATTGCTGACCATGGTGGCGACGTCAGCCAAACTGCGATTGGGTTCACTGCGCTTCACAAACGAACGGATGCGCTGAATGATCTGCCCGGCCCGCTGTGCTTGACGGGCGGTTTTTTCGAGCGCGCCGAGCAGGTCTTCGGTGGTGATGTTGTTGCCCTGAATGCGCGACACCATGCCGTTGCAATAGTTGTTGATGGCGGTCAAGGGCTGGTTGAGTTCATGCGCCACGCTAGACGCCATTTCGCCCATGGTGATGAGTCGACTGGCTGACTGCGCGCGGTCGGCTTGCAGTGCGGCCAGCTCTTCAGCATGCCGACGCGGCGTGATGTCCGTGGCAATGACCATCTGCGCCAATCGGCCATCGACCCATGTCAGATAGCGTGAGCGCACCTCCAGCCATTTACCCAGCTCGGGCACAAAGACCTCCGCATTTTCGGACTGGGCTGTGGTCAGCTCGTCTGTCGGCAGTCCGGCCAAACCGTCTACATCCAGAGCATCTTCTGTTGGCGTGACGGGGGGCATGCCAGCTTGGGCGATCAGGTTGATGTGACCTGACACCGCGCTGCTAAACCAGGCGCGATAAAGCTTGTTGGCAAACAATAATTCCTCGCCACCGAGGGGTGCCACGGAGACCGCCGCGTCCAGTCCTTCCAGCACTGTCGTGAAGCGTTCGTAAGAGTTGGACAGCTCTTCCCGAATTCTTTTTGAAACGGTGATGTCGGTCATGGAGGTCATCCAGCCGGCTTGCTGTCCGCGGGGATCGACCAGTGGCGAGACGTACATGCGGGCATCAAATATCTCGCCGCTTTTGCGCTTGACGCGCACTTCAAAACCCCCTTGCGTTGAGCGACCTTTGAGCTCGTCTTCCAGCCGGCCGGCCAGCCATTCGCGGTCTTGTTCCGGCCAATAAGGGAAGGGCGCGACGCGGCCCATCAGTTCATCTTCATTCCACCCTGTCATTTTGCAAAAAGCCGGGTTGACGTAGGTGATGCGGCCTTGCAGGTCGAGCGCACGCATGCCCGTGAGCATGGAGTTTTCCATCGCCCGCCTAAAGTTTGTTTCAGTGACCAGCGCTTCCTGCGCCTGCACCCGGCGCCGCGTGTGACGCCAAGTGCCGAGCAGCATCCACACCGTCAAGGCGCTCAAGGCTGAAACCAACCAGAAAAAACCGCTGCCCACGACGCCCAGTGAGGCCCGATACCCCTGGGCTCTGATCAAAAGTCCATTGCCAATGGGAGAGACGGGGATTTCGTAGACGGGTGCTGCGTCGGTCCAAGGCAAAAGCCGAGCCGCCGATGTGCGCGGCGGCGGCAATGAGCCGGCGAGCACAACACCTTGATCATCTATCAATGCGACGGCGTATTTAGCGCTGACTTCCGTGGGCACGCCAAATCGCAAAAGTCCATCAATGGAAAACTCACCCAAGATGACGCCGTCGAATTGGCCTTGCTCGTCGAGCGGCAATTGCAGCTGCAGCGTCGGTGCGACGGTGCCGCTGTCGTTGCGCAATGTCATTGGCCTTGAATACACCGGTTGACGCAGATCCCGCGCGAGCCCGTAAGTGGCATCGGTCTCACCGCTTTTGAGTTGTTCGCCATTGGCGCGCAATTGCGCTGCGTTGGCGCTGGAGGAGACATAGGCCACCCGCACGCGGCGTTTCGAGTCGACCCACGTGACGGCCAGTAGCTCTGGGTATTGGTTGATCAGCGACTCAGCCTGCGAGACGAACTCGGCTTGGTTGACTTCTTTGTTGGAGATGTCGCGGCCCAGTCGCATCAACTGTTCTTGCCGCTCAAGCAGCCGTAACCGTAAACGCTGCTGCGCATATTCAACATCGCGTCGAACCGCTTCGTGCCCGCGGTCAATTTCTTCGATCCGTAAATAGCCAAAGGCAGCAATCACGGCGGCCAAAAACAACACCACGGAGAGCAGTGGCCCTAAGGTAATGTAACGGTCTTGGCGCGACAGAGATTGCTTCGCCCACCAGCTGCGCCACCAGCGCATCCAACTGAGGGTCGGGCTGCTTTCTTTGCTCTGAGCGGTGCGGGAGGGTGTGTCGTTGGCTGCCATGTTGACCGTTCAGTTTATAGGAGTGGATGGGTGGCTAGGCGGGAGCCTGTGAAAATCTGCTGGCACTGGTTGATTTTTCTTAATGTGAAATCATAGAGCACTATTTGAAATGTTCGAAATAATATGAGAAACTTGCAGCCGTGGACAAAATTGCGTTTACAAACTAATTTGTAGGCAAGCTTGAAGCCGGGTTCGCGTTCAGACGCTGATTCGGCCCACAAGATCGATCCAAAAATCGCTATTTTCAATAAGCAGGAGACAAACATGGCTGCCAGCCCGCAACAAGCCGACAACGGCGCTTCCTTAGACAAGGACAACCAAGAAACCCGTGAATGGATGGACGCGCTGTCTGCTGTGATCGAGAGTGAAGGCCCTGAACGTGCTCACTTTCTTTTGGAGCAATTGCTCGAACATGCGCGTCAAAAAAGCATTGACATGCCGTTCTCGGCCAACACCGGCTATGTCAACACGATTGAAGCAGACCAGGAGGAGCGCTCACCGGGCAACCTCGAAATCGAAGGCCGACTGCGCGCCTACATGCGCTGGAACGCCATGGCGATGGTCGTCAAGGCGAACCGTCTGCACCCCGTCGATGGCGGTGACTTGGGCGGTCACATCGGCTCGTTTGCCTCGCTGGCCAGCATGTTCGGTGCCGGCTTCAACCATTTCTGGCACGCCGAAAGTGAAAACCATGGCGGTGATTGCCTCTACATTCAGGGTCACGTGTCACCGGGCGTTTATGCGCGGGCTTACCTTGAAGGTCGTCTGACCGAAGAGCAGTTGTTGAACTTCCGCCAAGAGGTCGATGGCAAGGGCTTGTCGAGCTATCCACACCCCAAACTCATGCCGAATTTCTGGCAGTTTCCAACGGTGTCGATGGGCCTTGGCCCCCTGATGGCGATTTACCAAGCGCGTTTTCTCAAGTACCTGCACGCTCGCGGCATTGCCAACACAGAAAACCGCAAGGTCTGGGTTTTCTGCGGCGACGGCGAAATGGACGAGGTCGAGTCGATGGGCGCGATTGGCTTGGCCGCACGCGAAAAGCTCGACAACCTTGTCTTCGTCATCAATTGCAACTTGCAGCGTCTTGACGGCCCAGTGCGCGGCAACGGCAAGATCATCCAAGAGCTGGAAGGTGAATTCCGCGGTGCGGGCTGGAATGTCATCAAGCTGATCTGGGGCAGCAACTGGGATCCGCTGTTGGCGCGTGACAAGGACGGCGCTTTGCGTAAGGTCATGATGGACACCGTGGACGGTGACTACCAAGCCCTGAAAGCCAACGACGGCGCTTATGTGCGCAAGCATTTCTTCGGCAAAGACCCGAAGACGCTGGAGATGGTCGCCAACATGAGCGACGACGACATCTGGAACCTGCGCCGGGGTGGCCATGACTCGCAAAAAGTCTATGCCGCTTTCCACTCCGCTGTGAACCACACCGGCCAACCCAGCGTGCTGCTGATCAAGACCGTCAAGGGTTTTGGCATGGGCAAAATTGGCGAGGGCAAGAACAACGTTCACCAAACCAAAAAGCTCGCCGATGAAGACATCAAAGCCTTCCGCGACCGCTTCAACATTCCTATTCCTGACAGCCAGCTGGCTGATATTCCGTTCTACAAACCGGCTGACGACACGCCAGAAATGCGCTACCTGCACGAGCGCCGCAAGGCCTTGGGCGGTTACTTGCCGCATCGCCGCGTCAAGGCCGATGAGCAGTTCACCGTGCCCTCGCTTGACACCTTCAAGTCGGTGATGGACCCGACCGCTGAAGGCCGGGAAATCTCGACCACGCAAGCCTATGTGCGTTTCCTCACGCAGCTGCTGCGTGACCAAGCGCTGGGTCCGCGCGTGGTGCCGATTTTAGTGGACGAAGCCCGTACCTTTGGTATGGAAGGCCTGTTCCGTCAGATCGGTATTTACAACCCGGATGGTCAGCAGTACACGCCTGTCGACAAAGACCAGGTGATGTACTACAAGGAAGACAAAAAAGGCCAGATTCTGCAAGAAGGCATCAACGAAGCCGGCGGCATGAGCAGCTGGATTGCGGCGGCCACTTCGTACAGCACCAACAACCGGATCATGATCCCGTTCTACGTGTATTACTCGATGTTCGGCTTCCAGCGCATTGGCGATCTCGCCTGGGCTGCTGGTGACATGCAGGCACGAGGTTTCTTGTTGGGTGGCACCTCGGGCCGGACCACGCTGAATGGCGAAGGCCTGCAGCACGAAGACGGTCACAGCCATATTTTGGCCAGCACCATTCCCAACTGCATCAGCTACGACCCGACCTTCGCCCACGAAGTCGGTGTCATCCTTCACCATGGCCTCAAACGCATGGTGGAAAAACAAGAAAACGTCTATTTCTACATCACGCTGTTGAATGAAAACTACGCGATGTCCGGCTTGACCGCTGGCACCGAGGAGCAAATCATCAAGGGCATGTACCTGTGCAAGCCGGGCGGCAAGTCCGCCCAACGGGTTCAGTTGCTGGGTTCGGGCACCATCCTGCGTGAAAGCATGGCGGCGCAAGAGTTGCTTGAAAAAGACTGGGGCATTGCGGCTGACGTCTGGAGTTGCCCAAGCTTCAACGAGCTGACCCGCGAAGGCCAAGACTGCGAGCGTCATAACCTGCTGCACCCGACCACTGAGCCGCGTGTTTCTTTTGTCAGCCAGCAGCTGGGCAAGAGCGAAGGTCCAATCGTTGCGTCAACGGACTACATGAAGGCTTACGCTGAGCAGATTCGCTCGTTCATTCCAAAGGGCCGCAACTACAAAGTGTTGGGCACCGACGGTTTTGGCCGCAGCGATTTCCGCAGCAAGCTGCGTGAGCACTTTGAGATTGACCGCCATTACATCGTTTTGGCCGCACTCAAGGCCCTCAGCGAAGATGGCACCTTGCCGGTTGCCAAGGTGGCTGAGGCGATCAAAAAGTACGGCATCAATACTGACAAAATCAACCCACTTTACGCTTGATCCTCGACTGAATAGTGATTGAAGCGACTCAAGCGACTGACGAACTGGAGACTAAGAACATGGCATTGATAGACATTCAGGTTCCCGATATTGGCGACTTCGACGAGGTGACAGTGATCGAGATCCTGGTCAAACCGGGCGACACGGTCAAAGCAGACCAATCGCTGCTGACCGTCGAGTCGGACAAGGCGTCGATGGAAATCCCATCGAGCCACGGCGGCGTGGTCAAAGAACTCCGCGTCAAGCTGGACGACAAGGTCAAGCAGGGCTCGATCGTGTTGGTGCTGGAGGCTGATGCCTCGGCCGCCGCTGCGCCTGCTGCTGAGACGGTGGCCGCACCTGCGGCACCTGTCGCGCAAGCCGCTGCAATCGCCGCGCCTGTGGCCTTGGTCAGCGCACCCGCTTCATCGGCTTCTTCGGCTGCGGCCGTTGTAGTGGCGACGCCTGCCCCAGCGATGCCGGCGCATGAACCCACCGCGGTGACCGGCCAACTGCCGCACGCATCGCCTTCCGTGCGCAAATTCGCCCGTGAAATCGGTGTGCCGTTGGCCGAAGTCAAAGGCAGCGGACTCAAAGGCCGCATCACCCAAGATGACGTGCAAGGCTTCGCCAAGTCCGTTATGGCCGGCGATGTTCGCACTCAAGCGCAGGCTGCCAAAGCACCGGCGGGCTCAGGTGGCGATGGCGCCGCTTTGGGCTTGTTGCCATGGCCGAAGGTCGACTTTGCCAAGTTCGGTCCGATCGAGCGCAAGGAGATGAGCCGCATCAAGAAGATCAGCGGTGCCAATCTGCTGCGCAATGCGATCATGATTCCGGCCGTCACCAACCACGACGACGCTGACATCACCGACCTCGAAGCCTTCCGTGTCTCGACCAACAAAGAGAACGAAAAATCGGGTGTCAAGGTCACCATGCTGGCGTTCTTGATCAAGGCCATCGTGGCCACGCTCAAAAAATACCCTGAGTTCAATAGCTCGCTCGACGGCGATGCCATCGTTTATAAAAACTACTGGCACATCGGCTTTGCGGCTGACACGCCGAATGGTTTGATGGTGCCGGTGATTCGCGATGCCGACAAAAAAGGCGTTTTGCAGCTGAGCCAGGAAATGGGCGAGTTGGCCAAGAAAGCCCGCGACGGCAAGTTGAGCTCGGCTGAAATGACCGGCGCTACTTTCACCATCTCCAGCCTTGGCGGGATTGGCGGCAAGTACTTCTTGCCGATCATCAATGCGCCTGAGGTCGCCATCATGGGCGTCTCTAAGAGCACGATGGAACCGGTGTGGGATGGCAAGCAGTTTGTGCCGCGCCTGATGTTGCCGCTGAGTTTGTCCTATGACCACCGCGTCATTGACGGTGCCGCTGCGGCCCGCTTCAATGTCTATTTGAGTCAGATTCTGGGTGACTTCCGTCGCGTTTTGCTCTGAGCCTCACAACATGACAACCCTTGTCGTGGTGAAAAAAAATGGTCAGGTGGCGATCGCTGCCGACACCTTGGTGACGTTCGGCGACACCCGGCTGAGCAGCCGCTTCGAGTCGAACAGCAAGATCTTCAAGATCGACACGCCGACCGGCAGCAGCTATATCGGCATGGCCGGAACGGTTGCGCATTTCCCCGTGCTGCGCAAAGCGCTGGCCTCCTTGCCGCGAGACCAGTTGCGCTTTGGCAGCAAGGACGAAGTCTTTGACACCTTCACGCTGCTGCATCCGGTTCTGAAAGAAAGTTTTTTCTTGCAGACCAAGGAAGACGACAACGACCCCTATGAGTCGAGTCAGTTCAGCGTCGTCATCGCCAACGCGACGGGCATTTATGGCCTTTACAGCTACCGCGAAATTTTTGAATTCAAAGAATTTTGGGGTGTTGGTTCTGGCCGCAGCTTTGCGCTGGGTGCCATGCACAACAGCTGGGACAAAGCCAAAACAGCGCGCGAAATTGCCCTAGCCGGCATTCACGCCGGCATCGAATTTGACAAAAACTCCGCCGGACCGGTGGAGGTGTTCACCCTCAAGTTGAAAGCAAGTAAATGAGTCAAGCCCATCTGATTGAAGTCAAAGTGCCAGACATCGGCGACTTTGCAGAAGTTACCATCATCGAAGTGCTGGTCAAGCCCGGCGACACCATCCGAGCCGAGCAAAGCCTGATCACGGTGGAGAGCGACAAAGCCTCGATGGAAATTCCCGCCAGCCATGCCGGCGTCGTCAAAGAACTCAAAGTCAAGATCGGTGACGCCGTCAAAGAGGGTTCGGTTCTGCTGATGTTGGAAGTCGCCGATGCCGCAGCCAGCGCGCCAGCTTCCGCCAGTCCAGCAGTTGGTGCACCCGCAGCCGCAGCGCCCACCGCGGCCAGCTTCGCCGGCAGCGCCGATTTAGAGTGTGACATGTTGGTGCTTGGCGCTGGCCCCGGTGGTTACTCTGCCGCTTTCCGCGCGGCGGACCTCGGCTTGAAAGTCATCCTGGTTGAACGCTACGCCACCCTGGGTGGTGTTTGCCTGAACGTCGGCTGCATCCCATCCAAAGCGCTGTTGCACGTGGCCGCCGTGATGGACGAAGTCAAGCATTTCGACTCGCTCGGCGTGAGCTTTGGCGAACCCGTGCTCGACATCAACAAATTGCGCACGCACAAAGAAAAAGTCGTTGGCAAGCTGACCGGCGGTTTGGCCGCTATGGCCAAGATGCGCAAGGTCACCGTGGTTCGCGGCTACGGCAACTTTGTCGGCGCCAATCATGTTGAAGTCAGCGAGACCTCCGGCGACGCGCAAGCACAGACCGGTAAGAAGCAAACCATTGCGTTCAAGAAGTGCATCATCGCCGCCGGCTCGCAAGCCGTGCGCTTGCCGTTCATGCCAGAAGATCCGCGCGTGGTCGATTCGACCGGTGCCCTCAATCTGAAGGAAGTGCCTAAACGCATGCTCATCTTGGGCGGCGGCATCATCGGCTTGGAAATGGGCACGGTTTACAGCACCCTCGGTGCGCGCCTTGACGTGGTCGAAATGATGGACGGCCTGATGCAAGGCGCTGATCGCGACTTGGTCAAAATCTGGCAAAAAATGAATGCGCCGCGTTTTGACAACATCATGCTCAAGACCAAAACCGTGGCCGCCAAAGCAACACCGGCCGGCATTGAAGTGACGTTTGAAGGCGAGGGCGCTCCAGCGCCGCAAACCTACGACTTGGTGCTGCAAGCGGTGGGCCGCACGCCGAATGGCAAGAAGCTGTCTGCCGACAAAGCCGGCGTCAGCGTCAGCGACCGTGGTTTCATTCCGGTTGATATTCAGATGCGTACCAACGTGCCCCACATCTTTGCCATCGGCGACATCGTCGGTCAGCCCATGCTGGCACACAAGGCTGTGCATGAAGCACATGT
>CANFWI010000058.1 GCA_947450675.1 Comamonadaceae bacterium | reverse complement strand
TTCATGTCGCCGCTGCGCACTTCGACTGAAATGTTCATGCTGGTGTTGCCGGTGTAGGCCAGCTTGGCTTCGACCTCGACCAAGTCGCCGATCATGATCGGGCGATGAAAGCGGATGCCGCCGACATACACCGTCACGCAGTAACGCTTAGACCAACTGGTGGCGCAGGCGTAGCCGGCCTCGTCAATCCACTTCATCACCGTGCCGCCATGCACTTTGCCGCCAAAGTTGACGGTGCTGGGTTCGGCGAGAAAGCGCAGGGTGATAAACGACATGGTGATAGATAAAAATGGAAGTTGCTTGAATAGTAAAACGTCAGATGCGGCGCGGCTACGCCTTCAGCAGTGGCGCCAAATAACGCCCGGTGTGGCTGTCCGGATTCGCCGCCAAATCTTCTGGCGTGCCGACGCCGACCACACGGCCACCGCCGGCACCGCCTTCGGGGCCGATGTCGATCAGCCAGTCGGCGGTTTTGATGACGTCCAGGTTGTGCTCGATGACGACGATGGTGTTGCCGGCGTCGCGCAGTTGGTGCAGCACCTTGAGCAGCAAATCAATGTCGGCAAAGTGCAGGCCTGTCGTTGGTTCGTCAAGGATGTAAAGCGTGCGACCGGTGTCGCGTTTGCTGAGCTCCAACGCCAGCTTGACACGCTGCGCTTCGCCGCCTGAGAGTGTGGTCGCGGCTTGTCCGAGCTTGATGTAACTCAAGCCCACATCGAGCAGCGTTTGCAGCTTGCGCGCCAATGTCGGCACGGCTTTGAAAAACTCCGCTGCGGCCTCCACCGTGAGCTCCAAAATCTGCGCTATGTTCTTGCCTTTGTATTGCACTTCCAGCGTTTCGCGGTTGTAGCGCATGCCTATGCAGACATCGCAAGGCACGTAGACGTCGGGCAAGAAATGCATCTCGACTTTGACCATGCCGTCGCCCTGACACGCTTCGCAGCGGCCCCCGGCGACGTTGAAGCTGAAACGCCCCGGACCGTAACCGCGTTCACGTGCGCTGTTCATCTCGGCCATCAGTTCGCGGATCGGTGTGAAGAGTCCGGTGTAGGTCGCCGGATTGCTGCGCGGCGTACGGCCAATCGGTGACTGGTCGACGTTGATGACCTTGTCGAAGTGCTCAATGCCTTCAATCGCCTCGTGCGGCGCGGGCTCTTCATGCGCCCGGTACAGGGTGCGCGCCACGGCGGCGTACAGCGTGTCATTCACCAGTGTCGACTTGCCCGAGCCCGAAACGCCAGTCACGCAGGTCAGTAGACCAACCGGAAATTCAACGCTGACATTTTTCAGGTTGTGACCACTCGCGTTGATGACCCTCAAGCATTGCAAATCGCCTTGCGTCAGTTGGTGCGTCGCTTCACGTGCCGCGCGTTTAACGCCCGCCGCACTCGGAGCAAAGCGCGGGTTTTTGATCACCAGCGGGCCTCTGGCCACGGTCGGCAGCCACGGTGTGCGATGCGTCGGCACCGCAATTTTCAAAGTCCCCGCCAAGTACTGGCCGGTGAGCGAATTCGGGTTCGCCTGAACCTCGGTGAAGGTGCCCTGCGCCATCACACGGCCACCATGAATGCCGGCGCCCGGACCCATGTCAATCACATGGTCGGCGGCGCGAATCATGTCTTCGTCATGCTCGACCACCAGCACGCTGTTGCCAATGTCGCGCAGATGTTTCAGCGTGCCGATCAAGCGGTCGTTGTCGCGTTGGTGCAGGCCGATGCTGGGCTCGTCCAACACGTACATCACACCGGTCAGGCCCGAGCCAATTTGTGAGGCCAAACGGATACGCTGCGACTCACCGCCGGACAGCGTTTCAGCGCTGCGGTCTAGGCTCAAGTAGTTCAGACCGACGTCGTTCAAAAACTTCAACCGCAGGCCGATTTCTCGCACCACCTTGTCGGCGATTTCGGCCTTGGCACCCTGCATTTTCAGACTGTTGAAATATTCAAAGCTCTCACGCAAGGTGATGCGGCTGACCTCATAAATCGCCTTCCGCGTAGGCGCTTCGCCCTCGGTGGCCGGTGCACCGACGATATAGACATGGCGCGCCTCTTGGCGCAGCCGCGTGCCTTGGCACGAGGGGCACGGTTGCACAGCCCGGTAACGCGCCAACTCTTCGCGCACGGCCGACGAATCCGTCTCGCGGTAACGGCGTTCAAAGTTGGTGATGACGCCTTCAAACGGATGCTTCTTGCTGACCTTGCGGCCGGCCGAAGCACCTGAGTCCATGATGTAGCTGAACTTGATGTCTTCTTCGCCAGAGCCGTGTAGCACGACTTGCCGCACGTGTTCGGGCAGTTCCTCAAACGCGGTGTCGATGTCGAAGCCGTAATGCTTAGCCAAGCTCTCCAGCATGGAGAAGTAATAACCGTTGCGTCGGTCCCAGCCCTTCACTGCGCCGCTGGCCAGGCTCAAAGTCGGGAAGGCCACCACGCGCGTCGGGTCGAAGGTCTCGGTGTGGCCTAGGCCGTCGCAACTTGGGCAAGCGCCGACCGGCGAGTTGAAAGAAAACAGGCGCGGTTCCATCTCGCTGAGCGAGTAGCTGCAGACCGGGCACGAAAACTTGGCGCTGAACAAATGCTCACCGGGCGTGTCCATTTCCAGCGCCATGGCCTTGCCGTCAGCGAGCCGCAAGGCAGCTTCAAAACTTTCAGCGATGCGCTGTTTCAGGTTGTCCTGCTCTTGCCGGCTGGCGTCGAGCTCGCCTTCGGCTAAATCGTTGTCTGGCGCAGTAGCCCGGCGCACTTTGACGCGGTCAATCACGACGTCGATGTTGTGCTTTTCTGTCTTTTTCAGCTTAGGCAACTCGTCAAATTCGTAGATCTTGCCGTCGACCCGAAAACGCACATACCCTTGCGCCTGCATCTCGGCAAACACGTCGACGAACTCGCCCTTGCGCTCACGCGCGACCGGCGCCAAGATCATCAGCCGCGTGCCTTCTGGCAAGGCCAGCACGGCGTCGACCATCTCGCCCACGCTTTGCGCTTGCAGCGGCAGGTCGTGCTCCGGGCAATACGGTGTACCCGCACGCGCAAACAACAAGCGTAAATAGTCGTGGATTTCGGTGACCGTGCCAACCGTCGAACGCGGGTTGTGCGAGGTGGCTTTTTGCTCAATCGAGATCGCCGGGCTCAAGCCCTCAATCATGTCGACATCGGGCTTGTCCATGAGCTGCAAAAATTGCCGCGCATAGGTCGACAAACTTTCGACGTAGCGCCGCTGGCCTTCGGCGTACAGCGTGTCAAACGCCAGCGACGATTTGCCGGAACCGCTCAGACCGGTGATCACCACCAGCTGATTGCGCGGGATGTCCAGGTCAATATTTTTGAGGTTGTGAGTGCGTGCACCGCGGATGCTGATCCGCTGAGCGGCCAATTGAGCGCGCACTTGTTGGCTGGTGTGTGTACTCAATTCAGTGGCCACATAGTTGCTGTCAGACGGTGAGTTCAATGGGAGGTGCCGGCAAAACCGAACATCATAGACGGACAGGCGGGTTTGCGCTATCGACAGCCCAGGCCAAGAAGACATCGGGCCGAACATCAGCGTCTGGCGAATGGAAGACAATGACCTCTTCGTTTTTTGGCATTAACCGCCACCGCTGAAACGTCACACCTGATGCGCACCTCCACTCCGACCTCCCTCATGACAGCCACCGAGCGGCGCGCCAGCTTGTCGCTGGCGTCGATTTTTGCGCTGCGCATGCTGGGTCTTTTTTTGGTGCTGCCGGTGTTTGCACTGGAAGCAGCACGCTTGCCCGGTGGCGACGATCCTGCGCGCGTGGGCTTGGCCATGGGTATTTACGGCTTGACGCAAGGCCTGCTGCAAATTCCTTTTGGCCTGGCCTCAGACGGGTTGGGCCGCAAGCGCGTGATCATTTTTGGGCTGCTGGTTTTTGCTCTGGGCAGCTTTGTCGCCATGGCCGCGACCGATTTGACCTGGCTCACCATCGGTCGCTCGATTCAAGGCGCTGGTGCCATTTCAGCCGCTGTCACAGCCCTGTTGGCCGACCAAACCCGTGACGAAGTGCGGACCAAAGCGATGGCGCTGGTGGGCATCAGCATCGGCCTGATGTTTGCGCTGTCTTTGGTCATCTCACCCCTGCTGGCCGCGCATATCGGACTGGGCGGTTTGTTCGCCCTGACGGGTCTGCTGGCGCTGACCGGTATTGCCATCGTGGCGTGGGTCGTTCCACCCGAGCCGGCCAAGCCGCTGCACCGTCCGCGCGGCAGCTTGAAGCTGGTGCTGCAAGAGCCCGCCCTGCTGCGCCTGAACCTCGGCGTGTTTGTCTTGCACGCCGTGCAGCTGGCCATGTGGGTGGCCGTTCCGGCGCTGCTGGTCCAAGCCGGCTTAGAAAAAGCCGCCCACTGGCAGGTCTATTTGCCCGCGGTGCTGGCGTCTTTTGTGGTGCTGGGCGGCGTGCTCTTTCCGCTCGAGCGGCGCGGCTATTTGCGGGCCGTCTTTTTGAGCGCGATTGGTTTGATCTTTCTGGTCCAGCTGGGTTTCATGTGGTCAGCCCACCAAGCCAGCTTGGGCGCACCGAGCTTGACCGCGCTGGCTTGGCTGCTGTTTGCCTTTTTCTGCGGCTTCAATGTGCTGGAGTCATGCCAGCCCAGCTTGGCGTCACGCGCAGCCCCGGCGCATGCCCGCGGCGCGGCGCTTGGGGTTTACAACACGCTGCAGTCGCTGGGCTTTTTTGCGGGCGGTGCGGCCGGTGGCTGGCTGGCCAAGACGGCAGGCGCCAGCGCCCTCTTCATGGCCAGCAGCGCACTGATGCTGCTGTGGCTGCTGTTGGCCTGGCCCATGCGCGCGCCCACCCGCCACAGCCAGCCCGCAGCGAACCCAACAACAGCACCGGTCAGCTCAGCCAGTTAAAATCCAGTAATTAGGAGAACACGCCATGGCATCGATCAACAAAGTCATCATCATCGGCAACTTGGGGCGCGACCCTGAGGTGCGCTACACACCGAATGGCGCGGCCATCTGCAACGTCAGCCTCGCCACCACGCGCAACTGGAAAGACAAGTCTTCCGGTGAAAAGGTCGAAGAAACCGAATGGCATCGCGTCGTGTTTTACGACCGTTTGGCCGAAATCGCTGGCGAATACCTGAAAAAAGGTCGGCCGGTGTATGTCGAAGGTCGCCTGAAAACACGCAAGTGGACTGACAAAGACGGCGTCGAAAAATACACCACAGAGATCATCGCCAGCGAAATGCAACTGCTGGGCGGTCGTGAAGGCATGGGCGCTCCCGGCGGCGACGAAGACGGTGGCGGCGAACGCCAAAGCTATTCACGTCCACCTGCCGCTGCCCGCCCGCCCTCAGCTCCAGCGCAGCGTCCGGCCGCACCAGCGCCGTCCAAAGCCGCCAGCGGTTTTGATGACATGGACGACGACATTCCGTTCTGAGGACTCGGTTTTCAAGCGACCCACCGTCCCCAAAAGCCCGCTTCGGTGGGCTTTTAATTTTTTCTCACGCCAAGCAGACCGCCATGACTCAACGCTCACCCTTTTACCGCCTGCTCTGCGCCGCCCTGCTGGCCTCGGGCCTTGCCACCGTGCCATCCGTCCAAGCCCAAAACTACGCGTCTGGGCTGGCCGTCGAGTTGCCTGAACCCAACAGCGCGGGCCTCGGTTTTGCACCCCGGATAGAGCGTTCACCGTATGCCGGTGCGGGCAACCGTTTTGACTTGATGCCGCTCTACATCTATGACGGCAAACAACTTTTTCTGGACGTCAACCGCGTCGGCGTGAAGCTGCTGGACCAACCCACGCAGCGTATCGACCTGCTGGTCGAGCGACGCCTTGAAGGTTTCCCCTTGACCAACGCACCCGCCAGCCTGCGGGGCATGGCGATTCGTGACACCAGCGTCGATGTCGGCGTGTCTTACAGCATTCGCCAGCCGTGGGGCCAACTCAAAGCCGAGATGGTGCGTGACATCAACAGCACACACCAAGGCACTGAAACGCGGCTGACCTACGCCAAGGAGTGGCGTTCGGGTGCTTTGAGCTGGCGTCCGACGGTGAGCATGGCTTGGCGCAGCGCCAATCTGAACAACTATTACTACGGTGTCCGAGCCAGTGAAGCCACCGCCACACGCGCCGCTTATGCACCCGGCGCAGGCCTAGAAACACGGGTCGGACTGCACGCAACTTACGAGGTGTCCAAGCACTGGAACCTGCTGACCGGCGTCTCAGCCACGGTGCTCGGCAACGGCGTTAAAAACAGTCCTATCGTTGAGCAACGCGTGCTCCCCAGTTATTACTTGGGTGCCGTTTATAACTTTGGACCCCATGACAGCGAATGGGTCGGGGCCAGTTCGCCGACCTATTTCAAAGTGCTCTACGGCCAAGCCGCCGCAGACGGCTGCCACTTGATCAAGATCCTCACGGCGCGGTGCCTGTCCACCACCAAAGTCAACCCGACCAGCATCAGTGCCGTGCAAATCGGCCGTCCCTTCATCCAGAACTTCAATGGCTTGCCGATTGATGTCGTCGGCTACGTTGGTCTGGCCCAGCACAATGACCGCGGCTTGCAGGCCAATGGCTTGCAAGTGGACTTGTTCATGAAGGCGTTTTACACAGGATTTCCGTGGCAAGACCGCATCAAAACACGTGCCGGCATGGGCATGGGCGTGTCGCTGGCGGAGCGTGTTCCCTACCAAGAGGCCAGCAGTCAAGCAGCCCATGGCGATCAGACTTCGCGCCTGCTGAACTACCTTGACCCAACGCTGGACGTGAGCTTGGGCGATTTGATCGGCTCACGACCACTCAAGGACACCTACATCGGCTTTGGCGTGTCACACCGCTCGGGCATTTTCCAGTCTTCACGTCTGCTGGGCAACGTCAACGGCGGCTCGAACTACATCTACACCTACATCGAGACGGTTTACTGAGCCCCGTCAGTTAGTCAAAAGCCGGCGGGAACGTTACTCGCCGCAATCACACCACCGCCCAAACAAACGTCACCGTCATACAGCACCGCTGACTGCCCCGGCGTCACAGCCCACTGGGGCTGCTCAAAGTGCAATTCGCAGTGGCTGCTGGAGGCTGAGCGCAATTCGCACGCCGCATCCGCCTGCCGGTAGCGGGTCTTGGCCGCCAAAGCGCCCAAGGCTGGCGCGCTGCCTGCGACCCAGCTGCAGTCTTGCGCCGTCAGCACGGTCGATTGCAGCCACGGATGGTCATGGCCTTGGACCACCCAGAGCGTGTTGGTCGCCATGTCTTTGCGCGCCACAAACCACGGCTCGTGCTCGCCGACACCGCGCTGGCCGCGGGCTTGCGCGGCTTTGAGGTCAGCGCCTTTGGCCTTGACGCCACCGATACCCAAACCTTGCCGTTGACCCAGCGTGTAAAAGCTCAAGCCCACATGTTCGCCCAGCACCCGGCCTGTGTCGTTCTTGATCGGGCCCGGCGCTTTGGCGATGTAACGGTTCAAAAATTCGCGGAAAGGCCGCTCACCAATGAAGCAGATACCGGTGGAATCTTTTTTCTTGGCATTGGGCAAGCCAATCTCATCCGCAATGCGGCGCACCTCGGTCTTGTGCAACTCACCCACCGGGAACAGCGTCTTCGACAGCTGCGCCTGGTTCAGCCGGTGCAAAAAGTAGCTCTGGTCTTTACCGGGATCCAGGCCTTTGAGCAATTCATGCAAGCCGGTGGCGTCATTCAGACGCACCCGCGCGTAATGGCCGGTGGCGATTTTTTCGGCGCCCAACCGCATGGCGTGGTCTAAAAAGGCCTTGAACTTGATTTCAGCGTTGCACAAGATGTCCGGGTTCGGCGTGCGGCCTGCCTGGTACTCACGCAAAAATTCGGCGAACACGCGGTCTTTGTAATCAACCGCGAAGTTGACGTGTTCGATCTCGATGCCGAGCACATCAGCCACGGCAGCCGCATCGACGAAGTCGATGTTCGACGAGCAGAACTCGCTGTCGTCGTCATCTTCCCAGTTCTTCATGAAGATGCCGATGACCTCGTGGCCCTGCTGCTTCAAGAGGTGAGCCGTCACGGCCGAGTCGACCCCGCCGCTCAAGCCGACCACGACACGCTGTTTAGGCCCTTGTTTCCCTTGCGTGTTTACCTTTTTTACCATTTCCATGGACGGAGATTATCCCCGCCATGCGCTGATGACACTCCCCAGCGACTAAATCAACTTCGGGTTGAACCGCGTTCCGCGCAGGATCTTCACATCCTGTTGCACAAAGGTGCCGCGGTTGATTTCCTTGAAGGCCGTCCAAGCCGGATCAGCGTCAAGTGCGACACGACGCTGTTCGCGGTCAGCTAGGCTGTCATAAACCCAGATGTGCACCACTTGGTTGAGCGGACCGATTTCACTGACAAAGAACCCAAGCAGCCGACCCAAGTGCTTGAGCTGCAAGGGCAACGCATGCTTTTCATAGCGTGCCAGGTAAGTTTCCATCTGGCCGTGAGCCACAGTGTAGGTACGGTGTTCAAAGATCATGGTGGCCTTCAATAGTCAATAGTTAGTCGGTTAGGCGGCTGAAGGGGTTTGCGAAGGTTCAGCCCGGCGGCGTGAGCACTTGGCCGGTCTTGAAATAAGCGGCGAGGTTGTCGGCCACCAACTGCTCCATGGCGGCACGGGTTTCGTGCGTGGTGGCTGCAACGTGAGGCAGCACCACGACTAGGTCGTTGTTGAGCAGCCCGGCCGGCACATGCGGCTCCTGCTCAAACACATCCAGCCCAGCACCAGCAATCGTGCCGTTGGCGATAGCCTTCACCAGCGCGCCCTCATCGATCACAGAACCACGCGATATGTTGATCAGAAAGCCCTGAGGTCCCAGCGCTTCCAACACGGCGGAAGAAATCAGATGCTTTGTCGTCGGCCCGCCAAGACAGGCGATGACCAAGAAATCAGCCCAGCGCGCAAGCGCCAGCAAGTCGGGCTCAAAGCCGTAGGCCACGTCAGCCTTTGCATGGCGGCCGTGGTAGCGCACGCTCATGTCAAAACCGCTTGACCGGCGAGCAATCGTCGCACCAATGCGCCCCAAGCCGATAATGCCCAGCCGCTTGCCACTGACGCGGTTAGCGAGCGGAAACAGACCCGTTTTCCAGTGCCCTGCTTGGACGAACCGATCAGCCGCCACGATTTGCCGCGCAGTCGCTAAAATCAGACCAAAAGCAATGTCGGCGACGCAGTTTGTCAGCACGTCTGGCGTGGTGCTGACGGCAACCTTGTGCAAGGCTGCGGCCTCCAAATCGATGCCTTCAAACCCAACGCCGAAACAGGCGAGCACACGCCCGCTCAGACACGCCATGACATCGGCTTGACCGCCATGACGCGACATGGTGACACCTCCCGCAAAACGTCCGCCATTCAACTGCAAAAAAGCGGTGCGATCGGGTTCCTTCCAAAGAGGATGAAGCCGGTAGTGCGCTTGCAACAGCAGCATCAGCCCCGGCGGCAGAGGCCCGAGCATTAGCAGCTCAGGCGTGGCTTCATTAGGTTGATTGTTTAATGTATTCATTCTGAGCGGATATTGGCTTCTTTCAGCCACGGTAGCCAACGGTCGAAGTCAGCGTCCAGTCGGGCTTTGAAGCCGACATGGTCACGCGGGTTGCTGAAGCCGGCTTCTGCCAACTTGGCAGCGACATCGGGCTGGCGCACGACATTGGCCAGCGCTGTTTCCAGTTTTTGACGAATGTCACCGGGTGTGCCAGCAGGCAACAAGACCCCATACCAGTTGGTCATCTGCAAGGACGGAAATCCCGCTTCGACAGCGGTCGGCACATCGGGCAGTTGCGGCGACCGCTTAGTATCAAACACAACCAGGCCCTTGAGTCGGCCATCCTTGACATAAGGGCGCAGCACCGGGACATCCGCATTCACCAAGTCGACTGTTCCCCCCATCAGGTCGACCAGCGCTGGCGCAGCACCGCGGTAGGGAATGTGCACCATCGACACATTGCCGGCTTTAGCCAGCAGTTCGGCACCTATATGCATGGTGCCGCCCACGCCAGTAGAACCATAATTCAGTTTGTCCGGACCTTTGGCCTTCGCGACCAAATCGGCCAAAGTGTTGACGCCAAGCGAATTCCGCACCGCGATCATGGTTTGAACCTCGCCCAACAGGTAGACCGGCTCGAAGTCTTTGCGCGCGTTGTAAGGCATCTTTGGCATGGTGCCAGCGGTCATCACGAGGCTCGACGTGCTGAGCAGCAAAGTATTGCCATCAGCCAGTGCCTTGGCCACGACATTGCCACCCACGGTACCGCCTGCCCCACCACGGTTGTCAACCACCACCGTCTTGCCAAGCTGGAGGCCTAGCGGCGTGGAAATAATCCGCGCAATCTGATCAGCCGGGCCGCCTGCAGCAAAGGGCACGATGATTTTCACTGCCTCGTTGGCGCCTTGGGCACCGGCGGTTGAGGCCGCCAAGCAGCCCAGAAGGACTGCGAGAAATTGAAAGCGACGCATAAGCTTGTCTCCAGGTTTTTATCGGTTTATCAACCCGCAAATCGGGGTTCCGGCAGGCCACACACGCCAACATCCAGCGACAAGAGCGCACCGGCTAGTGGCTCGCGGGCCTGTTGCTCAGGCGTAAAACGCTGTGAATGACTGGTGATATACAACCGGTCGAGTCGCTCACCGCCAAAGGCAGGACAAGTGGGGTTCGTGACGGGCAGCTGGATAGTGCGGTCAATCCGCCCATCAGGTGCAAGACGCATCAGCTGCCCAGAAGCCACCATGCAGATCCACAGGAAACCTTCGCAGTCCACGGTTGCACCATCGGGCCGGCCGATTTGGTAAGTCCAGTCTTTGAGCGCCCGGCGATTGGAGATAGCACCCGCATCAATGTCGTAATCAAAAGCCCACAACACTTGGTTGTGCGTGTCTGAAAAATACATGGTTTTGTCGTCAGGGCTCCAGCACAGCGAGTTGGGCAGCACAAAGCCGTCCAACATGGCGGTGCAAGTGTGGTCTGCGTCTAGGCGGTACAACGTGCCTACAGGGTCGCGCTGTGTGTCGTGCATGCTGCCCACCCAGAAGCGACCCCGACGGTCGCATTTGCCGTCGTTCAGCCGCATACCCGGCCGGCCGTCTTCAGGGTGTGCAATGCGTTGCGCCGGCAGTTCGGTGGCCGGGTCGTACAGGTAAATGCCGCTGCCCGTGGCCAGCACGAAGCCGGTTGATTCCCGCAGCGCCATGGAACCCGTGACGAGGTCGGGATGCAGCCGCTGAGCCGCATAGCGGCCTGATGCAGGATGCACGGACTGCAACGCCGGTCGCCGCACATCGACCCACCAGAGGCGCTGACTGCGCTCACACCAACGCGGCACTTCACCAAGAATGTCGGCGGACTGCACTACACAATCGATTTGGAGATCGGTTTCTGTCTTCATGTGGTTTTATTTGTATTTGGTGGCAGCCAGCGTTGCCAGATCGATGCCGGCTTGGATGTCGCTCTTTTGGCGACGGTCACCTTGGTCGATTTTTTCCGCCTCGGCCAGAACGGCGGCGGCATGAACAAAGGGCACGAACACGACGCCAGCCTCATCGGCCGCGACCAAGTCGCCGGCATTCACCGAGACACCGGCGATGCGCACACGGCCGTTGATCTCGACCGTTTCCAGACGCCACTTGCCGGTAATCGGTGTCACGCCGCGCGACCAGATTGGAAAGCCCAGACCGCGTGAGGCATCAGGGTCCCGAAACGATCCGTCGATGACCGCGCCGGCACATTGCGAGCGGTGCGCCAATGTGGCCGACTGTCCACCCATGTTGGAGACCCCGGTCAGACCTTCAATCACCACCACGTCGCCGGGCTCCGCAAGGTTATAGGCCTCGTGTTCGCCCATCTTTCCCAGGCCACTCGCAGCACTGCGCGTCGGGCTATCGGTCCGCTCAACATTTCGCACTGTGACCGCTTGGCCCAGCAGACGCTTGAACGGCAAGGTCGGCGCCAGAACGCAAGCCGGTATGGCGCTAGCGATGCCCAAGTTGTCCATCGCGTCGGACAGCGTTCCGGTGAGGTCGTCAATGGCGGCGAATCGTTGCAGCAGGTCGGCCGACAGCCGCGGCAATGTCATGCATCGGATGGCCTCGAGTGGTACTCGGCCTGTGAGTTTTTTATCCATCAGCTAAGACTCTCAGGCAAAAAATAGGGTGGTATTTCATAATTTTTCTTTTTAATATCTTTCATTATTGATCTACGTTTGATAGTGTGTAATGACATGCCATCTATACCAGCTATGCTCATTAGCTATGGATCACCGAACGCTTCAATATTTCGTCAGTGTCATCGAAGCTGGCAGCTTCAGCGCTGCGGCCGCGATGCTTGGCTTGGCCCAACCGACGCTGAGTCGGCAAATTGCGCTGCTGGAGACCGATCTGGGCCAGCGCCTGCTGGTACGCACTGGCCGCGGCGTCGTGCCGACTGAAGCCGGTAACGCCTTGCTGATGCATGCGCGAGCGATGCTCGACATCGCACAGCGTGCCCGAGAAGAATTACGTGAGCTAGATGGCAGCCCGGTGGGACGCATCGTTATCGGCTTGCCGCCACGCTTGGCTTTCGGTCTGAGCGCACGGTTGGTACAACGATTTCGCGCACGACTTCCCCGTGCCGTGATCTCAGTAACCGAAGGCTTGAGTCCGCACCTGTGTGAATGGCTGATCGCCGGACGGTTAGACCTTGCCCTGTTGTTTGATCCCCCAACATCGCCACAATTAAGCTACGAAGTATTGATGCATGAGTCCATGTTGCTGGTGGCACCTGCGCACGGTGCGAGGTTGCCGCAACGCGTTAGTTTGGCCGCGCTGGCCAAATATCCGATGGTGCTCCCCGGCACACCTAACGCGATTCGCAATCTTGTGGACGCCTTGCTAAGGCCACGAAATATAGAGCTACAGGTGGTTGCAGAAGTGGGTGCGGTACAAACTGTTCTATCGCTGGTCGCACAAGGTATTGGTTACACAATCATGCCAGAGGGCGCTATTTCACTCGGGGATAAGGGTCTTGCATTGCAAACCGCTCGCATTGGTCCTCCCGTCATTCGCAGTAGTTTAGTGCTCGCGGTGCCACGCGCCGGTCCTTCGACTCGGCTAATGCGCGAAACCGTAGATTTACTCAAAAGCATAGATTTTTCCAAGTTAGGCTCTCAGGATTAAGGCTCTCAGGCAAAGAAGTGTGAGCGTTTATTCGCCGCCGAAACAGCAGAACTCCATTCCAGTACCCTTCTGATTGCCAAGCGAACCCGGGTCGAAGTGAGCTCTTTTGGTCTTTTTACTGTTGCCATGAGGACCGTTGTGATCTGGGTCTATCCTGTGCATCTGAAAGCTAGACCCGACGCGCCGCCAGCACGCGGTCGACCATCACGCCGGCTTGCCCGAGGCTGTTCATCGGGTCGCAAAAGCCCGCCAGTTGCTCACGCGTGACGTGCTTGTTGATCTCGGGGTGCTCGGCCAACAGATCGATCAGCGGGCGTTTTTTCTGCAGCGCGTCGCGGCAGATGTCATAGACCAGATCGTGCGCGTACTCGCGGCCAATGTAGGGGCCGAGGCCCATCATCACGGCCTCGGACATCACCAGACCGTGCGTCATGTCGATGTTGCGGCGCATCTGCTCAGCGTCCACTTCCAGCCCGGCCAAAATGAACTTGGTCTGCTTCAAGGCGCCCGACATCAGGCAGAAAATTTCCGGCATCGCCACCCATTCAATCTCCCACGGGCCGGTCGAGCGCTCGTGGTCGGCCACCATCGCGTCCATCAACGAGGCCGCGAGTTGGCGCACCACCGAGATGTTGGCGTGGATGTAGAGGCAAGAAATCGGGTTGCGTTTTTGCGGCATGGTCGACGACGAACCACGGCCGGGTGCAAAGGGCTCAAACACTTCGGCCACTTCGGTTTGCATCAGCAACTTGACGTCCATGGCGATCTTGCCGAGCGAGCCGCCCACGATGCCGAGAAATGCGCCAACTTCAGCAAAGTTGTCGCGCACGGTGTGCCACGAGATCAGCGGCTGACCGAGGCCGAGCTCTTTCATCAGGCCGGCTTGGGTTTCCATCGCGCCGGTTTCCAGCGACGACAAAGTGCCCGAAGCGCCGCCGAATTCACCGACCAGCACGCGCGGCTTGAGTTGCTCCAAACGCTCGCGGTGCCGCTCAATGCCAGCCAAGATGCTGGCCATCTTGTAGCCAAAGGTGATCGGCGTGGCTTGCTGCAAATTGCTGCGGCCGATGATTGGCGTGTCACGGTGCGTCAGGGCCAGTTTGGCGAGCGAGTCTGAGATGTCTTTCAGATCGGCTTCAACCAGCGCCAGGCCTTCGCGAATTTGCAGCACAGCCGCTGTGTCGGTGATGTCTTGCGTGGTCGCGCCCCAGTGGCAGTACTCGCCGAGTTTGTCTTTGCAGTTGGCGTTGATCTGGTTCACCACCGCAATGATCGGGTAGCCGATCTGCTCGGTCTTGGCCTTGAGCTTGACCCAGTCGATCTGACTCGGCTCACAGTTCTTGACGATTTCGGCGGCGGCTTCTTTTGGGATGATGCCGAGCTCGCCCTGCACTTTGGCCAGCGCGCGTTCGATGTCGAGGTATTTGGCGGTGCGGTTTTCGTCGCTCCAGACGTGGCGCATGGCGGCGTCGCTGAACATGTCGCCGAAGATTTTG
>CANFWI010000057.1 GCA_947450675.1 Comamonadaceae bacterium | reverse complement strand
GTACATCTTCGGTCACCGCAACCGTATCCACATCATCAACCTGGAAAAATCGCTGCCGATGTTCCAGGACGCAGCCAAGTTCGCGCGTCAACTCGCTGCCAACGGCGGCAACATTTTGATGGTTGGTACCAAGCGCCAAGCCCGTGACATCGTTGCCGCTGAAGCTCAGCGCGCCGGCGTGCCTTACGTTGACCAGCGTTGGTTGGGCGGCATGCTGACCAACTTCAAGACGGTCAAAACATCGATCAAGCGCCTGAAGGAAATGAAGGCTCAGCAAGAAGCTGGCCTCGACACCATCAGCAAAAAAGAGCAACTCACGTTCAAGCGTGAAATCGAGAAGCTCGAAAAAGACATCGGCGGCATCCAGGACATGGCTGCATTGCCAGACGCTATTTTCGTGATCGACGTAGGTTTCCACAAAATCGCCGTGGCTGAAGCTCAAAAGCTCGGCATCCCACTGATCGGTGTGGTTGACTCCAACCACTCGCCAATCGGTATCGATTACGTGATCCCTGGCAACGATGACTCGTCCAAAGCGGTTGAGCTGTACGCTCGCGGTATTGCTGACGCGATCATCGAAGGCCGTGCCAACTCGACTGGCGAAGTGGTTCGTGCTGTGGCGCCTGTCGCCGCTGACGACTTCGTCGAAGTGAAGACCGCAGCTTAATCACTGCGGCCTTGTGCCACTCGAAAAAGGGGCTCGGGTAGCCCCTTTTTCACACTTAAATTTTGCGCACACCAACCGGTCTGCGCCTCGTATATCCAGTCAATCGACTCTCACGGAGAACCAAAAAATGATTATCACTGCAAGCATGGTCGCTGAACTGCGCGCCAAGACCGACGCCCCGATGATGGAGTGCAAAAAAGCACTGACCGAGGCCGAAGGCAACATGGAAAAAGCCGAAGAAATTCTGCGCGTCAAGCTGGGCAACAAGGCTGGCAAGGCCGCCTCCCGCATCACCGCTGAAGGCGTTGTCGCAACCTACACCGAAGGCGGCATTGGCGCTTTGGTTGAAGTCAATTGCGAAACCGACTTCGTCACCAAGAACGACAGTTTCTTGGGTCTCGTCAAGGCTGTGGCCGAAGGCATCGTCAAGCACAAGCCGGCGGATGTCGAAGCCATCGGTGCCATGCCTTTCTCGATGGACGGCTTTGGCCCGACGATCGAAGACGTGCGCAAAGGCCTGATCGGCAAGATCGGTGAAAACATGAGCGTTCGCCGCTTCAAACTGTTTGCTGCGGGTAACCAGTTGGCTTCTTACTTGCACGGCACGCGCATTGGCGTGGTGGTCGAGTTTGAGGGCGACGAAACCGCCGCCAAAGACGTTGCCATGCACGTGGCTGCCATGAAGCCAGTGGCGCTGTCCAGCGCTGATGTGCCTGCTGAACTGGTCGCTAAAGAGCGCTCAGTGGCTGCAGCCAAAGCCGCTGAAGATGCCGCCAAAGCGCAAGCCGAAGGCAAGCCGGTTCAGTCCGCTGAAATCGTGGCCAAGCGCATTGAAGGTGGTGTGCAGAAGTACCTCAAGGAAGTCAGCCTTTTCAACCAGTCGTTTGTCAAAAATGACAAGCAAACAGTTGAGCAGATGCTGAAAGAGCGCGCAACCACGGTGAAAGCTTTCACCATGTACGTGGTTGGCGAAGGCATCGAAAAGAAGGTGGACGACTTCGCTGCCGAAGTGGCTGCCCAAATCGCTGCTGCCAAAGCTGCCTGATAAAGCTGCTTGATCATTCACGGGTCAAACGCCACGCCATCCCCATCAACCCTCACTCACGGACTCACCATGCCAGCCTACAAGCGAATTTTGCTCAAACTGTCAGGTGAAGCCTTGATGGGTGACGATGCTTTCGGTATCAACCGGGCGACGATTGTGCGGATGGTTGAGGAGATTGCCGAGGTCTCGCGCCTTGGGGTTGAGATGGCCATCGTCATTGGTGGCGGGAATATTTTCCGCGGTGTGGCGGGCGGCTCGGTCGGCATGGACCGGGCCACCGCTGACTACATGGGCATGCTGGCTACCGTGATGAATGCGCTGGCATTGGGCGACACCATGGACAAAGCCGGCCTGACGCCGCGCGTGATGTCGGCCATCGCCATTGAGCGCGTGGTCGAGCCGTATGTGCGGCCCAAGGCTTTGCAGTATCTTGAAGAGGGCAAAGTTGTGATTTTTGCGGCCGGAACCGGCAATCCATTTTTCACCACCGACACCGCTGCGGCGCTGCGCGGGGCAGAAATTGGCGCAGAGATCGTGCTCAAAGCCACCAAGGTCGACGGCGTCTACAGCGCGGATCCGCGCAAGGTGCCCAACGCCACGCGTTACGACACCATCACCTTTGACGAGGCCATGAGCCAGAACCTTGAAGTCATGGACGCCACGGCGTTTGCCCTGTGCCGTGACCAAAAGCTGCCGGTGAAAGTCTTCAGCATTTTCAAACCAGGTGCGCTCAAGCGCGTGGTGATGGGTGAGAACGAAGGCACGCTGGTCCACATTTGAGATCGAAGGCCTGGCCGTTCTGGCCCCTTCTTTTGTAAACTTGAATTTTGTTGTAGCCGGAGAAGCACCCATGAGCATCGCAGACACCAAAACCAACGCCGAAACAAAAATGCAGCAGTCGCTTGAAAACTTCAAGCAAGCGCTGACCAAAATCCGTACCGGTCGGGCCAACCCCGGTCTGCTGGACACCGTGCAGGTTGACTACTACGGCTCGATGGTGCCGATCAGCCAAGTCGCCAACGTGGCTTTGCTGGATGCCCGCACGATCAGCGTCTCGCCTTGGGAAAAAGGCATGGGCGCAAAGATCGAAAAAGCCATTCGTGACTCCGACCTCGGCTTGAATCCGGCCACGCAGGGTGACTTGATTCGGGTGCCGATGCCGGCCATGACCGAAGAGCGACGCCGGGAAATGACCAAGATCGTCAAAGGCGAGGGCGAACACGCCAAGGTGGCTATTCGCAACCTGCGGCGTGATGCCAATGACGGCGTCAAGAAGCTGGTCAAAGACAAGCTTGCCTCAGAAGACGACGAGCGTCGCGCCCAAGAAGAGATTCAAAAGTTCACCGATCGTTTCATTGCCGATGTCGACAAGCTTGTCATCAGCAAGGAACAAGACATCATGGCGGTTTGACGCGCTGCGAAAGGGTTTAACAACCATGGCCGCAACCGTGCTCAGCAACATGCCGCATCACGTGGCCATCGTCATGGACGGCAATGGCCGTTGGGCTAACAAGCGGTTTTTACCGCGTATTGCCGGACACAAGCAAGGTGTGGCGGCGCTGCGCCGTTGCGTCAAAGCCTGCGTCGCGCGCGGCATTGGCGTGTTGACGGTGTTTGCCTTTTCTTCAGAAAACTGGAACCGCCCGGCTGAAGAAGTGTCCGGCCTGATTGACCTGCTGGCCCGCGCGGTCACCAGTGAAGTGGCTGAGCTCAAACAAAACGGTGTGCGCCTGCATTTCGTCGGTGACCGGCTGCGCCTGTCGGCCGCGATGCAAACAGCGTTCAGCAACGCTGAAATCAGCACCGCGTCAAATGCCGGCTTGGTGCTGAATATTTGCTTTAATTACGGCGGCCGATGGGATATCGCGCAGGCCGCGCAAAGAGTCGCTGACAGCGGTCAGCCCATCACCGAGCTGGCGATTGACCGGGCTTTGGCACTCGCGCATGTGCCTGATCCGGATTTGGTTATTCGCACGGGGGGCGAGTTGCGCATCAGCAATTTTCTGCTGTGGCAGGCCGCTTATGCAGAATTGCATTTCACCGACAAGCTCTGGCCGGAATTTGACGAAGCGGCACTGGATGAAGCCATTGCCGTTTTTCGCACGCGCGAGCGGCGCTTCGGCCAAACCTCGGCGCAACTCTCCTTGCCGCCTGAGTCGACAACACCGGCCGAAACCGGCCAAAACATGAAAGTCGGCTGATGCTCAAACAGCGCGTGATCACTGCGGTGGTGTTGCTGGCCATCTTGCTGCCCGCACTTTTCTATCCATCTTTCGTGCTGTTTTGCAGCATCACCTTGGTGCTAATTTCCGCGGGTGGCTGGGAGTGGGGTCGACTCAATGGCTGCAGTCAGCGGCTGTCCGTGGTGCTCGGCTTGGCGTGTTTGCTGGCCTGCCTGCTGTCTTGGTATGCCGGCTTGTTGACGCAGTCTTTGCCATGGTTGTGGAGTGCGGCGGGTGCCGCTTGGGTCTTGGCCGGTGGTTGGCTGTTGCGCAGCGGGGTCAGCGGTTGGCCGCAGATCCCGAAGTCGCTGCGTCTGGCCTTAGGAGTTGTAGCCATTTGGCTGGCTTGGTTGGCCTTGGCGCAGGCCCGCGTTATTGGCGTCAACTTCTTGCTGTCGGTCATGGTGTTGGTGTGGACGGCTGATATTGGCGCTTATTTTTCTGGCAAAGCCTTTGGCGGCCGCTTCACCAAAACCAAGCTGGCCGCGTCCATCAGCCCCGGCAAAAGCTGGGAGGGCGTCTGGGGCGGCATGGTTTGCGTGCTGCTGTTGGCGCTCCTCTGGGTCTTGCTTGACCGTAGCGGCGCGGTGCAAATTCCCAGCATTTATTCGTCGCTGGCCAGCCGTCATGGCTGGGCTGTGACGCTGATCGCGGTTGTTTTCCTGTCGGCCATGAGTGTGGTCGGTGATCTGGTCGAGTCGCTGGTCAAACGCAGCGCTGGCGCCAAAGATTCCAGCGGCTTGCTGCCGGGTCATGGTGGTGTTTTAGACCGGGTAGACGCTTTGCTGCCCACGTTGCCTTTGGCGATGATGCTGGCCAGTCTGTGACCATGAAAAGAATTCAATGAAACAACGGATCACGGTTCTCGGCTCAACGGGTTCGATCGGCGTCAGCACACTGGACGTCATGTCCATGCACCCTGAGCGCTTTGAGGTCTTTGCCCTCAGTGCCGCCACGCAGGTCGACCTCATGTTGGCCCAATGCCAGCGTTTCAAACCGAGCTTTGCGGTCATGGCGAGTCTGCCGCACGGGCAGTTGCTGGCTGACAAAATGCGCGCCAACAACTTGCCCACGCAGGTCTTGTCTGGCCCCGAAGCATTGGAGATGATTGCCTCGCATGAGCAGGTCCACGCCGTGATGGCCGCCATCGTCGGTGCGGCCGGGTTGCCGCCGTGTCTGGCTGCGGCGAAAGCCGGCAAGCGACTGCTGCTGGCCAACAAAGAAGCCTTGGTGGTCGGCGGTGAGGTGTTCATGCAGGCGGTGCGTCAGGGTGGCGCGCAACTGCTGCCGATTGACAGCGAACATTCGGCTATTTTTCAATCCCTGCCAGAAGACCCCGCGACGTGGTCTGAGCGGGTTGAAAAAATCATCCTGACCGCGTCAGGCGGGCCGTTTCGCGAGCGTGATCCTGAGACCTTGCGGCACGTCACGCCAGACCAAGCTTGCGCCCACCCCAATTGGGTCATGGGCCGCAAGATATCGGTCGACTCCGCAACCATGATGAACAAGGCGCTGGAGGTGATTGAGGCGCGCTATTTGTTCGGTGTCACGCCGCAGCAGATCGAGGTGGTGATTCATCCGCAAAGCATCATCCATTCTTTGGTGCAGTACCGCGACACCTCGGTGGTGGCGCAGCTCGGCACACCCGACATGCGGGTGCCGATTGCTTACGGTTTGGCCTGGCCAGAACGCATCGCCTCTGGCGCACGCGCGCTTGATTTTCGGGCGCTCGCGACCATGACATTTGATGCGCCTGACCCGCAGCGTTTCCCCGGTTTGCAACTGGCTTGGGAAGTACTGGGCGGCCCGGTCGGCAGCACGGCGGTTTTGAACGCCGCCAACGAAATAGCCGTGGCCGCTTTTCTCGCTGGTCAAATTCGTTTTGACCAGATTCACCACGTCAACCGTGACAGCTTAGACGCCTGCCAAGTGAGTGAGATTCACGGCATTGATGATTTGCTGGCGCTAGACCAACAAACCCGCGCGGTGGCGAGCGCGCATGTCAAACGAATGGGCGTGTGAGATGCTGACGCTGCTTGCCTTCGTGGTCGCGCTGGGTCTGTTGATCACCATCCATGAGTACGGCCATTACCGGGTCGCGGTGGCTTGTGGCGTGAAGGTGCTGAAGTTTTCAATCGGCTTTGGCAAACCGCTGTACACGTGGCGTTGCGCCGGCAAGCCGACCGAGTTTTCGATCAGCGCTTTGCCGCTGGGCGGCTACGTCAAAATGCTGGACGAGAGCGAAGGGCCGGTCGACGCAGCCGAGCGTCATCTGGCCTTTAACAACAAGCCTTTGCGCTCACGGGCCGCGATTGTGGCCGCTGGGCCGATCGCTAATTTGCTGCTGGCCGCCGTGCTGTATGCCGCGGTCAATTGGGGCGGTACAGAGGAACCCAAAGCCGTGTTGGCCGCGCCGGTGCCTGAGTCCATGGCGGCGCGGGCCGGGCTGGTTGGCGGCGAGTGGGTGGCGCAAGCCGCTTTCAATGGCGAGGCGCTGGAAGACCTCCGCTCATTCACCGACTTGCGCTGGCGGCTGACGCAGGGCGCCATGACCGGCCAAGACTTGCGCTTGGTGGTGGCTCAAGAAGACGGCGCGCAAAGCCCCACCAAAGAGCTGGTGCTGCCCTTGAGTCAGCTGGATGCCCACGAAGTTGACGCCCGTTTATTCCGCAGCATCGGCCTGATGGGCCCGTTGACGCAGCCTTTGATCGGTGACGTGACGGCCGGCGGTGCAGCCGCCAAGGCGGGCTTGCAGGCTGGCGATGTGGTCTTGCGCGTGGACGAACGCCGCGTCATCGACGGCCAGCAGTTGCGCGAGATGATTCGGGGATCCGCCTCGGGATTGAAAGTGGGATCGGAAGCCGGGCAGGGCGTCACGCCGCAGGCTTGGCAAATTGAGCGCGCCGGCCAAGTCCTGACGCTGATGGTGACACCGCAAGTCCAACTCGAAGCAAACCCTCCCGTTGCCAAAATAGGTGCTTTTGTTGGTTCTGCACCGGCCATGGTCAATGTGCGTTATGGCTTTCTCGAAGGCCTCTGGGGCGGTGTCAGCAGAACCTGGGATGTTTCAGTCCTGACGCTGAAAATGATGGGGAAAATGCTGATTGGCGAAGCATCACTGAAAAACCTCAGTGGCCCGTTGACCATTGCCGACTACGCAGGAAAATCTGCATCGCTGGGTTGGGCTTCTTACCTGACGTTCTTGGCGCTGATCAGCGTCAGTCTGGGCGTGCTTAATTTGCTGCCTTTGCCGGTCTTGGACGGTGGGCACCTGATGTATTATCTTTGGGAGGCGGTAACGGGTCAGCGCGTCTCCGAAGTCTGGATGACACGACTTCACCGCGGCGGCCTTTTCATCTTGTTGATGATGATGGCCATCGCGATTTTCAACGACTTGCAACGGCTTATTGCTTAGGCTTACCGGCGTGAACTTGGTTTCATTTATTGCAAATATCGCTCAGATCAGTCAGCTCTGATTCTCACTTTCAGCCCCACGGCTAAAAGCTGCTTTCACTCAAGAACTCCATGCATCACCATCTCAATCGATTTAAATTCCGTGCGCTGTCGGTCTTGGCCGCAAGCATGCTCACGGCCACTCTGGCTTGGGCCGTAGACCCGTTCACGGTGCGCGACATTCGCGTTGAGGGTTTGCAGCGGGTTGAGCCCGGCACTATTTTTGCCTCGATTCCTTTGCGCGTCGGTGAGCTTTACAACGACGACAAAGGTTCGGCTGCGATTCGATCTTTGTTCGCGCTTGGCCTTTTCAAAGACGTGCGACTTGAAGTCAACGGCGATGTGCTGGTGGTGATTGTTGAGGAGCGTCCCACCGTCGCCGGTGTGGAGTTTGTCGGCAGCAAAGAATTTGACAAAGACGTTTTGAAGAAAGCCTTGCGCGATGCCGGTCTGTATGACGGGCAGCCGTTTGACAAAGCGCTGGCCGACAAGTCGGAGCAAGAACTCAAACGCCAGTACGTCAACCGCAGTTTGTATGCCGTCACGGTGGTCACCACGGTCACGCCGATTGAACGCAATCGCGTCAATTTGACTTTCAGCATCACCGAGGGCGAGATCGCCAAGATCAAAGACATCCGCGTGGTCGGCGCCAAAGAGTTCAGCGAGTCGACGCTGCGCAAGCTGTTTGACTTGGACACCGGCGGCTGGCTCAGCTGGTACACCAAGTCTGACCGCTATTCGCGCGTCAAGCTGAATGCTGACATCGAGACCTTGCGCTCTTACTATTTGACGCGCGGTTATCTGGACTTCCGGGTCGATTCGACCCAAGTGGCGATTTCTCCGAACAAGCAAGAAATCACGCTGACGATGAACATCACGGAAGGTCAGCGTTTTGTGGTGTCTGGGGTTCGGCTTGAAGGCAATTACCTCGGTCGTGAAGAGGAATTCAAATCCCTCGTCACGATCAAACCGGGTGAGTCTTACAACGCTGATCGGGTCGCAGAAACGACCAAGGCCTTCAACGAATACTTCGGCACCTTCGGCTTTGCTTTTTCGCGTGTTGAAGCTGTCCCGCAGATTGACCGAAGCACCAATTTGGTCAGCTTCGTGTTGCAGGCAGACCCGTCACGGCGCGCGTACGTGCGGCGTATCAGCTTGGTTGGCAACAACCGCACGCGGGATGAAGTCATTCGCCGCGAGTTCCGGCAGCTCGAATCGTCTTGGTATGACGGTGACAACATCAAACGCTCACGGGATCGGGTAGACCGGCTGGGTTACTTCACGAATGTTTCCATCGATACCCAAGACGTGGCGAATGCACCTGACCAAGTTGACTTGGTGATGAGCGTCACTGAAAAACCCACCGGCAATTTGTCACTGGGTCTGGGCTTTTCAAGTGCTGACAAATTGTCCTTGATGGCGGGTATTCAGCAGGAAAACTTCTTTGGCACGGGTCATTCCGTTGGCATCAATGTCAACACCAGCTCGTACAACCGCCAAATTGTGCTGAGTGAGGTCGACCCTTATTTCACCGCCGACGGTGTCTCGCGGGCGATTGACCTCTACAGCCGAACCAACCGCCCTTACACCGGGCAGGGCGGCGACTACGCACTCTTGACCAAAGGTGCCAGCATTCGTTTTGGTGTCCCGTTCACTGAAACTGATCGGGTTTACTTTGGAACGGCTTTTGAGCAGACCTCGATTCAGACGGGTGTCACGCCATTGCCTGTGGCTTGGCAACTTTACAAAGACCAATTTGGTGAAACCAGCACGTCGATCCCGCTGACCGTGGGTTGGTCACGTGACAAGCGCGACAGCGCCTTGGTGCCGACCACCGGTATTTACCAGCGCCTGAATGCCGACTGGGGCGTTGCCGGTGATGTTAAATACCTGCGCACCAACTACCAGATTCAGCAGTACATTCCGCTGAACAAGCAGTTCACGATTGGCCTGAATGGCGAGCTCGGTTGGGGCAAAGGGCTGAATGGGCAACCCTATCCGATTTTCAAGAATTTCTATTCAGGAGGTCTTGGGTCTGTGCGCGGATTTGCGCAGGGTTCACTTGGCCCATCGGTTAAAACAGACAGCCTTGGAAACGCTATCTCGCCCCTTGCCTTGGGTGGAAACAAGAAGATCACCCTGAATGCAGAACTTGCCGCACCATTTCCGGGCGCCGGCAATGACCGCACCTTGCGCATGTACACCTTCGTCGACGCAGGAAATGTGTACGGGGAGCATGAAGCTTTGAGTTTGTCAGGTTTGCGTGCCTCTGTGGGCCTGGGTGTCAGCTGGATATCCCCAGTCGGACCCTTGCGTTTGGCCTTTGGCCACCCTATCCGCAAGAAAGCTGAAGATAGAATACAAGCCGTTCAATTTCAAATTGGTACCTCCTTCTAATGAAGCTCACTTCACGCCATCTCGTTATTTGTGCCACCATGGCTTTGGCGGCCGCAGCAGCCAGCGCGCAAGACTTCAAGGTTGGCATCGTCAATCTGGACCGAATTTTCCGCGAAGCCAATTCGGCCAAGGCTGCTCAGGTCAAGCTCGAGCAAGAATTCACCAAGCGTGAAAAAGAAATTGCTGAATTTGGTGCTCAGATCAAAGCCCAGTCAGAGAAGCTGGAGCGTGACGCCCCGACTTTGTCGGAAACCCAGCGCACCACACGTCAGCGCCAGCTGGTTGACCAAGACCGCGAATTTCAGCGCAAGCGCCGTGAGTTTCAAGAAGACCTGAACAACCGCAAAAATGAAGAGTTGCAGTTGGTCATTGAGCGCGCGAACAAAGTGGTGAAGGCTTTGGCTGAGGCTGAAAAGTACGACCTGATCGTGCAAGAAGCCGTCTATGTCAACCCGAAGCTTGACATCACCGACAAAGTTATCAAGTCGCTGAATGCCAGCAACGGTCGATAACTACGCTCAGGGTGGCCCAGCGTGAGCTTGCGTCTAGGCGCCATCTTCGACTCTCTTTCAGATGAGTTCGAGGCCGCTCTTTTCGCCGACCCTGACGTCCTGATCGACAAACTCGCGCCCATCGAGTCTGCTGGGTTAGCCGAACTTTCTTTTCTCAGCCATCCAAAATACCTGAACAAGCTGGCTGCCTCCTGTGCTGCGTGCGTGATCGTTTCGCCAGCCATGAAGGACGCTGCTTTGGCGCGTGGTGGCTGCATCGTGGTGGCGGACCCTTATCGGTATTTCGCCCGCGTGACGCAGGTCTGGAAAAAGCATCACGAACCGCAAGAGTCTGCGCGCATCCATCCTTCCGCCGTCATCGACCCCTCAGCCCAACTGGGTGACGGTGTTTCTGTGGCCGCCTTTGTGTGTATTGCTGCGGGTGCGGTGATTGGGGCCTGCACGCGTCTAGGTGAGCACTGCGTTATCGGCCGCGATGCCCGTGTCGGCGCACACAGCCGTTTAGCCCCACGTGTGACAGTGGGTGACCATTGCCAGCTCGGTGAGCGCTGCATTTTGCATGCAGGGGTGGTCATCGGCTCGGATGGTTTTGGCTTCGCGCCACATGCCGGCCGCTGGGAAAAAATCGAACAACTGGGTGCCGTGCGCATCGGCAACGACGTGGAGATTGGTGCCAACACCTGCATTGATCGCGGAGCGCTCGGCGACACAGTCATTGAAGACGGCGTCAAGCTCGACAACCTGATTCAGATTGGCCACAACGTGCATGTCGGTGAGCACACCGCCATGGCGGGCTGCGTTGGCGTGGCCGGCAGCGCCCACATTGGCGCGCACTGCACGATTGGCGGCGGGGCTGTGGTGCTGGGTCATTTGCGCTTGGCCGACCATGTGAATGTTTCTGCGTCCTCCGTGGTCACGCGCTCGATCCTCCAGCCCGGCCACTACACCGGCTTCTTTCCCATCGACGACAATGCTGCGTGGGAAAAAAATGCAGCCACGCTGAAGCAGCTTCACACGCTGCGCGACCGCTTGAAACAGGTCGAAAAACAGATCGCATTGCAACTTAAAACAACAGATTGAAGAGCAGCTCTCAGGCTGCTTCGAGCTCAACCAACGGAAAAATCATGATGGACATTCACCAAATTCTCAAGCAACTGCCGCACCGTTACCCGTTTCTGTTGGTCGACCGGGTGCTCGAGCTTGAAAAAGGCAAACTCATCAAGGCGTTGAAGAACGTGACCATCAATGAGCCGTTTTTTGGCGGTCACTTTCCGCACCACCCGGTCATGCCGGGCGTGCTGATTCTTGAAGCCATGGCGCAAGTGGCGGCCTTGCTGGCGTTCGACACCTTAGGCACCACACCGGATGACAAGACGGTGTATTACTTTGCCGGTATTGACGGCGCGCGCTTCAAACGCCCGGTTGAACCCGGTGACCAACTCATCATGGAAGTCTCACTCGACCGCATGAAGTCGGGCATCTTCAAGTTCAAGGCCGCGGCTCGGGTGAATGACTTGGTGGTGTGCGAAGCCGAGCTGATGTGCACCATGCGCACGCTGGCCTGATGGATAAAGCTGTGGTGACCGGCATCCATTCCACCGCGCTGATTGATCCGCGCGCGCAGCTTGACAGCACGGTCAGTGTTGGGCCTTACAGCGTGGTCGGCCCGCACGTGAAGATCGGCGCCGGCACGACCATTGGCGCGCATTGCGTGCTTGAAGGCCACACCACGATTGGCCGTGACAACCAGATTTTTCAGTTCAACTCCATTGGCGCGATACCGCAAGACAAAAAGTACGCGGGTGAGCCTTGCGAGCTGCGCATCGGCGACCGCAACACCATCCGTGAGTTCTGCACGCTCAACATCGGTTCGCCCGGCGACACCGGTGTGACCAGCGTTGGCAATGACAACTGGATCATGGCCTACGTGCATCTCGCGCATGACTGCGTGGTTGGCAACCACACGATTTTTGCCAATAACTCGCAATTGGCGGGCCATGTGCATGTGGGTGACTGGGTCATCTTGGGCGGCTTCACCGTGGTGCATCAGTTTGTGCGCTTGGGTGCGCACAGCATGACGGCGATGTGCTCGCTGCTGTTCGCTGACTTGCCGCCGTATGTGATGTGCCAGGGTCAGCCAGCGGCTGCGCGTTCGATGAATTTTGAAGGCTTGCGCCGCCGTGGTTTTTCGCCGGAACGTGTGGCTGCCGTCAAAGCCATGCAGCGCGCGCTGTACCGTGACGACCTGACGCTGGAGTTGGCCAAGGCCCGCATCGCCGAGTTGCCATTGACTCACCCGACAGCGGTTGACGATATCGCCATGATGGTGGACTTTCTGGCCGAGACCTCGCCGCAACGCGGCATTGTTCGCTAGTTTCGACATGTCCAACGCTCCGCCTTCAGCTGCCGGGCTGACGCACGGGGCGCGGCCAGCGCCACGCATTGCGATGGTCGCCGGCGAAACATCGGGCGACTTGCTCGCCGGCTTGTTGCTCGACGGTTTCAAGGCGCGCTGGCCTGATGTGCAAACCGACGGCATTGGCGGGCCGCACATGCAGGCCCGTGGCTTCAAGGCGCACTGGCCGAGCGAGAAACTTGCGGTGCGCGGCTATGTCGAGGTGTTGCGGCATTACCGCGAGATCGTCGGTATTCGCGATCAACTCAAAACTCAATTGCTGGCCAGTCGGCCCGACCTGTTCATTGGCGTCGACGCGCCTGACTTTAATCTTGACTTAGAGGCGTCCCTGCGCACGGCCGGCATCAAGACCGTGCACTTTGTCAGTCCCTCGGTCTGGGCGTGGCGGGCTGAACGGGTTGAGAAAATCAGGCGCAGTGTTGACCATGTCTTGTGCATATTTCCTTTTGAGCCAGCCTTGCTGGCGCAGCATGGCATTGCAGCTACGTATGTCGGCCACCCGCTGGCCAGCGTGATCCCGATGCAGCCGGATCAAGCCGCCGCACGTGCTGCGCTGGGCTTGTTGGCAGACCGGCCCGTCGTGGCGGTGTTGCCAGGCAGCCGGCAATCTGAAGTTCAGTATTTGGCGGCGCGTTTTTTCAAGGCGGTGGCCTTGATTGCCAAAGCGCGGCCCGCTACCCAATTCGTCGTGCCGGCCATTCCGGCGTTGCGGGCAGCCATCGAGCGCGATGCCGCGGCGGCTGGTGTGTTGAATCTTGTCAAGATCGTTGAGGGTCAATCGCACGCGGTGTTGGCGGCTTGTGATGTGACCTTGATCGCCAGCGGTACGGCGACGTTGGAGGCGGCATTGTTCAAGCGGCCCATGGTGATCGCCTACAACATGAACTGGATTTCTTGGCAAATCATGCGGCGCAAGCAGCTGCAACCTTGGGTGGGTTTGCCGAATATTTTGTGCGGCGAGTTCGTTGTGCCCGAGTTGCTGCAAGAAGCCGCTACGCCGGCCGCGCTGGCGGCAGGTGTGATCGACTGGCTGGAGGCCGCAGTGTCTGCGCCTGAAAAAATACGCCACGTTCAAGATAAATTCAGCGCCTTGCATCTGCAACTCAGGCGCGACACAACTCAGTTGGCAACCGATGCGATCCAAAAAATTCTTGAAGGCTGAGCAAGCGCCTTTTGTCTGGGACACGCCTGGCTTGGTGGCCGGGGTGGATGAGGCTGGGCGCGGCCCGTTGATGGGGCCGGTGGTGGCTGCGGCCGTGATTCTGGATGACTTGCATCCGATCAAAGGCCTGGCTGACTCAAAAGTGCTGACAGCGCTGCGCCGCGACAAGCTGTACGACGAAATCCGCGCCAAGGCCTTGTGCTTTTCGATTGCGCAAGCCACGGTCGAGGAAATAGATGAGATCAATATTTTGCAGGCGACCATGCTGGCCATGAAACGCGCAGTCGAAGGGCTGCGGCTCAAGCCAGCCAAAGTGCTGGTCGACGGCAACCGCATCCCGACGCTGGTGATTGTGGCGGAAGCGATTGTCGGCGGCGATGCCTTGGTGCCAGCTATTTCTGCGGCTTCTATCTTGGCCAAAGTCTGGCGTGATCGTTGGTGTCAAGAGTTTCATTTGGCGTACCCGCAGTATGGATTTGCCACGCACAAGGGTTACGGCACGGCTGAGCATTTGGCAGCGCTGCGTGCGCATGGCGCATGTCCGCAACACCGGCGAACGTTCCGGCCCGTGGCCGAGGTGCTGAAATGACTTTTCTTGAAAATCAAGCCTCGGTGACGCACATCGCTTCCCGCGCCAACCCTTTTGTCAAGACCCTGAAAAAGCTCGCCCATGAGAGCACGGCTTACCGCAAAGAAGGTTTGGTCTGGCTCGAAGGTGACCACTTGTGCCGCGCCGCACTGGCCCGTGGACTGGCGCCACAAATCGCCATTTTTTCGGAGTCTTATTGGCCGAAGGCGCCGCCTGAGTGGGCTGCTTCGGCCGGTAAAACGCTGGTGATGGCAGATGCCTTGTGGTCTGAGTTCAGCGGACTGGAATCGCCAGCACCCATGGGTTTTGTCCTGGCCTTGCCGCCAGCCTTACCGCTGCTGCCCGATGTGGCGACGGTTATTCTGGACCGCGTGCAAGACGCCGGCAATGTGGGCTCGATCTTGCGCAGCGCTGCCGCCTTCGGCTTCAAGCAGGTCGTTGCCTTGAAAGGCACGGCGGCTTTGTGGTCTCCAAAAGTGCTGCGGGCTGGCATGGGCGCGCATTTTGGACTGCAGCTGATCGAAGGGCTAGACGCCGATGCGCTGCTCGCCTTGCGCGTGCCTTTGCTTGTGACGAGTTCCCATGAAGGCGCGTATTTGCACGAACAAGTTTTGCCTTCGCCTTGCGCCTGGGTCATGGGCCATGAAGGGCAGGGCGTGAGCGCCGACTTGATGGCGCGGGCGCACGTCTCGGTACGCATTGCCCAGCCGGGCGGTGAAGAGTCGCTGAATGTGGGCGCGGCTGCCGCCATCTGCCTGTATGCGAGTGCGACGACGGTGCTTTGATAGCAACTAAGGCGTTTTGCTCGGCTATAATCAGTGGCTTTTCTAAACCCAGCTTTGCCCGAGCGCCGAGTCAAGCCAACACCCTCACTTAGCAGTCAATTTGCGTCCTCATGGGGACCTTTTTGCGCACGCTTGGGCGAACCGTCACCACCCGGAGAACCCAGTGCTTTTGTCTCTACAGGGAACCACCCCTTCCGCCATCTTGGCGCTCGCAGACGGCACAGTCTTTATCGGCAATTCCATTGGAGCCGCAGGCTCCACCGTCGGCGAGGTGGTGTTCAACACCGCCATGTCCGGCTACCAGGAAATCCTCACGGACCCGAGCTATTGCC
>CANFWI010000056.1 GCA_947450675.1 Comamonadaceae bacterium | reverse complement strand
TGTTTGTCGCCGTGGATCATGGCGATCACTAGGCGGTGTTTGCGGCGTGTGTAATGAACAATAGCGGCGAGATGTACCAGCACCAACGCCAGTAATATCCATTTGCCAATATCAGCGTGATAAGCAGTGGCTAGGCTGACAGTCGCATTTGACACAAGGTGGGTCAGCGGACCGGCAAATGAAATCTCATCGTCACTGACCAGACCTGAAGCGACTTGAATGGTTAAAAAAACCAGCATGGCCCAGACTGAAAGGGCCGCCATGGGAGAGTGGCCCACCTCAACGCCCGCTGAGCGCTGACTCTTGAGATACGTCAGCACAGCACGTGGACCGTACAGGAAGCTGGCAAAACGCGACCAGCGGCCGCCCAGAATGCCCCAAACAAGGCGAAACATCAGCAACGTCAAGGTGGCATAGCCGAAGCGCAAATGAAATGTCATCAATTCACCGCCAACCGTACCCGTGACCAGCAAGCCGACAAAGCAGACTGCCAGCGCCCAGTGGAAAATGCGGGTCGGGAGATCCCAAACTCGAACGCGAATTAAATGTTGCATGGCGGGCATGGAAACTTTCATTCTTAAATTAATGTGAGAATCGAAACAGACACATGTCTATTTTCACTAAACTTTAAGTCCATCATTCATTTTCTCATCGGCGAGACCGATATGACCCAAAGGAATCACATGAAAGCTTTTGCCCTTGCCACCGCCGCAGCCACCTTGTTGTCCTTGGCAGCGCCAGCCTCTGCGCAGTTTGCCAAAGCGGAAGATGCTATCAAATACCGCCAAAGCGCATTGTTCGTGATGAGTCAGCATTTCGGACGCATCGGCGCCATGGCTTCTGGCCGTGCACCGTTTGATGCCAAAGTAGCGGCAGAGAACGCAGACGTAGTCGCCAGCATGGCCAAACTGCCATGGGCTGCTTTCGGTCTAGGCACTGACAAGGGTGGGGATACCAAAGCCAAGGCTGAGATCTGGAGCGAGCAAGCTAAATTCAAAGAAGCGAGCGACAAGCTGGTGACTGAGACTGCCAAACTGGCGGCCGCGGCCAAGACTGGAAATCTGGATGCTGTGAAGACTGCGTTTGCTGCGACAGGCGGCTCATGCAAGGCTTGCCACGACGCTTTCCGGAATAAGTGAAGGGCGGATAGCCAACACGGGCGCCAAGCAAAAAGCCACGACGCAAGCGGAGTGGCTTTTTGCCATTGTGCGCAGGGGCACGACGCTCGAAGGCATCAAGTCTGAGCCAGCAACTTCTCAATCAATTGATGCAGTGCCGCGAAGTCCGGCTCACCAACATACTGCTTGACGATCTCGCCACGCTTGTTCAGCAGGTAAGTGGTGGGCGTGAGTTGAACATCCCCCCAAGCCTTGGCAACGGCGCCGGTGTTGTCGATGGCGACTTTGAAGGGCAGTTGCCGCGTTTCGGTGTAATTAACGACGTAACTCGGCGGGTCGTAGCTCATGGCGACGGCGACGGTGTCAAAGCCTTGAGCGGCGTATTTGTGATGCGTCGCGATGAGTCTCGGCATCTCCGCAACACAGGTGACACAGCTGGTCGCCCAGAAATTAACCAGCGTGACCTTGCCCTTGAAGTCCGCCGTGGTTTTTTTGCTGCCGTCGAGCAGCACAAAAGTAGACTCAGGTGCGGCTTGCGAACTGCTGCAGGCCGACAAACCAAAGGCCAATCCGAGCGCGAGCACGCCGACCACTGACAGGCGAACCCATTGAGGCACAACGGTGAAAGTTTGAAACATGGGAAACGCACGCATGGTATTGATCTTAATCTGCATCTAACTGATGCGTAGATCTCGGCCGACTTTAAAAGTTCAGGGGCGGTGAGACGTTAGAGACGCTTGCCTGGTGCCGCACTTGCGGCCTGCCGGGCAATGGCAATGCGTTCGTCTAGGTAGGCGCCATAAAAATCGACAGACGCAATGCCCACCAGGCGTTCCGCCAATTCTTGGCCATAGGCGTTTAAAAATAAAACAGTCGGGGCAAGCCGCACTTTCCAACGCGCAATCTGCTCGGCAGCGTGACTGGATTGGCCGTCAAATCCGACCAGCGAGCGCTGTTTGTCTTGCATGTTGATCTGCCAGACAGGCAAGCCATTGGCGCGCGCTGGCAGCAGATAGTTGGTGCGGACAATTTCGCAATAGGGACAACCGGCAAGACTGATGAGCAAGACCAGCGGCTGGCCTTGACGCGCCGCCGCAGCCGCCACTTCTGGCAGTGAGCTGGGAATCGGCAGGGAGCCGTCGTGGGCCCACGACGGGCTGAGTACGCTGCTCATGCCTGCGCCTAGATGCAGCGCCAAGCCTGCCAGAGACGTGCTGAAATGACGGCGCTTCAAACTGTGTGTCATGCGGCGCTGTGTAGCAACACACCATAGGACATCAAATCACCTCGTTGGTTTTCAATTCGGCCACTTGCGCGGCAGAGTAGTTCAGCACACTGCGCAACACTTCTTCAGTGTGCTGGCCCAGCAGCGGTGGTGGCAGTTCCGTGCGCACCGGTGTGGCGCTGAGTTTGAGCGGGCTGGCCACCAAGCGCAGGCCATCATTCAGCGGATGCTGCCAACGCGTCACCATGCTGCGGGCTTCGATTTGCGGATCGGCAAATACTTCGCTTAAATTGTTGATGGCACCGCACGGCACTTTGGCCGCTTCGAGCGCGGCCAGCCAGTCGGCTTTGTTGCGGGTTTTCATCACCACCTCGAGCATCGGCACCAACTGCGCGCGGTTCTCCACGCGGTCACGGTTCTTGATGTACCGGGGGTTGCTGGCCAATTCAGGCACTCCGGCCACAACGCAAAATTTGGCGTACTGCGAGTCATTGCCGACGGCCAAAATAAGATGGTCCTTGGTGCCATCGGCATGCGGTGCGACTTCAAAGACTTGGTAAGGCACGATGTTTTGATGCGCGTTGCCGACACGGCCGGGCACCTTGCCGTTGACCAGATAATTCGCGCCCAAATTAGCCAGCATGGCGACTTGCGTGTCGAGCAACGCCATGTCGACTTGCTGGCCTTCGCCGGTTTTCTCAGCATGCCGAAGCGCTGCCAGGATACCGACGGTGGCGTACATGCCGGTCATCAGGTCAGCCACGGCGACGCCGACTTTTTGCGGCCCGCCGCCCAAGTCATCACGCTCACCGGTGATGCTCATCAGCCCGCCCATGCCTTGAATCGCGTAGTCGTAACCCGCGCGATCCGCGTAAGGACCGGTCTGGCCAAAGCCGGTGACGGAGCAGTACACCAAGCGCGGGTTGAGGGCCTTGAGCGAGGCGTAGTCCAAGCCGTAACGCGCCATGTCGCCGACCTTGAAGTTCTCGACAAACACATCGCAATGCAGGACCAGCTCACGGATCAGGGCTTGTCCGGCCGGCTGTGAAATGTCGCAGGTGACCGAGCGCTTGTTGCGGTTAGCGCCGAGGTAGTAGGCGGCTTCATGGGTTTCTTGGCCCGCGTTGTCGTGCAAAAACGGCGGGCCCCAGCTGCGGGTGTCATCACCGGCGCCGGGGCGCTCAATCTTGATAACATCAGCGCCGAGGTCGGCCAGTGTTTGCGTGCACCATGGGCCGGCCAAGACGCGGGAGAGGTCGAGGACGCGAATGCCTTGAAGAGAGTTCATCCACGTATTTTGCCCGCATGCAAACGGGCTGACCGCGCGCTGTATTTAATATTGCTTGTACGGCAGAAATTTGCCAGACAAAACAACATTGACGCGGTCACCTTTGGGGTCTGGCTGGCGCACGATGTCCATTGAAAAATCAATCGCGCTCATGATGCCGTCACCAAACTCTTCGTGGATCAGTTCCTTGATGGTGGTGCCGTAGACGCTGACGATTTCATACCAGCGGTAGATCAGCGGGTCGGTCGGCACTTGTGTCGGCAGCGAGCCTTTGTAAGGCACGACTTGCAACCACTTTTGCTCTTCAGCCGTGAGGCCAAAAATCTTGCCGAGGATCTTCGACTGTTTTTCGTCAAAGGTCATTTGACCGAGGCAACCGGCGGTGACCCATTCTTTGCTGAGGCCGACTTTCTTGGCCGCTGATTCCCAAGTGATGCCTTTGCTGACTTTGACGGTGATGATTTTTTCGGTGATGTCGTTGCGGTTCATGAGGATTTCCAAAGGTTTAAATTCAGTGTCAGCCAGTAGAAGCAAGTGTCACGCCAACTTGCGCATGGCTGGCGTCAGGTTTCGTGCGTTGGCCGCACAAAATGAGTGCATATGGTCTGGCTGTTAACGCGCAAAAATGGTGCATTTTTGTGTATGTTGCGGCACAGTTGGCGCCAAGCACACTGAGCCGCGGTGGGCTACAGCGTGAATGGTTGTAAAGTCGGGACTCTTTTTGTAACGCTAAAAAGTAGAAGGCTCGCTTTGAGAATCCCCATCACGCCGCTGCTCACGTCGGCACTTGCCACAACGGCGCATCGCGTTGTCCCTACTGAAGCTGCGACTGGCGTTGTGCGCGCCATGTGTGCAGTGCTGGCCATGATCGGCATGGTGCTCGCCTCGGGTTGCAGCCCCCAGCTGAACTGGCGTGATGTCCAGCCTGGCAACAGTGGGCTGAAGCTGCTGCTGCCTTGCAAGCCCGACCAAGGCGACAAGATCGTGCCGCTGGGGGGGCGGCCGACCAAGATGACGATGCTGGGCTGTGACGCTGGCGGTGCGACTTTTGCCGTGGCCTTTGCTGATGTGGGTGATGCGCCCAACCTGCCGGAGGTGCTCGCGCAATGGCAGGCGCTGACGCTGGCCAACATGAAGGCCATGCCGGCGACCACGCAGTCACGTCCACTCAGGGTGCCTGGTGCGTCTCAAGAGCCTGCCCCGGTGCTGGTGGTGGCACAAGGTCAGCGGCCTGACGGCACTGCGGTGAATGGCTGGGCGGCTTACTTCAGCCAGGGCTCACAAGTGGTCCAGGTCGTGATGTACGCGTCGGCCATTGAGCCGGTGGCGGCAGAAGTTTACTTCGCCAGTCTGAAGTTCGACTGATGCCGACATCCGCATTGGAATCTACAAAAGCCGAGCCTCAGCCCGACAGCGAAAGACTCGATCGAAAAGCCGCTGCGTTGGTGTTTCTGGCCTTTGCGGCGGCTTATTTTTGCTCCGCCTTGGTGCGGGCCATCACCGCCACGCTGTCGCCGGTGTTGACCTTGGATTTCAGCCTGCAGGCGAGCGACCTCGGCTTGTTGGCGGGGGGCTATTTTTTCGGCTTTGCGGCGATGCAGTTGCCGCTGGGCCGCTGGCTTGACCGCTATGGTCCAAAGCGCGTCATTCTGTATTTTTTGAGTTTCGCGGTCTTGGGATGTGTGGCGTTTTCGCTGGCCAGCAGCTTTGCCTGGCTGTTGGCGGCGCGGGTGCTGATTGGCATGGGCGTGAGCGCCTGCTTGATGGCGCCGCTCACCGGTTTTCGCCGTTGGCTGGATGGGCCCTCGCTGGTGCGCGCCAATTCCTGGATGCTCATGACCGGTTCTTTCGGCATGCTGGCCTCGACACTGCCCGTGCAGTGGCTGATGCCGCTGACCGGTTGGCGTCCGCTGTTCTGGCTACTGGCGATCTTGATTCTGCTGTGCATGGCGGTGATTGCTTGGATCGTGCCGCCTAAGCCTGTGGCGCCTGCTACCGCGTCAGCAGAGGCCAGCCCGACGAGCTATGCACCGGTTTGGCGCAGTCGATATTTTCAGACCTTGTCACCGCTGGCGTTTTTCAATTACGGCGGTCTGATCGCCATCCAGACCTTGTGGGCCGGACCTTGGATGTTGAAGGTGGCGGGTTACACGCCGCTGGAGTCGGCGACTGGACTTTTTTATCTCAACGCGTGCATGTTGGTGGCCTTTTGGGGCTGGGGCATGCTGGCCCCGCGCTTGATCAGCCGGGGCTGGAGTGCTGAGCGGCTGATCACTTGGGGTGTGCCCTTGAGTCTGCTGGCGCTGACTGTCAACATTGCGGGCGCAAGCACCACGGGTTGGATCGGCTGGGCGATCTTTTGCGTGATGTCCAGCGTTTTAGGGATGACTCAGCCGGCGGTTGGCATGGCCTTCAATGCGTCCTTGGTGGGACGCGCGCTGTCGGCCTATAACCTGATGATCTTCTCCGGTGTTTTTGTCGTGCAGTGGGGGATTGGCCTGCTGATTGACGGCTTTAAGGCCATCGGATTGTCCGAAGTTGCCAGTTTTCAGGCAGCTCTGGGCGTCTATTTGTGTTGCTCGGTGGCCTCATACGCTTGGTTCCTCAGAGGGAAGGCTGATAATTCACGTCCATGAATGGCATTCTCATCATCGCCCACGCGCCACTGGCTTCGGCGCTGCGCCAATGCGTCGCGCACGTTTTCACGGACAACCCGGAAGGCGTGGCCGCACTCGACGTGCAGCCGAATACGCCGCCAGAGGAAACGCTGGCACAGGCCCGCATCATGTTGGCGCAACTGGGCGCTAAAGACGCGCTGGTGCTGGCCGACGTGTTTGGTGCCACACCCTGCAACGTCGCCCTCAAACTGGTCGACGGCGTGCACTCCAAGCTGATCACCGGCGTCAACCTGCCGATGTTGCTGCGCACCGTGTCGTATCGGCATGAGACGCTTGACGCGCTGGTGGCACGTGCCCTGATTGGCGCCACCCAAGGCGTGATGCAAGTGGCCATCACCGCTCCCCAAAATCAAAACCGTCGAAACCATGATCAAGACCAGCACAACCATCAGCAATAAATTGGGCCTGCATGCCCGCGCCTCGGCCAAGCTGACCAAACTCGCTGGCAGTTTCCCGTGTGAAGTCTGGATCAGCCGTGGCGAGCGCCGGGTCAACGCCAAAAGCATCATGGGCGTGATGATGCTGGCCGCAGGGATCGGCAGCACGGTCGACATTGAAACCAGCGGCACCGATGAACAAGCCGCGATGGAGGGCTTGCTGGCCTTGATCGCCGACAAGTTTGGCGAGGGCGAATGACTTTTTCCATCCACGGTCTGGCGGTCTCACGCGGCATTGCGATTGGCCGTGCGGTGCTGGTCGCCTCCAGCCGGGCCGACGTGGCGCATTACTTTGTCGATGCCAGTCAGGTCGAAGCGGAAATTCAACGCGTGCGCGCCTCGCGCAATGCGGTCACGGATGAGATCACGCGCCTGCAGCGTGAGTTGCCGAGTGACGCGCCCAACGAACTCGCGGCACTCTTGGATGTGCACCTCATGCTGCTGCAAGACGAGCAGCTGATCAGCGGCGTCAAGGGCTGGATCTCTGAGCGTCACTACAACGCCGAGTGGGCGCTGACCACGCAGTACGAGATGATCGCGCGGCAGTTCGATGAGATGGAAGACGAGTACTTGCGTGAGCGCAAGGCCGATCTGGAGCAGGTGGTCGAACGCATTCTTCGCCACATGAAAGGTGTCGCTTCGCCGGTGCAGCCGCAGTCTCAAAGCAGCCGTAAGCTCCAACAAGACCTGCTGCTAGATGACACCATGGATGTGCCACTCATCTTGGTGGCGCATGACATGTCGCCGGCCGACATGCTGCAGTTCAAACAGAGTTTGTTTGTCGGCTTCGCCACCGATGTCGGCGGCCGCACCTCGCACACCGCCATCGTGGCGCGCAGCATGCACATTCCGGCGGTGGTTGGCGCGCGCAGTGCCAGCCAATTGATCAAGCAAGACGACTGGGTCATCATCGACGGCGATGCCGGCGTGTTGATCGTCGACCCCTCACCCATCATCTTGGCCGAGTACGGTTTCAAACAGCGCCAAGGCGAGTTGGAGCGCGAACGCTTGAACCGTCTGCTGCACACGCCGGCGCTGACCTTGGATGGCCAAAAAATCGAACTGCTGGCCAACATTGAAATGCCCGAAGACACGACCGGCGCCGTCAAGGCGGGCGCTGTCGGTGTGGGTTTGTTTCGCAGCGAATTTTTGTTCATGGGCCGCATCGGCAATCTGCCCGATGAGCAAGAGCAATACTTGGCGTACCGCCAAGCGATTGAAGGCATGCAAGGCCTGCCGGTGACGATTCGCACGGTGGACATCGGCGCGGACAAGCCGCTGGACCGGCACACCAAGGCACAAGAAACGCACCTCAACCCGGCGCTGGGCTTGCGGGCGATTCGCTGGAGTTTGGCGGATCCCCCGATGTTCCTGACGCAGCTGCGCGCTATTTTGCGGGCGGCGGCACATGGTCAGGTGAACCTGCTGGTGCCGATGCTGGCGCACGCGGCTGAAATTCGTCAGACCATGTCATTGATTGACCATGCACGGGCGACGCTCGACAACAAGGGCGTACCTTACGGTCCGGTCAAGTTGGGTGCGATGATCGAGATTCCGGCGGCGGCGCTGACACTCAAGTTATTCCTCAAGTATTTCGATTTCTTGTCCATCGGCACCAACGACCTGATTCAGTACACGTTGGCGATCGACCGTGCCGACGAGGCCGTGGCGCATTTGTACGACCCGTGTCACCCAGCGGTGTTGCGGCTGGTGGCCGACACCATTGCCGAATGCAATGCGCAAGGCAAAGGCGTCAGCGTCTGCGGCGAAATGGCCGGCGACGCCAGCATGACGCGGCTGTTGCTGGGGCTGGGCTTGCGGAGTTTTTCGATGCACCCGTCACAAATTCTGGCCGTCAAGCAAGAGATCTTGCGGGCCGACGCCAGCAAGCTCAAGGTTTGGTCGCAGAGGGTGATTGACAGCGAAGACCCGGCTTCGCTGTTGTAGTTTTTGCTGTGCGCAGTTCAGCTAACGGCTGCCAACGCGACGGCTTCTGCTGCCGAATGTGCCTGCTGGTCAGCGTGGTAGCTGGAACGCACCATCGCGCCCACCGCCGCATGTGAAAAGCCCATCTCATAGGCGCGCGCTTCAAACATTTTGAAGGTGTCCGGATGGACGTAGCGCCGCACCGGCAGGTGCGAGGTGGACGGAGCCAAGTACTGGCCGATGGTCAACATGTCGATCTGGTGGTCGCGCATGTCTTGCATCACTTGCAGCACTTCTTCGTCGGTTTCGCCCAAGCCCACCATGATGCCGCTCTTGGTCGGCACGTTCGGGTGCAGCGCCTTGAATTTTTTCAGCAAGTTCAGCGAGAACTGGTAGTCGCTGCCGGGACGTGCTTCTTTGTACAAGCGGGGCGCGGTTTCCAAGTTGTGGTTCATCACGTCGGGCGGCGCTAAGGTCAGGATGCTCAACGCGCGGTCATCGCGGCCCCGAAAGTCGGGCACCAGCACTTCAATCTGCGTGAGGGGCGAGAGCTCGCGGATGCGCGTGATGCAGTCCACAAAATGCTGGGCACCGCCGTCGCGCAAGTCATCGCGGTCGACGCTGGTGATGACGACGTAACTGAGCTTCAGCGCGGCGATGGTCTTGGCTAGATTCTCCGGCTCATTCACATCCAGCGGATCCGGCCGGCCGTGGCCGACATCGCAAAACGGGCAGCGGCGCGTGCACTTGTCGCCCATGATCATGAAGGTGGCCGTGCCTTTGCCGAAGCATTCGCCGATGTTCGGGCAGCTGGCTTCTTCGCAAACGGTGTTGAGTTTGTTCTCGCGCAGGATCTGCTTGATCTCGTAAAAGCGAGTCGTCGGGCTGCCGGCTCTGACACGAATCCAGTCCGGTTTTTTGAGCACTTCGGCGCGCTCGACCTTGACCGGAATGCGCGAGAGTTTGGCCGCCGCTTTTTGTTTGGCCAGCGGGTTGTAGTCTTGCTGGCTTTGGGCTTCGCGGACGACCGGGTTGCCGTTTTCAAGTGTGCTCATAGGGTTCTCGTCTTGCAGAGGCATCAGGGGGAAAGGTAGGTGACAAGCTTGTGACTCAGCACGTCGGCCGCATCCTGCCAGCTCACCGAGACCCCGATTGTAGAAAGATCCGTGGTTTGCAGCCCAATGTAGCCGCAGGGGTTGATACGGGAATAGGGTTCAAGGTCCATCGCCACATTCAAGGCGACGCCGTGGTACGTGCAATGCCGGCTGACCTTGATGCCGAGCGCGGCGATTTTGCCAAGGCCGCGAAACGGGTCGGCCGGATGGCGTGGGCCGCTCAGCGCAGCGTGCGACGTCGGGTCATCAAGCCGCACATAAATGCCGGGTGAGCCGGTCACGCGGTGCCCGGTCACGCCAAAGTGGGCCAGCGTTTTGATGACGGCTTCTTCAATGCGGTAAACGTATTCTTTGACGTAATAGCCGGCGCGCTTGAGGTCGATCAACGGGTACGCCACGACTTGCCCCGGGCCATGAAAGGTCACTTGGCCGCCGCGGTTGCTCTGCACCACCGGGATATTGCCGGGATTTAAAACATGGTCGGCCTTGCCCGCTAAACCTTGGGTGTAAACCTCAGGATGCTCACAAATCCATAGTGCATCGGGCGTCTGCGGGTCACGGGTCTCGGTGAATTGCTTCATCGATTCAAAGGTGGCGAGGTAGTCCACCAGACCCAGCTGGCGCGGCTCAATGCATGTCAGGGGTGAACCTGTCATGGGCATCTCAGCGGGCCACGCTCACAGCACCACCTTGACCATCGGGTGTGTTGACAAGGTACGGTACAGCTCGTCGAGTTGCTCGCGGCTAGTCACAGTGACCGTGACGGTGATGCCGAGGTATTTGCCGCCTTTGCTCTCACGCAACTCAATCGTGCTGGCGTCAAAGGCCGGGTCAAATTCGTGCGCGATCATGGTGATGGCGTGCACCAAACCATCGACCTTGAGGCCCATGACTTTGATCGGAAACAGCGATGGGTATTCGATCAGCGATTCGGGCTGCGCTGCGGGAGTAGACGGTGCCGATGGGGCGGTCGGGCTGTTCATTTCGCTGCGTCTGACTTGGCGCGCTGGTAGCCCGCGAACAACTTGGCGTAAACGGGGCCGGGTTGGCCGCTGCCAATGGCCAGGCCGTCGAGCTGGGTGATGGACAGAACTTCTTTGGTGGCCGACGACAGCAGTAATTCGTCAGCGGCGAAGACTTCTGCGCGGCTGATGCGGCGCAACTCAAAGCCTAGGCCGGCATCGCGGCACAAGGCTTCGATCAAACCATAGCGAATGCCCTCGAGCACCAGGTGGTCTTTGGGCGTGCCTAAAACGCAACCGTCCTTGACGACCCAAACGTTCGAGGCCGCCGCTTCACTCAGGTAGCCGTCCCTGAACATCACGGTTTCCAGCGCACCGACATCGGCGCTGATTTGCCGCGAGAACACCGCGCCCAGCAAGCTGGTGCTTTTGATGTGCGCTTTTTCCCAGCGGAAATCGTCCGCGCTGACGCAGGCCACGCCCGAAGCCCGTTGCGCGGCAGGCACCGGTTTCATGAGATTGGTCATGACAAAAATGGTGGGCGCCACACCGCTGGTCATGACGTGATCGCGCAGTGCTACGCCGCGCGTGATCTGGATATAAATCAGCTGGTCTGGCGGGGTTTCTGTGCCAGCTTCGCGGGCGAAGTCGGCCACCAGCTTCTGAGCGACCTCTCGCCATTGCGCATGGCTCAATGGATTGCTGATGCGCAACTCGGCCAAGCTGCGATCCAGGCGCCCCATGTGCTGAGCAAAGCGAAAGGGCTCACCCGCGTACACCGGCACGACTTCATAAACACCGTCGCCAAAAATAAAGCCGCGATCCATCACGCTGATCTTGGCATCTCGCAGGGCTGTATAGGCACCGTTGAGATAGCACAAGGTGGTGGGCAGGTCTGCGCCATGAACGGAAGGCGATTGCATTGAAGTGAAGGTGCTCATGGTGTGAATTGTCCTGCAAAGTGGGCGCGAAAGCTAAATATCAGTTGTTGTGCGACGGTGTGGTTTCGCGGCGTCGGCGTTTGAATCAGATGCGCGCGCACCAAAATTGGCCATCCAGTCCATGCTTCGTGGCGTACATGCGACAAAGGCTTTGGCCAATGGTGCGTCGCCTTTGATTGTGTCTGAGGCCAACGGCCTTTCGTTGCAAACGCCTTCAGCGAAGTGGGTTCAAGCGGCAGGCAAAAGGGGCTCAAAGTGAATCAATCGCAAGCAGTGTGTGAGAAAGTGGCCGAGCTTGCGGGGTTTCTACGTACAATAAGCGGCTTTGCTGAAACCCGAAATGTATCGGGTTTGTAACCTCGCCGTAATTTCTAAAGTTCAAAATGACGAAGTTGGTGGAGAGGCCGCAAGCCCTGTCAGTGACTCCTTCAGAAAAGGAGTGGCGCAAAGACTCTGAGGAGGATTTGGGTACGGGTGAAGATGATTTCAAGCCTCTGACGCGTGACGAGGCTGATAGTCTGAGGCGAGTCACCCCGACGCTGTCCTTGTGGCGGGTGGTGCTGGCTCAGTTGGGTGTCGGTTGTGCGGTGGCTGCGGTGGCGTGGTTGCTGACGGGTCGGCTGGGTGTGGTTTGGTCGGCTGGGTATGGTGCGTTGGCGGTTGTACTTCCCGCGGCTATATTTGCCCGGGGCTTGACGCGCCAGCAGTCACGGCTTCAGGGTGGCGCGGCCTTGGCGGGTTTTGTGGTGTGGGAGATGGTCAAGATTGCCTTGACGGTGGCCATGTTGCTGCTGGCCCCTCGGCTGATCGTGGATTTGAACTGGCTTGCCCTGTTGGCAGGCTTTGTGGTGACGATGAAGGTGTACTGGGCGGCCATGTGGTTCAGCCGGATGCCTAAATCGACGGTTAAAAATTTTTAAGATTGACGAATTGATAACTTATGTCTGCTGCTGAACACGCTGGAACGCAAGGCCCCTCGTCTGGAGAATACATCCAGCACCACTTGCAACATTTGCAGAAAAACTTCTCTTTTGAGAACGTCAAGCAGCACGGTATTGTTGATTTCAGTATCTTCAATCTTGACTCTGTTTTCTTCTCGGTGGTGTTGGGCATGTTGGGCTGTTTCTTCATGTGGCGTGCTGCGCGTCGCGCGACCTCTGGCGTTCCAGGGCGTTTCCAGGCTGCTGTCGAAATGTTGGCTGAAATGGTCGAAAACCAGGCCAAGGGCGTGGTTCGTAACGCAAAAAGCCGCAAGCTGGTCTCCCCTCTGGCGCTGACCGTGTTTGTCTGGATTTTCCTGATGAATGCGATGGACATGCTCCCGGTGGATTTGATCCCTATGGTCTGGCACTCGGTCGGCCCTGCGGCTGGTTTTTCGAACTACATGCGCGTGGTTCCAACTGCCGACCTGTCGAGCACTTTGGGGCTGTCGGTCAGCGTGTTGCTGGTCTGTTTGGTTTACAACGTCAAGATCAAAGGCATTGGCGGCTGGCTCCATGAGCTGGTGGCGGCTCCCTTTGGTGACCGCTGGTTTCTGTATCCGATCAACTTCTTGATGCAGATGATTGAATTCACCGCCAAGACCGTTTCACACGGTATGCGGTTGTTCGGCAACATGTTTGCTGGCGAACTGGTTTTCATGCTGATCGCCCTGATGGGCGGCGTATGGGCCTGGCAATTTAACCCCCTCACGGGTGTTTTTTGGCTGGGATTTGGGCATGTTGTTGCTGGAACTGTGTGGAGTCTTTTCCACATTCTGGTGATCACGCTGCAAGCCTTCATCTTCATGATGTTGACATTGATTTACGTGGGTCAGTCGCACGACTCTCACTGAATTTCGCTTTTTCTTTCTCTACTCTTCTCTTACTAAGGACAAATCATGGAAAACGTACTCGGCTTCGTCGCACTGGCTTGCGGTCTGATCGTGGGTCTCGGCGCTATTGGTGCTTCGATCGGTATCGCTCTGATGGGCGGCAAGTTCCTGGAAGCTTCGGCACGCCAGCCTGAACTGATGAACGAACTGCAAACCAAAATGTTCATTTTGGCTGGTCTGATCGACGCTGCTTTCCTGATTGGCGTGGCTATTGCCCTGCTGTTCGCATTTGCCAATCCGTTCGTTCTGGCTTAATTCCCTTCGCACCTTTCACGTTGCAAAAGGAATAAGTCGTGAACATTAACGCAACCCTGTTCCTGCAGGCTATCGTTTTTGCGATCTTGGTGTGGTTCACGATGAAATTCGTGTGGCCTCCGATCACAAAAGCGCTGGACGAGCGGGCACAGAAAATCGCTGACGGCCTCGCCGCTGCCGACACTGCCAAATCAGAACTCGCCAACGCCAACAAGCGTGTCGAAGCTGAGCTGGTGACGTCGCGCAACGAGACAGCCGCGCGTCTGGCCGACGCTGATCGTCGCGCCCAAGGCATCGTTCAAGACGCCAAGGGCCGTGCGACCGAAGAGGCCAACAAGATCATTGCAGCAGCTCAGGCTGAGGCGGGTCAGCAGATGGTACGGGCTCGTGAAGAACTGCGTGAGCAGGTCGCTTTGCTGGCAGTCAAAGGTGCTGAGCAGATTCTCCGCAAGGAAGTCAACGCTGGTGTTCATGCTGACCTGTTGGGTCGCTTGAAAACTGAGCTGTAAGCGAAGGCAGGCAGAGAAATATGGCTGAACTTGCAACCATTGCCCGCCCTTACGCGGAAGCGCTTTTCAAGGCGCAGGGCACCGATCTGGCCAATACCGCCGTCTGGCTTGACGAGTTGGCGGCTTTGGCCGACAGCGCTCAGTTGCGCCAGTTTGCCGAGCATCCGAATGCGGATACGGCTCAGGTGCTGAAGGTGATGACTGGGGACAAGAAATTGCCCGCAGCGGCCCTGAATCTTCTGGGTCTCATCATCGAGAACGGTCGCTTGGCCGTCCTGCCCGACATCGCCCGTCAGTTTCGGGCGCTCAAGAATGCAGCCAGCGGTTCGACCGAAGCTGTCGTTTACAGCGCCTTCCCGATGGGAGAGCAGGCGTTGGCTGAAGTGGCTGCCACGCTTGAAAAGCGTTTTGCACGCAAGCTCGGTGTGACGGTCGAGATCGACGCATCGTTGATCGGTGGAATTCGCGCAGTCGTGGGCGACGAGGTGCTGGACACCTCAGTCAAGGCCCGTCTGGAACAAATGAAGATGGCGCTGATGGCTTGATCTGGCGCACCGCGCTGATTCAAGTTTTTAGCCAATAAACATAGAAAGAAGGAAAGAGTCATGCAACTCAATCCAGCAGAAATTTCTGAACTGATCAAGAGCCGAATCGAAGGTCTTGGTGTCAGCAGCGACATTCGCAACCAAGGCACTGTGGTGTCGGTGGCCGACGGTATCGTTCGCATCCACGGCTTGTCCGATGTGATGCAGGGCGAGATGCTCGAGTTCCCCGCGACAGCCGACGGCACGCCGACTTACGGTCTGGCCCTGAACCTCGAGCGTGACTCAGTGGGCTCGGTCGTGTTGGGCGAGTACGAACACATTGCCGAAGGCGACACGGTCAAATGCACCGGTCGTATTTTGGAAGTTCCAGTCGGTCCTGAGCTGCTTGGCCGCGTGGTCAACGCATTGGGTCAGCCGATTGACGGCAAGGGCCCGATCAATGCCAAGCTGACTGACGTGATCGAAAAAGTAGCGCCAGGCGTGATCGCCCGTAAATCGGTCGACCAGCCTCTGCAAACCGGTCTCAAGTCGATTGATTCGATGGTTCCTGTTGGCCGTGGCCAGCGCGAACTGATCATTGGCGACCGTCAGACCGGCAAGACCGCTGTGGCGATTGACGCGATCATCAACCAAAAAGGCCAGGGCGTGTCCTGCGTTTACGTCGCGATTGGCCAAAAAGCCTCGTCGATCAAGAACGTTGTGCGCTCGCTGGAGCAAGCCGGCGCGATGGAATACACCATCGTCGTGGCG
>CANFWI010000055.1 GCA_947450675.1 Comamonadaceae bacterium | reverse complement strand
GTTTTGTAGCGTTCCAGCATGGCCGGGACCTGCTCGCTTTGATCCGGGTGGATCAGCAAGATGATTTCGTAATGACGCATAAACTCTCCTTTTGGTTGATGAAAGCTGCCCCAGCGTCGTTAAGGGTGCAGCAAGGCGAAGCCCATGATTATAGCCTGCCCGGCCAAGGTGAGCGGCTTCGGCCCCGCAAGCCAGCCTAGGGCAGGCGTTTTTCAGGCATCGCCAAGCTTGGATAGCGAACGTATTCAACCAAATCCTGCACCGCAGGATCAGGCCGTTTGGTCACCCAACTGACCAAGATGATCACCGCAAAACCAACCGGCACACCAAAGACGCCCGCCGAAATCGGCTGGATCCCCCACCACAGCTCGATCGGCCGAGTGACATCAAACAGGCTGCGCATCCAAGGCTGGGTCAGCACCATGTAATAGAGCGTTGTGCCGAGTCCCGCCACCATGCCCAAAGAAGCGGCGATACCCGTCGCCCGCTTCCAAAAAATGCCCAGCGTCAAAGCCGGAAAGAAAGCCGCGGCGGCAAATGAGAATGCCGCAGACACCAAAAACAAAATATCGGCGGGCTTGTGGGTGGCCACATACGCCGCCCCCAAGGTCACGACCAGCAGCAGCACTTTGGACAGGGTCACGCGGCGTGCGGTCGATGCATTAGGGTCAATCATCTTGTAATAAACGTCATGGCTGAGCGAGCTGGCAATGGTCAACAGCAGGCCATCTGCCGTCGACAAGGCCGCGGCCAAGCCGCCAGCAGCCACCAACCCAGAGACGACGTAAGGCAAGCCACCAATAGCGGGGGCCGCCAGCATGATGATGTCGCCACCAATCGACATCTCATTCAGCTGCAAGATGCCATCTTTGTTGATGTCCACCACCGACAGCAGGCTTGGGTCGACTTTGTTCCACGCCGTGATCCAGTCGGGTAACTGGTTGAACGGCGTGCCCACCACCAAGGTAAAAACCTCGTACTTCACCAACACAGCCAAAGCCGGCGCGGTGATGTAAAGCAGCACAATGAATAGCAAGGACCACGCCACTGATCGCCTAGCTTCCTTGACACTCGGCACGGTGTAATAGCGGATCAGGATATGCGGCAAAGCGGCGGTGCCCACCATCAGACAAAACACCAGCGCCAAAAAATTTCGCCGCGACACGTCGAATTCATCACGCGCGCTGGCGTCGCCTGCCGGATCTCCGGCGAATTGCTGTGCATGCGGCGGCATGCCATTGAGCGGCCGCGACTTGGCGTCGGCTTCGGCTTTTTCAAGCATCCAGACTTTGAGTGCAGCGTCGGTGGTTTTGGGCAAGTTGGCCAGCGCCCGATCGGCGGCATAGATCAAGCCCAAGGGCGCATCCGACGCCTTCAGCTCTGCCAGCGTTTTGGTCGCACGAACCCGGTCTGCCAGCAGCGCAGCATGAGGGTCTAGCAATTTGGCGGCCAGTTCAGACGCACGTTGCTTGAATATTTGCTGGACTTCCAACTCTTTCGGGTCAAGGGCCAGCTCTTTTTCGCGGGCAGTGACTTTTTGCAACTGATAACCATAGATGGCCTGCGGCACAGGCACACCCGTCTGCTTGACGGACAGCCACACCACGGGCAACAGATACGCCACGATGAGCACCAAATATTGAGCCACCTGCGTCCACGTGACGGCGCGCATACCGCCCAAAAATGAGCACAACAAAATACCGCCTAGGCCGAGGAAAATACCCAACTCAAAAGCCACGCCCGTGAGCCGCGCGGTGATGATGCCGACACCGTAAATTTGCGCCACCACATAGGTGAAGGAGCAAAAGATGGCAGCGATCACGCCCAGCAAGCGCGGAACTGTGCCGCCGTAGCGTTCGCCTAAAAAATCGGGAATGGTGAACTGCCCAAATTTACGCAGATAAGGCGCCAGAAAAAAGGCCACCAAACAATAGCCACCAGTCCAACCCATGATGAAAGCCAAGCCGCTGTAACCCGTCAGGTAAAGGGTGCCGGCCAAGCCAATGAAAGACGCCGCCGACATCCAGTCCGCGCCGGTGGCCATGCCGTTGTAGACAGCAGGCACACGGCGGCCGGCGACATAATATTCTGTCGCATCTGTCGTTCGGCACATGATGCCGATGCAGGCATACAAAGCGATGGTGGCGAGCAGAAAACTCAGCCCGATCCACTGGCGCGACAAACCCAGTTGTTCCAGCACGGCCAGCGCCAACACAAAGGCGAAAAAACCGGCCGCATACCATTTGTAAACGTGGTTCAACGCCGTTTTGAAAGCGGCCCCCGACGCCACCGCCCGGCCCGAACCTTCGCCCGCCTTCGCGTCGGCCGACATGCTAGTGCTCGCTTTCGTCAAAACCATGAGCGACATCTAGCCGCTCCATACAGCGCGCGTAAAACGCGATGATGACGACATACACCAGTGGCGCGCCCTGCGCCGCCATCCAAAAGCTGAAGGGCCAACCGAAAAAGTCGAAACTCAGCTCGCGGGCGTAATAGCTCATGCCGAAGGTCACCACAAACCAAACCAGCATCAAGATGCCCGTGAGCCGGATGTTTTTTCGCCAATAAGCACGGCGATGGCTGTTGGCCTGCATCGGCTTATTTCAAACCGCTCAGGCCGATTTCGGTGGCCAAAAGATTGGCCGCTTGGGGCTCAAAGCTGCGCAAACGGCGAACCACCGCCAGCGCTTTGTCAGGCTGCGCCAGCTTCGCATGGACTTTGGCCAATTGGTACCAGCCGTGCGGACTCAGAGGCTGAAGACGGGTGGTGTGCTCGAGTGAGGTGACAGCGTCGTCTAGGCGCTCTTCGCGGACCAGTAGCATCGCCAAGCCATACCAAGCCGCGTCCATGCCGGGGTCAATCGCCAGCGCCGACCGAAAGGCCGGCTCTGACTCTGCATGGCGCTCGCAACTTTCCAGCCAATACGCCAGTTGGTACCAACTGGCGGCATGCTTTGGATGAACGACCAGCAACTGCTGCAAGGATTGGATAGCGGCGTTCTTTTGACCCAAGTCAGCCAGCACTTTGGCACGACTGACCCCAGCGTATAAATCGCGTGGTCGTAAAACCAGCAGACGATTCAATACAGCCAAGGCCAGACGCGACCAGTCAGCGGACAGCAAACCCATGGCCAACCCGCGCTGCATCCAGTAAGCGGCGGCAATCATGGCAAAACAGTTCGGCGGCTGATCAGCCGGCGAGCTTTTTCCAAGTGTCGATGACCGTGTCCGGGTTCAAAGACATCGAGCCAATGCCCTGCTCTTTCAACCACTGCGCAAAGTCAGGGTGATCGCTAGGGCCTTGGCCGCAGATGCCGACGTATTTGTTTTGGCGCAAGCAGGCTTTGATGGCCAAGCTCAACAAGGCTTTGACCGCCGGGTCGCGCTCGTCAAAGTCTTTGGCCAAAATTTCCAGACCGGAGTCACGGTCCAGACCCAGCGTCAGCTGCGTCAAGTCGTTCGAGCCGATTGAAAATCCGTCAAAGTACTCAAGGAACTCGTCGGCCAACACGGCGTTGCTCGGCACCTCGCACATCATGATGATGCGCAAGCCGTTTTCGCCACGCTTCAGCCCATGCTGACCCAACAACTCGATGACGGCCTTGGCCTGACCGAGCGTCCGCACGAAAGGCACCATGACTTCGACGTTGACCAGACCCATGTCGTTGCGCACGCGTTTGAAGGCTTCGCACTCCATGGCAAAAGCCCCGGCAAAGTCGGCGCTCAGGTAACGCGCTGCACCGCGAAAACCCAGCATTGGGTTCTCTTCTTCAGGCTCGTAACGGGAGCCGCCAATCAGCTTGCGGTATTCGTTGGACTTGAAGTCTGACAGACGCACGATGACTGGTTTTGGCCAGAAAGCCGCGCCAATGGTGGCGATGCCTTCGGTCACTTTGTCGACGTAAAAAGCCCGCGGTGAAGCATGGCCACGGGCCACGCTCTCAACCGCCTTTTTCAAGTCAGCATCGACATTCGGGTAGTCAAGAATGGCTTTCGGGTGAACGCCAATGTTGTTGTTGATGATGAACTCCAGCCGCGCCAAGCCAACACCGTGGTTCGGAATCTGGCAGAAGTCAAAAGCCAGCTGCGGATTGCCAATGTTCATCGTGATCTTGACGTCAATCGGCGGCATCTCGCCGCGCATGACTTCAGTCACTTCGGTCTCTAGCAGACCGTCATAAATATTGCCGGTGTCGCCTTCTGCGCAGCTCACGGTCACCAGCATGCCGTCTTTCAGCAGCTCGGTCGCGTCACCGCAGCCGACCACCGCAGGAATACCCAACTCACGCGCAATGATGGCCGCGTGGCAAGTCCGGCCACCGCGGTTGGTGACGATGGCGGAAGCGCGCTTCATCACCGGCTCCCAGTTCGGGTCGGTCATGTCGGTGACCAGCACATCACCGACTTGGACTTGGTCCATTTCGCTGATGTGGCGCACGATGCGCACAGGGCCCGTGCCGATTTTTTGGCCAATCGCGCGACCTTCAGTCAGCACAGTGCCGGTGGCTTTGAGTTTGTAACGCTGCTCGGGCTTGCCCTTGGCCTGGCTTTTGACGGTTTCTGGACGGGCCTGCAAAATATAAATTTCGCCATCGGTGCCGTCCTTGCCCCACTCCACGTCCATTGGGCGGCCGTAATGGTCTTCAATGATCAAGGCGTAGCGAGCGAGTTGCTCTACGTCAGCATCGGTCAGCGAGAAACGGTTGCGCAGCTCGACCGGCACGTCGGTCGTTTTGACCAACTGGCCGGTGGCTTTTTTCTCGTCAGCGCTGGTGAATTCCATCTGCAACAGCTTGGAACCCAAGTTGCGGCGAATCACCGCGCGGTTGCCGGCCCGCAGCATCGGCTTGTGCACATAGAACTCGTCAGGATTGACGGCGCCCTGCACCACGGTTTCACCCAAGCCGTAGCTGGACGTGATGAAAACCACGTCTTCAAAACCGCTTTCGGTGTCGATGGTGAACATCACGCCGGCAGCGCCCAAGTCACTGCGCACCATGCGCTGAACGCCGGCCGAGAGGGCCACGTCAGCGTGTGCAAAACCCTTGTGAACGCGGTAACTGATGGCCCGGTCGTTGTACAAAGAGCCGAAAACTTCTTTCATCTTGTGCAGCACGTCCTCGATGCCCACCACGTTCAAAAAGGTTTCTTGTTGACCGGCAAAAGAAGCGTCAGGCAAGTCTTCAGCCGTGGCTGAAGAACGCACTGCAAAGCTGGCCTGCGGGTTGCCTGCGCTCAAAGCGGCAAAGCTGTCGCGAATAGCGGCTTCAAAGTCCGCAGGAAAAGGCTGGGCTTCGACCAGCGCGCGAATCTGCGCACCGGCGGCGGCCAACGCCCGCACATCTTCGGTGTCGAGCTTGTCGAGCACGCCGTTGATTTTTTTGTCCAGTCCGGCATGCGCCAGAAAAACCCGAAAAGCATGCGCCGTGGTGGCAAAGCCGGTCGGCACGCGAACGCCTTGGGGGCCGGTTGGCAGTTGAGAAATCATTTCGCCAAGGCTGGCGTTTTTACCGCCGACCGAGTCGACGTCAGTCATCCTCAGGTTTTCGAACGGTACGACCAGGGCGGTCGCCTCAAACAAGTTAGACATAGAAATACTCCGGGAGGTTTTAAAACCGTGAGAGCCTCCATGGCCGGCAGCCCACCTTGTTGTTGTTTGTAGGGGTGGTTGCTGATCATGGCGACAGAATCTGGATAATTGGCGTCGATTGTAGAGTCCCGCTGAATTTTCAGCATCATGGCCATCTGCGCCCCTGAAATCACACCTGAAGATCCACCCATGTCCAATCGCACCGTATTTTTCATCTCTGACGGCACTGGCATCACCGCCGAAACCTTTGGCAACGCCATCCTGGCCCAGTTTGAGCTCGATGCGCGGCATGTACGTCTGCCGTTTATCGACAGCGTGGACAAGGCGCATCAGGCCGTTCGCCAGATCAACCACACCGGTGAGTTGGAGGGTCGCCGGCCGATTGTCTTCACCACCCTGGTGAACATGGAAATTCTGTCGGTCATCAAAACCCAGTGCAACGGCATGCTGCTCGACATGTTTGGCATGTTTGTGGCGCCGCTGGAAAGTGAGCTGGGATTGAAGTCGAACCACCGGGTTGGCCGCTTTTCAGACGCCTCCAAAAGCAAAGCCTACGATGCCCGAATAGAGGCGATCAACTTTTCATTGGATCATGACGACGGACAGAGCAACCGCGATTTGGCGGGCTCAGATGTGATTTTGGTCGGTGTGAGCCGCAGCGGAAAGACCCCGACCTCGCTCTATTTGGCCATGCAGTTCGGCGTCAAAGCCTCGAACTACCCTTTGATTCCTGAAGATTTTGAGCGCCGCCAATTGCCCCCAGCGCTGGTGCCACACCGTAAAAAAATCTTCGGTCTGACGATTGCGCCCGAGCGACTGAGCCAGATTCGCAACGAACGGCGGCCGAATTCCACCTACGCCAGCATCGCCAACTGCAACCATGAGATTCATGAGGCCGAAGCAATGATGCGCCGCGAAGGCATTCGCTGGTTGTCGACCACCAGCAAGTCAATTGAAGAGATAGCCACGACGATCTTGCAAGAAGTCAGGCCTGAGCGTCTGGAGTATTGAGAAAGCGCTCAGGGCTGACATCGTTTGGGGCAAAGACGGGCGTTTAGCGTGTGTTGTCAGGGCATTCAATAGAGATGGCCAACCCGCTGAATAGCCAAAAACTATCAATTTTTAGCAATTAGCATAGTTACACTATCTATTGGCAAATTTTGACAACAACCCACGAAAGACCAACATGTCATTGATCAATACAGAAATCGTCCCGTTCAAAGCCACCGCTTACCACAATGGCAAGTTTGTACCCGTCAGCAACGACAACTTCAAAGGCAAATGGTCTGTCGTGGTGTTCTACCCGGCCGACTTCACTTTTGTCTGCCCAACTGAGCTCGGCGACTTGGCCGACCACTACGCCGAATTCCAGAAAATGGGCGTCGAAGTCTACAGCGTGTCAACCGACACCCACTTCACGCACAAAGCTTGGCACGACACGTCGGACACCATCGGCAAGATCACCTACCCAATGATCGGCGACCCAAGTGGCCAACTGGCCCGCGCCTTCCAAGTGATGATCGAAGAAGGTGAAGACGCTGGTCTGGCTTACCGCGGTACGTTCGTGATCGACCCAGCTGGCAAGATCAAGACCATCGAAGTGCACGACAACGGCATCGGCCGTGACGCTGCTGAACTGATGCGCCGCGTCAAAGCAGCCCAGTACGTGGCCGCCCACCCAGGTGAAGTTTGCCCAGCCAAATGGACTGAAGGCGCTGAAACCCTGAAGCCATCTTTCGACCTCGTCGGCAAGATCTAAGCGCCTGTCTGCGCCCAGCCCGGGCGCTTGCGCCCGGGCTTTTTTATTTCCCTTATTTTTCAAAGTGAGTCTTCATGCTCGACGCCGCCACCAAAGCCCAACTCAAGAGTTACCTCGAACGCGCCACACAGCCGATCGAGATCGTCGCCTCGCTCGACGACAGCAAGGCCTCGGTTGAGCTGCAGTCGCTGTTGAAAGACATCACAGATTCCTCAGCCTTGGTCAGCGTCACGGAAAGCCGTGACGACAACTTACGCAAACCTTCTTTTTCGATCAATCGCCCCAGCGAAAACCACGGCCCGCGCTTTGCCGGACTGCCGATGGGCCATGAATTCACCTCGCTGATCTTGGCGCTGCTGCAGATCGGCGGCTACCCGCCGAAAGTCGAAGAAGACGTGCTGCAACAAATTCGCGCGCTGGAAGGCGACTTTGAATTTGAGATTTACGTCTCGCTGAGCTGCCACAGCTGCCCCGACGTGGTCCAAGCGCTGAACCTGATGGCCGTGCAAAACCCACGCATTCGCAGCACCATGATCGACGGCAGTCTGTTTCAAGACGAAGTCAAAGCGCGCCAGATCATGGCGGTGCCAACCGTCTTTTTGAACGGCACCGAATTCAGCCAAGGGCGTTCCAGTCTGGAAGAAATCCTCGCCAAAATCGACACCAGCGGCGTTGCCCGCGAAGCCAGCAAAATTGCGGCCAAAGCACCCTTTGACGTCCTGATCATTGGCGGTGGCCCGGCCGGCGCGGCCGCTGCGGTGTATGCCGCACGCAAAGGCATTCGCACCGGCATCGCGTCAGAGAAATTTGGCGGCCAGACGCTCGACACTTTGGGCATCGAAAACTTCATTTCGGTCAAAGAAACCGAAGGCCCGAAGTTCGCCATGGCGCTTGAAGAACATGTCCGCGCCTATGACGTCGACATCATGAACATGCAACGCGCCAAGGCGCTGATTCCGAACAGCGGCCCCGGCAACGACTTGATCGAAGTTCAACTCGAAAGCGGCGCTTCGCTCAAAAGCAAAGCCATCATCATCTCGACCGGCGCGCGCTGGCGCAACATCAATGTGCCCGGTGAAGCCGAGTTCAAAAACAAGGGCGTGGCGTACTGCCCGCATTGCGACGGCCCACTCTTCAAGGGCAAGCACGTGGCGGTGGTCGGCGGTGGAAACTCCGGCGTTGAAGCAGCGATTGATTTGGCTGGGGTGGTTGGCCACGTGACGCTGATTGAGTTTGACAAAGCACTGCGCGCCGATGCCGTGCTGCAGCGCAAACTCCACAGCTTGCAAAACGTCACGGTGCTCACCAACGCGCAAACCACCGAGATCACCGGCGAGCAAACAGTCAACGGGCTGGTCTACAAAGACCGCGCCAGCAACGAGCTCCACACGGTTGCGCTGGATGGCGTGTTCATCCAGATCGGTCTGGTGCCGAACACCGACTGGCTCAAAGGCGTGGTCGAGTTGTCCAAGCACGGCGAAATCGTCGTCGATGCCAAAGGGCAAACCTCGGTGCCGGGCGTCTTCGCTGCGGGTGACGCCACCACCGTGCCGTTCAAGCAAATCATCATCGCCGCCGGCGACGGTGCCAAGGCAGCGCTGGGCGCTTTTGACCACCTGATCCGCTCATCTGCGCCGGCCTGAACCTTGAATCCCGCCGCTTGAAGGGTTAAGGAGAATATCCTTGCCCTGTCTCGCGGCGGTCAGCACAATTCACCCTTTCAAATCAAACAAAGGACTGCCATGAAAGGCGACCCACAAGTCATCGCGTTCCTGCAAGCTCAGCTCAAAAATGAACTGACCGCGATCAACCAGTACTTCCTGCACTACCGCATGTACAAGCATTGGGGTTTGGACAAGCTGGCCAAGAAGGAATACGAAGAGTCCATCGGCGAGATGAAGCACGCCGACAAGCTGATGGATCGCATCTTCATGCTGGACGGTTTGCCGAACCTACAAGACTTGGGCAAGTTGATGATTGGCGAGGACGTTCCCGAAGTTCTGAGTTGCGACCTGAAACTGGAAAGCGCGGCGCAACTCACCGTCAAAGACGGCATTGCCCATTGCGAATCTGTGCGTGACTACGTCTCCCGCGACTTGCTCCAAATGATCCTGGACGACACCGAAGAGCACATCGACTTTTTAGAAACCCAGATTGAGTTGCTTGGCAAAGTGGGGATTCAAAACTACCTGCAGAGCCAGATGGGCGAGCTCAGCTGAGTCATCTGACGGCGGCCGTTCTTGCTGCTGATACACAACAAAGTCAAGGGGCCTCAGGGCCCCTTTTTTATACTCGCGCCTGAAGGCATGGGCCGCTACCGCACTCCGTCCTGTCTAGGATGTGCGGCAGCAAAAAACCATCGGCTTGACCATTTTTTTCTCAAATCTAATTTCACACCTGTCAAATTAATAGATAATGCGAGTCATTCTCATTAAGATTTGAAATGGACGCTATGTTGATTTCCCGCTTTGCCTTCACGCCTGTCGCCGCCGCTGCGCTTGGGCTCTGGATTCCGTTTGTGCACGCTCAGACATCAGTCGCCATTGACAGCAACGTGCCAACACTCGGCACCGTCACCGTCAATCCCAGCGCCGACGCTTCTGCAGATGGACTACCTCAGCCCTTCACAGGCGGCCATGTGGCGCGAGGCGGGCGTGTCGGCATTCTGGGCAACCAAGACATCATGGACACACCGTTTTCCAGCACCAGCTACACCAGCGAACTGATCCAAGACCAGCAGGCGCGCAGCATTGGCGATGTGCTGCAAAACGACCCGTCGGTCCGGCTGTCACGCGGCTACGGCAATTACCAGCAGCTTTATGTCGTGCGCGGCTTCCCGCTGTATTCGGACGACATTGCCTACAACGGTCTCTACGGCCTGGTGCCGCGCCAGTACATGCTGACCGAATTCATCGAACGTGTCGAAGTGTTGAGAGGCGCCAATTCTTTTATCAATGGCGCCGCACCCGGCGGAAGCGGGGTGGGTGGCAGCATCAATCTTCTGCCCAAACGGGCCGGTAGTGAGCCCACTTCACGCGTCTCGTTCAGCACAGGCACCGACGGCCAGAACTTTGTGTCAACCGATTTGGGGCGCCGTTTTGGCCCTGATCAGTCCACCGGCCTGCGCCTCAATGCAATCACCGGCTCGGGCGGTACTGGCGTCGACAACGAAAAGAGCAAGACTACCGGCCTGTCGGTAGGCCTTGACTGGCACAGCAGCACAGTCCGCCTGTCGGCCGACCTGGGTTATCAAGAACGCAAGCTCAACCAACCGCGCCCCAGCGTGACCGTAGGCGCCGGGCTGCCCGTGCCTGCAGCACCCAATGCATCGTCGAACTTTGCGCAACCGTGGACGAATTCCAACTCGAAGGACACCTTCGCTACGGTGCGCAGTGAAGTCGATCTAAGTCCGCAAGTGACGGCATGGGCCGCCATCGGTATGCGCGAGGGCAATGAAAATAATGTGCTGACGGACCCCGTCACGACCACGTCCACAAACGGTTCAACCACCCAGTTCCGCTTCGACAATGCCCGCAAGGATACCGTCACTACCGCTGAAGCTGGCGTACGCGGCAAGTTCGAAACGTTCGGCGTCAAACATGCCGTGAGTGTCTCAGCCACGACCTTCGAGCAAAAGTCGCGCAACGCTTACGAGTTCTCGGACGCCTTCGCGTCCAACATCTACACCCCGACCATCATCGCGGCACCAGCCTACTCGGCCTACAGCACTGGCGGAGGCGTGCTTTCCAACCCACAGCTGACCAACAAGGTGAACTCTTCCAGCCTGGCACTGGCGGACACTCTGTCGTTCGCTGAGGACCGCGTTCTGCTGACCTTGGGTGTGAGAAATCAGTCGATCAAGCAACAAAACTACGACTACTTGGGCCCGGCTACCACCCATAACAACGACAGTCGGACCTCTCCGCTAGCCGCTGTGGTGTTCAAGGCGAGCAAGAACCTGTCGCTCTATGCAAACTACGCCGAAGGCCTTGTCAAGGGAGACAACGCACCTCAGTTCAATTTCGTCCCCTTTTACCCGATTGCCAACGCCAATCAGGCTTTGTCGACCTATGTGTCCAAACAGAAAGAGCTCGGTGTGAAGTACGACGCCGGAACGTTCGGTGCCAGTGCGGCGTTCTTCACCACCAAGCAACCAACCGCTTTCGTGGACCCAATCACGCGGACCTATGGCCGTTATGGTGAGCAGCGCAACGAGGGTTTAGAGCTCTCCGTTTTCGGCAAACCATCAAAGGACCTGCGCCTGCTGGGCGGTGTGACTTTCCTTGACGCCAAACAGATCAGCAGCCCGGGTGGTGCCACTGATGGTCGAGACGCCATAGGCGTGCCCCGCCAACAATGGAACATCGGTGCTGACTGGGATGTTCCAAGCCTGCGAGGTTTTGCCCTGAATGCCCGTCTGCTCAACACTTCAAAACAATATGCGGACTCTGCCAACGCGCAGACCGTGCCGTCGTGGACCCGCGTGGACATCGGCGCCCGTTACCTCACCGAAGTCGCCGGCAAGCTACTGACACTGCGCGGCCGTATCGATAACATTGCCAACAAAAACTACTGGGCCTCGGCGGGCGGTTACCCTGGCCAAGGCTATCTCGTCGTGGGCGCGCCGCGCACCTTCTCACTCACAGCCAGTGTCGAGTTTTGAGCGGCGAACTGCGAAAGCTGGCTGCACTTATCCATCGCTGGATCGGACTCACGGTCGCGTTGTTCCTGATCGTCGCCGGACTGACCGGCGCGGTAACCTCGTGGGACCACGAACTTGACGAATGGCTCAACGCCGACATCATGACCACACCGGGGCGTGGCGCGTTGCGCGACCCTCTGGCGCTGGCAGCCGTGGTGGAAGCTGCCGACCCGCGCGTGCAAGTGAGCTACATCTCACTTGGCTTGGAGGAAGGGCATGCCGCCTCCTTCTTGGTACGCCCGCTGACCGATCCGACCACGGTTCAGCCCTATGTTCTCGACTACAACAATGTCTTTGTGGATCCGGTCACCGCACAGATCACCGGGCAACGTGATTCTCTGGCCGTGTCGCTGTCGCGGCGCAGCCTCATGCCTTTTCTGCGCACCGTGCATTACAGCTTGCACATACCGGCCTTTTGGGGCACCGACCGCTGGGGTTATTGGTTGATGGGCGGCGTGGCACTGGTCTGGCTACTGGACAGTTTTGTGGGCTTCTACCTCACCCTGCCGCGCCGCTTGAGGCTGCGCAGCGAGGCAACGCCCGCGCGCCGCGAGCCCTCCCACTGGCTGCAACGCTGGAAACCGTCATGGTTGTTGCGCTGGAAGGCTGGCGGCTACAAACTCAACTTCGATTTGCACCGCGCTGGTGGCTTGTGGGTCTGGGCCGTGATCATGGTGGTGGCGTTCACCTCCTTCTCGCTGAACCTCTACCGCGAGGTGTTTTACCCCGTCATGTCACTGGTCTCAAAAACCACGCCAGGACCTTACGAAACTCAAACACCTGCGCCCTTCGGCACGTACATCGTGCCGACGCTTGGGTTTGAGCAAGCGATTAAGGTGGCCCGCACCGAAGCGGTTCGTCGCGGCTTTAACACACAGCCCGGCGGCATTTATTACGGCGGCGACTTCGCTTTTTACAACGTGTCATTTTTCGACCCTGCAAATGAAATGGGTGCGATGGGCATGGGCCTGTCCAACCTCTACATCGATGCGAAAGATGGCCGTGTGCTGGGCGAGTACCGACCGTGGCAGGGAACGGCCGCCGACGTTTTCGTTCAACTGCAACTGCCATTGCATTCAGGTCGGATTCTCGGCATGCCAGGTCGCATCCTGATGTCGCTGATGGGCGTGATGGTTGCCATGCTGTCGGTCACCGGCATCGTGATCTGGGCGCGCAAACGGCGTTCGCGCCGGCACTAGCGCAGTCGCCCGATGGCGTTGCTCGCCGATTCCGAGTGACATCGCGGAATTCGGCGTCAATTATTATTAATACGAGTCATTCGCATTTACAATAGTATTGCTGACTTAAACGCCAACTCAACCGAGCCCCTGCCATGATCATCTGTGTCTGCCGCCGCATCTCTGACCGTGACATCGTCCGCCATGCCCGCGCAGGCATGGGCTTTGACGAGATCCAGCTCGAACTCGGTGTCGCTACCCAATGCGGCCGCTGCGAAGGCTGCGCCCGTGATGTGGTCGCCCAGTGCAGCGCGACCAGCCCCACGGCCAATATTAAACAAGCCACCCATTTATTGGAAAGCCACGCATGAACAACAGCCTGAAGAATTGCCGGCCGTCCAGCGCCGCCTGCTGTATGACATGGACATGGCCATCACGGCCTTGAGGCGGCAAGATTTGGCACAAAATAGCGAGCTCGACCAAAACCCGTTGAACACAGAAAGGCCGGAAGTGGTGAAGCTCACCGGCTGTTATCACAACCTGCTGCGCATGTGGGCGGATGTCTGAGCACCCGACCTGCACCCAACCCTGAACTGAACGCTGACCCGCACTGATGTCCACTCTGTCCTCTTTCATGCCAGCCAAACCCGTGCTCAGCCGCAACCTGACGATTGCGCTGGGTGTTGTGATGCTGCACGTCGGCCTGATTTGGGGTTTGCAAAGTGGTTTATTGATCCGGGCCGCCGACATCTTGATACCGGTCGAATTGCTGTCCCAATGGGTCGAACCACCGGCCCCCGTGCAACCCAAAAAACCGCAGCCACCCGCGGCGCCTAAACCGCAGGCAAAGCCACCGGCATCGACGCCGATCAAGCCAATGGCTGCAGCACCCGTGCCGGCAACCGTCCAGCCCTTGGCCGTTGCGGGCCCTGCCCCTCAGGCAACCGTGGCCATCGCCAGCGAAGCAACGCCGACAGCACCAGCCAAGTCAGCCGCCCCCACCCAAGCACCGGCCCCTGCAGCACCAGTGGCCGCCGTGGTGCAGCAGCCATCGAGCAGCGCTGACTACCTGCAGAACCCGAAGCCGCCCTACCCTTCGCTGAGCGCCCGCTTGGGTGAAACCGGCAAGACCGTTTACAAGGTCTGGATCGGTATGGATGGCAAACCGCAGCGCGCCGAACTGGTCAGCTCCAGCGGCTTCTCGCGCCTTGACAAAGCCGCTTACGACACGGTCATGTCTTGGCGCTATGTGCCCGGCAAGCGCAACGGCGTCGCCGAAACCATGGCCTTCAACGTGCCGATCCATTGGGAGCTGCGGAATTAACCGATCCGTCCAGCCTCTGTCTCAACATTTCAACATCACGCAACCCCGGAGAACCGCTTCATGAATTCCCAATTTGGCCTGGCCAGCGTCTGGTCGCAAGGCGACATCGTCATCAGATCGGTCGCTGTGTTGCTGCTGCTGATGTCACTGGCCTCCTGGATGGTCATCATCATCAAGTCCTTGGACTTGCTGCGTTACAAAAAAATCGCCCGCCATGCAGACGGTTTTTGGCACGCCAAAGACTTGGCCGCCGGCTTGGCCAGTCTGGGTTCAGACCCGACCAACCCCTATCGCCAGATGGTTGAACAAGGCTGCGAGGCCACCACCCACCACCGCGACACGCCAACCCAGTTGCGCGACACGCTGGACAAGAGCGACTGGGTCTCGCGCAGCCTGAGCCAAGCCATCGACGAGTTCACAACGCATTTGCAGTCGGGCATGGCCATACTGGCCTCGGTCGGGTCTACCGCACCGTTTGTCGGTTTGTTCGGCACCGTCTGGGGTATTTACCACGCGCTGCTGTCGATTGGTGCGGCCGGTGCCGCCACCATCGACAAAGTGGCTGGCCCGGTTGGCGAATCATTGATCATGACGGCGCTGGGTCTGGCGGTCGCCATTCCGGCCGTGCTCGGCTACAACGCCTTGGTGCGCGGCAACAAGGGCGTGCTGCACAAGGTCAACCGCTTTGCGCATGACCTGCACGCTTACTTCGTGACTGGGGCGCGTGTCAGTGCCGGCAGTCCGGCCAAGATGTCGCATGCGCCAGTCGACACCCACATCTGAGCGAGAAACACATGGCCTTTGGAACCCAAGACAACACCGATGAGGTGATGAACGAAATCAACATGACGCCGCTGGTCGATGTGATGCTGGTACTGCTCATCATCTTCATCATCACCGTGCCGGTCATGAAGCATTCAGTGAACATTGAACTGCCTATCGCTAGCAACGAAGTGCAAATCACAAAACCCGAAACACTGCGACTCAGCGTCGACGCGCAGGGTCAGTATTTCTTGAACGAGACGCCGGTTGCCGACAATGATCTGGCACCCCAACTGAAAGCGGCTGCAGCAAAAAACCCGCAGCCCGATGTGCATATTCGGGGTGACAAGGCCGTGCGCTACGAGCGCGTGGCCCAAGCCATGGCGGCAGCCCAGCAAGCCGGGCTGCGCAAGATTGGCTTCATCACCGAGCCGAAGAATTAAGCGTTAAAAGCGACGCTCACAGACCGATGGCGGCAATGCCAGCGCGCGCCACCTGCGCGTCTTCATTAGACTTGACGCCGCTGACGCCGACGGCACCCAAGCAAGCGCCGTCTTTCATGATGGGCACGCCGCCTTCCAACAGACCCTTCAAGTGCGGCGCACTCAAAAATGAGATGCGACCGCCGTTGATCACATCTTCGTACACTTTGCTTTCGCGTCGGCCCATGGCGGCGGTGTTGGCTTTGGCCGGAGCGATGTGCGACGAGATCGGGGCTGCACCGTCCAGACGGGCCAAATGCAGCAAGTGACCGCCGTCATCGACGATGGCGATGCTCACGGCCCAATTGTTCTTAAGGGCTTCGGCTTCAGCAGCGGCCGCGATTTTCTTGACGTCTGCGAGTTCTAGGACGGACTTGGTTTGCATTTGGATCTCCCTGTGGTTCTAAACGCTCAAGCATACGCAATTTTTGCAGTGACTCACGGGGGCAATCACCCGCATATCAGCCAAAAGAGTCCTTACAAAATGTAGGCAGTGAGACGAAGAAAGTGGTCCATAGACGGCTGAAGTCTTTAGAATGAAACAGGTCTGCTCTTTTCAGACCATCTGTAATAGAACGAGGAGAACACTTCATGAATGATAAAACTCAAGACTTTAGCTACGGCTACCAAGCCACGAGCTTGGAGCGGAATCGGGTTCTGCGCAACACCTATTGGCTGCTCGCCCTGAGCATGTTGCCGACCGTGCTGGGTGCTTGGTTTGGCGTTGCCAGCGGCATCACCGCCAACTTGGGCGGCGGTTTGGGACTGGTGGTCTTTCTGGGCGGCGCTTTTGGCTTCATGTACGCCATCGAAAAAACCAAAGAATCAGCAACTGGCGTGCCGGTGTTGTTGGCCTTCACTTTCTTCATGGGCCTGATGCTGTCACGCATGATCGCCATGGTGCTCGGCTTCAAAAACGGCACCGACTTGATCATGACCGCTTTCGGCGGCACTGCTGGCGTCTTTTTCTTGATGGCCAGCCTGTCAAGCGTCATCAAGCGTGACCTCTCCGGCATGGGCAAATGGCTCACCGTGGGCGCTGTGGTGCTGATGGTTGGCGCCGTCATCAACATGTTTGTCGCCTCGTCGGCTGGCATGGTGGTCATCAGCATGATGGCGATTGGTATCTTCAGCGCGTTCATTTTGTATGACCTGAAGCGCATCATCGACGGCGGCGAGACCAACTACATCAGCGCCACCTTGAGCCTGTACCTGAGTCTTTTCAACGTCTTCCAAAGCTTGCTCGCACTGCTCGGCATCTTCGGCGGCGAACGCGACTGAGGCTTGCTCCAACAAGCTGACTTCAGCTGACGAAAAAAGGGACCCGAGGGTCCCTTTTTTCATGGCCGTATCTTGCCTTGGCAAATCCGGTATGAATCACAACATCAAGGATCCCAAAACACCATGCAACTTTCTATTTTGTTTTTACAAACGTCACCCAGTTTGCACCTTTTCCGCCTGGAACTCGTTCAATAAGCGTTAGGTCGCCGGTACTCTGATTGATAGCATAAAGTGAAACTTTGTCTGATTTTTGGCCTGTCGCCACTAAATAT
>CANFWI010000054.1 GCA_947450675.1 Comamonadaceae bacterium | reverse complement strand
CAGGCGCTCTTCGTAGCGCGCCATGATGCGGGCCAGCACGCGCTCTTCGTCGGTGGCGGCTTGCGCTTCGGCTTGCTCGGCGTTCAGGCCGCTGTTTTTCCAGGCGCTGATGGTCCATTGCCATTGCTTGGCGGTGGCCGAGTCGGTCGAGCCGCCAGCGTCTTTCAAGATGCTGGTGACGTCGTCACTGTCCAAAATACTGAACTGCGGCTTCAGGCCCAGCACACCGCCGTCTTGCCGCAACATGCGCACGCCCAGCGCATGAAAGGTGCAGATCAACACGCCGCGTGCGCTCTTGCCGATCAAGCTCTTGGCGCGCTCGCGCATTTCGGCGGCGGCTTTGTTGGTGAAGGTGATGGCGGCAATTTGTTCGGGCTTCAGGCCAGCCTGAATCAAGCGCCCGATCTTGTGCGTGATGACCCGTGTTTTGCCGGAGCCCGCGCCCGCCAGCACCAGACAAGGGCCGTGCATGTAGTTGACGGCTTCTTGCTGCGCGAGGTTCAGGCCGGCGATGGAGGGCGCGCCTGAAGGTGGTGGGGTCGACATGGATGGGGGCTGTGGGGGAAAGAAAAATCTGTGCGCTGGGCAAGCCGATCATCATAGCGAGTCGTCTGTGATCGCTGCCGACAAGTGACAATACCGCCTGTGTTCAGCATCCTCCTCATCACCTTTCCGTTTTTTGCCCTGGTTTTGTGTGGCTACGTGGCAGCCCGTCGGTCTTGGTTGCCGCAGACGGCCATCCCTGGCTTGAATTCTTTTGTACTTTACTTCGCCTTGCCCTGCATGCTGTTTCGGTTTGGCGCCAGCACACCCATCGGGCAGTTGCTCGACGGCAGTTTGATCGCTGTCTATTTGCTCTGCGCGCTGATCATGGTGGGCTTCACGATTGCGGTCAGTCGCAGCCCGCGCATCGGCTGGAACGACGCTTCTTTTGGCGCGCTGGTGGCGGCTTTTCCCAACACCGGTTTCATGGGCGTTCCGCTGTTGGTGGCGCTGCTGGGTGCGGCGGCTGCCGGCCCAGTGATTCTTGCACTGGCGGTTGACTTGATCATCACCTCGTCGCTGTGCATTGCGTTGTCCCGGCTGGACGGCGCTGAGGAACACGGCGCAGCGCTGGCTTTCAGGCGGGCGCTCAAAGGCGTGATGGTGAACCCGATGCCCTGGGCGATTGGTTTGGGCGGGCTTGCTTCGGCGCAGGGTCTTTCACTGCCGACCCCGGTCGCCGCCACCGTCGGTTTGTTGGCCGACGCGGCCTCGCCGGTGGCGCTGTTCACCATCGGCGCGGTCTTGGCTCGCGCCCAAATGAACACCACCACGCCCGCCCACCCGCGCGACTACATGCCAGTGGTCTTGATCAAACTGGTGGTGCATCCGCTGTTGGTCGGCCTCATGGGCTTGATGGCAATTCAGCTCGGCCTGCCGCTAGACCGCTTCGCCCTGACGGTGCTGGTGCTGGTCGCCGCACTGCCCAGTGCCAGCAATGTGTCGCTGCTGGCCGAACGCTTCGGCGCAGACAACGGCCGCATCGCCCGCATCATCATGCTGTCCACCGTGCTGGCGTTCTTCAGCTTTTCGGCGGCTGTGCGGTTTCTGCTGTAGATCACCGCGTCCCCCGACGATGGATGGCTGCGCTCGCCATGACGGGCCTCTCCTGGGGCATCCCGAGCAGGCCACCGGCATTCAACTTGCCAAAAAAAGTGTAAAAGTCTGGCCTATGATTGAAGGCTGTGGGTTTTACCCCGCATCCCACCCATCTGATCAAAGGTAAAGGACATCATGGCTGCTGAAAAATCTAAAATTATTTACACATTGACAGACGAAGCGCCGCTGCTGGCGACGGCTTCATTTTTGCCTATCGTGCGCACGTTTGCGGCGCCGGCGGGCATCAACGTGGTCGAGCGCGACATTTCTGTGGCGGCCCGTATTTTGGGTGAGTTCCCTGAGTTTCTGACCGACGCGCAGAAAGTCCCTGACAACCTGGCTGAGCTCGGTCGCATGACCTTGCTGCCCGACACCAACATCATCAAGCTGCCCAACATCAGCGCTTCGGTGCACCAGTTGAACGACGCGATCAAAGAATTGCAGGGCAAGGGCTACAAGATCCCGAACTTGCCTGAAGACCCGCAAACCCCTGAAGACAAAGCCATCCTGACGCGCTATTCCAAGTGCTTGGGCAGCGCCGTCAACCCGGTGCTGCGTGAAGGCAATTCTGACCGCCGCGCACCGCTGGCCGTCAAGAACTTTGCCCGCAAGCACCCGCACAGCATGGCCGAGTGGAGCATGGCTTCACGCACCCACGTGGCGACCATGAACCACGGTGACTTCTACCACGGTGAGAAGTCGCTGACGCTGGACAAAGCGCGCGACGTCAAGATGGAACTGCTGACCAAGAGCGGCAAAACCATTGTGCTCAAGCCGAAGGTGTCGCTGCTGGCTGGCGAGATCATTGACAGCATGTTCATGAGCAAGAAAGCCTTGTGCGAGTTCTATGAAGACCAGATGGAGGACGCGCGCAAAACCGGCGTCATGCTGTCGCTGCACGTCAAGGCGACCATGATGAAGGTCTCGCACCCGATCGTGTTCGGTCACGCTGTGCGCATCTACTACAAAGACGCTTTTGCCAAACACGGCAAGCTGTTTGACGAGCTGGGTGTCAACGTCAACAACGGTCTGGTCAATCTGTACGACAAGCTCGAAAGCTTGCCGACCACCAAGCGCGAAGAAGTTATTCGTGACATGCACGCCTGCCACGAGCACCGCCCAGAGTTGGCCATGGTCGACTCGGCCAAAGGCATCTCGAACCTGCACGCGCCCAACGACGTGATCGTTGACGCATCGATGCCGGCGATGATCCGCATCGGCGGCAAGATGTGGGGTGCTGACGGCAAGCCCAAGGACACCAAAGCGGTGATCCCTGAAAGCACCTTTGCCCGTATCTACCAAGAGGTCATCAACTTCTGCAAGACCAACGGCAACTTCAACCCGACCACCATGGGCACCGTGCCCAACGTTGGTTTGATGGCTCAGCAGGCTGAAGAGTACGGCTCACACGACAAAACTTTTGAAGTGCCTGAAGCTGGCGAGGCCCGCATTGTGGACATCGCCACCGGCGACGTGCTGCTGGTGCAGACCGTCGAAGAAGGCGACATCTGGCGCATGTGCCAGGTCAAAGACGCACCGATCCGTGACTGGGTCAAGCTGGCCGTCACCCGCGCCCGCAACTCTGGCATGCCCGCGATCTTCTGGCTGGACCCGTACCGTCCGCACGAAGCCGAGATGATCAAGAAGGTGGAAACCTACTTGAAGGACCACGACACCCAAGGTCTGGACATCCAGATCATGTCGCAGGTTCGCGCCATGCGTTTCACGCTGGAACGCGTCGTCCGCGGCTTGGACACCATCTCTGTCACCGGCAATATCTTGCGCGATTACCTGACTGATTTGTTCCCGATCATGGAACTCGGCACCAGCGCCAAGATGCTGTCGATCGTGCCCTTGATGGCTGGTGGCGGCATGTACGAAACCGGCGCTGGCGGCTCGGCCCCTAAGCACGTCAAACAACTGGTGGAAGAAAACCACTTGCGTTGGGACTCGCTTGGTGAATTCTTGGCGCTGGCCGCCAGCTTGGAAGACTTGGGCATCAAGACCCAGAACGAAAAAGCCAAAGTCCTAGCCAAGGCGCTGGACGCTGCTACGGGCAAGTTGCTGGACAACAGCAAAAACCCATCGCCAAAAACCGGTCAGTTGGACAACCGCGGCAGCCAGTTTTACCTGTCCATGTACTGGGCTCAGGAATTGGCCGCTCAAACAGCCGACAAAGAACTGCAAGCGCAATTCGCACCGTTGGCCAAGGCCTTGACGGACAGCGAAGAAAAGATCGTCGCTGAATTGAATGCAGTGCAGGGCAAGCCAGCTGATATTGGCGGTTACTACATGCCCGATGTTCAGAAAATGACCGCGGTGATGCGCCCAAGTGCGACCTTCAACGCTGCTTTGGACGCGGTCAAAGCGTAAGCTTTTTTAGCCTCCTAGGCCCGGCAGGCCTTTTCAAGCCGCTCAGATTGCGCGTGGATGTGAATCCATGGGTGAGTTGAGCGGCTTGATTCGTTATGCGGACTGCTTGGTAAATGCCGCCAAATAAGGTATATTTTCTATACTATGTTCTCGTTTGAATTTGACACCGCCAAGAGCGATTCCAATCGTGTGAAGCATGGCATTGACTTCTTTGAGGCACAAAGTCTCTGGCATGACCCGATGCTGTTGGAGATTCCGGCCATGACTGAGGATGAACCGAGATGTCTCGTCATCGGCCTTCTTGATGGAAAGCATTGGTCGGCCGTCGTGACCTATCGGGGTGGCAATATTCGATTGATATCCGTTCGTCGTTCACGAACAGAAGAGGTGGTCTTGTATGAAAGCTAAAAATTTCGAACAACAGTTTGACGACGGCGTCGACATCACCGCTGCCTTGGATTTGTCCAAGGCCAAGCGCGTCTTGCAAGATCAGAAGCGGGTGAATGTCGATTTCCCGACTTGGATGATCGACTCCCTGGACCGTGAAGCCAGCAAACTGGGTGTGACGAGGCAGTCTGTGATCAAGATCTGGCTGGCTGAGCGGCTTGAGGCGTCGGCTTCTAACTTGCCGTTTCAGTGGAAGCGCGCTGATGCCGCACGCCGCTGAGCTTCACATTGAGTGAACGTTTTCCTCAAATCGCCAACGGGTCCACATCCATGGCCCAGCGAATGAGCGGCTTGAATTCGGCTTGCTGGCGCGTGGCCGCCATGACCGGTTGCCACGCCGCCAGAAAGCGTTGCAGCGCCACGCGGGAGCTGCTTTCGACCAGCATTTGCGCCCGCTCTACGTTGGCGACGCGCTGAATCGTCATTGGGACCGCCGGGTAGGGCGTGACCATGTCGTGGCCTGGCAGGGCTTGCGCTTGGGCGGCTGCCGCTGCGGCGTTCAAAAAGCCCTGCGCCAAGTCTTGCGAACGGGCTTCGGCGCGCACCAGCGCTGAGAAGCCAAACGGCGACATGCCGGCGGCTTCGCGGTCGGCGAGTTCTTGCGCGGCAAAGGCCGGGTAGTCGTGTTTTTTCAGGGCGCCAAACAAGGGGTGTTCGGGGTGAAAGGTTTGCACCCACATCTCGCTTTGCGCGCCTTTTTCGGCATTCCGGCCGGCTCTGCCAGTCGCCTGCATCAGCAAACCAAAGAGACGCTCAGGCGCCCGGAAATCGCTTGAAAACAGCGCGCCGTCGGGGTTGACCGCAGCGACCAGCGTGATGTGCCTAAAGTCGTGTCCTTTGGCGATCATTTGGGTGCCGACCAGCACATCGACCTCACCGGCGTGAACGCTGGCAAGCTGGGATTCAAGCGCGCCTTTGAGCCGCGTGGTGTCGGCGTCTATGCGCGCAATCACCAGCGGGCTGCCATCGGGTCGGGTGATGCCTTGCAGCAACTCGGCCAGGTGTTCTTCCAGCCGTTCGGTACCGCGCCCGACCGGCGCAATGTCGACGTTGCCGCAGCTCGGGCATGCGCGCGGCACGCGTTCCGTGAAGCCGCAGTGGTGGCAGCGCAGTGTGCGGTCGATTTTGTGAAAGACGCGGAAGGCGCTGCAGTGCGGGCATTCGCTTTTCCAGCCGCAGTCGTGGCAGGCCAGCACCGGCGCGTAGCCGCGTCGGTTCAAAAAAATCAAAGACTGCTCGCCGCGTGCAATGCGTTGGGCGATGGCCGCGAGCAAGGGCGGCGCCAGCGTGCAGTGTTTGGGCTGGTGGTTCATGTCGACCAGCCGCACGGTCGGCAAGCTGCCGGCGGTTTGGTCGCCCGAGCCAATCCGTTCGTGCATGGTCAGGCGTTGGTAGCGGCCCACCAAAGTGGCTTGCCAGCTTTCCAGGGACGGTGTGGCCGAGCCGAGGATGACGCTGCAGCTTTGGGGGCTGGCCTCTGCAGACGTTTGGGGTTGCGGTTCTGCTGACTCAGCCGTGGCCAATCTCTCTAAACGGGCGCGGTAAACCGCCAAGTCGCGCGCCGAGTAGCGTGCGCCTTCTTGTTGTTTGTAGCTGGGGTCGTGTTCTTCATCGACCACAATCAGCCGCAGGTTCGGCATCGACGCCAGTACAGCCATGCGCGTGCCCAGCACCAGCCGCGCCACGCCGGCATGTGCGGCGAGCCAGCTTTTGAGGCGTTGGGCGGGTGTCAAGCCGCTGTGCAGGGCGACCACGCGCTCTCGGCCCAAATGCTTGAAGCGTTCTTCAAAGCGCGCTTGCAATTGGGGCGTGAGGTTGATTTCGGGCACCATCACCAGCACTTGGGCCTCGGGGTCTTCCGCCAGCACCCGCGCTGCGGCGCGCAAATAAACCTCGGTCTTGCCGCTGCCGGTGCTGCCAAAGAGCAGGGCGGGGCGGGTATCGGCCTCTAACTGAGCCAAGGCGGCCGTTTGCTCGGGACTCAACTCGAGCAGCGCACGCAGGCTTTCTTCGGTGGAGGTGTCGGCACTGGGGCGTTTCAAGCGACGCGCCAGCTGCACGGTGCTCAGTTCCCGCAATTGGGGCGGCAGCGCGGCCAGCGCGACCTCACCCAAAGACCGTTGGTAGTAACCGGCAGTGAAGGCCACCAGTTTTCGCCAAGTCGGGCTGAGTGGCGCGAGGCCTTCGAGCGCTCCGAGCACAGCCTTGGCCTGCGCTGACGCCAGTCCACCGCTGTCGGGCAGCAGCTCCCAGACGACGCCCAGCACTTCGCGGCGGCCTAACGGTACGCGTACCAACTGCCCCGGCGCGAGTGGTAACTCACTTCGATACGTCAGTGGCCCGCCGACGCCGCTATGGGCTGGCGTGGCGACCACAACGCTGATCCAAAACGCCATGTTTGTCGTGATCTGTTCGGGCTTCACATTCGTATCATCTTGTAAGTGCTTGATTTACAAACCTCTTTTTAGATCTTCATGTTTTCTGTGGATAACTTTGTTGATATGTCACTTCTGCAGGTCGCCAAGCCTTTGAAATCAAGGGCTGAGTCAGAATGCCCTTAAAAAAAGCACTTCAAAAGAACCCTTATAAATCAACAACTTAGGATCGCTATTCCTTTTGTAGCGCGACGCATGGCCGAACTGTTCTTATGTCGCACCGCAGCATGATTTTTGTGCATAAGTCACTGGCGAATGCACTTTTTTCGTGCTAAGGCTGGCGCATTCGCCGCGAATGCGCGTGCACGGCGCTGACCAGGGCCTCCACGCGGTCTGGCTGCGTGAACTGGCTGATGCCGTGGCCTAGGTTGAAGATGTGCGTCGGTCCGGTGGTCGTCAGGTCCGTGTGCGGCTGGCCAAAGCTGTCCAGTACGCGCGCCACTTCGGTGGCGATTTGGCCGGGTTCGGCAAACAACACGTTCGGGTCGATATTGCCTTGCAGCACCTTGCCGGCGCCACCGACTTGTCCGCCGACCAGCGCACGCGCTTGGCCGAGGTTGACGGTCCAGTCGACGCCCAGCACTTCGCAGTCGAGTTTCGCCATTTCTTTCAGCCACAAGCCGCCGCCCTTGGTGAAGACGATGCGTGGAATCTTCACGCCCTCGTGTTCGCGTTTAAGCTGTGACAGCACACGCTCGGTGTAGGCCAGGCTGAAGGCCTGGAAAGCGCCGTCGGCCAGCACACCGCCCCAGCTGTCAAAGATCATCACGGCTTGCGCGCCAGCTTCAATCTGCTGGTTCAAATAGGCCGCCACCGAGTCGGCGTTGATGGCCAACATGCGGTGCATCAGGTCAGGCCGTTGGTACAACATGGTTTTGACCAAGCGGTAGTCGTCGGAGCCCGCGCCTTCGACCATGTAGCAGGCCAGCGTCCAAGGGCTGCCCGAAAAACCGATCAAAGGCACGCGGCCGTTCAGGGCTTTGCGGATCGAGGTCACGGCGTCAAAGACATAACGCAGCTTGTTCATGTCGGGGACTTCGAGCTTGTTGACAGCGGCTTCGTCGCGCACCGGGGTGGCGAACTTCGGGCCTTCACCCAAGGCGAAAGACAGGCCCAAGCCCATGGCGTCAGGCACGGTCAAGATGTCGGAAAACAAAATGGCGGCGTCCAGCGGAAAGCGCTCCAGCGGCTGCAGCGTGACTTCGGTGGCGTAGTCGGTGTTGGTCGCCAGGCCCATGAAGCTGCCGGCTTGTGCCCGCGTCGCGCGGTATTCCGGCAGGTAGCGGCCGGCTTGGCGCATCAGCCAGACGGGAGTGTGATCAGTGGCTTGTCGCCAGCAGGCGCGCAAAAAGGTGTCGTTTTGGAGTGGTGCAAACATGACCTGATTGTCTCAGGTGTTGCCCAGCGATCTGCGGCTGGCTCAAAGTCGCGCCAACTCGCGCCGGACATCGCCCACCGACAAAATTTCTGACATCACCACAGGGGCGCGACCGGCCTTGTAAATCACATACACCGGCACGCCGGAGCGGCCGAGTTCTTTCAGCGCGGCGGTCACCGCGGGGTCGCGGCGGGTCCAATCGGCGCGCAGCAGCGCCACATTTTTGGCGTCCACGTCGGCCAGCACGTCAGTGTTGCTCAGCGTGGTTTTCTTGTTGTACTGGCAGGTCACGCACCAAGCGGCGGTGAAGTCGACCAACACGCTGCGGCCTTCGCCCGTGAGTTGTTCGACGCGGCTCGGCGCCCACGGCTGCCAGCGCTCGGTGGCCGAGGCAGCCGAGGTGCCTATTGGCCCGAACTCCACGAGTTTGACAACGCTGGGTCCGGCCGTCGACAGCGCGTACGCTGCGGCAACCAGTGACAAACTGACGGCCACCACGCGGACTCTGCCCGTGAGCGTGAAGGTCCAGATCATCAGCGCCATCAAGACCAACAGGCCAAGCAAGACACCGGCGCCGTCGATGCCGCTTTGCTGGCCCAGAATCCAGACCAACCAAGCCACCGTGGCAAACATCGGGAAGGCCATGAAGGTCTTGAAAGTGACCATCCACTGGCCGGGCCTTGGCATGGCCTGCGCCACTGCGGGGACCAAACTGGCGACCAAATAAGGCAGCGCCATACCCACGCCAATCGCGCCAAAGATGGCCAGGGCTTGCACCGCCGGCAAGCCCACCGCCAAGCCCAGCGAGGCACCCATGAACGGTGCTGTGCAGGGCGAAGCAACAGCCGTGGCCAACACGCCCGACAAGAACGAGTTAACGGTGGTGTTTTTAGATTGCAGGCTGGCCAAACGGCTGGGCAGCAATTGACCGAACTCAAACAGCCCGGCCAAGTTCAAGCCGAGCAAGGTGAACAAGGCCGCCAAGCCGGCAACGACGGCCGGACTTTGCAACTGAAAGCCCCAGCCGAGTTGTTCGCCCGCAGCGCGCAGGCCCAGCAACAAACCGCCCAGCGCCAAAAACGACAGCACCACACCGGCCGTGTAAGCCACGCCGCTGGCCGTGCGACTGGCCTGGTCTTTGACCTGCATGAAGCCGACCATCTTGATGGCCAGCACCGGAAAGACGCAGGGCATGAGGTTCAGGATCAAGCCGCCGAGCAAAGCGCCCAACATGGCGGCCAGCCAAGTCGTGGCTGGGGCTGATGTGGGCGCGGCGGCGGTTGTCACTGCCGTAGCGGCATTGGCTTTGAGAGCGGCTTCGAGTGCGGCGGGCACGGCTGTGGGTGCTGCCAATGTGGGCCATTCGCCTTTGACTGGCAGTTCGATGCGCCACGCTTGACGGGTCGTGCCCTTGCCGTCGGCCAAGGTCAGCACCACCGGCAGGCGTTGTGGACTTTCGCTGCGGTGCGCCGACAGCGGTACTTGCGCCGTCCACAGGCCGTCTTTCCAGACTTGCGTGATGGTTGCGGCAGGTTCTGTGACGCCGCCGATTTCTGGGAAAAATTCAAGCGTCTTGCCTTGCCATGCAGCCGGCAAACCTGCAGCAGAGACGCGGATGGCTTTGGCCTCGACGTCAATTTGTCCGCTACCGCCCTTCAAGGCGCGCGGGCTGGCGGCCCATGCCGCTTCAAAGAGGCGACCATTGGCGGCGCTGGAACTGCGCGCCGGCAAGGTCAGCGTGAACTCACCTTCTTGCGGGATGCACTCGCGTTTGCAGACCAGCCATGAGGCGCTGAGTTGAAGCGTCAACTGACTGGCGCTGAAGCTTGGCGCCACCGTCAGGGGCACGGGCAGCAAGACGGTGTTTTCATAACCGTAGTTGGCCAAGTTGCCGATGGGGATCTTCTTGGGTGTGGGCCAGGCGATCTCACCTGCCGTGATGCCGGCGGGGAGCGTCCACTTCAGCTCCGTTGGCAAGCCAGAGTCGCCGGAGTTCTTCCAATAGGTGTGCCATTCGGGCTGGTGCGTGATGTTCAGGCCGACCCAGATGGGTTGGCCTGGCGCGACGCCTTGTGGGGCATGCACCATCAATTCAGCCCGGACTTCACTGGTGGTGACGACCGCGGAGGCTTTTCCGTTACTGCCGCTGGTACTGAAGAGCGCCGGAGGGGATTGAGCGACCGCGGGCGCGGTGGCCAAACCGGTGCTTGCGAGCACGGCCGCAACCCACAACACGTGCTTGATAAGTGAGTTCAGTGAAGTGGAAAAGCGCATGGGTTATTGGGAGCGGACGCGGCGGCTAAAAGTTCCCTGCCATGGCGTGTGGAAGGGGGCTTGGGGGAAAGGGCTGGTATCTTTAGGTGGTCATGATACGAGGGTACGGATGGCCGCCACGACATTGCTTCGATAATCACCCCATGATCAGCTCAGTCGCGCCTTTGTCGCCTCACTCCTCTGCGCCGCCGCGCATCGTGCTGGCCACGCTCAACGCCAAGTACATCCACGCGTCGCTGGGGCTGCGTTGCTTGTTGGCCAACATGGACAGGCATGGCGGCGACGGCCTGCGCGCTGTGACGCAGCTGCGGGAGTTCGTGATTCAGCAGCGGCCGACGCAAATCGTTGAAGAACTTCTGGCCTTGAATCCGCAGGTGATCGGGCTCGGCATTTACATCTGGAACGTCGTTGAGACCACGCAAGTGCTGCGACTGCTCAAAGCCTTGCGGCCCGACATCAAGGTGGTGTTGGGTGGCCCTGAGGTCAGCCATGAAGTTGAGGCACAAGAAATTTGCCGGCTGGCTGACCATGTCATCACTGGTTGGGGCGATGTGAGTTTTCCGAAGGTGTGCCGCGCATTGCTCGATGGCCCGAAGCCGCTGATGAAGGTGATCGCCGGGGAGCAACCGCCGCTGGACGCGCTGGCTTTTCCGTATGACGAATACACCGACGCTGACATCGCCAAGCGTCTGTTGTATGTGGAGGCGTCGCGCGGCTGCCCTTTCAAATGTGAGTTTTGTCTGAGTGCGCTTGACAAAACGGCGTGGGCGTTTGAGCTCGACGCTTTCATGGCCGAGATGGACGCCTTGTACCAGCGCGGCGCACGCAACTTCAAGTTTGTTGACCGCACGTTCAATTTGAAGGTCGAGCATTCGGTGCGCATTTTGCAGTTCTTTTTGGACCGCTTGCCAATAGTCAATGAGGCGACTGGTGATGCGCCCAATTTGTTCGTGCACTTCGAAGTGGTGCCCGACAGCTTGCCGGATCGGTTGAAAGAATTGATCGTTCAATTCCCCGCCGGGTCGCTGCAATTTGAAGTCGGGATTCAGAGCTTCAACCCTGAGGTGCAGCAGCGTATTTCACGCAAGCAAGACAACCTCAAGACGGCTGACAACTTGCGTTGGTTGGTCAGCCAAAGTCAGGCGCATGTGCATGCCGATTTGATTTTTGGCCTGCCCGGTGAAACGCTCGAAAGCTTTGCCGCTGGCTTTGACCGGCTCTATGCCTTGGCGCCGCACGAGATTCAATTCGGCATTTTGAAGCGGCTGCGCGGCACGCCAATTGCTCGCCACACGTCAGACTTTGCGATGGTCTACGACCCGCAGACGCCGTACACGATTTTGCAAAATTCGACGATTGACTTTGCCACGCTGCAACGCATTCACCGCTTTGCACGCTACTGGGACATGATCGCTAATTCGGGCCGATTTTTACGCGCCCGATCACTGTTGTTGGACGGTCTTGACGGCGTTGATGCCTCGCCGGTGTCGGCGTTCTCAGCGTTTTTAAACTTCAGTGATTGGCTCTGGAAAAACACCGGCAAGACCCACGAATTTGCCCTAGAAAAACTGGTTGATTTGTTGTTCGACCATTTGACCGGGCCGCGCGGCATGGCGCAAGACACGGTGCGGCAAGCGCTGTTGGCCGACTACCAAGCCAGCGGCGCGCGCGCCAAACCCAAGTGCTTGGCGGCGCTGCTGCAAGCCGCCAGCCCGTCGCTCACACCGGCCGGTCAGGCACGGGCTCAGCGGCAAAGTCGACATGTCAGCCAACATAGCCACCAAACTGTGGCGGGCCAACTGCGCAGCGAGATTCAGCAAGCGGCGGCTGCGGCTTGAACTGCCTTGCCCGCCCTGACTGCCTTTACCTTCTTTCATTGAACGGGCCACACGCATGAACACTCCTTTCCCCCGTTTTTGGGCTGAACTCAAAAGCCCAGATTTCGCGCGTTTGGAAATGCGTCGCAGCATCGCCGTGCTGCCGTTGGCGGCGATTGAGCAGCATGGCCCGCACCTGCCACTGAGCGTTGACACCGACCTCGTCAACGGCGTCATCGCGCATGCCTTGCCGCATTTGGCTGCAGACCTCAGCGTGCTTTTTTTACCAACGCAGACTGTCGGCCGCAGCATTGAGCACGTGGCTTTTTCGGGCACGCTGACCATCAGCGCTGCTGCGCTGATTCAAACCTGGGTCGACCTCGGTGAATGCGTCGCGCGCACCGGCGTCAAAAAGCTGGTGCTGCTGAATTCGCACGGTGGCAATGTCTCGACCATGGACATCGCGGGGCGCGAGTTGCGGGCGCGACATGGCTTGACGGTGGCAATGGTCAACACCTTTGCCTTGCCGATGCCGGCTGCGGTGCAGCGCTTGTTCGGTGCCGATGAGCCGCGCTTTGGTGTGCACGGTGGCGATGTCGAAACCTCGATGATGCTGGCGCTGCACCCTGAGCGTGTGGACATGCTGCAAGCGCAAAATTTCGCCTCCAGCAGCCAAGAGCGTGCGCAAAAATTCCCGATCATCGGCAACGGTAGCAGCGTCAAGCTGGCCTGGGCCGCGCAAGACTTGAACCCCTCGGGGGCCGCCGGCAATGCCGCCGCAGCCACGGCAGACAAAGGCCGCGCCGTGCTCCTGGCGAGTGGTCAGGCACTGGCCGCTTTGCTGTCTGAGTTCGACACGCTGGCGGCCTTCTAAGTCAAACCGTCACGCTGCCGTCGATGCAGCTGACCGACTGCCCGCCAACCCAGACTTGCCCGGCACCATCGCGCTGAAGGTAGACCTGACCGGCGCGTCCGATGCAGACGCCTTGCGAGGCCAAGTAGCGCTCGGGTAAGCGTCCTTCGCCAATCAACCACTGCGCCAAACTGGCGTTCAGGCTGCCGGTGACCGGGTCCTCGTTGATGCCCGTGGCGGCGCAAAAGCCGCGCACTTCAAGCAGCGGTGTTTCATCTTCAGCTTGGGCTGGCGTCGCTTGTGCAAACGCCGCCGCCTCGCGGTTGATGCGGCCAATTAGCGGCGGTGCGTTCGCGCTGTCGTCTGCATACACACCGGCGACGCCGACTTTGATTTGGAGCTTGACCAGCGCCGCATGATCGGGCGTGAGCTGCAGCACAGTCTCGGGTGAGTCGAGCAATAGGCCGAGAAAAACCGGACCGTTGTCGAGCAGTTGCGCCGTCAAAATTTGCGCTCTATGAAGTCCCAAAGCCTCGGCCACAGCGTCGAGTAATGCGGGTTCAGGTGGGCTGCGGCGCAGCGGTGGTGCGGCAAAAGCCAAGCGCTCAGGCTGTTTGGCATCGCGTTGAATCGTCACCAAGCCGACCGCACATTGCTGCACCACGTGGCCTGCTGTTTGCGGCTGACCGCCCGCTTCAAGCCAAGCGTGGCAACTGCCCAATGTGGGGTGGCCGGCAAACGGCAACTCACCGCCGGGCGTGAAAATCCGCACCCGGTAGTCGGCTGCCACATCGGTCGGTGGCAATAAAAAAGTAGTCTCTGAGAGATTCGTCCAGCGCGCGAAACGCTGCATGGCTTCATCACTGAGGCCGTCGCCGTCCAACACCACGGCCAGTGCGTTGCCGAGGTAGGCCGTGTCGGTGAAAACGTCGACTTGCTTGAAGCGACGGGCGCGCACTGCGTGCAGTGGCCCGGCGCTCAACTCAGCGCCATGTCGAGCACGCCGGTGCTGCCTCGCCGTCCGCTGAGCAGTTGAAACCAGCGCTCAATATTCGGTCGGCTTTCACGCTGCTGCGGCAGACCGAACCAGCGATGCACCTCGCAGCCCAGCGGAATGTCGGCCATGGTGAAGTGTTCGCCGGCAACGAAGGCATGGCGGCCCAACTGCGCGTCCAACACGGCCATCAATGACTCCACGGCGACGTTGGAATCTGCAACCGCTTGGGCATTGCGCTGCTCGGGTGCCGTGCGAATCAGCTGCCAAAAGCCAGGTCGACTGGCCGGGTTCAGGTTGGTCTGCTGCCAGTCCATCCACTGCTCGGCCGCAAAGCGTTCATGCAAAGGGGTTGGGTACAACTGCCCGGGCGAATGCTTGGCGCACAGGTAGCGCACGATCACATTCGACTCCCACAGCACAAAGTCTTGGTCCTCAATCACCGGCACGGTTGAGTTCGGATTCAGGCGCATGTAATCAGGCGTTTTCACCACGCCAAATTGGCCGCCAGCCTCTGTGCGCTGAAAATCAAGCCCCAATTCTTGCGCGGTCCAGACCACTTTTTTGACATTGATGGAGCTCATGCGGCCCCAGATGTTCAGGGTGTTGGCGGCGCTCACGGTGGGTGCTTGCATTTATTGTTCCAGTTTCAGGTTGGCGTCTTTCACCAGCTTTTCAAACTTCACGCTTTCGGCGCGAACGTAAGTGGCGAATTCAGTGGGTGAGTTTTTCGGAACGGCCAGGTTGTCAGCATCAAAGCGCGCCCGGATGTCGGGGCTGGCCAAGATGGCGTTGACTTCGCGGTTCAGGCTGTCGATGACCGATGCGGGCGTTCCCGCCGGTGCAAACAAGCCGCCCCACAGCGTGTAGCTAAAACCCGGCAAGCCAGACTCGGCAATGGTCGGTACCTGCGGCAAAGAACTCATGCGCTGCGGTGTGGTAACCGCCAGCGCTTTGAGTTTGCCGCCTTTGACCTGCGGCACCGCCGCCGATGCACTGCTGAAAAACGCTTGCAGACGGCCAGCGATCAGGTCTGACAACAGCGGCCCGACGCCTTTGTAGGGCACGTGCACCATGTCGAGTTTCAGGCCCAGACCCAAGGCCACGGCCGACAGGTGTCCGGGGGTGCCAGCGCCGACCGAGCCGTAGCTGAACTCACCCGGTTTCGCGCGCGCCATTTGAATGAACTCGGCGACCGTGTTGTAAGGCGCATCAACCGGCGCCAACATCACCAACGGCGCATTGCCGATCAGCACCACCGGCGTCAATTCTTTCATCGGGTCGTAGCCCATGTCCTTCATCAACACCCGGTTGACAGTGATCTCGCCGGTTTGGCCAAGGAACAAGGTGTAGCCATCGTTCTTGGCTTTGGCCGCAAAGCGCGTGCCGATGGTGCCGGATACGCCGGGCTTGTTGTCGACCAACACGGGCTGCTTGTAAACCGTGCCCAAGCGTTCACCGACGATGCGGGCAAAGGTGTCGCCCTGGCCACCCGGCGCATACGCGACCACGATGGAAATGGGTTTGACCGGATAGGGGTCCGCGGCAATGGCTGCTGTGCCCAGCAGAGCCAAGGGCAGCAGCAGGCACAAGGCGCTGAGTGGTTTTCTTGCTTGTCGCAGCGTTGAGGTGAACTTTGTCATGCGTGTCTCTGTTGTTGTGTTTTTAGCTGGATTTATTGCGCAAGCTTACTGTGCGCTTTTCAACTTATCCAAAAATTATTGTAGAGCCAGCCTTGGCGTCATGGCCGCAGTCAGCGCAGCAGCATCCAGCCAGCGGTCAGCACCAGCACGGCGGCCATGAGGCGGTTGAACCAGCGCAGGCGTTGGCGCGTGCCATCCGGTCCGGCCAGCCATTCGCGCAGCAGCGAGCCGACCAGTGCATACGCCAGATTGCTGCCAAAGGCGAAGCCCAGCATCACCGGCAAGACGATGGCAAAGCGCCAGCCCGCGTTGTCGTAGCCAGCGACCCAGCCGCTGACAAGCGCCAGCGCCAGCATCCAGGCTTTGATGTTCACCAACTGGAGCGCCACGCCTTGCCAGAAGCCAATCTGCAGCCTTTGTGCATCAGCTTGGCCGAGTTCTCGTGTTGCGGCCAAGCGCCGCGCCAGCCACACCAAATAAGCCACGCCTGTCAGCTTGACGGCCCAAGCCAGCCAAGGCAGGGCGACGAGCAAGGCGCCCACGCCAAGTGCGCTGAAGCTCAGCAGCAGCCCCCAGCCCAAAGGCACGGCGCAGACAAAGGGCATGGTGCGGCGCAGGCCGTGGTTGGCCGCCATGGCGCTGGACAAGGCCGTGTTCGGGCCGGGCGTGAAGCTCATGGCCGTGGCCAACATCAGCAGGGCGATGAATTCAGTGCTAGTCATCCGCTCGACTTTAGCCTGCCGGAGCAGACTGGCCGCAGAGTTTTCTAGAATCAGGGTTTGTGCTGTGGCCGACAGCTCTTGAATTCACCCGGCATCAACCCCACTATCAATCCATGCAAAAACAGACACTCGCTTTCCAGGCCGAAGTAGCCCAGCTGCTTCAACTCGTCACCCACTCGCTGTACTCCAACCCCGAGATTTTTCTGCGTGAGTTGATTTCCAATGCGTCAGACGCTTGCGACAAGCTGCGTTTTGAGGCGCTGAACGACGCCACGCTGTACGAAAACGTGCCCGAACTCAAGGTCCGTGTGAGCTTTGACAAAGCCGCCAAGACCCTGACCATTGCCGACAACGGCATCGGCCTGTCGCAGCAAGAAGCCATCGACAACCTCGGCACCATCGCCAAGAGCGGCACCCGCGACTTTGTCTCCAAGCTCTCCGGCGACCAAAAAAGTAACTCGCAACTGATCGGTCAATTTGGCGTCGGTTTTTACTCAGGCTTTATCGTCGCCGACTCGATCACGGTTGAAAGCCGTCGCGCCGGCCTGCCGACCAGCCAAGGCGTGCGTTGGAGCAGCACCGGCACGGGTGAGTTCGAGGTCAGTGAAATCGAACGCGCTGAGCGCGGCAGCAGCGTCATCTTGCACCTGAAAGACGACGCCGTTGACTACCTCAACGCCTGGAAGCTCAAAGGCATCATCAACAAATACTCCGACCATATTTCCCTGCCCATCGAGATGGAAAAGGAAGAATGGAAAGAGGGCGAAAACGACCAACCT
>CANFWI010000053.1 GCA_947450675.1 Comamonadaceae bacterium | reverse complement strand
TGTCATGGATATTTTCAATCAACTGATGCAGGGCTTTGCCACTGCGGCCACACCGGTCAACCTGCTGTGGTGTTTTGTCGGCTGCGCGTTGGGCACCGCCATTGGCGTGTTGCCGGGCATTGGCCCTGCAGTGGCGGTGGCGATGCTGCTGCCCATCACGGCCAAGGTCGAAGCCACGGCGTCGATGATCTTTTTTGCCGGTATCTACTACGGCGCCATGTATGGCGGCTCGACCACCTCGATCTTGCTCAACACGCCGGGAGAAACCGCCAGCATGGTGACGGCGATGGAGGGCAACAAGATGGCCAAGAGCGGGCGCGCTGGCGCAGCACTGGCCACGGCCGCTGTCGGCTCGTTTGTCGCCGGCACCATTGCCACCGTGCTGGTGACGTTGTTCGCGCCCGTGGTGGCCGAGTACGCGGTCAAACTCGGCCCGCCTGAGTACTTCATGTTGATGTTGCTGGCCTTCACCACCGTCAGCGCGGTGCTCGGCAAAAGCACGGTGCGCGGCATGACGGCGTTGTTTGTTGGCCTGGCTGCAGGCCTGATCGGCATGGACCAAATTTCGGGCCAAGCGCGCTACACCGGCGGTGTGCCAGAGCTGCTCGACGGCATTGAAATTGTGTTGGTGGCGGTCGGGCTGTTTGCGGTGGCCGAAGCCCTTTACGCGGTGCTCTACGAAGGCCGCGTGGTCGAAGAACAGAACAAGTTGAGCAAGGTTCACATGACGGCTAGAGACTGGCGCCGTTCATGGCCGGCGTGGCTGCGCGGCACCGCCATTGGTGCGCCCTTTGGTTGTATTCCAGCGGGTGGCACGGAGATTCCGACCTTCCTGAGTTACGCCACTGAAAAGAAACTGGCCAAGGCCGATGTGAAAGACGAGTTTGGCAACCAAGGTGCGATTGAAGGCGTGGCTGGTCCAGAAGCAGCCAACAATGCCACGGTCACCGCAGCCATGATTCCGCTGCTCACGCTGGGCATTCCTACCTCCAACACCACGGCTATTTTGCTGGGTGCGTTTCAAAACTACGGCATTCAACCTGGCCCGCAATTGTTCACCTCGTCATCGTCTTTGGTCTGGGCCTTGATCGCCTCGCTCTACATCGGCAACGTGATGCTGTTGGTGCTCAACTTGCCGATGGTCGGGCTTTGGGTCAAGCTGCTCAAAATCCCCAAGCCTTATTTGTATGCCGGCATTTTGATTTTTGCGACGGTCGGTGTGTACGGCATGCGGCAAAGCGCTTTTGATCTGTTCTTGCTTTACGCCATTGGCTTGCTCGGCGTGGTGATGCGGCGCTTTGATTTTCCGACAGCCCCCGTGGTGGTCGGCATGATCTTGGGCCCACTGGCCGAAGCCCAGCTGCGCAACGCCATGTCAATCGGCGAGGGCAGTGCTATGGTCTTCCTTGAGCGCCCGATGTCGTTGACGCTGGTCGGCGTGGTGCTGGCTGTATTGGTGTTGCCGCGCTTGGCCAAGCGGTTGACGGGGCTTAAGTCGGCCTGATTGGCGTCAGACCTTCGCCCCCAGCGCAATAGCCTCAGCCCGACTTTGCGCCAGCGCTGAAACATCGGGCGCTTCCAAGGTTGGCCAGCCGCTCAAGTGCTCTTCGCAAATGCTGGCCAGGGCGTCGGCCCATTCGGGGCTGTCGTTCAGGCAGCTGATGTAGTGGAAGGTTTCGCCGCCTGCGTGCAGGAAGGCTTCGCGGGCTTCGTCGTTCATTTCTTCGAGCGTTTCAAGGCAGTCGCCGGTGAAGCCGGGGCACATCACGTCGACCCGTTTGACGCCTGACTGGGCCATGGCGATCAGCGTTGGTTCGGTGTAAGGCTGCAGCCATTTGGCCTTGCCAAAGCGCGATTGGAAAGTCACTTTGTAGCGGTCTTTGCTGAGGCCCAAGGCTTCGCCCAGCAGACGCGCGGTTTTGTAGCATTCGCAGTGATACGGGTCACCGAGCTCTAAGGTGCGCTGCGGCACGCCATGAAAACTGAAGACCAGTTGCTCAGCCTGACCATGTGCGTCCCAGTGCGCCCGCACCTTGTTGGCGAGCGCCGCAATGTAGCCCGCGTCGTCGTGGTAATGGTTTAAAAAGCGGAACTCAGGCAAGCGCCGCACTTTGGCGGCCCAGGTGTAAACCGCGTCAAACACGCTGGCGGTGGTGGTGGCGCTGTATTGCGGATACGCCGGCACGATGAGCACGCGCGTGATGCCGAGGTTTTTGAGTTCTTCGAGTTGCGAGGCCATCGACGGGTTGCCGTAGCGCATGGCGTAGCGCACCGCCACGTGGTGGCCGCGGGCCTTCAAGGCTGCACCTAGCAATTGGGCTTGCTTGTCGGTCCAAACTTTCAAGGGCGAGCCTTCGGCAGTCCAGATGCTGGCGTATTTGGCGGCAGATTTCTTGGGCCGGATGCGCAAGATGATGCCGTGAAGAATCAACCACCAGATGGGTTTCGGGATTTCGACCACGCGCTGGTCGCTCAGGAATTCGGCCAAATAGCGGCGCACGGCGGCTGTGGTGGGCGCGTCGGGTGTGCCGAGGTTGCAATACAAAACGGCGGTGGTGGCACCGAGGGCCGGCACAGTGCCGTGGCTGAAGGAGGGTTCGTTTGAGAAGCGCATGTAGGATATTCTCCCCTACCTATGCTCGACATCACCAAAATCAGGGCGATCACCCTGGACCTTGACGACACCTTGTGGCCGATCTGGCCGACCATTGCGCGTGCGGAGACGGCGCTGCAAGACTGGCTGCGAGGCCATGCGCCGCGCACGTCGGCGCTGTTTGCCGACCCCGCCGCACGTCTGGCCTTGCGGCATGAGGTGATGGCGGCCCGGCCTGATCTGCACCACCAACTCAGCTCGCTGCGGCTCGAACAGATCCGTCTGGCGCTGGGTCGATCTGACGAAAACACAGCACTGGCCGAACCCGCCTTTGAGGTGTTTTTTGACGCGCGGCAGCAGGTCACCATGTTTGACGACACGCACGCCGGACTGGCGTTTTTGTCGGCGCGTTTTCCGTTGGTGGCGCTGTCCAACGGCAATGCAGACTTGGCCCGGGTCGGCTTGAGCGCTTACTTTAAAGACAGCATCAGCGCGCAAGGTTTTGGCGTTGGCAAACCCGACCCGCGCATTTTCAAGGCAGCCGCGTCAGCCGCCGGTGTCTTGCCGCATGAAGTCCTGCACATTGGCGACGATGCCGCGTTGGACGTGCTGGGCGCCTTGGCTTGCGGCATGCAAACCGTGTGGGTGAACCGTGAAGACCACATTTGGACGCATGAGGCCGAGCCGCATGAAACGGTGACCACGCTGACCGAATTAACGTTCCTGTTTTGATGATTATTTTTGACCTTTGAAAAGCGAGACAACATGACTTTGAAGATCTATGGCATTGCCGCCTCCCGCGCTTCGCGCCCGCTCTGGGTGGCCCATGAGTTGGGTTTGGATTACGAGCACGTGCCAGTGCCGTACCAAGGTGGCGCCACGCACACGCCGGAATTTTTAGCCATCAACCCGAATGGCCATATTCCGGCGTTGGATGACAACGGTGTGCTGGTGTGGGAGTCCATGGCCTGCACGCTGTATTTGGCTGAACGTTTCAAGGCCGCCGATGGCAGCAGCTTGGCGGCTCAAAACCCGGCGGAGTTGGCTGAGATTTTGCGGTGGACTTTTTGGTCGGTGACAGAGTGCGAAAAAGATGCGCTGACGGTTTTGATGCACACCGTCGCCATGCCCGTCGAGCGGCGCAAGCCGCAGCTGGCTGAAGAAGCGATACGACGGTTGGTGGCGCCACTGGACGTGCTGGAGCAGCACTTGCGCGGCACGGGTTCAGAGCCTCTTGCTTACTTGGCGGGTGAGCGTTTCACTGTGGCTGATATTGCTGTGGCGTCGATCTTGGCTTGGGTCCGTTCTGCGCGCGAATTGCTGGCGGCCTATCCCTGCACCGTGGCGTGGTTGGAGCGTTGTCTGAAGCGCCCGGCGCAGCAGCAGGTGCGCACCTTGGCTCGGACCGTCACACCGGGCTGAACCGAGCTTCAGCCGAGCAATTGGGCCGCTTGCAGGCCCGAGCGCACAGCGCCTTCCAGCGTTGCCGGGTAAGGGCCTGCAACGTAGTCGCCGCAGGCCAGCAGGCCCGGGGCAATTTGCGGTTCGGGGCGTTGCAAGTTGGGCGTGCAGGCAAAGGTGGCGCGTTTTTCAACGATGGTTTGTACCAGTTCAAGCGGCAAACCCAACTGGCGCTGACCTTGCGCCAGCACTTGCGCGCTGATCAACGCTTGGTCGCCTTGGCTGGCACTGACCACGAAGGCCAGCAGCCCGCTCGGGCCGCCCAGTTGGCCGCGGTCAAAGACAAACTGGGCAGGCTCGTCGGGGCTGCTGAGCAAGGCCAATATCGGCTGAGACAAGCTGGCTGCCTGGGTGTTTGGCTTGGCTGAGCTCACTTGCGCGTAGACCGTCGCCAGGGCTTCGTGCTTCAAGCTTTTCGCGAGTGCGATCCAGCGGACGGTTTCGGCTTTCAAGGTCGCAGGCCGAGTCGCTGTTTCCACCAGCCGCGCCGCCTCTGCCGGTGGGCAGGCGAGTAGCACCGCATCAAATGTTTCGTCATTGCCTTGCACGTCGCCGCCTCGGACGTTCAGGCGCCATCCGTCAGCGTCGTGCGACAGTGCCTCCACGCGCACGCCGAGCCGTGGCGCAGGACCGCGTTCTGTGAGCCACCTCAATGCTGCGTCGGGCAGCAGGGCGCTGAGGTCTGTGCGCGGCAGCAGCAGGTCTGAGCCGCCCGCTTGGCTGAACAGGGCGTCTTGCATGACGCGCAGAAAAACCTGCGCACTGGCGCGCTCGGCCGGGGTGTTCAGGGCAGAGACGCACAGCGGCTCAATCAAGCCCGCCATGGCCCGTGGCGACAGACCACGGCACAGTGTGGCCACCGATATATCGGCTGGGCATTCAAAACCGCCCGCCTGCCAACGCCGCGCCACTCGCAGCAGCGACCATTTGTCTTGCCAAGCCCAGCCGCGTGCACCCAAAATGCCGATGAGCGCTTGCACGGCCGCTGGCACGCGCCATGCCGGAAAAATCAGCCCGTCGCCATTCGGAAATTCCAAACGCAGTGGTACACGCAGCAGGGCGGCGTTGGTGTCAACGCCCAATGTGCTCATCAGGCGCAAGGTTTCGGTATAAGCGCCGATCAAGATGTGCTGGCCGTTGTCGATCTGCAAGGGCTGGCTGGCAAGCGTGGTTTCAACACGTCGGGCTCGACCACCGGCGATGCGTGCACTTTCAAACAGCGTGACTTGGTGCCCGCGCTGGGTGGCCTTGACGGCTGCCGCGCAACCCGCCCAGCCGGCGCCCACCACGGCGACTTTCATGCCATGGTGCCAAAGGCCTGTGTTTTCCAGGCCAGCCACAGTTTGCGCAGCGGCGTCAGGCTGACGCGCTGGTGCAGCACTTGGTAGCCGTCGGCTTGAATTTCGCGCAGCAGGGTACGGTAAATACTCGCCATCATGAGGCCGGGTTTTTGGGCGCGCCGGTCGGCGGCTGGCAGCAGAGCCAAGGCCTCGTCGTAGAGGCTGAGTGCGCGTTGGGTCTGGAACGCCATCAACGCGGTGAAGCGCTCGGAGTATTGGCGATTGAGGATTTCATGGGCTTTGACATCGAACTGCTGCAGCTCGCTCATGGGCAGGTAAATGCGGCCGCGCAGGGCGTCTTCGCCGACGTCGCGAATGATGTTGGTGAGTTGAAACGCCAGCCCGAGCTTGTGGGCATAGGCCGTGGTGCTGGCCTCGCTCTGGCCAAAAATACGGGCCGCAACCTCGCCAACCTCGCCGGCCACCAAGTGGCAATAGTGCTTCAAGGCGGTGTAGTCGAGGAAGCGGTTTTGCACCAAGTCCAGCTGGCAGCCTTCAATGACGGCGAGCAAGTGCCGCGCTTCAATGCCGTAAGTGACGGCGCAGGGCATCAGGGCTTTCATGACCGGGTGCGACGGGTTGCCGGCAAAGGCTTTGGTGACCTCCGATTGCCACCAAGCGAGCTTGGTGCCGGCCACGCCGGGGTCGCTGACTTCGTCGACAACGTCATCGACTTCGCGGCAAAACGCATAGAAGGCGGTGATGGCGGCGCGCCGTTCTTTGGGCAAAAAGAGGAAGGCGTAATAAAAGCTGCTGCCCGAGGCGGCGGCTTTTTGCTGGACGTACTGCTCTGGATTCATGCCGAGATTGTCGCCGCAAGTGCCGGGCGGCCCCGGCTAGATGTTGTCTACATCCAGAGGGTGCGACTTGTCATCACCAGCGCATCCCATTTGCCAATGACAGGCCGCTGTTGTAGCGTGGCAAAGTCCAGCTGTTCAATGCGTTCGGCAATGCGCAAACCGCCTTGCACCACCAGCCGCAGCTCCCAGCCGGCGCGGCCGGGAACTTGTTTGACCAGCGGCGCACCTTGCTGCATGAGCTGTCGGGCCCAGTCAACGCTGTCGGCTACCAATGCGCGCGTGTTGCTTGAAAGTTGCTGGCTGAGTAACTCGGCTTCGGTCACGCCATGTTGGGCTTGCATGTCGGCGGGCAGGTAAATGCGGCCACGCGGAATGTCCTCGCTCAGGTCTTGCCAGAAGTTGACCAGTTGCAGCGCTGTGCAAATGCAGTCGCTTTGCTTTAGGGCTTCGGCTTCTTGCACGCCGTAAAGATGCAGCAACAAACGCCCGATCGGGTTGGCCGAGCGGCGGCAATAGTCCAGCAAATCGGCTTGGTCGGCGTAGCGTGTTTGAACGATGTCTTGTTCGAAGGCACTGAGCAGATCGGTGAGCAGCGGCAGCGGTAATTGCCACGCTTGCAGCACCGGGCTGAGGGCGGCAAAGACGGTCGGCCAGCGGTTTGAAACGGCTCGGCCCTGACTGGCTGCGCTCAGGTCTGCGCGGTAGGCGGCCAAGTCGGCCAGTCGTTCAGCGGGCGTGGCGTTGCCTTCGTCAGCGATGTCGTCTGCAGTCCGTGCAAACTGATAAATAGCGGCAATTGGCGGGCGAAATCGCGCTGGGCACAGCCATGAAGCCACCGGGAAATTTTCGTAATGCTCAACACCATTCATGGCGCGATTCTCGCTTGATAATGTCCACGGCTTGTTTTAGACGACCAGCCGCTCAGCCATTGATATGAATCTCAGCCATTTCGCACAGCCTTCTCGCTAGCCTCTTGCAACATGAAAAAAATAATCCTTTACACCGCTGTCGCCGCGGTTGCGGCTATCACGGCTGTTCTCAGTGGCTGCTCTAAACCACCGCCCCTAGAAGAGCCGGTGCGCGCTGTCAAAGTGCTGACGGTGGGCTTGGACACTTTCCAATCTGACACTGAGTTTGCCGGGGAGGTGAGGGCGCGTGTCGAGGCCCGATTGTCCTTCCGGGTCGGCGGCAAAATCATCACGCGCCAGGTCGAATTGGGTCAGCGAGTCCAGCCAGGGCAAGTCTTGGCGCAGATTGATCCACAAGACTACAAACATGCAGCCGATGCCGCTCGGTCTCAGGCTACGGGCGCTTTGATCAATCGAGATTTGGCCGCCGCTGACTTCAAGCGCTACAAAGACTTGCGGGATCAAAACTTCATCAGCGCAGCCGATCTAGAACGGCGTGAAGCAACGCTCAAAGGTGCCCAGGCGCAGCTGGATCAAGCGCAATCGCAATTGGCGGCGCAAAGCAATCAAGCCAGTTATGCGGTGTTGGTGGCCAACGTGGCTGGTGTCGTCACCGCCGTGGAGGCGGAGGTGGGCCAAGTGGTGGCGGCCGGCACCCCGGTTTTTCGGGTTGCTGCAGATGGTGAGCGGGATGCTGTTTTTGCCGTGCCAGAAGATCACTTGACGGCGATGCAACCGGGTCTAAAAATGCGGGTGACCGTTTGGCCGCAACACACTGAATTGAGCGGTGTGGTGCGCGAAGTCGCGGCCAGCGCCGACCCGGTCACGCGGACATTTCAGGTCAAGGTGGCGTTGAATTCCAAGCAGACGCCGCCAGCATTGGGTGCCACGGTGAATGTGTCCAGTGCCTCGACTGGCGCTGGTTTGCAGGGCAAGCAGGTCATCAAACTGCCAACGTCTGCTCTGCGCCAAGAAGGGCCTGACACGGCTGTCTGGGTTTTGGAGCCAACGACTATGACGCTGCGCTCACAAGTCGTGCAAATTGCCACGGCTGACGGTAATGAGGCGGTGGTGGTGGCAGGTCTTGCGCCAGGCATGCAGGTGGTGAGTGCGGGTGTGCATGTGTTGTCTGCCGGGCAAAAGGTCAGCCTGTACCAGCCTAAAGGTAGCGCCATGCTGAACGCGCCAGTGAACGCAGCTTCGGCCAAGTGAGCTGACTATGAAATCTTTCAATTTATCGCGTTGGGCATTAGACCACCCAGCCCTCACGCGCTACCTGATGGTGGTCTTGATGGTCTTCGGGCTGGCCTCTTATTTTCAGCTCGGGCAGGACGAAGACCCACCTTTCACCTTTCGGGCGATGGTGGTGCGCAGCTACTGGCCGGGGGCAACTGCGCAGCAGATGGCCGAGCAGGTCACGGACAAAATCGAGCGCACGCTGCAAGAAGTGCCTTACGCCGACAAGATCCGCAGCTACTCCAAGCCGGGTGAATCACAAATCATTTTCCAGATCAAGGATTCTTCCAAAGCCAGCGAGGTGGCCAACGTTTGGTATTCAGTTCGCAAAAAAATCAGCGACATGCGCAGCACCTTGCCGTCTGGCGTGCAGGGGCCGTTTTTCAACGACGATTTTGGCGACGTTTACGGTGTCATTTACGCGCTGGAGTCTGACGGTTTTAGCAACGCTGAAGTCAAGACCGTTGCCGATGACGTTCGTCAGCAATTGCTGCGTGTGCCGAACGTGGCGAAGGTGGAACTCTTTGGTGTTCAAGACGAAAAAATATTTGTAGAGTTGTCGCGCAAGCAAACCCAGTCGGGCCTAGATTTGAACCAAGTGCTGGCGCAGATGAATCAGCAAAATGCGGTGGAGTCTGCTGGCACGGTACAAACACCGCTTGACGCTTTGCCGGTGCGGGTGGGTGGACAGTTTGAAGCGGTGGCGCAACTCAAGGCGATGCCTATTCGAGGTAATTCTGGCAACCAGCTGAGGCTGGGTGACATCGCTGACATCCAGCGCGGTTATGTCGATCCGCCCGCCATCAAGGTGCGTCACCAAGGAAAAGAAGTCATTGCCTTGGGTGTGTCGATGACCAAGGGTGGCGACATCATCGCGCTCGGGAAATCACTCCGGCAGTTGCGCAGCCAGCTTGACGCCAGCTTGCCGGCCGGCGTCAAGCTGGTGCAAATTCAAGATCAGCCCAAGGCGGTGATCAGTTCCGTCAACGAGTTCGTGGGTGTGCTGGTTGAGGCGGTGTTGATCGTGTTGGCCGTCAGCTTCATCAGCCTGGGTTTGCACAAGCGCCCAGATGCGAACGCGTTGCCGCTGTGGCGGCGCTATTACATCGACATGCGGCCCGGCTTGGTGGTTGGCATCACGATTCCACTGGTCTTGGCGGTGACGTTTTTGGCCATGAATTATTGGAACATCGGGCTGCACAAAATTTCGCTGGGCTCCTTGATCATCGCGCTTGGTCTGTTGGTCGACGACGCCATCATTGCCGTGGAGATGATGGTCCGAAAAATGGAAGAGGGCTACGACAAGGTGCGCGCAGCCACCTTCGCTTACGAAGTCACGGCCATGCCGATGTTGACGGGCACCTTGATCACCGCCGTCGGCTTCTTGCCGATTGGACTGGCCAATTCGGTCACGGGCGAATACACCTTTGCGATTTTTGCGGTGACCGTGATCGCTCTGGTGTTGAGCTGGATCGTGTCAGTTTATTTTGTGCCTTACCTAGGCACCTTGTTGTTGAAATCCAGACCGCTGGTGCTGGGTCAAACTGCGCAGCATGAGCATTTTGATACGCCGTTTTACAACACCTTTCGACGTGCTGTGAACGGGTGTGTTGAGCATCGCTGGCTGACCATTGCTGCCACGGTGCTGACCTTTGCCTTGGGTGTTGTCGGCATGGGCCAAGTGCAGCAGCAGTTCTTTCCGGACTCGAGTCGCCCCGAAATTCTGGTCGATATTTGGTTCCCCGAAGGGACCTCGTTTGCGGCCAATGAACTGACGGCAAAGCGGGTTGAGCAGCGTTTGATGCAAGAGGCTGGTGTCAGCACGGTGAGTGCTTGGGTGGGCTCGGGCGTGCCGCGTTTTTATCTGCCGTTGGACCAGGTTTTTCCGCAAAGCAATGTGACGCAGTTCATCGTGGTGCCTGACGACTTGAAGCGGCGCGAGTCTTTGCGCATCAAGCTGCCGGCTTTGCTGGCGACCGAATTTCCAGAGGTACGAGGCCGCGTCAAGCTGTTGCCGAACGGTCCGCCCGTGCCGTACCCGGTGCAGTTTCGGGTGATCGGTGTTGACCCGTTGCAGCTGCGCACCCGCGCGGATGAAGTCAAGGCCGTGATGCGCGAGAACAGTCACACACGCGGCGTCAATGACAACTGGAATGAGTCGGTCAAAGTGCTGCGGCTGGAGGTAGACCAAGCCAAGGCGCGTGCGCTTGGCGTCAGCAGTCAGTCGATCGCACAGGCCTCCCGCATGGTGTTGAGTGGTACGGCCGTCGGGCAGTTCAGGGACGGCGACAAGCTGATTGACATTGTGTTGCGCCAGCCGCAGGAAGAGCGCAACGCCATCAGCGACATGGGCAACGCTTATGTGCCGACGGCCTCTGGCACGTCGATCCCGCTGACGCAAATCGCCAAACCGATCTTGGCCTGGGAACCGGGTGTGATGTGGCGTGAAAACCGCGACTACGCCATCACCGTACAGGGCGACGTGGTGGAAGGTTTGCAAGGCGCGACCGTGACGGCGGAACTGCTGCCCGCGCTGAAGGTTTTGGAGCGCCAGTGGCAGAGCCAAGGTTTTGGCGGCTACCGCATTGAAGTGGCTGGTGCCGTCGAAGAAAGCAGCAAGGGTTCGGCGTCTATCGCTGCGGGCATTCCGATCATGCTGTTTTTGACCTTCACCTTGCTAATGCTGCAGTTGCAGAGTTTCAGCCGCTCCGTGCTGGTTTTCATCACCGGGCCGCTGGGTATCGCTGGCGTGGCGGGTGCCTTGCTGGTGCTGGGTCGACCGTTTGGTTTTGTGGCGCTGCTCGGCGTGATTGCGCTGATGGGCATGATTCAACGCAATTCGGTCATCTTGATTGACCAGATCGAACAGGATCGCGCCCGCGGCGTGCCGGCCTGGGACGCGATTGTGGAGTCGGCGGTTCGGCGTCTGCGGCCGATCGTCCTGACTGCTGCGGCGGCCGTGCTGGCCATGATCCCGCTCTCGCGCAGCGTTTTTTGGGGGCCGATGGCGGTCGCCATCATGGGCGGCTTGATCGTTGCCACCGTGCTGACGCTGCTGGCTTTGCCCGCGATGTATGCCGCTTGCTTTCGCGTCAAACGCGAAACTCCGACTTCTGCATGATGCGTCGGTTGGAAGCCCTCCGGTTACAGGCTAAAATAGAAAGTTAGCCGATTTCAAACGGGGATCTGTCAGCTCTTGGGCTGTTGATTCTCGTTTTTTAGTTCAGGCGCGGGGATGGCGAAATTGGTAGACGCACCAGGTTTAGGTCCTGACGTCCGCAAGGATGTGCCGGTTCGAGTCCGGCTCTCCGCACCACACTTTTACGGGCAGCACCGTCTTGTTTTAAGGCGCTGACTGTTCATTACCAAGCTGCATATTAGGAGAAGATCATGGCCGTGACTGTAGAAACGCTTGAAAAGCTGGAACGAAAAATGACGTTGGCGTTGCCTGTCAACACCATTCAGTCCGAAGTCGATGTGCGTCTGAAGCGCTTGGCCCGCACGGTCAAGATGGATGGTTTTCGTCCAGGTAAAGTGCCGATGAATGTCGTAGCTCAGCGTTACGGTTACTCGGTGCATTACGAAGTCATGAATGACAAGGTCGGCGAGGCTTTCTCAGCCGCCGCCAACGAAGCCAAGCTGCGCGTGGCCGGTCAGCCGCGCATCAGCGAAAAAGAAGGTGCGCCTGAGGGCGACTTGCTGTTTGACGCTATTTTCGAAGTCTATCCCGACGTCAAAATAGCCGATCTGTCCGGTGCCGAAGTCTCCAAGCTGAGCGCTGAAGTCAGCGACGCAGCGATTGACAAGACCATCGACATCCTGCGCAAGCAGCGCCGTACCTTTGCCCAGCGCGCGATGGACGCCGCCGCGCAAGACAACGACCGCGTGACGATTGATTTCGAAGGCAAGATCGAAGGCGAAACCTTCCCCGGCGGCAAAGCCGAAGCCTTCCAGTTCTTGGTCGGCGAAGGCCAGATGCTGAAAGAATTTGAAGATGCCGTGCGCGGCATGAAGTCTGGCGAAAGCAAGACTTTTCCGCTGAGCTTCCCGGCCGATTACCACGGTAAAGACGTGGCCGGCAAGCAGGCTGACTTCATGGTCACGGTCAAGAAAATCGAAGCCGCCCACCTGCCAGAGATCAACGAGGCTTTGGCCAAGTCACTTGGCATCGCTGACGAAACAGTGGATGGTTTGCGCGTCGATATTCGCAAAAACCTCGAACGCGAAGTCAAGTTCCGCTTGCTGGCACGCAACAAAAACGCCGTCATGGACGCTTTGCTGGCCAATGCTGAACTCGACTTGCCAAAGTCCAGCGTTCAGGCTGAACTTGATCGCATGATCGAAGCCGCTCGTGCCGATCTCAAGCAGCGCGGCATCAAAGACGCTGACAAAGCACCGATTCCTGATGACATCTTCCGCCCACAAGCTGAAAAGCGCGTGCGTTTGGGTCTGGTGGTGGCTGAACTGGTTCGCACCAACGAGTTGCAGGCCAAGCCTGAGCAGCTCAAGGCGCACATCGAGGAGTTGGCCGGCAGCTACGAAAAACCGGAAGATGTGGTGCGCTGGTACCTGAGCGACAACAGCCGCATGGCCGAAGTGGAAGCCGTTGTCATTGAAAACAATGTCACTGATTTTGTGTTGGCCAAGGCCAAGATCACTGAAAAAGCCGTTTCATTCGACGAGTTGATGGCGCAAAACTGACCTAGGACGCGAGTCTTTGTCGAATCTGGGGCTTGTGCTTGACAGCACAAGCCCCAGATTGATTTTAGGTACAGTACAAATATCTCAGGAGAAAAACACAATGGTTGCAAATTACAGCTACGGCGGTTCTTACACAGGCGCGCAAGGTCTCGGCATGGTGCCGATGGTCATTGAGCAGTCGGGCCGCGGCGAACGCTCTTACGATATTTACTCGCGCCTGCTCAAAGAGCGCGTGATTTTCTTGGTCGGTCCGGTGAATGACCAAACGGCCAATTTGGTGGTGGCGCAGCTGTTGTTTCTGGAAAGTGAAAATCCAGACAAAGACATCTCCTTCTACATCAACTCGCCGGGTGGCTCGGTCACCGCCGGCATGGCGATTTACGACACCATGCAATTCATCAAGCCGGATGTGTCGACGCTGTGCGTTGGCATGGCGGCCAGCATGGGTGCATTTTTGTTGTCGGCGGGCACCAAGGGCAAGCGTTTTTCTTTGCCGAACTCACGCGTCATGATTCACCAGCCTTCGGGCGGTGCGCAAGGCCAGGCGACTGACATTGAAATTCACGCCCGCGACATCTTGAAAACCCGCGACCAACTGAATCGTATTTTGGCGAGCAACACGGGGCAGACGGTTGAGCGCATTGAGCGTGACACCGAACGTGACTATTTCATGTTTGCGGATGACGCTAAAGAGTACGGTTTGATCGACGAAGTCATCGCCAAACGCCCTTAAAAAGCAGCTGGCGCTAGGCTCTGCAGCGGCGTTTTCTGAAACAGAAAACGCCGTTTTTGTTTGGTTATCATTGGATAACATTTCTTCAGATACAGTCCCTCTCCGGACACGCGAAAAGGCAACAGCAATGGCCGAGAAAAAAGGCACCACCAGCGAGAAAACGCTTTACTGCTCCTTCTGTGGCAAAAGTCAGCATGAGGTGAAGAAGCTCATCGCAGGCCCGTCTGTATTTGTCTGCGACGAATGCATTGACCTCTGCAATGAAATCATCCGTGACGAGTTGCCCGCCGGCACTGAATCTGGTGATGCGCGCAGCGATTTGCCGACGCCGGCTGAAATCAAGGCGACGCTGGACGGTTACGTCATCGGGCAGGAACCTGCCAAGCGTATTTTGGCGGTGGCGGTTTACAACCACTACAAGCGTCTGCGCCACAAAGAAAAAGCCAAGAAGGACGATGTTGAGCTGACCAAGAGCAACATCTTGCTGGTCGGACCCACGGGCTCTGGCAAAACCTTGCTGGCGCAAACCTTGGCCCGCACCTTGAACGTTCCCTTTGTGATGGCGGATGCCACCACTTTGACGGAAGCCGGTTATGTCGGTGAAGACGTTGAGAACATCATTCAGAAGCTGCTGCAAAGTTGCAACTATGAAGTTGAGCGGGCGCAACAGGGCATCGTTTACATCGACGAGATCGACAAAATCACACGCAAGTCTGACAACCCGTCCATCACCCGAGACGTGTCGGGCGAGGGCGTGCAGCAGGCGTTGCTCAAACTGATCGAGGGCACCATGGCCTCAGTGCCACCGCAAGGCGGCCGCAAGCACCCGAACCAGGATTTTCTGCAGGTCGACACCACCAATATTCTGTTCATTTGCGGCGGTGCTTTTTCAGGGCTTGAGAAAGTCATTGAAAGCCGAACCGAAACCTCGGGCATTGGTTTTGGCGCTTCCGTCAAAAGCAAGAAAACCCGCAGCCTGACCGAAGCCTTCAAGGATGTCGAACCCGAAGATCTGATCAAGTTCGGTCTGATCCCTGAGCTGGTCGGCCGTATGCCGGTCGTCGCCACGCTGGCTGAGTTGACGGAAGACGCGCTGGTGAAAATTTTGACGGAACCTAAGAACGCAGTCGCCAAACAGTTCAGCAAGCTGCTGTCGATGGAAGGCGTTGAGTTGGAGATTCGTCCGTCGGCGTTGAAGGCGATTGCCCGTAAGGCGTTGGCCCGCAAGACCGGCGCGCGGGGCCTGCGCTCCATCTTGGAGCAATCGCTGATCGACACCATGTACGAGTTGCCCAATATCAGCAACGTCGAAAAAGTGGTGGTGGATGAATCAACGATTGAAGAGAACAAGCCGCCATTGCTGGTCTACCGAGAGACCGCCAAAAAGGCTTGAAATGTCGGCTTAACGCCCCAAGTCTTTCAGAGGTATCCTGCTGCCGGATGAGAAATCTCTCCGGCGGCTAACATGAAAGGTTTATATGTCCGGTCAAACTTCATTGCCGCCGCTCCCGATTGATTTGCCGCTGTTGCCATTGCGTGACGTGGTGGTTTTTCCGCACATGGTCATTCCGCTGTTTGTCGGTCGGCCTAAAAGTATCAAAGCGCTCGAGTCCGCCATGGAATCCGAGCGTCGCATCATGCTGGTGGCACAAAAAGCCGCCGCTAAAGATGAGCCGTCCGCTGAAGACATGTTTGACGTCGGTTGCGTGGCAACCATTCTTCAAATGCTCAAACTGCCAGACGGCACAGTGAAGGTGCTTGTCGAAGGTCAGCAGCGCGCCACGGTCAACTCTATTGTGGATGGCGAGAATCACTTCACGAGCAATGTCACGCCGGTTGAGCCCGAAGTGGCTTTGCCTGGCGACAAGACCAGCGAAGTCGAAGCGCTGCGCCGTGCCGTGATGCAGCAGTTTGATCACTACGTCAAACTGAACAAGAAAATTCCGCCAGAGATCCTGACCTCGATCTCCAGCATTGATGACGCCGGCCGCTTAGCCGACACCATTGCAGCGCACTTGCCACTGAAGCTGGATGCCAAGCAGGTCATCCTTGATCTGAGCAACATCAAAGCGCGCCTTGAAAATCTCTACGAGCAGGTCGAGCGTGAGGTTGACATCCTCAACGTTGACAAGAAAATCCGTGGCCGCGTGAAACGCCAGATGGAAAAAAATCAGCGCGATTTTTACCTGAACGAACAAGTCAAGGCGATCCAAAAGGAACTTGGCGAAGGCGAAGACGGCGCTGACATTGACGAGATCGAAAAAAAGATCAAGTCGGCCAAGATGCCGCAGGAAGCGCGTAAAAAGGCTGAGAGCGAGTTGAAAAAGCTCAAGCTGATGTCACCGATGTCGGCTGAAGCGACCGTGGTGCGCAGCTACATTGATGTGCTGACGGGTCTGCCTTGGAGCAAGAAAACCAAGATCAAGCACGACCTCAAAAACGCTGAAGATGTGCTGAACGAAGACCACTTCGGCTTGGAAAAAGTCAAAGACCGCATCGTTGAATACCTCGCCGTGCAGCAACGCGTTGACAAACTCAAAGCGCCGATCTTGTGCCTCGTCGGTCCACCCGGTGTCGGCAAGACATCGCTTGGCCAGTCCATTGCCAAAGCCACGGGCCGTAAATACGTGCGCATGGCGTTGGGTGGTATGCGTGATGAAGCCGAGATTCGGGGTCACCGCCGCACCTACATTGGCGCCTTGCCTGGCAAGGTGTTGCAGAGCCTGACCAAGGCCGGTACGCGCAACCCACTCTTCTTGCTTGACGAGATTGACAAGCTTGGCACGGACTTCCGCGGTGACCCTTCGAGCGCCTTGCTCGAAGTGTTGGACCCAGAACAAAATCACACCTTCGGCGATCATTACGTTGAAGTGGACTTCGATTTGAGTGATGTGATGTTTGTCGCAACTTCCAACTCGATGAACATTCCATCGGCATTGTTGGACCGGATGGAAGTGATTCGCCTGTCGGGCTACACCGAAGATGAAAAAACCAGTATCGCCATGCGTTATCTGTTGCCCAAGCAATTGAAGAACAACGGCGTCAAAGAGAGTGAGCTCGACATCTCTGAGCCAGCCGTGCGCGACATCGTGCGCTACTACACCCGTGAAGCTGGCGTGCGTTCGCTTGAGCGTGAACTGTCGAAAATTTGCCGCAAGACCGTCAAGGGTATTCAGCTCAAAACGATGCAGGCCAAAGTGCTGGTCACACCCGATAATCTGAATGACTTTCTGGGCGTGCGCAAGTTCAGCTACGGGCGTGCTGAAGAGCAAAACCAGATTGGTCAAGTCGTCGGCTTGGCGTGGACGGAAGTCGGTGGCGACCTGCTGACGATTGAAGCCGCCATCATGCCTGGCAAGGGCGTGATCACGCGCACCGGTTCGCTGGGTGACGTGATGAAAGAATCGGTTGAGGCTGCACGCACGGTGGTGCGTAGCCGCTCACGCATGTTGGGCATTCGTGATGACATGTTTGAAAAGCGTGACATTCACATTCACGTGCCGGATGGCGCCACACCCAAAGACGGTCCGAGCGCCGGTGCGGCGATGACCACCGCCTTTGTGTCGGCGTTGACGGGCATTCCGGTGCGCGGTGACGTGGCCATGACGGGTGAGATCACGCTGCGTGGTGAAGTGACGGCCATCGGTGGGTTGAAGGAAAAACTGTTGGCTGCATTGCGCGGCGGCATCAAGACCGTGTTGATCCCCGAAGAAAATGCCAAAGACCTGCAAGAAATTCCAGACAATGTGAAGAGTGGTCTGGAGATCATTCCCGTCAAATGGATTGACCAGGTGTTGGCTGTGGCCCTCGAGCGCATGCCGGTGCCGTTGTCCGACGAAGAGGTCGCTTCAGCCGCTGCGGCCATCGCCGCATCGGCTGCCGCCGTGACCGCGCAAGCGGGTGCGATCAAGCATTGATCGAATCATTAGAAAGTTTTTTGCTCTGCTCTCAAAGCAGTGAAAAATCCAAGCTATAATTCGATCTGAAACGCGGGAGTAGCTCAGTTGGTAGAGCGCAACCTTGCCAAGGTTGAGGTCGAGAGTTCGAGACTCTTCTCCCGCTCCAAATTAAAAGGGCAGCACTTCAAAATGCTGTC
>CANFWI010000052.1 GCA_947450675.1 Comamonadaceae bacterium | reverse complement strand
GCTGTTTCTGTCAAGGCAGAGGCTTCGCGGTCGACGGCAAAAATGCGGGCGCCCTCTTCTGCAAACCGAACCGCCATGGCGCGGCCATTGCCCCAACCGGGACCGACCGATCCGGCACCGGTGATGAGGGCCACTTTGCCGGCCAGTCGACCTTGACCGCGGGCCGGCGAAGCTGAAGTTGAAGGGGTTGTCATGCGTGTCCTTGGCGAGAGTTAAACCGTGAATTGATAGAGGGCTTGTGGGTTGCGCACCAGCAACTTGTCGAGCAAATCCGGGGTGGGCGCAATCGCCGTTAGTCGGTCGACCAGCACGCCGTCGTCAGGCACATGCGTGTGGTTCGGATGCGGCCAGTCGGTGCCCCAAACACATTGGTCGGGGAAGGCTTGCAGCAACGTGTTGGCCAGGCGCACGCCATCGACATACGGCGGCGTCGGATCAATGCGGTCAATGCCGCTGACCTTGACGTGAAACAGCGGGTTGCGCAGCAGGGTCATGAGCGCGGCAAAGTCAGCGCCATCTGTGCCCAGACCGGCATCGACACGACCTATGTGGTCGATCACCACTGGCACGACGCTGCGCGACAGTGGTGCGGCCAGGCTGTGAATCAAACTGCTTTCAAAATGCACTTGCAGGTGCAGGCCGAGCGGTTTGAGCCGCAGTGTCAGCGCGGCCACTTCGTCGGGCGTGGCGGCCGCTGCCAAGTGTTTCATGAAATTGAAACGCACGCCCCGAAAACCCGCAGCCGCAAGACGTTTCAATTCGGCATCAGCCACGTTGACAGGCACCAGCGCCACGCCCAGGTAATGTCCGCCGCCAGCCTGAATCGCATCTTCAACCGCGCGGTTGTCAAAGCCATGCACGGCCGACTGGACGATCACACAACGCTCGATACCAAGGTGGTGATGCAGCGCAAAGAGTCGTTCCTTGGGTGCATCCACAGGCGTGAAGTTGCGGCTGGCCGCAAACGGGAATTGCGCTGCGGGGCCGAACACATGCACGTGGCTGTCGCAAGCCCCGGCAGGCAGCTTCAGGCTGGGCACCGATGGATTCTGGTTGTACGTGAGCACGGTTTGGTCGGCGTTTGTGGTCATGGGTTGGGTGAGAGGTTCGGTGGCTGGAATCGAATAATTGTCGGCATAATCGCGCCTTTGATCGATGCTTTTATCAAATAGCTGCTATCAGCCAAACAACACTTGAACCAAAACAACATGGATTTGACGCGACTTCAATACTTTGCGGCAGTGGCCGAGGCCGGCAGCTTCAGCCGCGCCGCCGCTGCGCTGAACCTGTCGCAGCCAGCGCTGAGCCGACAGGTCTTGCTGCTGGAAGATGAAGTCGGCCAACGCCTGCTGGAGCGTCATGGCCGCGGCGCCCACACCACCGAAGCCGGTGCCGCACTGCTGGTCCATGCACGCGGTATTTTTGATTTAGCAGAACGCGCGCAGACCGACATGCGCGAGCGCCAACTCAGTCCGCGTGGCCGGCTCACCGTGGGTCTGCCGCCGCGCGTGGCGCACGTGCTCACCGCCGATTTGGTCGAACGTTTTCATGCCGAATTTCCAGATGCGGCGATCACCGTGGTGGAAGGTTTGAGCATTCGCTTGCGTGAAATGCTGGTGGCTGGCAGAGCCGATTTAGCGATTATTTTTGACCCAGCGCCTTCGCCGCAGCTCCAGCTCGAAACCTTGGTGCGTGAGCCGATGGTCTTGGTCAGCGCCAAGCCTTTGCCGGCCAAAATACGCTTGTCTGACGTGGTCCAGCGCAGTTTGGTGATGCCGAGTGGGCCGCATGCCCTCAGGCAGTTGCTTGAAGAGCACACCGCACCGCGCGGTTTGCCGCTGAATCTCTGGGCCGAAGTTGAATCAGTGCAGACGGTGTTGTCGTTGGTGGCACGCGGACTGGTCGACACCATCTTGCCGGTCAGCGCCGTGAAAGCCTGGATGTACACCAAGCCCTTGCACGTTGCGGCTATTCATGCCCCCGTGATGCGTAACAAACTGGTGCTGGCGGTGCCGGCCGCAAGACCCGCCACACGCTTGAGTCGCTATGCCACCGAGCTGTTGCGCGAATTGGTGATGAAGCACTTCGGCAAAGTGACGTGACAACAGCCACTCATAAGCGAAGAGAAAGCAGATTGCAGCACAATCGTTTTTTGTAATTCTCACAGGACTTCTCCATGCGACTTCTTCACACCATGCTGCGCGTCGTCAACCTGCAACGCTCGATTGATTTTTACACGCAAGTCTTGGGCATGAAGCTGCTGCGCACCTCTGAAAATCCCGAGTACAAATACAGCTTGGCCTTTCTCGGCTACGGCAGCAACCCGGAGCATGCTGAGCTGGAGTTGACCTACAACCACGGCATTGACCAGTACGACATGGGCAGCGCTTACGGCCACATCGCGCTGGGCGTGCCAGACGCTTATGCCGCTTGCGACAAGATCAAAGCCTCAGGCGGCAACGTGACGCGCGAAGCCGGCCCGGTCAAAGGCGGCAACACCGTCATTGCCTTTGTGACCGACCCGGATGGCTACAAAATTGAGCTGATTGAACGCAAGGAAAACGCCGGCGGGGGTGGTTTGCGCTGATTCGAATTCAGTGAGCTCAGCTATTGCGCTTGAGCTGACTGGCTTCAAGCGCCAGCGCGGTGATCCGCGCCCAATCGCATTGGGCCACGGCATCTGCGGGTGTGAGCCAAGAACCACCGACGCAGACCACGTTGCTGAGCGCTAAAAACTCAGCCGCATTGGCCAAGCTGACGCCACCGGTCGGGCAAAACTTGACGTCGCTAAAGGGTCCGCCCCATGCTTTCAACATCGCCGGGCCGCCAGCTTGCATGGCCGGGAAAAACTTCAGTTCAGACAAGCCGTCTTCCTGTGCAGCCATGATCTCACTGCCGGTGGCGACGCCGGGCAACAGCGGCAATCCGGTGTCTCGGCAGGCTTGCCCCAGCGAGTGCGTGTAGCCCGGGCTGACGATGAAGCGCGCACCGGCCATCGAGCAAGCCATGACATCAGCAGCAGTGCGGGCGGTGCCGGCTCCGACCACCGCTTCCGGTACTTCGCGGGCAATGGCTTCGATGCAAGCCAAGCCTTGCGGTGTGCGCAAGGTGACCTCCAACATGCGAATTCCACCGGCCACCAGCGCTCTCGCCAGCGGCACAGCGTGGGCAACATCGTTCAGCACGATGACCGGAATGACGGCCGCATCTTGCATCACCTGCAAGGCCGTCAAGCGGCTCAGTTCAGACTTGCTCACAACCATGACATCGCTCCTTCTTCTGCTGTCAGCGCTTGTCTGCGCATACCGGAAAATAGTTCACGCCCCATGCCCAGCGCATTGCTGTCGCGCAGCGCCTCCGGCATCACGGCGACAGGCCGTGCGGCCCAATCAGCCTCACTCAACAACACGCGCAACTCACCGGTCAGGCTGTTGAGCAGGATCACGTCGCCGTCGCGCACTTTCGCCAACGGGCCACCCGAGGCGGCCTCAGGCGAGACATGAATCGCGGCGGGCACCTTGCCCGAAGCGCCGCTCATGCGGCCGTCAGTCACCAGCGCCACTTTGAAACCCTTGCCCTGCAGCACCGACAAGGGCGGCGTGAGTTTGTGCAGCTCAGGCATGCCGTTGGCTTGCGGCCCTTGCCAGCGGACCACACAAATCACATCACGGTTGAGCTCGCCAGCGTTGAAGGCGGTGTGCAGGTCTTCCTGCGAATCAAACACGCGGGCCGGCGCTTCGATCACATGGCGGTCTTCGGGAACCGCCGAGACCTTGATAACGCTGCGGCCCAGATTGCCTTGCAGCAACTTGAGCCCGCCGGTCGCGCTGAAGGGCTGACTGGCTGGCCGAACAATCGTCTCGTCCTTGGAGGCCTCGACATGATGCCAAGCCAGCGCACCGTCCACCAGCGCTGGCTCACCCGTGAATTCGCGGATGCCGCCTGGGCGCACGGTCAAGACGTCCTCGTGCATGAAGCCGCCGTTGAGCAGTTCACGAATCACAAAACCCGTGCCGCCAGCGGCTTGAAACTGGTTCACATCAGCGCTGCCGTTGGGATAAACATGCGTCAGCAAAGGCACGACTTCAGAGAGCTTTGAAAAGTCGTCCCAATTGATCTGGATGCCGGCCGAATGCGCCACCGCGACCCAGTGGATCAAGTGGTTGGTTGATCCGCCGGTGGCCAGCAGCGCGACCATCGCGTTGACGATGGCGCGTTCATCGACGACACGGCCGATGGGCGCGAAACGCTTAGACGATTTGACGATGCCCAGCACTGTGCGGGCGGCTTCGCGCGTGAGCTCGTCACGCAAGTCGCCGCCGGGTGCCACAAACGAGGTGCCGGGCACGTGCAGGCCCATCGCCTCTAACAACATCTGGTTGCTGTTGGCCGTGCCATAGAACGTGCAAGTGCCGGGGCTGTGGTACGACTTGAGTTCGGCATCCAGCAGCACATCACGACCCGCCAGACCTTGCGCCACCAGTTCGCGGACACGGACTTTTTCTTTGTTCGGCAGACCCGTTGCCATCGGGCCGGCGGGCACAAACACCGTCGGCAAATGACCAAAGTGCAGCGCACCGATCAACAAGCCTGGCACGATCTTGTCGCACACGCCGAGCATCAGCGCGCCGTCAAACATGTCGTGACTCAAGGCAACAGCGGTGGCCATGGCGATGACGTCGCGGCTGAACAGACTCAGTTCCATGCCGCTGGTGCCTTGGGTCACACCGTCGCACATGGCCGGCACGCCACCCGCCACTTGGGCCGTCGCGCCATGCAAACGCGCCTCGCGCTTGATCATGTCCGGGTAGCTTTGCATCGGCGTGTGAGCCGACAGCATGTCGTTGTAAGCGGTGACGATGCCGATGTTGGGCGCGCGCTCGGTCACGACCTTGAAACGGTCGTCCAGCGGCATGCCGGCCACGGCGTGCGCCACATTGCTGCAACCCATGCGCTCAGCGTTGACAGCGCGTGTGGCGGCGCTGTCAAGCCGCTTCAGGTAGGCGCTGCGGGAAACGCGGCTGCGTTCGCGGATCTGCTCGGTAACGTCGGCAACGGTCGAATGAAGAGTCATGAATTCCAAAGGTGGTGGAAATAAATTGGTAACTTTATTACTCCGCCCATCCTACTTGTTAAAGCCGCCGCTGGACAGACTGCAGGAACAAAGTGGTTACCAAAGTAGCCCCGAAAAATGCCAATAAACACAGCTATTCGCTGTAAAGTTCAGCTGTGAAAAATCCCCAGAATGCTCAACTTGAAGCCACGCGCGACCCAGCGCCCATGCTGGCGAATTTTTTGCAGCAATGGGGTGGCCAAGATGACTTGTGGATTTTTGCCTATGCCTCACTGATCTGGCGACCGGATTTTGAATTTTCCGAGCAGCGTCCGGCCAAGCTGCACGGCTGGCATCGGGCACTGAAAATGTGGAGCCGCATCAACCGCGGCACGCCCGCTGTGCCGGGCTTGGTGTTTGCGTTGTTGTCAGGCGGCAGCTGCCAAGGCGTGGCCTACCGCGTACCCCGACAAGAAGTCGCGGCCGTGGTCAGCAAGCTCTGGCTGCGCGAAATGATGACCGGCGTCTATGACCCGCGCACCCTGCACTGCCAGACTGACCAAGGGACGGTTCAGGCGCTGGCCTTCACGCTGTCAAGGCGCAGCCCGAACTTCACAGGACAGCTCAGCCGAGCCCACTACCAGCAGATTTTTGCCGACGCAAGCGGCCTTTATGGCAGCACGCACGACTATGCGCTGCAAACTCTGGAGAGCTTGCAGCGCATCGGCATCCGTGATGCCGCGCTGGCAAAACTGCTCAAGCCAACTTAAACGGCAACTCGCGCTGGGTCTTGCCGGTCAACACGGCAATGGCATTGGCAAAAGCCGGTGCCAGCGGTGGCAAGCCAGGCTCACCCAAACCGGTCGGCGCATCCGCACTGGGCACGATGAACACGGCCATCAAGGGCATGTCGGTGATGCGTGGCACCGGATAGTCACCGAAGTTGCTTTGCTCGACCACGCCGTCTTTCAAGGTGATGGCGGCACCGGGCAGGCACATCGACAAGCCCATCAACGCAGCGCCTTGAATTTGCGCCTCGATGCTGGTCGGGTTGATGGCCAGGTTGCAATGCACGCCAGCGGTGACGCTGTGCAGCACGGGTGTGTTGTCTTTGACCGAAGCTTCGACCACGTAGGCCACCACGGTGTTGAAAGACTCGTGCACCGCCACGCCCCAAGCGCGACCTGCGGCCAACTTGCGCTGGCCGTAACCGGATTTACTGACCGCCAACTGCAACGCGGCGGCGTGGCGCGGGTGCTTGGAACCGAACTGCGCCATGCGGTAAGCCACCGGGTCTTGGCCGGTGCTGCGGGCGACTTCGTCCACCAAGGTCTCCATGACGTAAGCGGTGTGGGTCGAACCCACACTGCGCCACCACAGGACTGGCACGTTGTCGGCTGGATGATGCACCGACAGGCGCATCGGAATGTCGTACGGCTCTTTCATGCCTTCGACCGCCGTGCTGTCAACACCGTCCTTGATCATGAAGCCTTCAAAGGGCGTCCCTGCAGCGATGGATTGACCGACGATGACGTGGTCCCAAGCCAAAATTTTGCCTTGCGCATCAAAGCCTAGCTCCGCGTGGTGCACATGCATGGGCCGGTAGTAACCGCCTTTGATGTCGTCTTCGCGGCTCCACAGGGTGCGCACCGCTGCGTTCAAGCCAGCCGCATTCGCCGCTTTGGCGACGCTGCAGGCTTCAAACACGAACTCGCTGCTCGGGATGGCGCGCCGGCCAAAACCACCGCCCGCCATTTGCACATGCATGGTGACGTTCTGTGGCGGCAGGCCCAAGACTTTGGCCGCAGCCAAGGCGTCGAAGCCTGGCATTTGGGTGCCGACCCAGAGTTCTGCCTTGGCACTCGCGCCCTGCCCGCTGACTTGCACCGTGCAATTCAGCGGTTCCATAGGCGCATGTGCGAGGTAAGGAAAGACAAACTCAGCGCTGATTTTTTTCGGTGCTGTGGCCAGCGGACTGACGTCTGCGTTCAAGTGAATCGCGCCGGTCTTTTTCGCCAGCGCGCGGTAGTTGGCAAGCTGCTTGACGCTGTCGACTTTGCCAACCTTGTCGGTGTTCCAAGTGAGCTTCAGCGCATCACGGCCTTGCTTGGCCGCCCAGTAACCGTCGGCCACCACCGCAACGCCTTCGCCACCGCGGTCCAGTGGCACGCGCAGCACCGCCTTGACACCCGCAATCGCGAGCGCCGCAGCATCGTCGACTGACGCCACCTTGCTGCCAAACACTGGCGGACGTGCAATCACCGCCGTCAACATGCCAGGCAGGTGCACGTCGATGCCGTAGTCCTGCGTGCCAGTGGATTTAGCCCGCGCATCGAGCCGGCCTGTCGGCTGGCCAATGATGCGAAATTGACTTGGGTCTTTCAGCGTGACTTTTTCAGGCACTGGCAAGGCCATGGCGGCTTGCGCCAGCTCACCGTAAGTCAGGCGCTTGCCACCGGGGCCGATGACGACACCCTTTTGCGTGCGCAAGTCACTGGCCGGCACGCCCCATTGAGCCGCAGCCGCCGCGACCAACATGGCGCGTGTGCGGGCACCGAGTTCGCGGTACTGGGTGTAAGAGTTTTTGGTGGAACCAGAACCGCCGGTGATGTGGATGCCCATCGCCGGGTCGACATACGCCGCATCGGCATTGCCGTGCTGGCTGTGCACTTGTGACCAATCAGCATCGAGCTCTTCAGCCAGAATCATCGGCAAACCGGTTTGCACGCCCTGCCCGAAATCAAGCCGGTTGATGGTGACCATGACCGCGCCGTCACGGGCAATGCTGACAAAGGCTGAGGGCTGTTGCGTCGGCTTCAGGCTGCTGGTGGCAGCTGAAGTTGCAGTTGGCGAGGCCGCGCTTTGCGCTTGCGCCAGCACTGGGAAAATGCCGAGTGAAAAACCGCTGGCACTGGCCAGCTTCAAAAAACTGCGACGCGCTACGCCGGTTTGAGCTTCGGTGTCAGTCGCACCCTGTGCTTTTTGCAACATGCTCTGCAGGCCTTTTGGCAGTTGATCGGTCAAACTGGCTGGGTTGGTTGGGATGTACATAGGGGTTTCTTTCAAGCCAGTGCCACTGCGGCGTCTTTGATCGCAGCGCGAATCCGCACGTAAGTGCCGCAGCGGCAAATGTTGCCGGCCATCGCCGCGTCGATGTCAGCGTCGGTTGGCTTGGTGTTGGTCTTGAGCAAGGCGGTGGCGCTCATGACTTGGCCGCTTTGGCAATAGCCACACTGGGCGACGTCGTGCTTGACCCACGCGTCTTGCACGGCTTTGCCGGTCCGGTCACTGGCCAGTGCTTCGATGGTGGTGATTTTTTGCCCCACTGCTGCCGACAACGGCGTCACGCAAGAGCGAATGGCCGAGCCATTCAGGTGCACCGTGCAAGCGCCGCACATCGCGATGCCGCAGCCGAACTTGGTGCCGGTCATGCCGAGGGTGTCCCGCAGAGCCCATAAAATCGGGGTCGATGCGTCGGCGTCGACAGGGGTGTCTTTGCCGTTGATATTGACGGTGATGGCCATTGAATAAATCCAAAGTGAATGAAAAAGAATGCATTGAGCATAGGCGCTGAACTGCTGATGAGCCTTACCCGCTGGCAACAAACCCGGGCCTTGACTGGCTTTTGCAGCGCGCTTGGGCGAAGCGGGCACAATTATGTTCATGACTCGAATTCTTACGCCTCTGGCTGACCTGCGCAAAAGCTACGAACGTGCCGAGCTGCATGAAACCGCTTCGCAAGCGGACCCGCTACAACAGTTCGGCCAATGGCTGGACCAAGCCATCAGCGCGCAAGTGCCTGAGCCAAACGCCATGACCTTGGCCACGGTCGACAGCCAGCAAAGGCCGTCCACGCGGATTGTGCTGATCAAAGGTTTTGACCAGCGCGGCATTGTCTGGTTCAGCAATTACGACAGCCGCAAAGGCCAGGAGCTGGCGGCCAACCCGCACGCCGCATTGCAGTTTCATTGGGTCGAGCTGGAACGTGTTGTACGCATTGAAGGCCGGGTTGAAAAAATAGCTGACGCAGAGAGCGATGATTACTTCAATAGCCGGCCACTGGACTCGCGCATTGGCGCTTGGGCCAGCCCGCAGAGTCAAGTGATTTCAGGGCGCGGTGTGTTGGTGGCCAATGCGGCCAAGTACGCGGCGAAGTTTTTGCTGCAACCACCCAGACCACCGCATTGGGGCGGCTATCGGCTGCTGCCAGAGCGCTGGGAATTTTGGCAAGGCCGGCCCAGCCGCTTGCATGATCGTCTGCGTTACACGCCGCAAGACGGTGGTTGGTTGCGAGAACGTCTGGCGCCGTAAAAGCGCGCGATTTAGCGGACTGATGCGCTGTCAGGAAGTTAGCGGCAGCAGCTTTTCAATCGCTTGATGAGCGACTGCCGCCAACTGCGCGGCAGGCACCCACTCAGGTGCAATTTCTGCCAGCGGCACCAGCACAAACGCACGCTGCATCATGCGCGGATGTGGAATCACCAACGGGGCTGTGTTGATCTGGGCGTCACCGTACAGCAAGATGTCGAGGTCGAGCGTGCGGGGCGCATCGGGGTAAGGACGCTCTCGACCAGCGGCCAGCTCTAGGGCTTGCAAATGCAGCAGCAAGTCAGGCGCGGTCAAACCGGTGGCGATCGCGGCGACGGCATTGATGTAGTCCGGGCCGGTGGCCGATGTGGGCTGCGACGGGTCGCTGGCCATCGGTGCGGTACGGTACAGGCTGGAGCATGCCAGCAACTGCGTCAGCGGCAATTGGCCCAAGGCCTGCATGGCCTGCTGCACGCTGCGCTGCGCTTGTCCCAAGTTGGCACCGATGGCGATGTACGCCGTGACCTCAGGCAAAGCGGACATCTCAGGGTCAGTGTTCAGCCGAGCTATCGGAAGCTGGGCCAGCCACAGCCGCACCGCCTTCTCGGTTCACCGGTTTGCGGCGACGGCGGCGTTTTTTAGCCGGCGCAGCATCACCCAGCTCGCCGGATTCCTGAACTTCGCCGGGCACCAAATCGGCCGAAGACTCTTGCTCGCGGCTGGCAGCCGGTGCTGCGCGATCGGCTTCTACCCGCTTCACGCGGCTGCGCGGTGTCTGCGGCTTTTGCTGCTGGGCCAGACGCACTTGCTCGACCATCTCGTGACGCTCGTCGTCGTAGGCGGTGCTGAATTTTTCCCACCACTCGGACAGCTCGGTGTCGATCTCGCCGGTCTGCGCCCGCAGCCGCAAAAAGTCGAAGCCAGCGCGAAAGCGCGGCTGCTCCAGCATCGAATAGGGAGAGCTGCCGCTGCGTTTTTCAAAGCGTGGCTGCATGCTCCAGATCTCGCGCATGTCGATGCCGAGCTTGCCACGGCCGGAGACATCGCCGATCTTGGCGTTGAAGGCGTCGTCAATCGCGTCTTGCAGCGCCGGCATCACGTGTTCACCGCGCTTGCAACGGCGGGCCCAGCCTTCGCGCACGTCAGTCCACAGCACGCAGGCCAGCAAGAAGCTAGGCGCCACCGGCTTGCCTTCACCAACGCGGCGGTCGGTGTCTTGCAGTGCCAGTTTCAAAAACGGCTCGTCAGCGCTTTCAACCACGACGTCGAGCAGCGGGTAAATGCCGGTGCCCAGACCGAGCAGTTTGAGCTGCTCGATGCTGGCCAGCGAATGGCCGGTCTGCAAGAGTTTGAGCATCTCGTCGAACAAACGGGACTGGGGCACGTCGGCCAGCAGGCCGCACATCTCGCGCAGCGGGGCGACCGTTTTGTCTTCAAACTTGAAACCCAACGCGCTGAGCTTGGCCGCGAAACGCACGGCACGGATGATCCGCACCGGGTCTTCGCGGTAGCGCGTGGCCGGGTCACCGATCATGCGCAGAATGCGTTTTTTAGAGTCGCGAATGCCGTTGTGATAGTCGACCACGATGTGTGTTTCGGGGTCGTAATACATGGCGTTGATGGTGAAGTCGCGACGCGCCGCGTCATGCTCCATCGAGCCCCAGACGTTGTCACGCAGCACCCGGCCTGAGGAATCAACGGCGTGTTTCATGCCGGCGAGTTGGCTCTTGCTGGTGCGCTCATTGCCGCCGACCTGCTCGGCCTGGCTGCTGTCGAGATTGGCCCGAAAGGTCGAGACTTCGATCACTTCATGCTCGCGGCCACGGCCGTAAATGACGTGAACAATGCGAAAGCGCCGGCCAATGATGAAGGCCCGGCGAAACAGCGGCTTGACCTGTTCCGGCGTAGCGTCGGTGGCGACGTCGAAATCTTTGGGCCTGAGGCCCACCAGCAGGTCACGCACGGCGCCGCCGACGATAAAGGCTTCGTAACCGGCGTCCTTGAGCGTGCGTACCACGTCCATGGCGCGTTCGTCGACCAAGGCGGGGTCAATGCCGTGCTCTTTGGGGCCGACTTCAAGGCGTTTGCCGTAAGGCGATTTTTTGGCGCGCGAGGCGCCTGTGGGCGTGCTGGCAGTTTTGCCGAACAGCTTGTCGATGAATTTTTTGATCATGAAATGCTAAGTGAACAGCTCAAGTATGCGCCATTGGCGCTCTGTGGCGACAGCCCGCAGGGCCGCGTCAGGGTTGGTGGCCACCGCATGGGTGACCTTTTCAAGCAGGGCCAGATCGTTGATCGAGTCCGAATAAAAAACGGTCTCAGTGCTCTGCCAGTCGAGCTGGCGCTCGGTCAGCCAAGCCTCAACCCGCGTGACTTTGCCTTCCCGAAACGACGGCGTGCCAGCGATTTCACCGGTCAATTCGCCCGCGGCATCACGGGCCAGTTGCACGGCGATCAGGTCTGGCACACCAAAGGCGTCAGCAATCGGCCGCGTGACGAATTCGTTGGTGGCAGTGACGATGACCACCGCGTCGCCTGCCGCCTGATGGGCCCGCACCAGCGCCAGCGCTTGCGGCCGAATGGCGGCGTGCACCACCGTCTGCATGAAGGCGGCGTGCGCCTCGGCAGACTTGGCCGCGCCCTGCTGGCGCATGGCCTGTGTGGCAAAGCGCACATAGGCGTGAATGTCCAGCGTGCCGGCTTTGTAGTGTTCGTAGAACTCGGTGTTGCGCAGCTTGAACTCCGTGCTGTCGCACCAACCCAAAGCCAGCGTGAACTCGCCCCACTGAAAGTCTGAGTCCATCGGGATCAGCGTGTGGTCGAGGTCAAACAGGGCTACTTTTTTCATTGGTTGTCCAGCATCGATTTGATCAGTGGAATGGTGATGGCGCGCTGGGTTTGCAATGAGTAGCCGTCGAGCTGGTCAAGCAGCTGCATGAGGTTGCCGAGGTCACGGGAGAAGCGGCTGAGGATGAAGTCCATCGCCTCATCGCCCAGAAATATGCCACGCGCATCGGCTTCTTGGCGCAGCACGGCGCGGCGCTCGGCGTCGGTCAGGGCGTGCAGCGCAAACACATGGCCCCAGCCGAGACGAGTCCGCAGGTCTTCACGCAAGGCCAGATCCGCTGGTGGCAAGGCGCCCGCCGCCAGCACACAGCGCGGCTGACCGTCGGCAGCGCTCATGGCGTTGACGAACCAGTTGAAGGCCGCCTGCTGCTGCACGGCGGTGTAGAGATGGCAATCGTCCATCAGGACGGCGACCCAACGCTCGTCAAACTCGGGCGGCTCCAGCACCGATGCATCGAGCCAGCCGACGGTAGCGCCCTGCTCGCAGAGCACCTCGGCAAAGGCTTTCAGCAAATGGCTTTTGCCACTGCCGGCTTCGCCCCACAAATAGGTGGGCACGGGCGAGCGCAGGCTGTTGCCTGCCCAGAGTTGCAGGTGCCTGAGAGCCGCCTCGTTGGGACCGGCGAAGAAATTATCGAATGATGGCGCCGAAGCCAGGCCAATATCCAGTGCGATCTGCTTCATGCCAGTCGGGCGGCAGCGGCGCGTTTTGAAGTGGGTATGAGCTGCATAAAGTCGGAAAAGGGTAAGCCCTTAGAATCTTGTCTTCGATTCTATCGGGCTTGTTACTGTAATTAACGGGCCTGACCTTTAGCCAACAGCCACGCCGCCACCCGGGCCGGCGACAACCAAATTCATCAGCATGAGCCAATCCCCCCTTTCTTACAAAGACGCCGGCGTTGACATCGACGCAGGCGACGCCTTGGTCGAACGCATCAAACCCTTGGCCAAAAAGACCATGCGCGAAGGCGTTTTGGCCGGTATTGGCGGCTTTGGCGCGCTGTTTGAAGTGCCTAAGCGCTACAAAGAACCGGTGCTGGTCAGTGGCACCGACGGCGTGGGCACCAAGCTTCGGCTGGCCTTTGAATGGCAAATGCACGACACCGTTGGCATTGACTTGGTGGCCATGAGCGTCAATGACGTGCTGGTGCAAGGTGCCGAGCCGCTGTTTTTTCTGGACTACTTCGCCTGTGGCAAGCTCCACATTGACACCGCCGCAGCCGTGGTCGGCGGCATTGCACGGGGTTGCGAGTTGTCGGGTTGTGCCTTGATTGGCGGCGAAACCGCTGAAATGCCAGGCATGTACCCGGACGGTGAATACGACTTGGCCGGTTTTGCAGTCGGTGCGGTCGAAAAATCCAAAATCTTGACTGGCCAAAACATTGCCGCAGGAGATGTGGTGCTCGGCTTAGCCTCCAGTGGCGTGCACTCGAACGGCTTCAGCTTGGTGCGCAAGTGCATCGAGCGCGCTGGCGATCGGCTGCCCACCAACTTGGACGGCAAACCTTTCAAAGAGGCGGTGATGGAGCCGACGCGTCTGTACGTTAAAAACGTGCTGGCAGCGTTGGCAGCGCACCCCATCAAGGCGCTGGCCCACATCACCGGCGGCGGCTTGCTAGAGAACATTCCCCGCGTGTTGCCCGACGGCATGGCGGCCCATCTGCGCAAAGGCAGCTGGCCACAAACCGAGTTGTTCGCTTGGTTGCAAAACACTGCCGCCATCTCCGACTTTGAAATGAACCGCACCTTCAACAACGGCATTGGCATGGTGGTGGTGGTTGACGCCGCCAACGCCGCCGCCGCCGCGCAGATGCTGCGCGAAGCCGGCGAGAAAGTCTTTGAGATCGGCGTCATCGCCGCACGCGGTGAAGGCGCGGCGGTCGTCGTCAGTTAAGGGCTTTTAACTGATGCTGGCGCTGGCAGCTGCGTCAGGATTTTTTCCTGCAAGCTGCTGTAGCGCTCAGCCCGTGGGCCGCCGATCTGCACGGCCCGCTTGATCGCTTCGGCGGCCTCTGGCAAACGCCCTTGTTCCAGCCGGACTTGCGCCAGATTGTTCCAAGCATCGGCAAAGTCGGCATGCGCTTGGGTCGCTGATTCAAAATAGGCAGCTGCTTCTTCTGGTTGCCCCAAGGCATAGGCAGCATTGCCCAAACCGATCATGGCGGCACGCTGCCCGGGCCAAGCCTTCAGAGCCGCTTGATAAGCCACCTGTGCGGCAGCTGGCTGCACCCGTTCCAGCCCAGCCACAGCAGCCGTGAAACGCTCAGCCTGCGCAGTCGCCGGCAAACGCTCTGGCGGCAAAGCCACCATAGCCCAATGCTCACCGCGAGCCCAGGTTCTTTCAAACGTGAACAGCGACATCTCCAGCTGCTCCGTCACGCCCGAATGCAGCACGACCGTGTTGCGCGCACGGTCAAAACCGATCACCACGGCATAGTGCCAAATCGGGTACACCTGCAGCGAGAGGTTTTGAAAAACCAGCACCGGGTTGCCGCTGGCGACCTCGCGCAGCAGGTCTTCAAGTTGTGGCCGCAGTGGGTACGCGACCAGCGCTTGGCGCCGGGTTGCGGTCAGCATTTCGACCTGAAAAGAGCCTTGCCGGCCGGGCACGTAGACCTGCTCGGTCAGCTCATCAGGCCGCACTTTCACACCGGCGTGTTGCGCCACCATGGCCAATGCGGCGGGGCCGCATTGGAAGTCATCTTGGGGGAAAAAAGGCACACCCGGAATGCTCGCAGAAACAGGTAAAACAGACGTTCCAGTTGTTGAAATGGGAAAGTCGCGCCCGAGTTGACTCACTTGAGGTGTCGCACAACCGGAGAGCACGAGCACGGCCACAACGAAAAACCCCGCCAAAGCGGGGTTCCATTGAAGCGAACGGCTCTGAAGGCTGTTCATCGAACCGATCGGGTGAATGGGAAGACTTTGGTCAGACCCAAGATGTCAGTGACCAGCAAAATCACAAAGACGGTGAAGACCAGACCCAGAACGCCAGCGCCGGCAGGCGCTTGGTCAACCCGCGAGGCCAATTGGGCCACTTCAGCATCGGTCATGGCTTGCACCCGTTCAACGGCAGCAGCACCATTGACGCCTTGGCTTTCAAGTTCAGCACGAACATCAACACGGCTCAAAAAGGCCGTCACTTTGTCGCGGTTGCTCTCGGCCAAAGCAGATGGCACGGCGGCGACTTCTTCTGTGGTCACCAGACCAGCGTGTGCGGCCATTGGCAAGCCCATCAGGGTCGTGCTGGCAATCAGCAGGGAAGCAAGCAGGCGTTTAAATGGGTTCATGTGTTAATCCTTGAAAAATGTGGTGGTGGCCGATAAAAGCTTGATGAGCATCAACCGACCGGTGCAAACCAAAATAGTGGCACTTGTAACAAAAATACGCTCCCCGCCAATCAGGGTCAAGTCACTTTACACAAAAGTACAAATCAAAATCAGCCGCAGGCGCGACGTAAATCAGCCAGCCGATCTGCAACTTCATCCAGGTCGAGTGCGTCCTCGGCATGCGCCAAATACGTTTCCAGATCAAGCAATGCACGCTCAAGCTCACCCTGCTCGGCCAAGGCCAAACCCCGGTCGCGGTGCTCGGTCCAAGCCGTCGGATGCAGCACCAACAAACGGTCCTGCACAGCGACCAGCCGCGACCAGTCTTCCTGCATTTTGTGAATGTCTTTGAGATTGCGCAGCATGCGCTCGATGATGTCGCGCGGTGCGGCAGCTTGCAGATAAAGCCCGATGGGCACCTCGAAATCGTCGGACAGGGCATTGCGCTGGCGAAACGGCTCTAGCCGCTCAGACAACTCTTCCCGGCTCAGCGATTGGCCGGTGAAGGGGTCGATCACGACCTGCCCTTTGGGCAAGTTCACCTTGACCATGAAGTGGCCGGGAAAAGCCACACCACGCGCATTCAAATCCAGGCCGACCGCCAACTCCAGCCAGACCACCGCCAGCGTGATCGGAATGCCGCGGCGGGTTTGCAGCACGGCGTGGAGGAAACTGTTGTCGGGATCGTAGTAGTCGTTGACGTTGCCGCCAAAGTTGAGGTCGCGAAAGAAAAACTGGTTCAGCACCCGCAGCTTTTGCAGGGCAGAGGCGTCTGGTGGCAGGCGGCGTTTCAAGCGGGCCAACAGCTGATCGACCTCGCCCAGCACGTGCTCAACGTCCAGTTCCGGGTATTCATCTTGGGCCAAGCTGACGGCGGCTTCGAGCAGCGGAAAGTGCTCATCGCTTTGCACCAAACTCGAAAAATATTGCAGCGGGGACGGGACTTCTAATTTCAATGGCATGGTGCTACTTTGTCACAAGTTAGGCCGACACGCAGGCGACGGCTTTATGGCATTTTTTCGGGGTTAGCCGCTCAGCGTCCAAACAGCTGTCGCACCTTCAGGCCGGTGGCCCGCAAGGCGGTGAAATAAAGCACGGCTGAGCCCAACAAGACCAGCGTCAACAAACCAATGCGCTGGCCGTAAAGGCTGCGCAGGCCCGTCCAACTCACAGCGCTAGCGGCCCACCACAAGAAAACCGCCAGCAGCGCACTGGCGAAAAATACCTGCAAGCCAAAACGGCCCCAGCCTGGCAGCGGCTGGTAACTGCCGCGGCGGATCAGACCGATCAGCAGCCAGCTCGCATTGATCAGCGCACCGATGCCGATCGCCAGAGCCAAGCCTGCATGCTGAAAATACGGCACCAGCACTAGGTTGAGCAGTTGCGTCAGCACCAGCACCACGATGGCAATGCGCACCGGCGTCTTGATGTCTTGATTGGCGTAAAAACCGGGGGCCAAAACCTTGATGGCGACCAGCCCGAGCAGGCCGAAGCCGTAGCCCATGAGCGCGCGCGTGGTCTGCAACACATCGGCGTCCGTGAAAGCACCGTAGTGGTACAGGGTCGCCACCAAAGGCTGTGCAAATGTCAGCAAAGCCACCGCGCTGGGGACGGCCAGCAAGACCACCAAGCGCAAGCCCCAGTCGAGCATGGCAGAGTATTTTTGCGTGTCGTTGGCGGCGCGGGCACCAGCGAGTTGCGGCATCAACACAACGCCCAAAGCGACACCGAGCAAGGCTGTCGGAAACTCCATCAAGCGGTCGGCGTAGGTCAGCCAACTGACGCTGCCCGCTTGCAAATGCGAGGCAATTTGCGTGTTGATCAGCAGCGAGATTTGCGCCACGCTGACGCCGAGCAAAGCCGGCAACATCAGTTTGGCAATGTTGCGTGTGGCGGGGTCGCTCCAAGCTTCGCGCACACCGTTCACACCCAGACGTATGTTGGGCAACAAGCCCAGCCGCCGCAGTGCCGGAATCTGCACCACCAGCTGCAGCAAGCCGCCCACCATGACGCCAGCGCCCAAGGCATAGACCGGCTCAATCCCTTGTGTTTTCAGCCAAGGCGCGCCGAACCAAGCCGCCGCAATCATGCTCAGATTCAGCAGCACCGGCGTGGCGGCTGGCACGGCAAACCGCTTCCAGGTGTTGAGGACGCCAGCCGACAAGGCCACCAGCGACATGAAGCCGATGTAGGGAAACATCCAGCGCGTCATGACAACAGCTGCGTCGAAACCGCGCGGGTCTTGCTGCAAACCACTGGCCATCGCCCAGACCAACAGCGGCGCAGCTGCCACACCCAGCACACACGTCAACAGCAAGACCCAGACCAGCAAACTGGCGACACGGTCGATGAGTAAATGCGTTACCGCCTCCCCGTGACTCGCCTTGGTAGCGGCCAGCACCGGCACAAAAGCCTGGCTAAAAGCACCTTCGGCAAACATGCGCCTGAACAAGTTAGGGATGCGAAACGCCACATTGAAAGCGTCCGTCATGGCACTGGCGCCAAACGTCGAGGCGATCAGCAGTTCACGCGCCAGCCCCGTGATGCGAGACACCAGCGTGAGCAGGGAGACAGTGGAGGCGGCTTTGAAGAGTGACACAGCAGGAGTTTAAGGGCAAGCAAGTACTCGCAGTGAGGAGCGTGGGGGCCAACAACCACCGTGGCATATAATCGTGGGCTTTGCTGCATCATCCACAGACTCCTCCCCAGGATTAAAGGAATTTATATATGGCCACCGCCAAACCCAAGAAAAAAAACCCCCGCCTTGCTTCCGGCCGCAAACGCGT
>CANFWI010000051.1 GCA_947450675.1 Comamonadaceae bacterium | reverse complement strand
TCGGCATAGAGGTTTTCAAAGGTCAGCCCGAGCATGTGGACGGGCTCGGCAAAGCGGCCAATCACCAGGTCGAGTTCGCGCTGGCGCAACTGCGTCAGCAGCGCCGGGTTGTGGTCAGTGTGAATCTTCAGGCTCAGCGCCAGCCCGCCACTGGCGGCCACCCGGTCGAGTTGCGCCAGCAGTTGCGGCATCAGCCAGGGCGCGACCGTTGGCAACACGCCCAGCGTGACAACCGCTTGCGTGTGCTGCCGCGTCGGCGAGACGCTGGCCACGGCTTCGCGCAGCGCATTCACGCTGGCCCCGGCGTGGCGAAAAAAGGTCTCACCGCTGCGCGTCAGCACGGCGCCGCGGCGACCGCGTTCAAACAGCCGCACGCTCACCAAGGCTTCAAGTTCCTTCAGCGTTTTGGACACCGCCGGTTGCGTGATGGACAACACGTCAGCGGCTTTTTGCAGGCTGCCGTGTTGCGCCACCGCCAAAAAGCACTGCAAATGGCGGAACTTGATGCGCTCATCAATCATGGTTTGGCATGTCTATTTGGTTATGTATTATTGGAAAAAATGTCACTATACATAACCTTTTGAGGTGATTACAGTCTTGGCTTGTTGCTTTTTTAATTTTGATATTTCGCGGAGACAAGACATGAACGCTGACACCGACAAAGCCATCATTTCCCCGCGCGACTGGGCCTGTCACCCGGCGCATATTGACCCGCGCTACAAGTCCACCGTCTTGCGCGGCCCCAAGCAAGCCTTGGTGCCCATGAAGCACGCGCTGGCGCAGCGCAATGCGCCGGTCTACAACGCCGCACAGTTCGGCGAGTTTGACAGCGACATGACAAAAAATGCGGTGATGAACGGCGAGCCTTTGGGCGAACGCATCATCGTCACTGGCCGCGTGCTGGACGAAGACGGTCGGCCGGTGCGCCACACGCTGGTGGAGGTCTGGCAAGCCAACGCCGCCGGTCGTTACGTGCACAAGGTGGACCAGCACGACGCGCCACTGGACCCGAACTTTTTGGGTGCCGGCCGCTGTCTCACCGACGACCAAGGTCGCTACACCTTCAAGACCATCAAGCCCGGCGCTTACCCCTGGGGCAACCACCCGAACGCTTGGCGTCCGAATCACATTCACTTCTCGCTGTTTGGCGACTACTTCGCCAGCCGCTTGGTGACGCAGATGTATTTTCCCGGCGACCCGCTGCTGCAGTACGACCCGATGTACCTGGGTGCACCGGATCACCTGCGTGACTGCATGGTTTCCAAATTCAGCCTTGACGTGACCCAGCCCGACTATGCGCTGGGTTATGTGTTTGACATCGTGTTGCGCGGCGCCAAAGCCACGCGTTTTGAATAAAAAGACCGAGGATATTGGCCATGACGCAACTCAAACAAACCCCTTCGCAAACCGTTGGCCCTTACTTCGCCTACGGCCTCACGCCGACGCAGTACGGCTACGACTTCAAAAGCCTGTTCACCCCGGTGTTGACGCAAGCGCATGCCGAAGGCGAGCACATTCGCATCACCGGTCAGGTGGTTGACGGCGCGGGTGCGCCCGTCAATGACGCCATCGTTGAGATCAACCAGCCCGACGCCCAAGGTCATGTGATCAGCAGCGTGGACGACGCTGAACGCAAAGGTTTCGCAGGTTTTGGTCGCTGCGGTACCGGCACATTCGCTGGCAACCACTTTGTCTTTGACACCGTCAAGCCGGGAATTCTGAGCGAAGGTCAAGCGCCGTTCATTGACGTTTGCGTGACCATGCGTGGCCTGTTGCTGCACACGTTTTCGCGCATCTACTTTTCTGACGAAGCCGCGGCCAATGCCCAAGATGAAGTCTTGAACAGCGTGCCAGCCGAGCGCCGCGCCACCTTGGTCGCCCAGCGCGAGATGACGAACGCCGGGCCGGTGTACAGGTTTGACATTCACATGCAAGACAGCGCAAACGGCCAAGAAACCGTGTTCTTTGATCTCTGACCGATCAGTCGGTCAGCTCCGAAAGCGCTTGCGCGTGAGCGCCAGCGCGACCCAAAACGCGCCCACCGCGTAGGCCAGCAGCACCGCCAAGTGCAGCAGGCCTTGCGCTGGCCAATCGCCCATGAACAGCGGGCGGATCAGCTCGACCGCTGCTGTCAGCGGTAAGAAGTCGGAGATCACCCGCATGAAGCCGGGCAGCTGGTCTCTGGGGAAAAATACGCCGCTTAAAAACATGGTCGGCGTTAAAAACAGCGTGAAGTAGTAGGTGAAAAAGTCGTAGCCCTTGGCCAGCGCATTGAAGATCAGCGCGATGCTGGCAAACACGATGCCGACCAGGCCTAGCAGCGGCCAAGCCAGCAGCAACCAAAAGCTGTGGCTGATGCCCAGCGCCAGCATCACCAGCAAGATCACGCCGCTGGTGAACAGCGACTTGAATGCGGCCCAAAGCATCTCGGCCAGCACAATGTCGTCAAGTCGCACCGGCGCATTCATGATGCCGTCCCAAGTGCGCTGCACGTGCATGCGTGAAAAAGCCGAATACAAGGCCTCAAAAGAAGCGGCGTTCATGGCGCTCATGCAGATTGAGCCGCTGGCCAAAAACAAGATGTAGGGCACGGCTTGGCCGTTCAGCTGAACCTGCCCGATCAAGGCGCCTAAGCCGTAGCCAAAAGCCACCAGCGTGATGAGCGGCTCGGCGATGTTGCCGACCAAACTCGGCACAAACAGCTTGCGCCACACCAACAAATTGCGCCTGAAGACGGGCCACCAGCGCCAACTGAGTTGCGGTGGACTGAACAGACTTGGCGAGTTGTTTGAACGGGACATCATGCGTCCTCCCGGATCTTGCGGCCGGTCAGCTTGAGGAACAAGTCCTCCAGATTCGCCGGGCGGTGCAGCGTGCGCAGCTGCGGGTAATCGGTCAGCGCCGTCAGCAGGCGCTTGGCGTCTTGGGTGTAGAAAAACACCGTCTCGCCGCTCACTTCTAAGCGTGCGGCCATGTCTTTCAGCGGCGAGTTGACCAAGGCCAAAGCGCCTGCGCCATAGACCTCGACCACGTCGGGCTCCAAGTTCTCGGCGATCAGGTCGTGCGGCGTGCCTTCGGTCATTTTCTGGCCGTGGTCCAACACCAGCAGCCGGTTGCAGAGGCGCTCGGCCTCGTCCATGAAGTGGGTTGTCAGCAAGATCGATTTGCCTTGTTGTAGCAGCCGCTGTAGGCGTTCCCACATCAGGTGCCGGGCTTGTGGGTCGAGCCCGGTGGTCGGTTCGTCGAGCAGCAACAACTGCGGGTCATTCACCAACGCCCGCGCCAAAGACAGGCGGCGCTTCATGCCGCCAGACAGCTCGGTCAGCTTGGCGTCGGCCTTGTGCGTGAGGGATGCAAATTCGAGCAACTGCGGAATGCGCGCCTTGATGACGGCGTCTGGCATGCCGAAATAGCGGCCAAAAACCAGCAGGTTCTCGCTGCACGAAAAATCCGGGTCGAGGCTGTCGAATTGGCTGACGATGCCGAGTTGCGCCTTGATGGCCAGCGCGTCCTGCGGCATCTGCAGTGCGGGTTGGCCGGGCGGCGAAAAAATCACCTCGCCCGCGTCGGGGGTGGTCAAGCCCAGGCACATGCGGAGGGTGGTGGTCTTGCCGGCGCCGTTCGGACCGATCACGCCTAGGCATTCGCCCGGGGCGATGCTGAAGGACAAATTGTTGACCACGGTGCTGCTGCCGTAGCGCTTGCTGAGCGCTCGCACGGAAAGAATCGGGGGTGTCAAAAGGGGGGCCATCGTCTCACTGTTCATCACCAGATTGTGACCTCGAAGCGGGAATCAAAAGGACTCTCCACGGCGTAGAACCTGCGCTCAGCAGGTATGTTGTAAATTGGAGGGTCTGGCTTTGGCGGTACAGCCGCTGTCCCCACGCTCAACTATCTCGATCCATGACTATTTCAAATAACTCTATTTCTGCTATTTCCGGTACAACCCTCGGCACACCGCTGTCGCCGCACGCCACCAAAGTCATGCTGCTCGGCTCTGGCGAGCTTGGCAAGGAAGTGCTGATCGCGCTGCAGCGACTCGGCGTTGAAACCATCGCCACCGACCGCTACGAGAACGCGCCCGGCCAGCAGGTCGCTCACCATGCGCGGACCATCACCATGAGTGACCCGGCGCAACTCAAGGCATTGATTGAACAAGAGCGGCCGCATCTGGTGGTGCCTGAAATTGAAGCGATTGCCACGCCGATGCTCGAAGAGCTCGAAGCCGCTGGCGTCGTCCGCGTGGTGCCGACCGCCCGCGCTGCGCGTCTGACGATGGACCGTGAAGGCATTCGCCGGCTGGCCGCCGAGACGCTGGGTTTGCCGACCAGTCCCTATGTTTTTTGCGATTCGCTGGCCGAGTTGCAAGCCGCGATTGACGACAAGATCGGTTACCCCTGCATCGTCAAACCGGTGATGAGCTCATCGGGCAAGGGACAAAGCAAGATTGCCGGCCCCGCTGACGTCAAGACCGCCTGGGACCACGCGATGGCCGGTGGCCGTGTCAGCCATGGCCGCATCATCGTTGAAGGCTTCATTGACTTTGACTACGAAATCACCCAGCTGACGGTGCGGGCCATGGGCCCCAGCGGTCAGATTGAAACGCATTTTTGCGAGCCCATCGGCCATGTGCAGGTCAACGGCGATTACGTTGAAAGCTGGCAACCGCACCCGATGCGACCGGCCGCGCTGCAAAAAAGCCGCGACATTTCCAAAGCCGTGACAGACAACTTGGGCGTTGGCTTCGATGGTCAACCGTCGGGCATGGGCCTGTATGGCGTCGAGCTGTTTGTCAAAGGTGACGCTGTTTGGTTCAGCGAGGTCAGCCCACGGCCACACGACACCGGCATGGTGACGCTGTGCACGCAATGGCAAAACGAGTTTGAACTGCACGCCCGCGCGATCTTGGGTTTGCCAGTCAACACCACCTTGAAAAGCCCCGGTGCCAGCGCCGTGATTTACGGCGGCGTTGATGCCAAGGGCATCGTCTTTGACGGCGTGGCCCAAGCGCTCGCCGTACCCAACACCGACATTCGGCTGTTCGGTAAACCTGAGAGTTTTGTCAAACGCCGGATGGGTGTGGCGCTGGCCTTTGATGCCGATGTTGAACTCGCCCGCAGCCGCGCCAAACAAGCTGCGGCGCTGGTGAAACCCCGCATGGCGCCGCCGCTTTAGCCGGATGAAAGCCGCGCCGCGCTATGTGCTGCCCGTGCTGGTGTTCGCGCAGTTCGCCGGCACCTCGCTGTGGTTTGCCGTCAATGCGGTCATGCCTGATCTGCAGCATGAACTGGGTTGGCCCGCATCAGCGGTGGGCCGGCTCACCTCTGCTTTGCAGCTGGGTTTCATTGTCGGCACGCTGGTTTTTGCGTTGCTCGCGATTGCCGACCGATTTTCCCCGCGGCGCGTTTTTTTAGCGTGCTCATTGGCGGGTGCGTTGTGCACGGTCGGGGCCTGGTGGATGGTGCGGGAGTTTGCTGCCTTGTGGTTGTGGCGTGCTGCGACCGGATTTTTTCTGGCCGGCATTTACCCGGTGGGGATGAAAATTGCGTCGCAATGGTTTCCGCAAGGCTTGGGCGCGGCGCTCGGTTGGTTGATTGGCGCCTTGGTGTTGGGAACTGCCAGTGCCCACGGTCTGCGTGGCCTGAGTGGCGAGTTGCCTTGGCCCGTCATCATGCTCGGTGTGGCGGCGCTGGCGGCTGCCGGCGGCGTGATGTTGTTTGCGCTGTTGCCCGAAGCGCCGGCCGGCCCAGCCCGGACCCGTGTTTTGGAGTGGCGCGCGTTGGCGACCCTGTGGACTGAATGGCGCGTGCGCGCTTCGGTGCTCGGCTACTTGGGTCACATGTGGGAGTTGTACACGCTGTGGGTCCTGGTGCCCTTGATTTTGGCGACTCGACTGAACGGCATGGCGCTGTCACTAGCGGCTTTTGTGGTGGTCGGCAGTGGGGCGCTGGGCTGCGTCGGCGGCGGCTGGCTGGCGCGGCGTTGGGGCAGCGCGCGGGTGGCGACAGGTCAATTGGCCGTCAGCGGTCTGTGTTGCGCGTTGGCGCCCTGGTTGATCGATGCGTCGGTCGGCTGGTTTGCCCTCTGGCTGCTGATCTGGGGCATCACCGTGGCTGGCGATTCGCCGCAATTTTCGGCCCTGACCGCTGGCAATGCGCCGCCGCAAGCTGTTGGCAGCGTGCTCACGCTGACCAACAGCCTCGGCTTTGCCATCTCGATTGTCAGCATTGAGCTGTTCACCACGCTGGCCCAGCAGCATGCCTTGGGAGCGATCTTGCCTTGGCTCGGACTCGGCCCGTTGCTGGGCGTGCTGGCCATGCGACCCTTGTGGCGCGTGCGATGATCGCGTCCACCGCTGGAGAGAATTGAGTCATGGAACTGCGTCAACTGCGCTACCTCGTGCGGGTCATTGAGCTCGGCAGCATCAGCCGCGCCGCACTCGATTTGGAGTTGGTGCAGTCGGCATTGAGCCAGCAAATCAGCCGGCTCGAAAGCGAACTCTCAACGCGTCTGCTGCAACGCAGTCCCAAGGGCGTGACGCCCACTGAAGCAGGTCTGGCTTTTTTCAGGGAGGCGCAGCTGGTGTTGCGGCATGCGGAGCAAGCCGTGCGCTCGGCGCAAGAGTCGCGGCTGTCGGGCAGCGTCAGCGTTGGCATGGCGCCGACCACCGCCGCCGTGCTGGGTCTGCCGCTGCTGCGCGCCATGCGTGAACGCTACCCCGACGTGCGTTTGCATGTGGTTGAAAGCCTGTCGGGCCATCTGACCGCCATGCTGAACGCGCGCCAGCTTGACTTGGCCGTCCTCTTTGACAGCCTGGCCGGACGGCGCTGGAGCGTGATGCCGCTGCTGGAAGAAAAACTCTTTTTGATAGAGTCGCGGCAGTTGCAGGCGGCGACTGCCGCCAAGTCGCCGAAACGCATGAGCGTGGCGCAACTGGCCAATTTGCCGTTGATCTTGCCGACCGGCTCGCATGGTTTGCGCAGCACTCTGGAGAGCGCTTTTGCGCGGGCCAAGTGCAAGCCCAATGTGGTCGCCGAAATCGACTCGCTGGCCATGCTGATGGACGCGGTGGACAGTGGTTTGGGCTGCACCGTGCAGCCGTGGGCGGCGGTTGCCCGTTACGCCGATGCCGCGCAACGCTTCAAGCTCACCGAGATCAGCGACACGCTGGCGCGGCGAGCGACGGCGCTGTGCAGCCTGTCGGACGACGAACTCTCGCCAGCCGGTTTGGCCGCGCGCGTGGTGCTGGCCGATTGCGCGCGTGAAGCCGTGCGTTCAGGCCGCTGGGTCGGGGCTCGGCTGATCAGCTGACCTGCTGAAGGGGCTTGCCATCACAAATCATGATGACCCCATGCTGCTGGCCTGCTTTCAGGTCTGCTGTGCTTGCCTTAAAGTACATCGCTTATTCAACAAGCAGTCAACCGCAGTTAGTCCGACGTCATGGTTTTGGTTTGATCAGGGGAAATCCTCTTACGCGTGTGCTCGACGCCCGTTAAGGTTGAGTTTTACCTCGCATGACACAGGACACTCCCATGAATGAAACCCGACTCTCACGCCGTAGCGTGCTCCAAGCCGCTGGCCTCAGCGCTGCCACGCTGGCTTTGCCCGGTGTAGTGGCGCAGCCGGCTTGGCCGTCTAAAGCTATTCGCTTTGTGGTGCCTTTTGCGCCGGGTGGCACCTCTGAAATCGTCGCCCGCTCGGTGGCCGCAGAGCTGAGTAAACAACTCGGGCAATCGGTCTACATTGAAAACAAACCCGGTGGCGCTGGCGTCACCGCCATGCAAGAAGTCGCCCGAGCCGTGCCCGACGGTCACACCATCATCCTTGGTCACGTGGGCACGCTGGCGGTCAACCCGTACATGCTGAAAAACCAGCCCTACGACGTCAACAAAGACTTTGTTCCGGTGACGCTGTTGGCGAAAGTGCCGAATGTGTTTGTCATTCATCCAGACGTACCGGCTAAAAACTTCCAAGAATTTGTCGCCTACGTGAAAAAGCACCCCGGCCAACTGAACTATGGTTCGGCCGGCAATGCCAGCGCTGGTCATCTGGCGATGGAGTACCTGAAGTTGGTCACCGGCATGTTCATCACGCACATTCCTTACCGTGGTACTGGCCCGCAGTTGACCGACTTGCTGGCGGGTCGCACGCAAGCCTCTTCGGCGGGCTTGCCGGCGTTGAGCGCGTATATCAAGTCGGGCCAGTTGCGTCCGATTGCGGTGGGCACGGCTCAGCGCATTTCGAGTCTGCCTGACGTGCCCACGGTGGCCGAGTTGGGCTTCAAGAATTTTGAGACCTCGCAGTGGTACGGCATTCTGGCCCCGGCCGGGACGCCGCCGGAGGTGGTGAAGCGCTTGCAGGAAGAGTCCCTGAAAGCGCTCAAGTCGTCTGCCGTGACGTCTCGTTTTGCGACTGATAACGCCATCGGCGGTGGTGGTCCGTCGAGCGAATTCAAAACCTTCATTGCCGGGGAGCAAAAGGTGTGGAGTGACATCGTTAAGCGCGCTCAAATTCGCGCTGATTAATTTTGGCGTTGTAGCGAAGTAAAGATCAATCAAGTTGGGAGTGAGTGAATGCTGGATGTTTTGGTGATTGGCGGCGGCAATGCCGCCTTGTGTGCAGCGCTGATGGCGCGCGAAGCGGGTGCCAGCGTGCTGGTGCTGGAGTCGGCACCGCGCGAGTGGCGCGGCGGCAACTCGGTGCACACACGCAACTTGCGTTGCATGCATGACGCGCCGCAAGACGTGCTGACCGAGGCCTACCCGGAAGAAGAGTTCTGGCAAGACTTGCTCAAAGTCACCGGCGGTCTGACCACTGAAAAATTGGCTCGCTTAGCGATTCGCGAGTCGTCGAATTGCCGTGACTGGATGCGTCAGCACGGCGTGCGCTTTCAGCCGTCGCTGTCCGGCACGCTGCACCTCTCGCGCACCAACGCGTTTTTCATGGGCGGCGGTAAAGCGCTCATGAACGCTTACTACCGCAGCGCTGAAAAACTCGGCATCGAGGTGCGTTATGAGTCGACGGTGAACCGGCTTGAACTCAAAGACGGCCGCTTTGTGGCGGCGCACATGACTGGCCCTGATGGCATTCAGCGCATTGAAGCGCAGGCCTGCGTGGTCGCCAGCGGCGGTTTTGAATCCAACCTCGAGTGGATGCGCGAAGTCTGGGGCCAGAACGCTGCGGGCGAGTGGCCGTCTGACAACTTCGCCATTCGCGGCACACGCTTCAACATGGGTGTGCTGCTGCGCGATTTGATTGACCAAGGCGCTGACACGATTGGCGAGCCAGATCAAAGTCATTGCGTTGCCATTGACGCCCGCGCGCCGCTGTACGACGGCGGTATTTGTACGCGGGTCGACTGCGTGTCGCTGGGCGTGGTGGTGAACAAACACGCCACGCGTTTTTATGATGAGGGCGAAGATTTTTGGCCCAAGCGCTATGCGATCTGGGGCCGCTTGGTGGCGCATCAACCCGCACAAGTCGCTTACTCGATCATCGACGCCAAAGCGGTGGGTCGCTTCATGCCCCCCGTGTTCCCTGGCGAAAAAGCCGACACTTTGGAGCAACTGGCGCGCCAACTCGGCCTCGACGAACAAGCCTTTGTCAAAACCGTGCAGGACTACAACGCCGCCTGCAAGGTGGGTACGTTTGACCATGCTGTGCTCGACGATTGCCACACCGAAGGCTTGACGCCTGCCAAGACACATTGGGCGCGGCCGATTGATACTGCGCCGTTTTACGGCTACGCGCTCAAACCCGGCATCACCTTCACCTACCTCGGCATGAAGACCAATGAAACGACCGCCGTGCACTTTGGCGGCCAAGCCAGCCCGAACCTGTTTGCCGCCGGCGAGTTGATGGCCGGCAACGTGCTGGGCAAGGGCTACACAGCAGGCGTCGGCATGACGATCGGCACGGCCTTTGGCCGCATTGCTGGGGTCCAAGCGGCCAAGGCCGCGGCAACTCAAAAAGCCTCTACATCAACGAATTTGACGGAAGACCACCATGCAGCAGCTTGAAGCCCTGACCCGCGAGGCACGAGCCCTGGCCACTGGCGACATGTCGCTGACAGCGAATGAATCCGAAGTCAGCCGGCAAATGCAAATTTGCAATGCCTGCCGCTACTGCGAAGGTTTTTGTGCGGTGTTTCCCGCCATGACGCGGCACCTCGAATTCGGCAAAGCCGACATTCATTACCTGGCCAATCTGTGCCACAACTGCGGTGCTTGTTTGCATGCTTGCCAGTACTCGCCGCCGCATGAATTCGCTATCAATGTGCCGCAGGCCATGGCCCAAGTGCGCATCCAAACCTATGCAGATTACGCGTGGCCACCAGCGCTCGGTGCGCTCTACAAGCGTCAGGGCTTGACGGTGGCCTTGGCGCTGGCCGTCGGCCTTGCGCTCTTTCTGGTGTTGGCTATTCAAGCGCAAGGTCAGCTGTTTCATGAACCGCTGGCGGGTAACTTTTACGCCATCTTCCCGCACAACCTGCTGGTCTCAATGTTCGCGCCGATCTTCTTGTTTGCGGTGTTGGCCTTGGGGTTGGGCGTGCGCAGTTTTTGGCGCGACGTCTCACCGGCGACGGCCTCCAATGCTTTGGGTGAAGCCGCCATGGAATCGGCCTCTGCCGCGCTGCGCTTGAAGTACCTCGACGGCGCCAACCAGACCAGCGGCAACGAGCCGATTGAAGGCTGCCCGAACGATGACGACAAGCCCACGCTGTGGCGCCGGCGCTTTCACCATCTGACCTTCTACGGCTTTATGTTGTGTTTCGCGGCCACCTCGGTTGCCACGCTGTATCACTACCTGTTGGATTGGCACGCGCCTTACGACTACACCAGCTTGCCGGTCTTGCTCGGCACTGTTGGCGGTATTGGTTTGCTGATCGGCCCAGCCGGTTTGCTGTGGCTCAACTTCACGCGTCACCCCAGCCATGGCGATGCAGCGCAAAAACCGATGGACCGCGGTTTCATTGTCTTGCTGTTGTGGGTCAGTCTGACAGGCTTGGCTTTGCTGGCTTGGCGCGACACGGCTTCCATGGCTTTGCTGTTGGCCGTGCACTTGGGCGCCGTGATGGCTTTGTTCTTGACCTTGCCCTACGGTAAATTTGCGCACGGTATTTTCCGCAGTGCAGCGCTGCTTAAATTCGCCATTGAAAAACGCCAGCCTACCCACTTGGCCCTGCCTGAAGCCTGAGCGCTCGGCACCTCTTAAAACTACCGGGAGACACCCATGATCACGAGCAGCCGTTTGCAAATTTCAAGCATGAAAGACCGCTGCAGCGAAGCCGAGTGGCAAGCGCGGGTCGACCTCGCGGCCTGCTACCGGCTGGTCGAACATTACGGCATGGCTGACATGATGGCCAACCACATCTCGGCCCGTGTGCCGGACGAGGACGGCGCTTTTTTGATCAATGCCTACGGCATGATGTACGAAGAAATCACCGCGTCGAGTCTGATCAAAATTGACCACCATGGCAAGATTTTGGCGCAGCCAGATTTCGGTGATTTGAACTACGGCATCAACAAAGCCGGCTATGTGATTCACAGCGCCGTGCATGAAGCCCGCCCTGAAGTGGCCTGCGTCATCCACACCCACAGCTGGGCCTCGATGGCGGTGTCTGCGCTTGAATGCGGCTTGTTGCCGATCACGCAAACGGCGATGCGTTTTTTGAAGATCAGTTACCACGACTACTACGGCGTGGTGCTCAATCTCGACGAACAAGCATCGCTGGTGCGCGACCTTGGCAACGGCGAGGCGCTGATCTTGCGCAACCACGGTGCACTCACCGTCGGCCGCACCATCGGTGAAGCCTTCAACTGGATGCACCGTCTTGAGTTGGCCTGCCGTTCGCAGCTCGCTGCCATGGCCTGCAACTCACCTTTGTCGCCGGTCTCCAAGCCGGTGCTTGAAGAGACTTGGAACAACTACCAGCCCAGCACCCGCCGCCCTTATGGCGTGATGGAGTGGCCGGCACTGCTGCGCAAACTAGACCGCATGGACGCCAGCTTTCGCACCTGATTTTTTGACCGAATCATCTGGAGACAAACGCCATGCGCATGTTGATCGCTATCTCACGCCTTTCACGCGCCACGCTGTTGCGTCCGCTTGCCGCCGTGCTGACGGGCCTGCTGTTGACCATCGGTCTGGCCAAAGCCCAAGACTACCCGGTCAAACCGGTGCGCGTGGTGGTGGCCTTCACGGCTGGCGGCACCACCGACATGCTGGCGCGCTCCGTCAGTCAGTTGCTGGCTGATCGGCTGAAGCAGCCCTTCATCATTGACAACCGGCCCGGTGGCGGCGGCAACATCGGCACTGAAAACGTGGTGCGTGCCGCCCCTGATGGCTACACCCTGCTGGTTGGTTCGGTCGGCCCCATCGCGATCAACCAAACGCTTTATAAAAACCTGGCTTACGACCCTTTGAAAGACTTGGTGCCGGTGGTGCAAATCGCCGATGTGCCGAACGTGTTGGTGGTTCATCCGTCGGTACCCGCCAAGACCTTTGAAGAATTTTTGGCCTACGTCAAAGCCAATCCAGGCAAGCTGAATTACGGCTCCACCGGTGTCGGCACGTCGTCGCATTTGTCGAGCTACATGCTGAGCCAGCGGATCGGTGTGGAAACCCTGCACGTGCCCTACAAAGGCGCCAACGCTTTGAACGATTTGTTGGCCGGGCGCTTGCAATTCATGTTCGCCACCATTCCCTCGGTGATTCAGCAAATCAAGGCGGGCAAGCTGCGGGCGCTGGCAGTTTCCAGCACCAAACCATCACGCTCCTTACCGGGCGTTCCAACTGTGGCGGAGAAAGGCTTGCCTGGTTTTGAAGCCGGTTCTTGGTTTGGTTTCTTCGCACCCAAGGGCACGCCAGCGTCGGTGATCGCCACCTTGAACAAAAACGTCAACGACATCTTGCCGCAGCTGGAAGCGCAAATGATCCGTGAAGGCGCTGACCCGATTGGGGGCTCCGCCGCACAATACGCGCAGTTCACACAAAAGGAATACGTCAAGTGGAAAGCGGTCGTCGAGTCGTCGGGCGCCGTTGCTGAATGAGTGTAGCGAACGGTCCCTTGCGGATCTTGCTTTCCGATGCAGCGCGCGCCGCCCTCGGCCCGCGTCTGACCGAGCGGCTGGGCACGGCCGCGCATGTCTTGCTCAGTCCGGCGCAGGCACCGGCTGACTTCGACATCGCCTTTGTTTCGCGTGATGTGACCGGCCTGTCGACCAAGCACGCTGTGCTGCCGGCGACCCAGCACTTTTACGATTTGCTCACCAACGCACCCAGTTTGGCGTGGGTGCAACTGCATTCCGCCGGTGCTGATCGGCCGGTGTATGTGCAGTTGTTCGCGCAGGGCGTGGCCCTGAGTTCGTCGGCGGGCAGCAATGCCGGAGTGGTGGCGCAGTCGGCGCTGGCGGGTGTGTTGGCCTTGGCCAGACGCTTGCCGCAACTCATGGCCGCGCAGCGTGCGCATGTCTGGGCGCCGCTGATCCAAACCGGTTTGCCGCGCGACTTGGGCGGGCAAACGGCGGTCATCGTCGGTTGGGGCGGCATCGGCCAGCAACTCGGCGCTGTGCTCCGGTTGCTGGGGCTGCGCGTGGTGGTGGTGCGCAGCAGTGCCACGCCGGCGGGCGAGGGCATGGAGACCGTCGCTTACGAAGCCATTCACAGCGTCTTGCCGCAGGCCGACTGGTTGCTGCTGGCCTGCCCGTTGACAGACCGTACACAGGGGCTCATCAGCGCCAGCGCATTGGCTTTGCTGCCAGCGGGCGCGCATGTCGTCAACGTCGCGCGTGGCGAGGTGATTGACGAATCTGCGCTGATTGAAGCGCTGCAAAACGGCCAGGTCGCCGGGGCTTATCTGGATGTCTTCGCGCATGAACCCTTGCCGGCCCAGTCGCCGCTCTGGGACATGCCGAACGTGATTGCCTCACCGCACAGCGCCGGCTTTTCAGATGCCAACGCCGCGCGGGTGGAAGAGCTGTTTTTGGACAACCTTGGTCGTCGGTTGCAAGGCCAGGCGGTGCGCAATTTGGTTGGCTGACGCCAACCCGCTGTAACGTCAAACTGGATAATTGCAGGGTCAATCGTCGTAGTGCCCACGGCACGCGATCACGTCAAAGTCTGCATCATCAGCGGCATACACAAGGCGGTGTGTTTCATCAATGCGCCGCGACCAATAGCCCGACAGGCTGCCCAGCAAAGGTTCGGGTTTTCCGATCCCCGAAAATGGGTCACGCCGCGCTGCCTCGATCAGGGTATTGATGCGCTTCAAGGTCTTTTTGTCCTGCCCCTGCCAGTAGGTGTAATCCGCCCAAGCTGCAGGGGTGAAACGAATGGAGCGGCTCATTTGTTGCCGGCGTCTACCAATTCGCGCCGTACTGATTTGCCGGCTTTGTGTTGAGCCATGGACTTGACCAAGTGCGCGACATTTGCCGGGGTCGACAGCAGGTGCATGGTTTCCATCATGCTCTGATACTGGTCAAGCGACATCACGACAGCGTCCGCACCATCCCGGCGACTGATGATGGTCACGTCAGCGTCATCATTCACTTGGTCGAGCACGGATTTGAGCGAACTGCGCGCGTCGGAATAGCTGACGATTTTCATGGGCTGGCCTTGTTTAACTTGTACTAGATTGAGTGCAAGTATAAACGAGTGACGATGCGGCGTCACGGGCCGGCCGCATTCGTCAACCTACTGAAAAGCCACCTCTGAAAAGCTGCGCAGCTTGCGGCTGTGCAACTGGTTGCTGCCGCCGGCGCGCAGCAATTCAAGCGCCCGAATGCCGATGCGCAAATGTTGGTCGACGCGCTCGCGGTAAAAGTGGTTCGCCATCCCCGGCAGCTTGATCTCGCCGTGCAAGGGCTTGTCGCTGACGCACAGCAGCGTGCCGTAGGGCACCCGAAAGCGAAAGCCGTTGGCGGCAATCGTGGCGCTTTCCATGTCGAGTGCGACGGCCCGGCTTTGGCTGAAACGGCGCTGCGGTTGGTTGCCCGGCAGCAGTTCCCAGTTGCGGTTGTCGGTGCTGGCCACGGTGCCGGTGCGCATGATGCGTTTCAGCTCTGGCCCTTGCAAATGCGTCACGTCTTCAACCGCTTGCTGCAAAGCCATTTGAATTTCGGCCAGCGCCGGAATTGGCACCCACAGCGGTAACTCTTCGTCAAGCACATGGTCTTCGCGCACATAGCCGTGGGCCAGCACGTAGTCGCCCAGCTGTTGGCTGCTGCGCAAGCCGGCGCAATGGCCGAGCATGATCCAAGCGTGCGGGCGCAGCACAGCGATGTGGTCGGTGATGTTTTTAGCGTTGGCCGGGCCGACCCCGATGTTGACCATGCTGATGCCGGAACGGTCTGCGCGCAGCAAGTGGTAGCCCGGCATTTGCGGCAGGCGCGGCGGTGCTGAGCCAAGTTCGTCACCGGCGACAGCCGGCAGACCCTTGCGCCGCGTGACGACGTTGCCGGGTTCGACAAAGGCGACGAAAGGGCTGTCGGCGCGGCTCATTTCTTCATGACCGAGACGCACAAACTCGTCGATGTAAAACTGGTAGTTGGTGAACAGCACGTAGTTTTGAAACCAGTCGGGTGAGGTGCCGGTGTAGTGGCGCAGGCGCTGCAGTGAATAGTCGACCCGCGCGGCCGTGAACAGTGCCAGCGGTTGCGACTCGCCGGCTTTTGCTTCGTAGGTGCCGTTGGCAATGCCGTCGTCCATCGCCGCGAGGTCGGGCAGGTCAAAAGCGTCGCGCATCAACATGCGTCGCTCTGCGCTCAAATGACCTTCAATGTGGTCATGCTCGGCAAATGAGAAGTGCACCGGAATCGGCTGGGTACTGGTGCCGACTTCGAGTTCGACCGAATGGTTTTCCAGCAGCAACCGAAACTGCTCAAGGTAGTAATTGGCGTACAGGTCGGGCCGCGTGAGCGTGGTGTCGAAGGTGCCGGGCCCCGCCACAAAACCATAGCTCAGCTGCGTGATGTCGGGCATTTCCAGCGTTGCGCGGGCCACGGTTTTAGTGTGGATACGGACAAACGGATAGCAGGCGCGCACGCGGCCTGGCAGTGTTTCGCCGGCCACGTAACGCTGCATGCAGTCCCGCAAATGGGCGATTTGCTGGTCGTAAATCAATTGCACTTGGGTCAGTGCCGCCAGCGGGTCGGTGTAGCGGGCGGGGGCGATGTAAGTGGGCAGATAGGGCATGGCTTTCATCGCATCAAACTTTCACGGGTTCGCGCATGGTGACAAATTCTTCAGCCGCTGTCGGGTGAATGCCGATGGTGCTGTCAAACACGGCTTTGGTGGCGCCGGCTTTCATGGCGACAGCAAAGCCTTGGACGATTTCACCGGCCTCGGCGCCGACCATGTGCAGCCCGACCACGCGGTCAGAGGCGTCGTCGACCAGCAGCTTCATGAAGGTGCGTTCCGTGCTGCCGCTGAGCGTGTGCTTGAGGGCTTTGAACTCGCTTTTGTAGACGCGAATGTCGCCGAACTGTCGTCGTGCGTCGGCTTCAGAAAAGCCCACCGTGCCAATGTTCGGGTGCGTGAACACGGCCGTGGGAATGAAGTCGTAGCTCATGCTGCGCGGTGCTTTACCCGGTGCAGGCCCGAGCAAGTGGTCAACCAACGCCATCGCTTCGCCCAGCGCAACCGGTGTGAGTTGCATGCGCGCTGTGACGTCACCCAGCGCGTAAATGCTGGGCACCGAGGTTTGGTACTGCGCGTTGACTTTGATTGATCCATCGTCTTTTTGCGCCACGCCCACAGTCTCTAAACCAAGACCTTTGACGTTCGGTACGCGGCCAGTGGCGTAGAGCACGGCGTCAACTTCGAGGGCGCTGCCGTTGGCCAACTGCACCTGCAAGGGGCCCGTGTTGCCAGTGTCGCGCGTGATGTTGGCGACGTCTGCATTCAGGCGCAAGTCAACGCCGGCTTTCAGCATCTCGGCGGCGATGAAGCTGCGCACATCGTCGTCAAAACCGCGCAGCACTTGGGCGCCGCGGTACAGCTGCGTCACCTGCGCGCCCAAGCCGTTGAAGATCGAGGCGAATTCGCAAGCGATGTAGCCGCCGCCGACCACCAGCAAGCGCTTTGGGAACGGGTCGTTGTCAAAGATCTCGTTCGAGGTGATGACATGCTCGCGGCCAGCGATGTCGGGCACGCTGGGGGTGCCGCCGGTGGCGATGAGTAAATGTTGGGCGCTGTAGCGCTGGCCTGCCACCTCGACGGTGTGCGCGTCCACCAAGCTGGCCCAGCCTTCAATGATCTGCACGCCAGAGCCTTTGAGCAATTGCAGGTAAATGCCGTTCAGCCGCGTGATCTCGCGGGCGCGGCCGACTTTGAGGGCTGACCAATCAAGCGTCGGCGCAGCGCCAACCCAGCCAAAGCCGTGTGACTGTTCAAAAGACTCGGCAAAGTGCGCCGCGTAGCTGTAGAGTTTTTTTGGAATGCAGCCCACGTTGACGCAGGTGCCGCCCATGGCTTGGGCCTCCACCAACGCGACTCGCGCACCGCGCTGGGCCGCCATTCGCGCCGCGCGCACCCCGCCGCTACCGCCACCAACCACCAACAAATCAAATTCAAAAACTGCCATGTGAAGCCTTCGAGCAAGGGAAGTTAAATACGTTTAAAAGGTGTAGCGAGCCACCTCACAGACCAAACCTTAACACCGCTGCCTGACCCTCTGCCGCGCTACGGTCATGCGTGTTCTGGGGCCGAAAAATCGCAAGTGACGATAATCCGAGGATGACTGCAACTGCTCCCACCTCCCAAGATTTCGCCAGCTTATCCCTGACACCGGCCGCCCTGGCCAACCTCAAACTCCTCGGTTACGAGCAAATGACGCCGATTCAGGCCGCCAGCCTGCCGATTGCGCTGCTTGGCAAAGACTTGATTGCTCAAGCCAAAACCGGCAGCGGCAAGACCGCCGCCTTTGCGCTGGCACTGCTGTCGAATCTGAACGCCCGGCGCTTTGCCGTGCAGTCGCTGGTGTTGTGCCCAACGCGCGAACTGGCCGACCAAGTCACGCAAGAAATCCGACGCTTGGCGCGGGCTGAAGAAAACATCAAGGTCGTCACGCTCTGCGGCGGTGTCGCCATGCGCGGCCAAATCGCCAGCCTTGAGCACGGCGCGCACATCGTGGTCGGCACGCCCGGTCGCATCATGGACCATCTGCAACGCGGCAATTTGAAGTTAGACGCGCTCAACACCTTGGTGCTGGACGAAGCGGACCGCATGCTCGACATGGGTTTTTTCGATGACATCGCGGTGGTGGCGCGTCAGTGTCCGGCTGAGCGCCAGACGCTGCTGTTTTCTGCGACCTACCCGGAAGGCATTTCCAAGATCAGCCAGCAGTTCATGCGGCAGCCGCAAACCGTCACGGTCGCGGCGCAGCACGACAGCAACAAAATCCGTCAGCGTTGGTACCAGGTGCGTGAAAGCGAGCGACTGCATGCGGTGTCTGCCG
>CANFWI010000050.1 GCA_947450675.1 Comamonadaceae bacterium | reverse complement strand
CGGCCTCAAGCTGCACGAAGACTGGGGCACCACGCCAGCGGCCATCAGCAACTGCCTCGACGTCGCAGAACTCACCGATGTGCAGGTCGCCATCCACAGCGACACGCTGAATGAATCCGGCTTTGTCGAGAACACCATTGCCGCGACCAAGGGCAGATCGCTCTGCGCCTTTCACACCGAAGGCGCGGGCGGCGGTCATGCACCCGATATTTTGCGGGTCGTCGGTGAGGCCAACTTTTTGCCGTCGTCGACCAACCCGACCATGCCTTACACCGTCAACACGCTGGACGAGCACGTCGACATGTTGATGGTCTGCCACCACCTCGACCCGTCAATTGCAGAAGACCTCGCATTTGCCGAAAGTCGCATCCGCAAAGAAACCATCGCTGCCGAAGACATCTTGCATGACCTCGGGGCCATCAGCATGATGAGCAGCGACAGCCAAGCCATGGGCCGCGTCGGTGAAGTCATCATCCGCACTTGGCAGAACGCGCACAAGATGAAGCAGCAGCGCGGCTGGCTGGCGAATCCGCTGGCCAGCGGTAAAGGCGCGGCCGAAGAAAACTCGCGCAACGACAACTTCCGCGCCAAACGCTACATCAGCAAATACACCATCAACCCGGCGATTGCGCACGGCATCTCACACGAAGTCGGTTCTATTGAGCTCGGTAAGTGGGCTGACTTGGTGGTCTGGCGGCCGGCTTTTTTCGGCATCAAGCCGTCCATCATCTTGAAGGGCGGTTTCATCGCCATGGCCGCCATGGGCGACCCCAACGCCTCAATCCCAACGCCGCAGCCGGTGCATTACCGGCCGATGTTTGGCGCTTTTGGTGGCGCTGTCGCCAAGGGCTCGCTGACCTTTGTGTCGCAGGCAGCCCAAGCCGCCGGCGTTAAAGAACGTTTCGGTTTGGCCAAGACTTTGAGCGCCGTGAAAAACATCCGCAGCGTGCGCAAGCAGCACATGGTCCACAACAACTACCTGCCGAGCATGGAGATTGACCCGCAAACTTACTTGGTGCGCGCCGACGGCCAACTGCTCACCTGCGAGCCCGCGACCAGCTTGCCGATGACGCAGCGCTACTTTTTGTTTTAATGGGCCCCATGCTTCAAGTCTCCAAAATCATCGCGCAAGGCCAAGGCCTTGCACCCGTCTTGCTCAAACGTGCAGCCACCGTTGAACTCGACTGGGACGTGCGCCAGAAAAGCCGCTTCGACACCACCGATTCACTCGGTCGGCATCTCGGCGTGTTTTTGCCGCGCGGCACACTGGTGCGTGGTGACGACGTGCTGGTGGCCGAAGACGGCTCGATGGTCAAGGTACTGGCTGCGCCGCAAGCGGTGCTGCGCATCACCGCTTGCGCCACCCACGGCTCGCCGTTTGACCTGACGCGCGCGGCCTACCACCTCGGCAACCGCCATGTACCGATTGAACTCAAACCCGACCACCTGAAGATCGAACCCGACCACGTGCTGGCCGATCTGCTGCGCGCCATGCACCTCATCGTCAACACGGTTGACGAAGCTTTTGAGCCCGAAGGCGGCGCCTACAGCGCCGCCACGCACGCGCACAGCCATGCCATGACACCAGCGCCAGTGGCGACGCCAGCACCGCATGTGCATGTGCATGTGCACGGCCCCCACTGCAAGCATGAGCACTGAGCCCAGCGAGTCTAGTCAAGCCCTGTCAGCGGCCAGCCTGATTCAGCTTATTTGGCTGGCATCGCCGGCCCTGCCCGTGGGCGGATTCTCATATTCAGAAGGGCTGGAAGCCGCTGTTGAGTGGGGCCACATCAACACCGAAGCCAGCGCCTCCGACTGGCTCAGTGCGCAGCTGCAACTGAGCCTGGCACGCGGCGACTTGCCGGTGATTGCCGGTGCTACCGCCGCTTGGCGCAACGGCGACTTCACACGGGTACGCGCGCTCAACGACTGGATTTTGCAAACCCGCGAAACCAGCGAGCTGCGCTTGCAAACCGAGCAAATGGGCAAGTCGCTGCTGGAATGGCTGCGCAACCACGACGGCGTCAACGCCGAGCACATTGCGGTCTGCGCAGCACTGCCGCCCACTTACCCGGTGGCCTTTGCATTGGCCGCCTCAGCCACGGCAGCGAGTCTGCGCGACAGCCTGCTGGCCTTCGCTTTTGGCTGGGCAGAGAACATGGCGCAAGCGGCGCTTAAATCTGTCCCGCTCGGGCAAAGCGCGGGCCAACGATTGCTTGCCAGATTAAGCCGGGAAATCCCCGCCGCTGTTGAAGCCGCATTGGTCATGCCCGATGGAGACCGGCAAGCGTTTTCGCCCATGCTGGCGATTTTGTCGGCACGCCACGAAACCCAATATTCCCGGCTCTTTCGCTCCTAGATTTCCTGCTCTTCCCTACCCGTTTTAAGCACATCATGACCCTGCACCACATCCCGAACCGCACCAAAAAACTGCCTCCTTTGCGCGTCGGCATTGGTGGGCCTGTCGGCTCCGGCAAAACCACTTTGTTAGAGATGCTGTGCAAGGCCATGAAGACCCAATACGACCTGGTCGCCATCACCAACGACATCTACACCAAAGAAGACCAGCGCCTGCTGACCGTCAGCGGTGCGCTCGACGCCGACCGCATCATGGGCGTCGAAACCGGTGGTTGCCCACACACCGCTATTCGTGAAGACGCGTCCATCAACCTCGAAGCGATTGACCGCATGCTGGTGGATTTCCCGAACGCCGACGTGGTGTTCATCGAGTCGGGCGGCGACAACCTCGCCGCCACTTTCAGCCCCGAACTCAGCGACCTGACCATCTACGTGATCGACGTCGCCGCCGGTGAAAAAATCCCCCGCAAAGGCGGTCCCGGCATCACCAAGAGTGACCTCTTCGTCATCAACAAAACCGACCTCGCGCCTTACGTGGGCGCTGACCTGGGCGTCATGGAAGCCGACACGATTCGCATGCGCACCAACGCCAAAGGCCTCAAACCTTTTGTCATGACCAACCTCAAAACGCTGACTGGCCTGGCACAAATTGTTGAGTTCATTGAGACCCGGGGCATGCTCACAAACCGCTGAGCTCCATTAACAAGCGTTCACAAACTAAGCGATAAACCAAGCACCCGCAACGTGATTTCTCGGCCATGATTCGCCGATGGATCAACGTGTACTCGACCTGACCCGGGAGCGTTCAGGCGCCAAGCTTGACGACCTCCCCTCGACCCTGCTCATACCGCTAGCCGCGCGGGCATTTGGCGACGCCATCTTTCCAACATACGCCGTCGGCGACGCCTACGCGGCACCGGCGCTGCGCAAGATGGGCGTCGACGTCAGTGCCTACCTACGCGACAAAGCTAGCGTCTTCGGCGTGCTGTCTCGAACCCAAGTTTTCAGGCAGTTGGCACGTGATTTTTTTAGTCGCTATCCGTATGCCATCGGCGCCAATTTGGGCTGCGGCATGAGCCACTACTTTCAATGGTTAGACCAGCACACCAACCATTGGCTAGATGCCGATGTGGCGCAAGTCATGCAACTGCGCAAACGCCTGCTGCCAGCCCCCCATCAACGGCACTTGAACGCCACCATAGACTTGAGCACGCCGGGCTGGTGGCAGCGTCTCGGCTTGCCTGAACACAACAGCCAAGTGCCCGTGCTGGCGATTTGCGAAGGTGTGTTGATGTACCTAGAAGCACATGAGGTTGAGCACGTGCTGCGAGAGTTTGGGCAGAACGCGCCCGCCGGCTCAGAGATGCTCTTTGACACCTTCAGCTGGTTGGCCATTGGCTGCGCCGCCCTGCACCCCTCGGTCTGTCACACCCACGCCGAATTCAAGTGGGGCTCCAAACACATGCGCGACTTCACCGCCCCCCATCCGCGCCTGCGGCTGCGCTCAGAACATCCGGTCATGGAAGGCTATGACTTCAGCACCGCATTCGCCTGCAGCAGCTTCAGAGCGCTGTGGGGCGTGCCGCTCTACGGCATCGTCCGACTCAGCGTTGCGGGCTGATCGCCGCGAAACTCAGGTTAAACTAGCTGCCTTGGAAGCGTGGCAGAGCGGTTGAATGCAGCAGTCTTGAAAACTGCCGAGGATGTGAGTCCTCCGTGAGTTCGAATCTCACCGCTTCCGCCAGAAATGTAAAACCCTTATAAATCTCAGATTTATAAGGGTTTTTTACTTTCCAGATCCTGGTTTTCTCCCCCTCCCCCTTTGCATTCACCCCCACATCCTTTGCTCGAGCGATGGACGCCGGAACCACACCGGTCACGTTCCAAGGCTAGAACGCTTGTGAGCTGATGCACCCGTCTCTATTTGCTTGGCTTGGATGGCTTATCCAACCTCTGCAAACCCCAGCTTAATTTACAAGATGTAACAATTCTGACAACTATCAATACAAATGATACAACCGTAACATTCGTGTTAATAAGTTACTCATGAAAAGTAAAACCTTAGAAATGTGTTCGATGGTGTTGACTACCGCCCTGCTCGCGGCCTGCGGCGGTGGCGGCGGCGGATCTGCACTTGGTTCGGGGGCTAGCGCTGGCAGGTTAGAAAGCACACCTGGCACCTCATCAACCCCGGTCTACACGGCAGCCGTTTACCCGTCCGATTGGACAACCACGGGAACAGTGACCCCACCAAGCGAGTCCAGTGTTGTAACGACCTATCCAGACGGCTACGTCACCACGACGCAAGATGGGACGAGCTCGAAACCTTTCCTGCAAACGACCCTGGCGGGGCTATCGACCCCGGTGACAGACCCCAACGGAAATGTGTCATCCGCAACGACGACTTACAACTTGGCTTGGGGAACGCCTGATAAAAATGGCCCGGCATTCGCCGCAATGTTTCCCACCAGTGCGCCGGCTCGACTTGGGGTCATGCATCTCATGGGGCGAAGCATCACCAGTTATTCGTCTTCGAGTCTCGGGCCGACCATTAACAAGCCGTCGGCTGATGTTCTGGCCGCTTGGAACGCAGGCTGGACTGGACTTGGCAAAAATATAACCTTGCTCGATAGTTATGCAAATATTGCCAGTTGCTCTGACACGGCGGGAACAAGCAATGAATGCCATGGATTGCACACGATGTTGATCGCAGGATTGATTGCACCTTATGCCAATCTAACCGGACTCGACATGAACTTGAACTCGGTAGGAAAAGCAGGCAGCACCGGTTCGGCATTAACTTCTCCCGTCAGCACCAATGTGATCAATATGAGCCTGGGCTTTACCCCGTGTAACAACGGGTGTGGCGGGGCGCCGACGACAGCAGATTTTGCAACGCTAACGTCAACAAGTTCCGGGTGGAATAATAATGTTGTTGCACTGCTAAATACCACGTCGAATGGATTTAATATTTCCAACATGCTGAATTCAGTCGTGGTGAAATCAGCTGGCAACGCTTACCAAGATGCAAAATACGACACCACCACCGCGGCTTTGGTTGAAAATGCCAGTATTGCATCGCGGTTATTGGTCGTCGGTGCTTTAGATAAAAATGGAAGCACCTCAAACAAGGCCAATATAGACAAGCTCATTGGCAGCTCACAGTATTACTCCAACTACGCTGGAAGCAATACCGCCATTTCAGATCGATTCGTTTTCGCCTATGGGCGTGACCCGTATGCCTCACTTGCTGTTGCCTTCAACGGAACAGGCTCCCCGGTCGGCCAAGGAACATCCTATGCGGCCCCGGTAGTCGCAGCTTATGCCGCAGTTGTGATGCAAAAATTTCCTAATCTAGATGCGGTCAAGACAAGTTCTATCATTCTGGATACGGCCCGATATGACACCTTGACGTGTTACCCAAACTGCGACCCCGCAATATGGGGCAGAGGCGAGGCGAGCCTGTCTAGAGCGTTGGCGCCTGTTGGCAGATTGCGTTAAATGAAAAATTTATGCTACGGCTTGATTTTATTGATAGCTTCGCAGTGTGCGGCCAGTGATTTTACTCAACGAAGTTTTATATTGAATGAATTGATGCACAGAAATTCATCTGCGGCCCAAATCAACGACGTATTTATATCGTCATTTGATATTCGGCACGAAAAAGGTGTTTTTTTAAAAAATACTGGGGACTTTGCTTTTAGCGCTCCAGCGTATGCGAGCTCAGCATACGACGGAACCATCGGCTACGACATCAGTAAATTCTATTCGGCCAAAAATAACAGAATCAGTGTTATTGCAAACAAGTATATCGGCGAAGATCGGTGGCTCGTGTCTTTTGGAATCGACAATGGCAGCAGATCTGAAAAGTTAGATATTTCTAATTCAGCCTTTGCAGGAATTTCAAAAGCATTCACTTTGAATAAAAATACTTATTTATACGTGTCCTCAGGAAAGTGGTGGGGCGGGAAGATTACAGAGCGCCCATGCATTGACTCCTACGACCGAGAATATTGGTGCCCCAATTTGACGTCATGGGCTGATCGACCGGCGACCAACACCACCAAGGCTGGCTATATTGACATGAGATTTCAGTATGTTTTTTGACTTCAAAGCCGCCACCAACGCTTGATCGAAGTGCTCGGGGCTCATCTCCAGCAAGGACACCACCGGCAAGTTGGCGCCGAGTTAGCTGTCGGCCTCCCCATCAACGATACCCATCCGGATTGCTGCTTTGCCAGCGCCAAGCGTCCGCGCACATGTCTGCCAGTGAACGGGTGGCGCGCCAGTTGAGCAGGCTGTGTGCCAGTGACGCGTCTGCGTAGCACTGCGCCACATCGCCAGCGCGGCGCGGGGCAAACTGGCAGGGCACGGGTTGGCCGCTGGCTTGCTCAAAAGCGCGCACCACTTCCAGCACGCTATAGCCTTGGCCGGTGCCCAAGTTCACGGTAAAGTTATCTCCCGCGCTCAACAGCTTTTGCAGCGCAGCCACGTGGCCGGCCGCCAAGTCTTCCACGTGAATGTAGTCACGCACGCCGGTGCCATCGGGGGTGGCGTAGTCGCGGCCATACACATTCAAAAACGGCCGTTTGCCCACCGCCACTTGGGCCACGTAGGGCATCAAGTTGTTCGGCAGACCGCTCGGGTCTTCACCAATCAAGCCGCTGGCGTGCGCGCCCACCGGGTTGAAGTAACGCAGCACGCCGACGCGCCAAGCCGGCTTGGAGGCACACAGCGCGCTCAGCATGTCTTCAATGACCAGTTTGGTGTGGCCATACGGGTTGGTGTGGCTGCGCGGAAATTGCTCGGTGATGGGCACAGTGGCCGGGTCGCCATACACCGTGGCACTGCTTGAAAAAAGCAAAGTCCGGCAATCAGTGGCGTCCATGGCTTGTAGCAAGCTGACCATGCCGCCAAGGTTGTTGGCGTAGTACTTGAGAGGCTGCGCGACGCTCTCGCCCACCGCCTTGAAGCCGGCGAAGTGAATCACCGCCGTCATTTTGTAGCGCTCAATCAAAGTCTGCACCCGCGCGGTGTCGGCCACGCTGCCACGCTCGCACAACACGGTCTGACCGGTGAGGCGCTGCAAACGCGCCAACACCACCGGGCTGCTGTTCGAAAAATCATCCAAAATCACCGGCGTCAAACCCGCCGCGTGCAATGCCAGATACGTGTGGCTACCGATGTAACCTGCCCCGCCGGTCAAAAGAACAAAACGCATCAATTCCCTTTGTTGTGGCAACAGTTGCCTGAGGTGGATCTTAAGCGCGCAGTCGATGTGAGGGAAGCGCGGCATAAGATGTCAACCATGCGCCGCCTATCAGCCTCGACGGCACTTAAAGGAACTTAGCGCCACCTGACACCACGTCCAACCCAGCCGTTGTCTACAACATGCTCAACCTCTCCCATGTGTCTTTTGCTTACCCGCACTGTGCCGTGCTGCGTGATTTTTCTGCGCAGTTGGCGCCCGGTGTGGCGCTGGTGCTTGGCGGTGACGGGCGCGGCAAAACCACGATTCAAACTTTGCTGGCCGGTGAGTTGCCGCTTGATGCCGGGCGCTTGCAACTGGGCGGTGTGTTTTTAGATGAGCAGCCCGAGGCTTATCGCCAGCAAGTCTTTTGGATAGACCCGCGCTCAACCGGGCATGACGCCCTCACGGTGACCGACTATCTGCAGTCTGTGCAGCGCGCCTACCCCGGCTTTGACGAGGCGGTGTTGGCAGAGGTGATGGATGGGCTGTCGCTAGGCCCGCACCTGCACAAAAACCTGTTCATGCTGTCCACCGGCTCCAAGCGCAAGGTGTGGCTTGCGGCGGCGGCGGCCTCTGGGGCCCAACTCACGCTGCTCGATGGTCCTTTTGTTTCCTTGGATCAAGCGTCGATCAACTTTGTCTTGCAACTGCTGACAGAAGCGGCCAGCCAGCCCACGCGGATTTGGCTGGTGGCCGACTACGTGCCGCCGGCTGGCGTGGTGGCGACGACGCTGATCGACCTGGGCGATTGAGCAGCAGATCGCGGCCGACAGCTTGGTTTATTTCTCGACCGGATTCGCCGTCAACCAGTTCGCCGGATACGCCCGCATGAACTCCTTGGCCTTCTCGTGGCGGGCGTTCAGCCAAGCGTCATAAGTGCCCTCACCCAAGATCGCCGGCATGCGTTTTTCGTTGCCGCCTTGTTGGTAACGGTGAAGCAGCGCATGGCTGTTGGCGTTGACGGTCAACAAGGTGAAGCTGATGATTTCTTCGCCGTTTTTTTCCCAACGTTCCCACAAACCTGCCACGCCCATCGGCTTGCCATCGACACGGCTGATGCGTGTGGGCACCGCTTTGCCGCTGCGCCAGTCGTCTTCAAAAAACGCCATCATCGGCACGATGCAACGCTGACCCTTGAGCCAGGTGTCGCGAAAATTGGTTGAGGTGGTGACGGTTTCGGATCGTGCATTGACCAACTTGGTCGAGCGCAGTTTGGCATCCGACGCCGACTTGACCCACGGCGGCACCAAGCCAAACTGCCCGACCCCCAACTCGCGCACGCTCTTGTCGGGTGTCGCGACCTCGGTCGGCTCAACGGTTAATTCTGCCGCAGAATCCGCGCCTGCACTCTCGTCCGGCAATGCCGGCGCTTTGCGGATAAAAATACCCTGCTTGCGTGGCCAAATATGACGCTCTAGCGCAGAAGAAGGGGCCGCCACCTGAAAGGCTTCGGGGTAGAGCGTGCCAGTTTGCACGCTTTCGTAATGAACACTCATGCGGGGATGCTAACTCACCGCGCCCGTTAGCTGAGATGTGAAATGCTATGCTGCGCCGCCATGATCATTTCCAACCCCACCCGCCTGATCTGCTTCAACAAGCCTTACGGCGTGCTGAGCCAGTTCACACCCGAGGGACGTTGGCGCGGGCTGAAAGATTTCCTGCATATCCCGGACGTGTACGTAGCCGGTCGGCTCGACGCTGACAGCGAAGGCTTGCTGCTGCTGACGAATGACGGCCAGCTGCAGGCGCGCATCGCTGATCCGCGCTTCAAGATGGAAAAGACCTATTGGGTGCAAGTCGAAGGCGAACCCGACGAAGCAGCGCTGGCGGCTTTGCGTCAAGGTGTGCAGCTCAACGACGGCATGACGCGCCCTGCCCGCGCTCACCTGATGAGCCCACCACCGACTGTGTGGGAGCGCGACCCGCCGATACGTGTGCGCCAATCCAAACCCACCGCTTGGCTTGAGCTGGGCATTCGCGAGGGCCGCAACCGGCAAGTGCGCCGCATGACCGCCGCCGTGGGCTTCCCCACGCTGCGCTTGATTCGAGCGGCCATCGGGCCACACACGCTAGACGGTTTGGCACCCGGGCATTGGCGCGACGTCGACAGCGCGCTGTGACTTGGCATGGCTGAGCGCAGTCGGCGTCTTGGCTGACAGGCGTCATGAGATTTTTGCCCCTTGATTCGCTGATCTCAAAGCGACAAACTGACGCCGCTAGTTGCCAATTTTCAAGCGTTTTGTGTGTCCGTCAACGAACGATCAAGGAGTCGCCATGTTCAAGCACGTCTTACTGCCCACCGATGGATCGCAACCATCAGAATCGGCCATTCAACAAGGCATAGCGCTGGCCAAAGAAACGCAAGGTCGCGTCACGGCGGTTCATGTGGTCCCCCCGTTCCATGTCTTCACTTACCAGCCGGAGATGCTGGAAGACACGCGCGAGCAATACGCCAAAGACTCACAAGCGAAGGCGGCCAAAATTCTGCAGTCTGTTGAGAACGCTGCGCGTGCAGCCGGCGTTCCGTGCGACACGGTCTGCGCCGTCAGCGATGAGCCGTATGAAGCCATCATCCGAACCGCCAAAGAAAAAGGCTGCGACTTGATTGCCATGGCTTCGCACGGGCACAAGGGCGTCAAAGCCTTATTGATCGGCAGTGAAACCCAAAAAGTGCTGACGCACAGCCACCAGCCGGTGTTGGTGTTGCGCTGACATCTGCATCTGCAAAACGGTCAAGTGCTCAATTCGCTGAGCGATGGTGCTGATGCCGCCAAGCCCCGAAGGCGCACAGCAAGGCCAGCAAGCTGGTACCGACTGAGGCCCAGTAGACGCTGACCAGTCCGTAATGCGTGCTCAACACGCCACCGGCCAGTCCGCCAAAAAGGCCAGGGAAACCGTACGCAATGACGGTGTAAAGCGCTTGCCCACGGCCGCGCAAGCGACCACTGAAATGCTGAGACAACAAGGCGATGCAGACGGTGTGGTGGGTGGCAAACGTCAGCGCGTGCAAGGCCTGCGCGACCAGCAACAACACCAGCACCTGCGCACTGCTGGCCGTGATGCCCATGCGCAGCAGCATCGCCGCAGAACACACCATCAGCCAGGCCGTCAGGCTCAAACGTGGCAACCAGCGCGACTGCGTGAAAAACCAGCCAATCTCCACCACCACCGACAAGGCCCAAAGCAGGCCAATCATGGTTTTGCTGTAACCCAACGAATCCAGGTACAACGAGAAGAAAACGTAAATGCCGATGTGCGAGAGCACATGAAAAAATGCCGCTGCAAAAAACCACTGCACGGCGCGCTGCCTTAACACCGGCATCACGTTGACGTGCTGCGCATGCTCGGGCACGGCTTCTTTCAGGTCAGGCAAGAACCAGACGCTGACGGTCACCGCGAAGATGGTGGCCACCGTCCAGAGCGGAAACTGGTGCATGCCATCGTGCTCAAACCAAGCCCCTGCCGCTAGCACCGTGACCAAAAATCCGAGTGATCCCCACAAGCGGATACGGCCATAACGCCGCGCATCAAACACGCCGCCCTGCGTCACCAAATGGGCCATGGCGGCTTCGCTCATGGGCATCATGGCGCTGGTGTGGGTGAACATCACCAGCAACACAAAAAACAACCACTGCACGCCGCCATCGAACCACAGGCCCGCCGAAGCCACCAAGGCCGCGCAGGCGCTGTAGCGCAGCAGCTTGATGCGCTCACCCGTGCGGTCGCTCAGCCAGCCCCAACCGTAGGGCGCAAACAGCCGTGTCGCCGCCTGCACCGACACCAGCACGCTGATGGCGAGAATGCTCAAGCCCATGTCTTTCAGCCACAAAGGCAAATACGGATTGAAAAATCCGATGTGCGCAAAGTAGCTGGCCGACAAGGCGGCGAAGGGAACGAGTTGGCGGCGGGTGCTCACCGGCAGAGCAAGCTCAAGCTGCGCCGGGCACACGTGCGGGAATACGCGACATCGGGGGGCGCACATCACCGCACTGGGCGCGTTGCTGCAACATATGCTCGATCACGACCAACGCCAGCATGGCCTCGGCAATCGGCGTGGCGCGGATGCCGACGCAGGGGTCGTGCCGCCCCTTGGTCACGACGCTCGTTGCCTGCCCGGCCATGTCAATCGACTCGCGCGGCGAGATGATCGAGCTGGTCGGCTTGATGGCGATCGAGACTTCCAAGTCTTGTCCGGTACTGATGCCGCCCAACACACCGCCAGCGTTGTTGCTCTTGAAGCCGGCTGGCGAGAGGGCGTCGCCATGCACCGTGCCGCGTTGGCTGACGCTGGCAAAACCAGCGCCGATTTCAACGCCTTTGACGGCGTTGATGCCCATCATCGCGTAAGCAATGTCGGCGTCGAGTTTGTCAAACAAAGGCTGGCCCAAACCCACCGGCATGTGGGTGGCAACGACACGGATGCGCGCGCCGCAAGAGTCACCTGACTTGCGCAACTCGTCCATGTAATTTTCGAGGGCAGAGACATCGGCTGCCGGCGCAAAAAACGGGTTGTTCGGCACATGCTCCCACGACTCAAAGGGCACGGTCATGTCGCCAATTTGGGTCATGCAGCCCTTAAAGGCAATGCCGTGTTGTTCCGCCAGCCATTTTTTGGCTACAGCGCCCGCAGCCACCATCGGCGCCGTCATACGGGCCGACGAACGGCCACCGCCGCGCGGGTCACGCAGGCCGTATTTGTGCAGGTAGGTGTAGTCCGCGTGACCGGGCCGGAAGGTGTCGAGGATGTTGCCGTAGTCCTTGCTGCGCTGGTCGGTGTTTTTGATCAGCAGGCAAATCGGCGTACCTGTGGTCTTGCCCTCATAAACGCCAGAGAGAATTTCGACCGCGTCGGGCTCGTTGCGCTGCGTCACGTGCCGGCTGGTGCCGGGGCGACGACGATCCAGGTCGTGCTGAATGTCGGCCTCACACAGCGCCATGCCGGGTGGGCAGCCGTCAATCACGCAGCCAATGGCTGGGCCGTGGGATTCACCAAAGTTGGTGACTGCGAAAAGGTGTCCGAAGGTGTTGCCGCTCATAAGTCGTGATTATCCCAGACCCGACCCACCCTTCTGGAACAGTTTGTGCTTTGCTGCGACGCACCATTTCATTCATTTGATTCAACAGGAGCCCCCATGCTGGACCGCACCACGACTGAGTTTTCACACGTCAAACCCGCCGACACCGCATTTTTACCCGGCGGCTTGCGCGATTTCTTTTTGTACCGCGACCTCGGCGTTGCTGATGCCACCCACGGAAAAGTCATCGCGCACCTGGTGAAGGCGAATATGGCACCAGAAACAGGCACCGGCTGGCACCGTCATGAAGCAGATTTCCAAATCGTCTTCATGCTCAAGGGCTGGGCCCGCTTCATGTACGGCGACAAGGAAACCTTGGTGGAGGCCGGTGACGTGGTGCATCAGCGCCCGGGCATCAGCCACTACCTGTTTGACTACTCGCCCGACATGGAGTACCTGGAAATCGTCTCGCCAGCAGACTTCAAGTCGGTCGATGTAGAACCGGTGTGCGCCATTCCTGCGCCCACACCTTGGGCGACATAACTTGCGCTGTTAAAACTCCGCATCCAACTCATTGATATCGTCGGGCTCTTTCTGAGCCTCGGCGATCCACTCCTGCAGGGCTGGCAGCGCCATGATGCGCTTGACATAGGCTGCGCTGGCTTTGTCCAGCGGTATGTCATAGGTCAAAAACCGGGTGACCACGGGCGCGTACATGGCGTCGGCGAGTGAGACTTCTTTGCCGAACAAATACGGACCGCCATATTGGTCTAGGCATTCGGTCCAGATTTCCAGCACACGGTCAATGTCAGCTTGGGCCCGCGACCAGACCTTGAAGCCCGGAAAATGCGCCTTGATGTTCATCGGCAGGGCCGAGCGCATAGAGGCAAAGCCGGAATGCATTTCGCCGGAAATAGCGCGGCAATGCGCCCGTGCAGCGGCGTTGGCCGGCAGCAACTTAGCGTCGGGCTTGATCTCATTCAGGTACTCACCAATCGCCAGCGTGTCCCACACCTTGACACTGCCGTGCTGCAAGGACGGCACCAACATGCTGGACGACAGCAGCAGCATTTCTGCTTTCATGGCCGGGTCGTCGGGTGAAATCACTTTTTCAGTGAAGGCCAGCCCGGCGAGCTTGGCCATCAGCCAGCCGCGCAAGGCCCATGCACCATAGTTTTTACTGCTGATTGTCAGAACGGCTTTGGCCATACGGTCTCCTGAAGGTTCGTGAAGTGAAACTCGTGCACCACAAAATTCGCCCTCACCGCAGTGCCGATGGCCGACTTCTGCAAGGGTTGTGCCAAGCCGCGCTGGTGCAGATGCTGGCCCGTAACTTGCCTGCTCATGCACCATCTGGGTCACAAGCCCGCCACCTGAAGATCGCCCATGCTGTACCAAGCCTTTCAAGCCCACACCGATCTGATGTCGCCGTTTCGGCAGATGGCCCAAAGCAGCAGCGCTGCATTTTGGTTCAGCGACACCGAGGGCAGTTGGCTGCGCAAGATGTCGGCCTCGATGGACGTTTTCTCGCGCTTGAAGGTCACACATTCAAGGCCGGCTTACGGCATCACCGCCGTCAAGATCGGTGAGCGCGAACTGGCTGTCACGGAAGAAACGGTGTTGAGCCTGCCCTTTGGCACCTTGCTGCGCTTCAAAAAAGAAGCCGCCGCCGATCGCCCACATCAACCCGCAGTGCTGCTGGTGGCGCCGCTGTCTGGGCACTTTGCAACGCTGTTGCGCGAGACCGTGCGCACCTTGCTGCAAGACCACGATGTCTACATCACCGACTGGCACAACGCCCGCGATGTCCCGCTCTCGCATGGCGGCTTCAGCCTCGATGACTACATCGACCACATGATCCGCTTCACCCAAACCATCGGGCCCGGCACCCATCTGGTGGCGGTCTGCCAGCCCTGCGTGGCGGCGTTGGCGGCCACCGCCCTGATGGCTGAAGACAACGACCCGGCGCAACCGCGCAGCCTGACGTTAATGGCCGGCCCGGTCGATTGCCGCGTCAACCCGACCGCCGTCAACAAGCTCGCCACCAGCAAGCCGATGGAGTGGTTTGAGAAAAATTTGATCAGCACTGTGCCGGTGCAACACGCCGGCTACATGCGCCGCGTCTACCCCGGTTTTGTGCAGCTGAGTGCCTTTTTGAGCATGAACCCGGAGCGCCACAAAAAGTCATTCCAAGACCTGTACCAGCACTTGGTCGATGGCGACATGGAAAAAGCCAACATGATCCGGGTGTTCTATGACGAGTACCTCGCCGTGAACGATTTACCGGCGGAGTTTTACCTAGAAACGGTGGAAAAAGTTTTTCAGACTTACGACCTGGCTGAAGGCAAATTGCAGTACCGGGGTCGCACCGTCAAGCCCGCAGCCATCAAGCGCACCGCGTTGATGACCGTCGAAGGTGAACGCGACGATATTTGTTCAGTCGGTCAGACCGTGGCGGCATTGGATTTGTGCACCCACCTTCGTCCGTCGATGAAAACGCACCATATTCAAACCGGCGTAGGGCATTACGGGGTGTTCAGTGGGCGCAAATGGAACCAGCAAATCTACCCAAGAGTGCGCGAGATGATTCACGCCAATCAAGGGTGACCCACGTGTCTCAGGCTTGCTTGGCTTCGTCTTCGGCAGGCCAGTCGCGGATGTAGGCTTTGAGCATCTTGTTCTCAAAGTTCTGGCTGTCGACCACGGCCTTGGCGACGTCGTAAAAACTGATCACACCCATCAGCATTTTTTGCTCCATCACGGGCATGTAACGCGCATGGCGCTCCAGCATCATGCGGCGAACGTCATCGATTTCGGTGTCGGGCGTGCAGGTCAGGGGCTGGTCGTCCATGGCTTTGCGCACCAAGGCGTTGCCAATCTCACCGCCGTTTTTGACAATGCACTGAATGACTTCGCGAAAAGTCAACATACCGACCAACTCACCAGCCGCCATCACAACCAGTGAGCCAATGTCTTTTTCAGCCATGATTTGCGTGGCGCTTGCCAGCGCTTCGTCGGGCTGAACGGTGTAAAGGGTACTGCCCTTGACACGCAAAATGTCTGCAACTTTCATGACACGCCTCCTGTTTTTTTATTCGTTGTCAATATAGCCCAAATTCCGCCTTGCCATTGAGCCCAGCAGATCAAATTCAATTTCAAAGCACCTCGCGCAGCCGGGTCTCGGCCCAACCGGCACGCGCCCACAGCTTGCCGGTGGCGTCCGTCTTGTCGAGCAGCAGTTCATCCACCAGCGGCTCAAGCAGTGTTCGGTCCGGGTCGACCAACAAAACGTAGCGCGCCTCGTTGTCACCTTCAGCGTCTGCCAGTTGACCAATCCAGTGCAAACGAATCAAGGCTTTGAGCGACTGCTCAAGCTCCAATAAATCCACGCGCAAATGCTGCGCCAAAGCAGACGCCAGTTGCCCTCGCGGCATGCTAGCGCGGGTTGCGTCGAGCTGTTGCAGCAACTCCAGCGCCAGCTGAAAACGCCAGCCATGGGCGCTGGCACGTCGGGCCACACCCGCCAACAGGCTGGGCAGGTAGGCCGCGATCACGGCGCCCATGAGCACAATGATCCAAGCCACGTAAATCCAGACCAGCAAGATTGGCAAGGTGGCGAAAGCGCCGTAGACGACGGAATACGTCGGCACCATGCTCAGGTAGAAGGCCAGAATTTTCTTGGCCACAGCAATGCCGACCGCCACAAACACCCCACCCGACCACGCATGCGCCCACTTCACATAGGTGTTCGGCATGTAGTGATAAAGCGCGGCCATACCGCCCGCCAACGCCACGAATTCCAGCGAATCAAGCAAGAGCTGCAAGACATCCGAAGGGCCAGCCATGCCATTGCGGGCGAAGGGCAACACATACGAGGTGGCCGCCAAACTGGCCCCCAAAAACGCCGGCCCGAGGGTCACCGCCGCCCAGTAAATCAACACCCGCTGAGCAAATGGCCGGGGATTGCGTACGCGCCAAATGCCATTGAACGTGCGATCGATCGTGAAAATCATGGCGACGGCGGTCACCACCAGCACCGCCAAGCCGGCCACACCCAGCTTGCTGGCCTGCCGGCTGAACTGCGTCAGGTAGCCCAGCACCTGCCTGGAAATGTTGTCGGGAATCAGGCTTTCGACCAGCCACACCTGCAAAGAGCCCTGCAGCTTGGCAAACATCGGAAACGCCGTGAAGATGGCCAACGCCACCGTGAAAAATGGCACCAATGCAATCGAGGTGGTGAAGGTCAAACTGCTGGCCGTCAAGCCCATGTGGTCGTCGCGAAAACGCTTGCGCAGGGTGATCGCCGTGTCACGCCAAGGAAAGTGGGAAAGGTCGGCCAAGAGCTGCTTCAAATTCATGCCGGTATCATGCCATCCTCATGGACAAAACTCGACAAATCGATCTCACACGCTGGTTGGCCACGGCCAGCCTGACAGGGCTGATCGCCCTTGGCTTGGCTTGGGAGATGTGGCTCGCGCCAATTCGCCCAGGCGGTTCGCTGCTGGCGCTCAAAGTGCTGCCGCTGGTGCTGCCCTTGGCGGGGGTGCTGAAAAACCGCATGTACACCTACCGCTGGCTCAGCTTGTTTGTGTGGATTTACTTCACCGAAGGCGTGGTCCGCGCCTGGGGCGACGCGGCCCCCGGAAATTATTTGGCCCTGATCGAAATAGGCTTGTGCTTGCTGCTGTTTGTGGCCTGCGCCTTGCATGTTCGCGTGCGCCTGAAAAAACCAGCAGTCCCGGCTGCCCTGCCCTCGTCGATACCCGCCGAAACACCATGAACAACGATTTTTTACAAACCCTCCGCAGCATTTGTGGCGACGCCCATGTCCTGACCGACGGCGACCTGCAAGCTTGGGAAATGGACTGGCGCAAACGCGCCCGCGGCAAAGCGCTGGCCGTCGTGCGCCCCGCCAACACCGACGAAGTGGCGCGCGTTGTCAAAGCCTGCGTAGCCGCCCAAGTGAGCTTGGTGCCGCAAGGCGGCAACACCGGCTTGGTGGTGGGCTCGATTCCCGACGACACCGGAAAACAAGTGGTGCTGAGCCTGCAACGCCTGCGTGCGGTGCGCGAGATTGATCCTGCGAACATGACGCTGACCGCTGAAGCCGGCTGCATCCTGCAAAGCCTGCAAGACACCGCACGGCAGGCTGGTTTTTTGTTTCCCCTGAGTTTGGCCGCTGAAGGCAGTTGTACCATCGGCGGCAACCTCGCCTCCAACGCCGGCGGCACGCAAGTGCTGCGCTACGGCAACGCCCGCGACCTGTGCTTGGGCCTCGAAGTCGTCACCGCGGCTGGCGACATCTGGCACGGCCTGTCGGGCCTGCGCAAAGACAACACCGGCTACGACCTGCGCGATTTGTACATCGGCAGCGAAGGCACCTTGGGCGTCATCACTGCCGCGACCTTGAAGCTCTACCCTTTGCCCGCAGCCCGCCTCACGGCCTGGGCGGCCGTCGGCACCATGGACGACGCGGTCAAGCTGTTGGGCTTGGCGCACCAACACCTGGGCGCAGGCCTCACGGGCTTTGAAGTGATGGGCCAGTTTGCACTCAGCTTGGTGGCGAAACACTTCAGCCAACTCAAAGTGCCGCTGTATGAAACAGCGGCTTTTTGCGTGCTGCTCGAATGCTCAGACCAAGAGTCGGAGGCCCACGCCCGCGTGCAGTTTGAGCGCCTGCTAGAAACCGCGTTTGAGAGCGGCTGCGTCAGCGACGCTGTGGTAGCTGAAAGCTTGGCGCAGGCCAAACAGCTTTGGCATGTGCGCGAAAGCATTCCGCTGGCGCAAGCCGAAGAAGGGCTGAACATCAAACACGATATTTCAGTGGCGGTGTCGCACATGTCGGAGTTTGTACGCAGCACCGACGCCCTGCTGAAGCGAGAAATTCCGGGCGTGCGCTTGGTCAATTTTGGTCACTTGGGCGACGGTAATTTGCACTACAACGTGCAAGCCCCTGTTGGCAGTGATGGCCCGGCTTTTCTGCGCGACTGGGAAGACCAAGTCAACACCTTGGTGTATGAATCCGTGCAAACATTTGGTGGTTCGATTTCAGCCGAGCACGGTGTCGGCAGCCTCAAAGTAGAGAAGCTCGAAATCCACAAATCCCCAGTTGCGCTGGGCCTGATGCGAGCGCTGAAAACCGCTCTGGACCCGAACAACATCATGAATCCGGGGAAAGTCCTGCGCATATAATATGCGCATGATTCGTGAGGACTGACTATGCTTAACTTTACCAACGCCACCAAGAAACCGACGAATCTTTCGCTCAACTCTAAAGTGCTTGAGATGGCGCGCGAGATGGGCATGAACGTGTCCCAAACCGTCGACACCTTGCTGGCGGCTGAAGTTCGCCGTTGCTATTGGCAAAAGTGGAATGAAGAAAACAAAGACGCTGTGGCCGAATACAACACACGCATTGAGCGTGACGGGCTGCCTTTGGCCAAGTACCGGACCTTTTGACTGTGGCGCGCTTTGACGTTTACACGCACCCCGATGCCTCTGCCCGCAAAAGCACGCCCTACCTGTTGGATATTCAGAACGAGTACATCGACAGTTTGGCGTCACGCATCGTCATTCCG
>CANFWI010000049.1 GCA_947450675.1 Comamonadaceae bacterium | reverse complement strand
CCGACCGCCATGTCGATCACGCCTTGGCGCAGCGCGCTGAACTCACGCGTCTGGTCGCCCTGAATCAGCGACACACCCGGAAACAGCTTGATGTTGATGCGGCCGGCGGTGCGCTCTTTGACCAGGTCAGCCCAGATCTTGCCGGCCATGCCCCAAGGTGTGGGAACGCCAAGCACCAGCGACATTTTGTATTCGGCTTTGTAAGCAGCCTGCGCCATGGCGCCCGTGCCAAAACCAAGGGCGGTAGCAGCCAGGGCCAAGCCCAGCAATGTGCGGCGGAATTTCATGGAAGTCTCCTTTTAGTATGAATGCGGGATGCGACTGACAAACAAAAAAACGGCTGCCAAACGGGCTCAATAGCCCAAGCGGCGCGGCAACCACAGCGCGAGTTCCGGGAAGGCAATCACCAGCACCATCACGATGAACATGGAGAACAGCATCCAGCCGACCCAGCGCACGGTCTCTTCCATCGGCACTTTGGCGATGCGGCAAGAGACCATCAAATTAACGGCCAGCGGCGGCGTGAACTGCCCCAGCGCCACCTTGAGCGTAAGGATGACGCCGAACCACACCGGGTCCCATTTGTAGAACTGCATGATGGGCAGCAACAGCGGCACAAAAATCAGGAAGATGGAGACACCGTCGAGGAACATGCCGACGGTCACCAACATCAAAATCAGCAAGGCCAGCACACCGTATTCGCCCAGACCGGAATTCACGATGGCGCGCGCGACAGGGTCAATCACGCCCAGCGTCGACAGAGAATAGGCAAAGATGCCGGCCAGTGACACAACCAGCAAAATCACGGCGGACAACTCACCCGACTCGCGCAAGATGATGAACAAGTCGCGGACTTTGATGGTGTCGTAAATCGCCATGCCAACAAACAACCCGTAGAAGACAGCCACCACCGCAGCTTCCGTTGGCGTGAACCAACCAGCGCGCATGCCGCCCAGAATCAGCACCGGCGCGGCCAAGCCCCAGACCGCCTCGCGCAGACTTTTCCAAAACTCAGGGCGCGGCAGCGAGGCTTCGAGCGCGCCCATATTGTGTTTGCGGGCCAGCCAAACCGTCGGGATCATCAGCGCCAAACCGGCCATCACACCGGGAATCATGCCGGCGGCAAACAGCGCCGGCACGGACGCGCCGGGCACCAACACCGAGTAAACAATGAAGGCAATCGACGGCGGAATCAAGATGTCGGTGGCCGCTGCGGCGCCCACCACGCTGGCAGAAAAAGCAGGCGGATAACCGGCCCGGCTCATGGCCAGAATCATCACCCCGCCGACGGCGGCGGCGTTGGCCGGGCCCGAGCCAGAAATACCGCCGAGAAACATGGCGACGGCGATAGCGACCAAAGGCAACATGCCGGGCCCGCGCCCGACGATGGCCACCGCCAGATTGACCAGCCGCAAGGCCACGCCCGAGCGGTCGAAGATCGAGCCGACCAAGACAAACATCGGAATCGCCAACAACGGGTATTTGCCCAAGCCCGCATAGAAATTTTGCGGCACAGCCAACAGGCCGAACCACTGCGCATCCGCATTCGCCAGTGCGATGCAAGCGGCACCGGCCAGCCCCAAGGCCGCGCCGATCGGCACGCCCATCAAGAGCATGACGATGAAGGCGACAAATAAAAGGGTCGGGATCATGCGCGCCGCCCCCGACGAATGAACAGACCCAGCGCACGGCCGGCGATGGCGACCGACATGACCGGCAGCCAGATCGTGTACCACCACTGCGGCACACCAATGCCCGGCGAGGTCTCGCCATATCGGATGTCGTCGTAGACCATGCGCGTGCTGAGCACGGCGATCAACGCGAACAACAAAAACACCATGATGGCGCCGAAGCGAGCCAGTGCGCGCTGACGTGCCGGCGAGCCATTGTCGGCAAAGTACTCGATGCGAATTTGCCGGTTGCGTGCCACCGAGGCCGAGCCAGCCACCAGCGCCAGCGCGATCATCAAGAACACCGAGAACTCCTCGGTCCAGGCAAACGACTGGCTGGTGAAGTAACGCACCAACACATTCGCAAAGGTGATGAGCGCCAGCAAGCCCATGACGATGACGGTCAGCCAGTCTTCAATCTTCAGGGGAATGACCGTGACTTCGTCCAAATCGGCAGGATTCGGTGCTTTGCCGGGCGGTGTGGTGATTTCAGAGATCAGTGACATAGGTACAAACGTAGAGCGAGGAGATTAAAGGCGCAACAGCAGCTCGGCAATTAGGGCTTACCTTGAAGCGAGGAGAAGTTGTCTCCTTAAGGCTTGGGCCTTTTTGCCGTTTGAAGGTGTCGGGATTGTAGGGGGCCATGCTTTTAATCTCGCCCTGCGCTGGAGCTACACGAGGTCTGCCAACGCCCACATGTCGGTGAAGATGGCGGCTGCTCCTGCAGCGCGCAAGGCGTTCGGCGCGTCGTGGCCGGCCTCGGCCGGACTGTAGCCAAACACCGTGGCGCCAGCGGCCACACCGGCCGCCACGCCTGTGACCGTGTCTTCCACCACGGCGCAGCGCCTGGGGTCGACGCCCAAGGCTGCCGCTGCTGCCAAGTAAACATCGGGGGCGGGTTTGGAACGCGGCATCTCGTGGCCGCTGAAAATGAAGTCCTTGAAGTAAGGCATGAAGCCGCACTTCTCCAGTTGCAGTTCGACCTTGAAACGATCAGCGCCCGAGGCACAAGCAATGAGGCCACCGTACAGCGCGTGGATTTTGGCCACAGCGTCGACCGCATTGGGAATCGCTTGCAAGCCAGCCACCAAGCCCAGGTTGCGCCGCTCGCGAAAGCGCAGCATCCAGTCTTCGGTCATGGGTTGACCTGTGCGCGTCTCGATCAAAACCCGCTCGTCTTTGACGGCCTTGCCAATGAAGATGCGCATGCATTCAGCCGGCGTCAGCGTCCAGCCGGACTCTTCCAACATGTCGCGCAGCACACCGTTGGTGATGGACTCGCTGTCCACCAGCACGCCATCGCAATCGAATAAAACAGCTTGAAAATTCATCCGCAGATGATAAGGGGAAGCAACGCGGCGAAATAAATGCAGAGAGATCGACTCAAGCGCGCAGCCTCGTTATGCCCCATCCCCATCGACATACAACCAACGCCCGTCTTCACGCACAAAGCGGCTTTTTTCATGCAAGCGCGTGGCCTTGCCATCCATCCTGAAGCGCGCCACAAACTCGACTTCAGCGCTGTCCAGGCCTGTCAACTGATGACGCCGAACCTCCAGCCCCAGCCAGCGCGCATCGGATTCAAAATCAAGTGTGTCGGGCCGGTTGCTGGCGTGCCAAGTGGCGCGCAGGTAGTCGGCTTGTTGCAGCACAAAGGCGCTGTAGCGGGAGCGCATCAGCGTCTCGGCGTCGGGCGCTGGCGACTCAAGCCAATGCAGCAGATAACGACCGCAGCAAGCCCCAAAGCTCAAAGCTCGGTGCGGACCGGTTCCTTGATTGGTTTCGCGCCCGCAGGGGCACGGGTCATCAACGTTCACGGAACATCAAACCTTGGCCGGTGGCCGGCTGGCGGCTTTGTGCTCGTCGAGCGTCTGCACTGGCGCACCTTGCTCTGTCCAGTCGGCAAAACCGCCGTCGATGTGCGCGACGTTGGTCATGCCCATGTCTTGCAAGGCCTTTGTGGCCAGCGCACTGCGCCAACCGGCGCCGCAAAACAACACGAACTCGCGCGACTCGTCGCCAAACACCGGTTTGAAATACGGCGAGTCTGGGTCGACCCAAAACTCCAACATGCCGCGCGGCGCCAGCAGTGCGCCTGGCAGCGTGCCACCGCGCTCTAACTCACGCGGGTCACGGATGTCGACGATCTGCAAGGTCGGGTCACCCAAGCGTTCGCGAATTTGGGCCACGCTGTAGGTGGTGACTTCGGCCATGGCAGCGTCAACCAGTACGCGAAATCCTTTGGTGATGGCCATGATTTTTCCTCGTTAATGGCGTTACAGCAGTTCAATCGCGAGGGCCGTGCCTTCACCGCCGCCAATGCACAAAGTCGCCACGCCTTTTTTGAGGCCGCGGGCTTTCAGGGCATACAGCAAGGTGACGATGATGCGGGCGCCGCTGGCACCGATCGGGTGACCCAAGGCACACGCACCGCCGTTGACGTTGACGATGTCGTGGCTGATGCCTAGCTCTTTCATGGCGGCCATCGGCACCACTGCAAAGGCTTCGTTGATTTCCCACAGGTCGACATCAGCCACCTGCCAGCCGATTTTCTTCAGCAGCTTTTGCACAGCACCCACCGGTGCGGTGGTGAACCACTCAGGCGCTTGGGCAAACGTAGCGTGGCCGACGATGCGGGCGATCGGCGTCGCACCCAAAGTCTTGGCGGTGGAGGCGCGCGTCAGCACCAACGCAGCCGCGCCATCGTTGATCGACGAGCTGGACGCTGCCGTGATGGTGCCGTCTTTTTTGAACGCAGGACGCAGCGACGACATTTTTTCTAACTTGACCTTGCCCGGACCTTCATCGATGGCAATGACGGTGTCACCGGCGCGGCCCTTGACCGTCACCGGCGTGATCTCGGCTTGGAAGGCGCCAGTCTCAATCGCCGCACGGGCGCGTTGCACGCTGGCTGTGGCGAAGGCGTCTTGCGCCTCCCGCGTGAACTGGTATTTGTCAGCACACTGCTCGCCAAAAGTGCCCATGGCGCGGCCGGGTTCGTAGGCATCTTCGAGGCCGTCTAGCATCATGTGGTCGTAAATACGGTCGTGACCGATGCGAATACCGCTGCGGCCTTTCAACAACAGATGCGGCGCATTGGTCATGCTTTCCATGCCGCCTGAGACCATCACTTCGCGGCTGCCGGCGATCAACTGGTCATTGGCCAGCAGCGTCGCTTCCATGCCCGAACCGCACATCTTGGACAGCGTCACCGCGCCCGTGCTGGCCGGCAAGCCACCCTTGAAACCGGCTTGCCGCGCAGGCGCTTGGCCCTGCCCAGCCATCAAGCAATTGCCGAACAGCACTTCGTCGACCAGCGCCGGTGAAATGCCAGCGCGCTCAATCGCCGCCTTGATTGCAGCACCGCCGAGGTCGTGCGCAGCCAGTGAGGAAAAGTCGCCCTGAAAACCGCCCATAGGCGTGCGGGCGGCACCGAGGATCACGATGGCATCAGACATGTTTTTCTCCTTGATCAGTTTGAAATTTTTCGCGACGCTTGGGCCACGCTGTCGACAGCGGCACGGTACATCGGCTCCAGCCCGTTGTTTTCCGTGACCGTGACGCGCATGTCTTGCAGCAGGCCGTCATGAATACCGTAAACCCAGCCGTGCAGCGAGACCTTTTGCCCGCGCGACCAAGCGTCTTGCAGCACCGTGCTCTGCGCCACGTTGACGACTTGCTCAATCACATTGAGTTCCACCAACGCGTCGCAGCGATGCTCTTCAGCAATCCCGCTGATCAGCGCTTGGTGCCGGTCACGCACATCCTGAATGTGCCGCAACCAGTTGTCGGCCAACCCAATCCGCGCACCTTCCAGTGCCGCACGGACGCCCGAGCAGCCGTAGTGGCCGACCACCATCACATGCTCCACTTTGAGTCGCTCGACGGCAAACTGAATGGTCGACAGCGCGTTCAGGTCCGAATGCACGACCACGTTGGCGACGTTTCGGTGCACAAAGACTTCACCCGGCTCCAGCCCGGTGAGCAGGTTGGCCGGCACCCGGCTGTCCGAGCAACCGATCCACATGTACTTAGGCGTTTGCTGCTGAACCAGACTGGTGAAAAAGCCGGGGCGCTCGGCTTCCATCTGCGCCGCCCATGCTCGGTTGTGTTCGAAAAGATTTTTGATTGAAGTAGTCATGCGCCGATCTTAGTCATTTGGTGCCGAGACAGTGGCTCAACAGGTTTCTGCGAACAGCTCGCGTCCGATCAGCATGCGACGTATTTCGCTGGTGCCTGCACCGATTTCGTAGAGCTTGGCGTCGCGCCACAAACGCCCCAGCGGGTAGTCATTGATGTAGCCGTTGCCGCCAAAAATTTGCACGCCTTCGCCCGCCATCCAAGTGGCTTTTTCAGCACACCACAAGATCACCGAAGCGCAGTCTTTGCGCACTTGCCGCACATGCTCTACGCCCAGCAGGTCTAGGTTTTTGGCCACGGTGTAGGCAAATGAACGGCCGGCTTGCAGCACGGTGTACATGTCCGCGACCTTGCCTTGAATCAGTTGAAACTCACCAATGCTTTGGCCGAACTGCTTGCGGTCATGGATGTAGGGGATGACGCTGTCCATGACGGATTGCATGATGCCCAAAGGCCCGCCGGTGAGCACGGCGCGCTCGTAATCGAGCCCGCTCATCAGCACCTTGGCGCCACTGTTCAAGCCACCCAAAATATTCTGCGGCGGCACTTCAACGTTGTTGAAAACGAGTTCTCCGGTGTGGCTGCCGCGCATGCCGAGCTTGTCGAGCTTTTGCGCAACAGAAAAACCGGGCATGTTTTTTTCAATCAAGAAGGCCGTGACGCCGCGCGCACCCAGCTCAGGCTCGGTCTTGGCGTAGACCACCAGCGTGTCGGCGTCCGGTCCGTTGGTGATCCACATTTTGCGGCCGTTGAGCAGGTAGTAACCGCCCTTGTCTTCGGCCTTCAGTTTCATGCTGATGACGTCAGAGCCGGCACCCGGCTCGCTCATGGCCAAGGCGCCCACATGGTCACCGCTGATGAGATTGGGCAGGTATTTTTGCCGCTGTTCGGGCGTGCCATTGCGTTTGATCTGGTTCACACACAAGTTGCTGTGGGCGCCGTAGCTCAAGCCCACCGAGGCCGAGGCACGGGAGATTTCCTCCATCGCGATCATGTGGGCGAGGTAGCCCATGTTGGCACCGCCGAATTCTTCGCCCACCGTGATGCCGAGCACGCCCAGGTCGCCCATCTTGCGCCACAAGTCCATCGGAAATTGGTCGTTGCGGTCGATCTCAGCGGCGCGCGGCGCAATCTCTATCTCCGCAAATTCACGCACCGCATCGCGCAAGGCGTCAATGTCTTCACCGAGCTGAAAGTTAAGTCCTGGCAGGGTCATGGCGTCTCCTTGAAGTTTAAAAAATCAGTACGTCTGGGGCACGGGCATCAGCGTTTGCTGCATCACGGCGCAGTCGGTGACCTTGCCGTCAGCCGCCACATGTTTGACTTCAGCGACGGTGATGATGAGGCGTTTTCCGCCCTTGAGAACGCGGCCCACAGCGCGCAACTCACCGCCCTGAAATGCGGCCAAAAAATTGATTTTGTATTCCACGGTGGTGACTTCCATGCCGGCGGGGGCCACGGTCAGCCCCGCGTAGCCAGCGGCAATGTCAGCCAACGCGCCCATGGCCCCGCCATGAAAGCCGCCTTGCTGCTGTGTGATCCTGTCGGAGTACGGCAGCGCCACTTCGCACAAGCCATGTTCCACGCGCAACAGGCGTGCGCCCCAGTGCTTCATCAAGCCTTGCCGTACAAAGCTGGCGTCTACGCGCTGGAACAATTCGGCTGGGCTAGGGGTTTCCAAGATGGCAGCGACGGTCATGTGCAGGGCCTTTGAGTTGACGTTGACGTAAACGTCAATTATGACGACTTAGTTGATCAGGTCGCTTTTTTGGTCGCCTTGGACAGCAGCGAGCGGGCTTCTTTTTCATGCCCTTTGACCTCTTCCAGGTTGGCTTGCAGATCGGCCATTTGTTCTTCCAAGCGTTGCCGGTGCCCGGCCAGCACCTCTAGGAATTTTTTCAGCTGCGGCGCGGTGTCGCGCGGATTGTCGTAAGAGTCAATGATGTCTTTGGCTTCACTCAAGCTCAGGCCCAGGCGCTTGGCCCGCAGCGTGAGTTTCAGCCGAGTTCGGTCGCGGGCAGTGTAGATTCGGATGCGTCCGCCTGGGCCTTCGCGCTGCGGTTGCAACAAACCCATGTCTTCGTAAAAACGCATGGCGCGGGTGGTCAGGTCAAACTCTTTGGCGAGGTCGCCGATGGTGTAGGTCGTCGCCATGGTGAAGGAAAGCCCTTGGTTGGGATGGTGTTCGGTGCGAGCGCGTGACACACGCGACATCACGCATCTCTACAATTCAGTTGATTGACGTTAACGTCAACGTCAACGTCAAATGTAGCGCACCGTCAGGACCTCACATGAATCTCCTTGAACAGCAATTGAATTACCCGCTTGGCGAGACCCTACCCGAGAGCGGCCAGACGCTGGAGGTCGCGCCTGGCGTCCGCTGGATTCGCATGGGTCTGCCCTTCGCGCTGAACCACATCAACTTGTGGCTGCTGCGTGACGAAATCGACGGTCAAGCCGGCTGGACCATCGTGGACTGCTGCATTGCCCGTGACGAATCCAAAGCACAGTGGGAAGCCATTTTTGCGACCCAACTGGAAGGCTTGCCGGTGCTGCGCGTCGTTGTGACGCACATGCACCCGGACCACATCGGGCTGGCGCACTGGCTGTGTGAACGCTGGAATGTCAGGCTCTGGGTCAGTGCCACAGACTACAATACCGCTCGCTTGGCGTGCAGCAGCACGACCGGTTTTGGCGGCGACAGTGCGGCTCATTTTTTCGCCGCGCACGGTTTGACAGACTCTGATTCGATTGAAAAAATACGCGCACGCACAGGCTACTATTCAGGCATGGTGCCCGACGTTCCGCGCAGCTTTTCCCGGCTCATGGACGGCATGGATCTGCGCATCGGTGGGCGCCGCTGGCGCTGCATCAGCGGCTACGGCCATGCGCCGGAACACATCGCACTGTATTGTGATGACGCCGCTTTGCCCGCACCGGTGTTGATCAGCGGGGACATGATGTTGCCGCGTATTTCAACCAACATCAGTGTTTATGACATCGAGCCTGAGTCGAACCCACTGGCGCTGTTTTTAGCGTCGATTGACAAGTTCAAGGCCCTTGCCGCAGACACATTGACCTTGCCTTCGCACGGCAAACCGTTTGAAGGCCTGCACACCCGGATTCAGCAATTGCATGACCATCACCGCGACCGACTTGACGAAGTGATCGAAGCCTGCACGGCCAGCCCCTGCAGTGCGGCGGACATTTTGCCGGTCATGTTCAAACGCCCGCTGGATCTGCACCAGACCACGTTCGCGATGGGTGAGGCGATTGCGCACTTGCACTTGCTGTGGTTTGAAGGATGTCTGCAACGCCGCCTCTGCGCTGACGGTATTTACCGCTTCAGCTGCTCAGAACAGCCTCGTTGACGCCCAGCCAGTAGGCCTTCATGTGGTTGAGGTTCTCGGTGAAAGCCCGAAAGTCGACAGCCTTTTTGACGAAGCCATTGGCACCGCTGCGATAGCAAGCCACCATGTCTGAGTGTTCGCTGGAAGATGTCATGACGACCACCGGCACGAACTCGGTGAGCGGGTTGTCGCGCATGCGGCGCAGCACATCGACGCCTGAAATCTTCGGCAGCTTCAAATCAAGCATCACCAAGTTGGGTTGTTTTTGCGTGTTGCGGCCCGCAAATGCGCCCTGACCCCAGAGGTAATCAAGCGCATCTGCGCCGTCGCGGGCGACAACGATGTCGGCCGTGACGCCTTGCTCTTGCAAAGTCAGCACAGTCAATTCCAGATGGTCTGGGTTGTCTTCAACGACGAGAATTTGTTTTTCGTTCATGCAATCTCAAACGGCGCAAGACAGATATGGGTGAAGATTTTGAGACTTCACTTGATGAAGCTTCGTTGTACCACGACCTAGGCTTGAGCGTCGCGGCAAAGTCACCACTTCGGAACCAGTTCATCTTTGAGCTGACCACGCAGTTCTGCGTAGTCGGGCACGATGGTGCGAACCGTGTCCCAAAAACGCGGGCTGTGGTCCATCACGCGCAAATGACTGAGCTCGTGCACCACGACGTAATCGATGACGGACAACTTGAAGTGAATCAGCCGCCAATTCAGGCGAATCGACCCATCGGCACTGGCGCTGCCCCAGCGCGTGCCGGCGCTGCTCAGACTCAGACGCTGCCAGCTGACACCCAACTGCGGTGCGTAATGATTCAGTCGCTCTTCAAACAATTGCTTGGCGTGCCGCATGAGCCAAGCCTGTGCGGCGTCGCGAATCTGCGTGGCGGAAGCGTTGTGGGCCACACCCAGATGGAGCACGCGACGCTGAACAGCACCGTCTGGTGGCTCGCCATCTTGGCTGGGCTGAGTGGTCAGCTGCTCGGCCATGGCGGAGCGCTGCTGACGCGGGTCTAGCAACAACATCAACTCACCGCCCATGAAGGGCACGGTCGCGCCGTCTTGCCAGTCGACCCGGGCCGACTCCATGCGGCTGTGCCGCTCCCGCGCTTCTTGCAACTTTTTCAAAATCCAGCTGGATTTTTCCTGCACGGAGCGGTCAATCTCAGCCAGCGGCACCCATTTGGGCGCACTCACGGACAAGCCTTCGGGCCCGACGGAAAAACCAATCGTGCGGCGTTTGCCGCGCTTCAAGGCAAAGCCGACCAAGACGCCCGACAACAGCGCTTCACGGCTGGCGTCCGGGTGCCGGGACATGGCCGGTGCCAGCGCCTGCTGCAAGGTTTGCGCGGGGAGCTGTTGAACTTCGGGGAGTTGCGGCCCTGAAGTTGGCTCTTGCCGGGCGAGCGTCACCGGCTCAGGCTCTGGCCCAAACAGATCAAGTGTTCGCTGGAAAAGCTTTAGCATTTTTTCAGTTTACCGGTCATGCTGCGGCCACCGCGCCAGTGCTCAGTCCTTGACGCTTGCCAGCGTGTTCTCGTGCGCATAGGCGTCGGGATCCAAGCGGCGCATCTCGGCTTCAATCCAGTCCTGCACCTCGCGCATCAGCTCGTCAGGCTTGCGGCCGACGCTGCTGATCGGCTTGCCAATCGAAATATCCACAATGCCAGGTGTCTTGATGAACGCCTTGCGCGGCCAGCATTTGGCCGAGGTCACAGCCACCGGAATCACCGGCACACCGGTTTCGATGGCCAAGCGCGTGCCACCACTTTTGTAAACGCCTTGCTGACCGCGCGCGATGCGCGTGCCCTCCGGAAACATGATGACCCAAACGCCTTGCGTCATCAGCCGACGCCCTTGCTCGACCACTTTCGTGAATGCTTCTGTGCGCTTGCTGCGGTCGATGTGAATCATGTCCATGCGGGCCATGGCCCAGCCAAAGAATGGCACGCGCAACAGCTCTTTTTTGAACACATAGGCCAGCGGATGCGGCATCAGCGCGACCATCGAAAACGTTTCCCAGGTGCTCTGGTGTTTGACCAAGAGCACGCAGGCACCGGTCTCACTCTTGGGCAAATTTTCTAGGCCGGTGACGCGGTTCTGAATGCCCAGCAGCAAGGTGCCGCTGCTGACGGTCAGGCGCAACCAGCCCGCGCACATCTTGTAGATTTGGGTGCTGTTCAAAAACGGCGCGGCCACCATGACGGCGATGGCCCAGGGAATCACGGTGAGAATCATCCAGAGCAGATGAAGGACGGAGCGGATCAAGGGCATGGTTGGCTTTGAAAAGTGAGAGACAGAACCTGCCGCGCGCTGGGTGGCGACGCGACAGACAGCGTAGTTTGGGGTTGAAGGTTCAGGGCGCGGGAACCGGCACCACAGTGAGCGTGCTGCGTTCGAGCAAAAAGTCCGCAAAAGCGCCCAAGTCGCGGTGCACCAGCGTCCCTGCGGGCAGACCTTCGGGCTGGCCGCCGCCTAGGTAGCGGGCCGACTTGCCAGTGAGCACCAGATGCGGCTCGCAACCCGCCGCAGCGGCTGCGAGGACGTCACGCAGCGAGTCACCACAACTGGCCACACTCTTGAGCGAGACACCAAAACGCAGGCTGATTTGCTCAAAAAGACCGGGCAAAGGCTTGCGGCAGACGCAGGCTTCTTCCGCGGTGTGCGGGCAATAAAAAACAGCATCGACGCGGCCGCCGACGGCGGCCAGCATTTTGTGCATCTTGGCGTGCATGGCGTTCAGTGCCGCGACATCAAACAAGCCACGACCCAAGCCCGACTGGTTGGAGGCGATGACCACATGCCAGCCGCCATGGTTGAGCCGGGCAATCGCTTCCAGTGCGCCGGGCAAGGGCATCCACTCTTCAGGCGTCTTGACGAAATCTTCGCTGTCGCTGTTGATGGTGCCGTCGCGGTCAAGGATGACGAGTTTCATGGAGGTCCCTAGCGATGCGGGTTGGATCAGGTAGCCAAACGCGACAGATCGGCGACGCGGTTCATGGCCACCTGCAAGGACTTCAGCAAGCCTTGCCGGTTCAGGCGCAAGTCAAGTTCTTCGGCGTTGACCATCACGCCATCAAAGAAGGCGTCAACGGGTTCACGCAAGGCTGCCAGCGTTTGCAACGAGTCGGTGTAATCACCGGCTTCAAACTGCGTCTGGGCTTGTGGCAACACCAAGTTCATGGCGGCAAACAGAGCGATTTCAGCGGGCTCTTTCAGCAGCACCTGGCTGACGTGGGCATCGACCTCTTCGACTTTTTTCAAGATGTTGCCGATGCGTTTGTTGGCAGCCGCCAAGGCCTGCGCTTGCGGCAAGGCCGCAAACACCCTGACCGCCACCAGACGACGCGCCACGTCACCCAGCCGTTGCGGCCGCAAGGCCAGCACGGCATCAACCTCTTGCGCGCTGTAGCCTTGTTCACGCAGGGAACCGGCGAGTCGGTCGTAGATGAAGTCCAGCAAAGCCGCCGAAGCATCTTCGATTTTGTCGCCAAACGCTTGGCCTGCGGTTTGCACCAACACGCCAAGGTCCAAGGGCAGTTCTTTGTCAGCCAGCATGCGCACCACGCCCAAGGCATGACGGCGCAAGGCAAACGGGTCTTTGTCGCCCGTGGGCAAGTTGCCAATGCCGAACATGCCGGCCAGTGTTTCCAACTTGTCGGCCAGCGCAACCGCTAGTCCGGCAGCATTGCGCGGCAGGGCATCGCCGGCAAAGCGCGGTTTGTAATGGTCTTCAATCGCATCGGCGACGTCAGCGTTCAGCCCGTCGTTGAGCGCGTAGTAGCGGCCCATCGTGCCTTGCAGCTCCGGAAACTCGCCGACCATGTCGGTCACCAGATCGGTCTTTGCCAGCAGTGCGGCTTGATCTGCCTGCTGCGCCAAAGCGTCGCCGCCGAGTTGTTGACCGATGGTGCGAGCAATCGCCCGCACGCGCGTGACACGCTCGCCTTGCGTGCCGAGCTTGTTGTGATACACCACCTTGTCCAAACCGTCGACGCGGGAAGCCAGCGTCTTTTTGCGGTCTTGGTCAAAGAAAAATTTCGCATCCGCCAGTCGCGGGCGCACCACCCGCTCGTTGCCGCCAATGACGGCCGAAGCATCTGTCGGGCTGATGTTGCTGACCACCAAAAACTGATGCGTCAGCTTGCCGGCAGCGTCGAGCAGTGGAAAGTATTTTTGATTCGCCTTCATGGTCAGGATCAGGCATTCCTGCGGCACGTCGAGAAATTCTTTTTCAAAGCTGCAGACCAGCACATTCGGCCGCTCGACCAAGGCCGTGACTTCGTCCAGCAAGGCGTCGTCTTCAATCGGCACCACGCCGCCGCCAATTTTTGCAGCGGCAGCAGACAGTTGACGCGCAATGTCAGCTTTGCGTTCAGCAAAGCTGGCGATCACAGCACCGTCTTTTTTCAGTGTCGCGGCGTACTCATCGGCGTGTGCGATCACCACCGGTGAAACTGCGGCTTCGAAGCGATGACCTTGCGTGCTGTTGCCAGACGTCAGGCCCAACGCGTGCAGTGGAATCACCGCTGAGCCGTGCAGTGCCATCAGGCCATGCGCAGGGCGCACAAAGCTGACGCTGCTCCAGCCGGGCAACTCGCAGTCGCTTTCCAACTGGTAGCTCATGACTTTAGGAATCGGCAGCTTGGCGATGGCTTCTAACAAGGCTTTTTGCAAGCCATCGGCCAGCGTCGCACCGGTGACCACGCTGTCGTAAAACAACGCTTCGGCTTTGCCGTCCATGGCCTTTTTCAGATTGGCGACAACCGACGCATCGGCGCCTAGCGACTGCAGTTTTTTCAGCAGTGCAGGTGTCGCCTGGCCTGCTGCGTCGAGGCCGACGCTGACCGGCATGAGCTTTTGCGAGACCACTTTGTCAGCGGCTTGAGCAGCCACATCGGTGATGTGCGCAGCCAGCCGGCGCGGTGAGGCGTAAGCGGTAAGATTTGAGTCAGTGCCCGCCAGTCCTTGCTGTTTGAGCTGCTCATGCAGCACGCCAGCAAAAGCGTCGCCAAGTTTTTTCAGCACCTTGGGTGGCAGCTCTTCAACAAAGAGTTCGAGCAACAGGTTTTGGGTTTTCGTCGTCATCACGCTCACGCCGCTTTCTTCGTCAAGGTCGGCAAGGCTGCCTGCATTTGCGCGACCCATTCGCGGGGCGCCATCGGGAAGCCAAGCCGTTCACGGCTTTCGTAATAGCTTTGCGCCACGGCACGCGCCAAGTTGCGAATGCGGCCAATGTAGGCGGCCCGCTCGGTCACGGAAATAGCACCACGGGCGTCGAGCAAGTTGAAGCTGTGCGCCGCTTTCAAGACTTGTTCGTAAGCGGGGAGTGCCAGCTGCACGTCAATTAAATGCTGGGCTTGTTTTTCATGCGCATTGAAGGCGGTGAACAAGAAGTCAGCGTCGCTGTGCTCGAAGTTGTAGGTGGATTGCTCGACCTCGTTTTGTTTGTAGACGTCGCCATAAAATATTTTGCCCCCACGCTCACCCACTGCGTGTGGTTCCCTGCCCCCCGGGGGGGCTGGCTCAGCTTGGGGGCGGCCCGGCGCTGAGCCGGTGTCCGTCCACACCAGGTCATAGACGTTGTCGACGCCTTGCAGGTACATCGCCAGACGCTCCAGCCCATATGTGATCTCACCAGTGATGGGCCGGCAATCAATGCCGCCCACTTGCTGGAAGTAGGTGAACTGCGTGACTTCCATGCCGTTCAGCCAGACTTCCCAGCCCAGACCCCAAGCACCCAGCGTTGGGTTTTCCCAGTCGTCTTCGACAAAGCGGATGTCGTTTTTCTTCAGGTCAAAACCAAGCACTTCGAGCGAGCCGAGGTAGAGCTCCAAAATATTGGCCGGTGCCGGTTTCAACACGACTTGGTATTGGTAGTAGTGCTGCAGGCGGTTGGGGTTTTCACCGTAACGGCCATCTTTCGGGCGGCGGCTAGGCTGCACGTAAGCGGCCTTCCATGGCTCCGGGCCAAGCGCTCTTAAAAACGTAGCGGTGTGCGAGGTGCCGGCACCGACTTCCATGTCGTACGGCTGCAGCAGGGCGCAGCCTTTGTCAGCCCAGTAGGACTGTAGCGTGAGAATGATTTGCTGGAAAGTGAGCATAAAACCGTTGTTCTGAAGCCAAGCAAGGCGCGCCATGCGGCGCCGAAAGCAGTGACGCGCCGTGACGCGTCAAAGCGGACATTTTACGCGGCCCCAAGGTGCCGCACTGGCGCTCTAGGCCTCAGGCCAATGGCAGTGCCTAGCGACGCCGGCGAACCAGCATGGCCAGCAGCACGGTGACCAAGCCCAGCAGACCCCACGGAGCCAGCCCAAAGCGTGAGACCCAACGCGCATACAGCGTCAGCCCATCGGCGCCCTGCACGTCGGCCACCAGCGCGCCGCGGGTGTGCCTCTCCAGCGCGTGCGTGACGCGGCCCTGTGCGTCGATGACCACGGTCGCGCCGGTATTGGTGGCGCGCAGCATGGGCCGGGCGAATTCAAGCGCGCGCATCCGCGAGATGTGCAAATGCTGGTCAATCGCCACCGTATTGCCGAACCAAGCGATGTTGCTGACGTTGACCATGATGGTCGGTGCAGTAGCTTCTTCTTTGAAGTTGGCACCGAGCTCTTCGCCAAACAGGTCTTCGTAGCAAATATTCAGAGCGAGCCTTTCACCGCGCCATTTAAACGGTGCTTGCGCCAAGGTACCGCGGTTGAAGTCGCCCAGCGGAATCTCCATCATTTGGATAAACCAATGGAAAAAAAGCGGCACAAATTCGCCAAAGGGCACGAGGTGGTGTTTGTCGTAACGGTAGTCAGGCGCACCTGGTTTTAAGCCCAACACCGAGTTGCTGTAACCATCGCGGTTGGATCCCAGTGGAATACCGATCAAGGCCGCCTGCTCGCCGCTGGCGAAGCGGGTTTTCACCGACGTCCAGATGCTGCTGGGGATCTGCTCAGGCAGCATGGGGAACGCCGTTTCAGGCAAGACCACCAACGAGGTTTGCGTTTCCTCTAGTTGCGTGCCATAAAACTGCAGTGCGTCTCTCACGCCGGTGCCTGGCTGAAATTTCAAATCTTGCGGGATGTTGCCCTGCAACAAGGTGACCGACAACGGTGGCCGCTTAGGTTTCTCTACCGAGGTCAGCAGAACGGCTGGCGCTAAAGTCGAAACGCCAAAGGCGATCGCGAGCAAGGCGAGACATGCCGTGAGCGGTTTTTGATTCAGCGCCCAGCGGTTTGCGCGGGCGTCCCAGAGCAGTGCGGCCAACCAAGCCGCCGTGAAAGCCGCCAGCCATGTCAATCCGTGAACGCCGATCCAGCCAGCCAAGGGCTGAGCCCAGCCATCAATGTGCGCGTAACCGCCTTCACCCCAGGGAAAGCCGGTGAACAACTTCACGCGGGCCAACTCCGCCAGCAACCACAGAGCGGCAAACACGGTAGCCCGACCCAGCGACGAACGCGGTGCCAACCAGACATACAGAGCTGCCGCCGCCGCGTAATAAAGAGCCAACGCAGAGGCCAGCCCGAGAATCGCCAACACAGTGATTGCTGCGGGTAAGCCGCCGTAGCGATGCATGGAAATGAAAAGCCACCAGAAGGTGCCGCACAGCATGGCTGTCGCAAACAGCCAGCCGATCAGCGCGCCCTGACCCGGCCGATGACTGCGCTGCAGCTGCCAGACCAACAACGCCAGCGACGCCAACTGCAAACCGCCCCACGCTTGACCGGAGACAAAACCTCCGATCGATGCGAAGGGCCAGGCCATGCTGAGCGCGTGCGCATAGCCGGCCAGCAGCACGCTCAAGATGGACGCCCAGCCTAGCGAATCCCCAGCGTCATTTCGCGTACGTTCTGCTGCAGTCGCGCGCTGCGTCACCACCATACTTAAGCAGGTGCGTCAGCAGACGCTGCTGCGGCGATGACGGGCGAAACCTTGAACCAGCGTACCGCCCCACCCTTGGTGTGCAGCACGATGAATTGCAGCCCCGACAGCGCGACGATCTCTCCGCGCTTGGGCACATGGCCCATCTCATGCGCCACCAAGCCGCCAATGGTTTCAAAATCGGATTCCGGCAAGCTGACGCCGAATGCTTCGTTGACGCGTTCGATGGCCGTGTCACCGCTGACGCGGTAGGTGTGGTCGCCCAGACCAAAAATGTCGCCGTCGTCTTCGGCCACATCAAATTCATCCTCGATTTCGCCGACGATTTGTTCGAGCACGTCTTCAATCGTGATGAGCCCGGCGACGCGGCCAAACTCGTCGATGACGATGGCCAGATGATTGCGATTGCCACGAAACTCACGCAACAAATTATTCAGGCCTTTGCTCTCGGGCACAAACACGGCCGAACGCAGCAAGGCGCGAATGTTCAGCTCTGGCGCACGCTGTAGCTTGAGCAAGTCCTTCGCCAAGAGAATGCCGATGATGTTTTCTTTTTGATCTTCATAGACCGGAAAACGTGAATGCGCCGTGTCGATGATCACGTGCAACAGATCTTCATAGGGTGAGTCGATGTTGATGATGTCCATGCGCGGTGCAGCGACCATCACATCACCAGCCGTCATGTCCGCCATTCGGATGACGCCTTCGAGCATTTCACGGCTTTGCGCGCCGATCACATCATTTTCTTGGGCCTCTACCAGGGTCTCTATCAACTCGTCTTTGGAGTCAGGACCTGGGTGAAGCATTTCAGCGAGCTTTTGCAAAAAGCCGCGTTTGTCTTCCGTTTTAAAGGATCGACTGGGGGGGGCATCGGACACTGCGGTGTTCGGTAGTGGATAAGCAAGAAGGATAGCCGATATTTCTTTTCTGCTTCCCAGTCTTGAATTTAGCCAGATCGTGTCAGCTCGATGTTCTGGCGCGCGCATCCCGCATGCCGCGGCGAACTTCCTGCATCACCCGTAAAAAACTCCAAAAATGATGGGCTTGTACTTTTAATTGATAGTCAGTTTGCGCGACTTTCTCTTCGACCATTTCGGTCATTCGAGAATTGAGATCGGCGGGCGGCAGTCGCAAATAAGCATCGCTTTCGCTGCCGTCTCGTTCGACCCGAGCACCGGCACCGCGTGCGATGTTGAGCATGTTGGTGTTTTCGCTCAAGGCATGGATGAACATCATGTGCACGCCTTCATTGCGTGCGTGCATGACCGCTCGGTCAAACAAGCGTGCGCCGTAGCCGCGACCGCGCACATGCGACAACACCGACACGCCAAACTCCGCACAACTGGTGAAATCAGCCTCTACCGCGAAGGCCAAATGAGCCATGGCAATGAGTTCAAGCCGGCGGTTGTAGATACCAAAAATTTCGTCACGCTCGAAATTAAGTCCCGCGACATAACGCTCGATTTGCTCGTCGTTGGCAGAGTAGCCAAAGCGCAGATAACGATCAGCTGGCGTCAAGCTCAGCAAATGCTGGGCAATGCGTTCGGTGTGGCTCGGGCCCAATGATCGGATCGGCACCATGACGGCAACTGCCGTCGTGCTCACGTCCTCAATCAGCGGTGGGCGAAAAAAAACTTTTCCGGCGTGGTAAGACGCCTTTAGTAGCTTGCTAGCGGAAATCATGACCCTAATGTAAGGGTTTTCCCTCGTTTTTGCTATCTAACTTACCTTTTAATCTTTTACAAAGTTTTGCATCTCTCGCAATTTACATGTCGGGCTGCGTTTTTATGACGTTGGTGGGCTGGACGATCATGTCTAACGTTTTCTGCATCACCTCAGGCATGAAGGCCAGCTGTAGATGCGCCGCGCCTGGTACAAATCGGTTGTTCGCGCCTGCCAACTTGGCCGTTGAGGCCGGAAAGACGATGTTGTCGCAATTCGAATACCAGCAAGTGAACAGCGCTGCTAAGTGACCATTTTTCTCGACTAGTTTCTCTGCGCCACTGTTCACTGACATTTCATCCAGTCCCTTCAGCCAGTCGCTGCCTTGTTGCATTTGTCGCCCACTGGGGCCGTTTGCGAAGCGTGCCAACCACGTGCCGTTGTGCGGCGTCCCAATCGTCACCACATGATGCACACGGCCAGGCTCAGTTTGCTGCTTGAGCCACGCGCGTGCAGCCAGTCCACCCATGCTGTGACACACCAAGATAGGCGGCAACCCAGAAGCACTGGTGACTTGCTCCACGGCCATTTCGATCTGCTCCACATAGGCGTCAATATCAGAGAACACGGGCTCTAACGAAATAGCGGTGAAAGCATGTGAGCGTTGATCAACGCCCTTGTCTCGCAACTGTTTCAGCCAAGGCGTCCAAAAGCCACGATTGCAAATCAGCCCGTGAACAAATACGACACCGCGTTGCCCCAACAAGTGATGCCCATGAAGCTGATCAGGCACTTCATGTGCTTTGAATGGCTGACGCCAACAGAACACCTCTGCCGCCATCCATGATTCTGCGCACCAAGCCCTTATCAATTCTTGTCGGCTGGGTGACGGCGTTTGATCAATTCGATTGACCAACACCATCGCTACAAACTCTAGCGCCAAGACACTTGAGTAACCGAATAAACAAGCCAGACCACCCCCAATAGCCAGCACAGGGTTTGTGGGCCAGAAGTACACCACCCAAATGGTCGACGCCACCAGCATAGAAGCGGTAGTGATCTGCTGCATGCGCATCACTTGTGTGCCATGATGTTTCATATGCGGTGGTCTTTTCATGCTCAAAGTCTCGCACAGAAGTAACGGAAAGACCCAAGCTTCATCTGTTCACGAACTCACCTCTTGGCGCATTTTTTGAAATTGACTTATGCAACCACAACAACGAAAACTGAGCCTATGTTAAAGCTCCCTTCGGGCGTGCAAGTGATTGAACGAGGCTGGCTGTCAGCGAACATGGTGATAGCAACCGGGCGGTACAACACGGCTGTGGTTGACAGTGGTTATTGCACGCATGCAGCGCAAACAGTTGACTTGGTCAGAAGTGTAATGAGTGATGCGTCATTGGATTTGCTGTTGAACACGCATTTACACAGTGACCATTGCGGCGGTAATTTTGCGTTGCAAACTGAATATCGGAATCTACAGACTTTGATTCCACCGGGTCACGCACCTTACGTCACTGACTGGAATCCCGACGTACTCACGCACACGCCAACAGGTCAGCTGTGCCCGCGTTTTCATCACGAAGGGCTTCTGATCCCTGACACCGAGATCTTAGTTGGCGATCACGCTTGGCAAATCCATGCCGCAACGGGTCACGATCCACATTCTGTCGTTCTGTTCGAAGATAAATCACGCACACTGATTTCAGCGGATGCGCTTTGGGAAAATGGCTTTGGAGTCGTTTTTCCTGAGCTCGAAGGCCAATCGGCATTCGCAGCAGTGGCTGAAACACTTGATTTAATCCAACAACTGGACCCTCTAACCGTGATTCCAGGACATGGACGGGTTTTTGCCTATTCTGATGAAGTGCTCCAAAGAGCACGGCAGCGCTTGGCTGCTTTCCAACAAAATCCGACCAAACATGCAAGACATGGGGCAAAAGTATTGTTGAAGTTCAAATTGCTTGAAGTTCAAAAACAGTCATATTCGAAGTTTAAAACGTGGGCGTTTGCCACGAGTTACTTAGGACTTGTTAGATCACAATTTTTCAGCGACACAAGCCATGACGACTGGATAGATCAATTGATCAATGAGCTGATAAATACAGGTGTCGCAAAGAGAGATGGCGAAACCATCATCAATATCTGATTCGGAAATAGAAAAGCCCAGTCAATCATCAGATCAACTGGGCGTTTCTTGCTGTAAGAGCCTGACGATGTCCTACTTTCACACGGGAATCCGCACTATCATCGGCGCTAAGTCGTTTCACTGTCCTGTTCGGGATGGGAAGGAGTGGTACCAACTTGCT
>CANFWI010000048.1 GCA_947450675.1 Comamonadaceae bacterium | reverse complement strand
TCTCCATGCGCAGCACTTCGCCAATGCTTTTGCCGCGCCAAGTGACGGCCAGCGTCTCTGGGTTGAAGCGCGCACCGTGGCAGGTTTCGCAGAGCACTTTGACGTCCGGCAAAAAGCTCATGCCGATGGTTCGCACGCCTGCGCCTTCGCAGGTCGGGCAACGGCCTTCGCCGGTGTTGAACGAAAAACGATTCGCTGCATAACCCCGCGCCCGCGCTTCCAGCGTGTCGGCAAAGAGCTTGCGGATGACATCCCAAAAACCAATGTACGTGGCCGGGCAACTGCGCGGCGTTTTGCCAATCGGCGTCTGGTCGACTTCCAGCACGCGGTCTACCCCACGGTAACCGCTGATGCCGGCGCAGCCGATCCACGCCGGATGTTGGCCGGCGTCGTCGGCGTCGCGGCCGGCCTTGGTGCTGCGCTGCTGAACAGCCGCTTGCACATTGGCCAACATCACGTCACGTGCGAGGGTCGATTTGCCAGAGCCCGAAACGCCGGTGACAGCCACCAAACGGTTCAGCGGCACAGCCACTGAGACGTCTTGCAGGTTGTGCAACTTTGCGCCGCTGACCGTGATCCATTTGGTGATCGGGTTGACAGCGACTGGGGCCAAAGACTCGCTTGCCCTATCGGCATTCGCCTCGACGCTGGCCTGCGCGGCTTTGAGCTTCAGGGCTTCGGCCTTGGCTTTGGCCGTTGGCTTTTTGCTGACGACAACGACCACGGCGGCATCCGCCACATCCGCCTCGCCAGGACGGTGCGGCGCTGTTTCACGGCGCGCTTGCAGCGGGTGTTGGATGGCGTTCAGCAGGTAACGGCCAGTGAGCGATTCGGCCGCGGCCGAGACGTCGGCCACGCTGCCTTGCGCCACCACGCGGCCACCACGCGAGCCGGCGCCGGGGCCGATGTCGATGATGTGGTCGGCGCGTCGAATGGTGTCTTCGTCATGTTCGACCACCACCAGCGTGTTGCCGCGCTCGCTGAGCTTGCCGAGCGCACGCAGCAAAATCTGGTTGTCGCGTGGATGCAAACCAATGGTCGGCTCGTCCAGCACGTAGCAAACGCCTTGCAAGTTCGAGCCCAGTTGCGCCGCCAACCGAATGCGTTGCGCTTCGCCGCCAGACAGCGTGGGTGCGCCACGGTCGAGCGTCAGGTAGCCGAGCCCCACATCTTGCAGAAACTCCAAGCGGCTTTTGATTTCAGGCACCAAGTCGCGAGCGATTTCGGCATCGCGGCCGGACAGCGTCAACTGCTCAAGCCAAGCACGCACATCGGTGACGCTCAAACTCGCAATATCGGTGATGGCCCAGCTTTTCGTTTTTTCAGCCGCAATGAGCGCGCTGAACTGCCCCATACGCACAGCGCGCGCCTGGCTGTTCAAGCGCGTGCCGTGACAAGACGCGCAAGCGGTGTCGAGCACGTCATCAACTTCAGGCTCGGCAAAGCTTTGCTCGCGGCCTTTGTCTTTGTGGTCTTCATCGCGCACCGAATCGTCAAACACCTTGCGCTGCTCACGCGTCAAGGCGACGCCGGTGCCGACGCAATCAGGACACCAACCGTGCTTGCTGTTGTAGCTGAACAGGCGTGGGTCTAGTTCAGGGTAAGACGTCGCGCACACCGGGCAGGCGCGCTTGGTCGAAAACACTTCCAAGCGGCCAATGCCGCTGGTTGGCAAACCGTCGGCCATGGCGGCCGCCAAGCCTTCTAGCGGCGCCAACACATGAACCACGCCCTTGCCGTGTTCCAGTGCGGTCTTCAGGGCTTGCCGCAAAGCGGCTTCGTTGGCCGGGTTGACCAACAGGTCAGCCACCGGCAATTCGACCGTGTGTTCCTTGAAACGATCGATGCGTGGAAAGCCGGTGGTCGGCAAAAACTCGCCGTCCACCCGCAGGTGCGAGTAGCCGCGTGGTCGGGCCCAATCGGCGAGTTCGGTGTAGACGCCTTTGCGGTTGATGACCAGCGGCGCCAGCAAACCAATGTGTTGCCCACGGAAGTTTTTGATCAGCTGCGCGGCAATACTTTCGGCGCTTTGCGGCATCACCGCCGCACCGTCGTGGGTGCAATGCTGGATGCCGAGCTTGACGTACAGCAAGCGCAAGAAATGCCAAACTTCGGTCGTCGTGCCCACCGTCGATTTGCGACCACCGCGTGACAAGCGCTGCTCAATCGCCACCGTCGGCGGAATGCCGTAAACCGCATCCACCTCCGGCCGACCGGCCGGCTGAACGATGCTGCGTGCATAGGCGTTGAGCGACTCCAAATACCGCCGCTGTCCTTCGTTGAACAAGATGTCGAACGCCAGCGTCGACTTGCCCGAACCGGAGACACCCGTCACCACATTGAACTTGCCGCGCGGAATATCGACCGACAGGCTTTTCAGGTTGTTCTCTCTGGCATTGACGATCTGAATCATGTTGGATGCAGCTGGCCGCGTGACCCAGGCTTTCGCCTTGACTTCTTCAACCGCATGCACGCTGCCCATGGCTTCTTCGTACTCGCGCAAGGCTTTGGCGGTGTGCGATGTCGGGTGTTCGCGCACGGCTTCGGGCGTGCCTTCGGCGACCAGCCAGCCGCCGGCTTCACCGCCTTCGGGGCCCAGGTCGATCAACCAATCGGCGGAGCGAATCACGTCGAGGTTGTGCTCGATGACGATCAGCGAATGGCCGGCTTCGATGAGTTTTCGCAGCGCGCGCATGAGCTTGGCGATGTCGTCAAAGTGCAGGCCGGTGGTCGGCTCGTCCAGCAAAAAGAGCGTGCCGCGGTGCGCGCGCAGCGCCAGCGGCTGGCGGCTCAGGCTGGCGATGGTCGGTTTGGCTTTGGCTCCTTTGGCGCTGTTGCCTGCCAGAAAGCCAGCGAGTTTTAAACGCTGGGCTTCGCCACCCGACAGCGTCGGCACCGGTTGACCCAGCTTGACGTACTCCAGCCCCACGTCAACGATCGGCTGCAGCGCGCGAATCACTTCACGGTCGTAGGCAAACAGTTGGCTGGCCTCGCTCACCGTCAGCTCCAGCACATCGGCCACATTCATCACTACAACGCGGCCATCCGGATAACGCCGCTCAATCGTCACCTCCAGAATTTCGGGTCGGTAACGTTGGCCGTCGCAATCCGGGCAACGCAAATAAACGTCGCTCAAAAACTGCATTTCGACATGCTCAAAACCAGAACCGCCGCAGGTCGGGCAACGGCCATCGCCGCTGTTGAAGCTGAATTTAGAGGCGGTGTAACTGCGCTCACGGCTGAGTGGCGACACGGCGAACAACTCGCGCACGGCGTCCCAGGCACCGACATAGCTGGCCGGATTAGACCGCGCTGTTTTGCCAATCGGCGACTGGTCGACGAAGACCACATCGCTCAAGTGATCGGCACCCATCAAACGATCGTGCTCGCCCGGTGTTTCGGTGGCTTTGCCAAATTGGCGCAGCAAGGCTGGTGCCAAAATATCTTGCATCAAAGTCGACTTGCCCGAGCCGCTGACGCCGGTGACCACCACCAGCCGCTGCAAGGGGAAATCGACGCTGATGTTTTTCAGGTTGTGGTCGCGGGCGCCTTCCAGAATCAGGCGCGGCGTGTTGTCTGTGACCGCACGTTTGAAACCCATGCCGACCCGCTTGCGCGAACCGAGGTAATCGCCGGTCAAGGTGTCGGCATGGCGCAGGTCTTCGGGTGTGCCGTCGAAGACAATTTGACCGCCCTTTTCACCCGGCCCCGGCCCCATGTCGATCATGCGGTCAGCGGCCAGCATCACAGCGGGGTCATGCTCCACCACGACCAGCGTGTTGCCCGCGTCGCGCAGGCGGTGCATGGCTTGCGTGATGCGGTGCATGTCGCGCGGGTGCAGACCGATCGACGGCTCGTCGAGCACGAACAGCGTGTTCACCAAGGAAGTGCCCAAAGCCGTGGTCAGGTTGATGCGCTGCACCTCGCCGCCCGACAGCGTGCGGCTTTGCCGGTCCAGCGTCAGGTAGCCAATGCCGACGTCGCACAAATACTTCAGGCGCTGGTGGATTTCTTCAAACAACAATTTCAGCGCTTGGCGGTCAGACTCGTCGGCCAGCGTGGTCGGGCCAATCTGCGTGAAAAAGTCGCGCAGCTTGTCAATCGGCAAGTGCATCAAGTCGTGCAGCGAGAGACCCGGCATGGCTTCCAGTTGCGCCCGCGTCCACCCAGCGCCAACCGGCATGAAACGCGATGCAGCCGGCAGCACGGCATCGGCCGCCTCTTTCGAACCCAAGCGCCAGAGCAAGGCTTCGGTCTTCAAGCGCGCGCCGCCGCAACTTTCACACGGCGTGTAGCTGCGGTACTTTGACAGCAGCACGCGGATGTGCATTTTGTAAGCCTTGCTCTCAAGGTATTCAAAAAAGCGCTTGATGCCGAACCAGTGTTGGTTCCACTGCCCGTTCCAGCTGGGCGAGCCGTTGATGACCCACTCTTTTTGCTCCGGTGTGAGCTTGTACCAAGGCGTGTCGCGCGGAATGCCCGCCGCTTCGGCGTGGCGCAGCAAGTCGTCCTGGGCTTCTTTCCAGGCCGGCGTCTGCATCACCTTGATGGCGCCAGAGCGCAGGGTGAGTTTGTCGTTCGGAATCACCAGACCGTAATCAACGCCGATGACCCGGCCGAAACCACGGCAGGTGTCGCAAGCGCCCATGGCGGAGTTGAAGGAAAACAGCGAGGGCGTCGGGTCGGCGTAGCGCAGGTCGCTGGCCGGGCAATGCAGGCCACTCGAAAACCTGTGGAGGACCTCAGGGCTCGTTGCTTCGGCATCCATCACATACACATTCAAACGTCCGCCGCGCTTGAGCGCCATTTCAATGGCTTCAATGACGCGGACTTTTTCAGTGCTGTGCAGCCGGAAGCGGTCGGCCACCACGTCCAGAATTTTGCGAACGCCCGAAATCGTGGCCATTTCACGCTCCGCATGAACGCGGGTGAAGCCGCTGGCAGACAACCACTGCGCAACTTCTTCTGCGCTGGTGTTGGCCGGCAGCTCGACCGGAAAGGTCATCACCACGCGCGGGTCGGCGTCTTGAGTGCGGGCCATCAGCTCGGCATAAATCGACTCCGGCGTGTCGTGCCGCACCGGCTGAGCGGTTTGTTGGTCAAAGAGCTGTGTGGCGCGGGCGTAGAGCAGCTTCAGGTGATCATTCAGCTCGGTCATGGTGCCGACCGTCGAGCGTGAGCTGCGGACCGGATTGGTCTGGTCAATCGCAATGGCTGGCGGCACGCCTTCCACTTTGTCAACCGCCGGCTTGTCCATGCGGTCTAAAAACTGCCGCGCGTAAGCGGAGAAGGTTTCGACGTAGCGGCGCTGGCCTTCGGCAAACAGCGTGTCAAACACCAAAGACGACTTGCCCGACCCGCTGGGCCCGGTGACCACCGTCAGCTCGCCAGTGCGAATGTCTAGGTCGATGTTTTTGAGGTTGTGCTGGCGTGCGCCACGAATCCGGATGATGCCTTGGGACATGAAGTAGCGATCTTTGCTGGTGAGGCGAACATTCTAGGCACGCTCAGAACAGCGGGTCGGCAAATGGTCATTCGCACAAATTAAAAATAAAAAACCCCCGCCACCTCAAGTGACGGGGGTTTTGACCAAAGCGCTTCAGTGGTCAGTGCGCAGGGCTGGCGCCAGAGGTTGAACCGTCTAGGCTGGGGTAACGCACATGCTCCACCAGTTCTTGGACCTCTCGGCCTGGCGCCTTGGTCAGCAGCGAGACGATGATGATCACCGCAAAACCGAGCGGCACGCCAAACAGACCGGCCGAGATCGGTGCGATGTCCCACCACGTGTTGGCCTTGATGATCTCTGGCGTGATGGCCGTGCCATGCGCCAGCTTGTAAAGCCAAGGCTGGGTGGTGATCATGTAGTAGAACGTGATGCCCAGACCCGCGACCATGCCCAGTGAGGCGCCCCACTTGTTGGCGCGCTTCCAGAAGATGCCCAAGGTCAGCGCCGGGAAGAACGCCGCCGCTGCGAACGAGAACGCCGCCGACACCAGGAACAAGATGTCCGCCGGTTTCTGCGCCGCCACATACGCCGCGCACAAGGCGACCACCAGCAACAAGGACTTGGACACCATGACGCGACGCGCGGTCGAGGCATTCGGGTCAATCACCTTGTAGTACACGTCATGCGACAAGGCGTTTGCAATCGTCAACAGCAAGCCGTCCGCTGTCGACAGCGCCGCAGCCAAACCACCCGCCGCCACCATGCCCGAGACCACATAAGGCAGGCCACCAATTTCAGGCGTGGCCAGCACAATGATGTCGCCGCCAATCGAGATTTCAGCCAGCTGCAAGATGCCATCTTTGTTGATGTCAACCACCGACAGCAGGCTCGGATCGACCGCGTTCCAACGCGATATCCACTCCGGCAGACTGGCAAATGGCGTGTTCACCAAGACCGTGTAAACCTCATACTTGGCCAACACCGCCAGCGCCGGCGCTGTGAAGTAGAGCAAGAAGATGAAGAACAGTGACCAGCTGACCGACTCCCGCGCCGCCCGCACCGATGGCACGGTGTAGTAACGCATGAGGATGTGCGGCAAGGCTGCCGTGCCAATCATCAAACAGAAAACCAACGCCATGAAGTTTTTGCGCGCGATATTCTGCGTCGCCTCGTCCTTGCCTGGGAAGGGTTGCGCATGCCTGATCGGTGGATTGGAACGCGTCGCATTGCTGGTTCGCGCCGCGATGTAGGCCGCCGTGGCGGCCACTTCATCTTGCGGCAATCGGGCCAAAGCCGCTTCTGCTGCATTGATGTCGGCCACAGCGCCGTTCGAAGCCTTCAGGTTGTCCAGTACCGTCTGCGCTGCGGCTTTGTCAGCAGCCATGGCCGCAGGAACATCCTTGAGTTTTTCAGCGGCAGCGTCTGAACGCGCCTTGAAAATACCGCGCACTTCAAGCTCTTTCGGATCCTGCAGCAACTCAGCTTCTCTGGCCGTGACTTTTTCAAGCGTGTAGCCGTAGACGGCTTGCGGCACCGGCACGCCCGTGTGCTTGACCGACAACCAGACCACCGGCAACAAGTACGCAATGATCAAGATCACGTATTGGGCCACTTGAGTCCAAGTGACGGCTCGCATACCGCCCAAAAAGGAGCAGACCAAAATGCCCGCCAGACCCGCAAAAATACCAACCTCGAAAGCTAGGCCGGTGAGCCGCGCGGTGATCAAGCCGACGCCGTAAATTTGTGCCACAACGTAGGTGAAGGAGCACAAAACGGCTGCAAACACGCCAATCAAACGCGGCATATTGCCCTCGTAGCGGGCACCCAAAAAGTCAGGGATGGTGAACTGCCCGAACTTGCGCAAATAAGGCGCCAAGAAAAGCGCCACCAAGCAGTAACCGCCGGTCCAGCCCAGAATGAAAGCCAGACCGCCGTAGCCCGTGAGGTACAAGGTTCCGGCCATGCCGATGAAGGACGCCGCAGACATCCAGTCAGCGCCGGTGGCCATGCCGTTGTACATGGCCGGTACGCGTCGGCCCGCCACATAGTATTCGGCCGCGTCGTTGGTTCGACTCATGATGCCAATACCGGCATACAGCAGCACGGTTGCAGCCAAGAACAGGTAGCCAATCCAATTTCTTGGCAGGCCCATTTGCTCGAGGATGGCCAGCACAATGACGAAGCTGATGAAGCCGCCGGTGTACCAGGTGTAGACCTTGTTCAGGCCTTTTTTGAACTCGCTTTGCGATTGGTTTTCGCCGCCAAACATGCTCATGACTCTTCTCCTTCGGCGACGCCGTATTCCCTGTCAAGCCGGTTCATGTAGCGGGCGTAGTACCAGATGATCACGCAGTACACCACCAGTGCGCCTTGGGCCGCGACCCAAAACGAGAAGGGCCAACCAAAAAAATTGAAGTCGAGGTCTCTTGCAAAGAAGACCAATACGAAGGTTACAAAAAACCAAATGCCCAATAAAAAGGCAGTGATTTGCAGATTTTTGCGCCAATAGTCATGGTGCCTGGCTGTCAGTTCCATCGCTTGTCTCCTTTGTTTAAATTTTTAAAAACTCAACTCAAATGTCCGCCCCTCAATCCCGTCTCACGCTCGAGTTGAGCCGCCACCTTGGGCTCAAACCCCTGCAGGTAACGGATCACCACCAGCGCCTCGTCGGCTTGCTTCAAGTCCACATGCACCCGAGCCAACTGATACCAGCCAAAGGGGCTCATGGGTTGAAGTTGGGTGTTGCGCTTGAGTGCGACAACGGCTTCTTCAAGCCGTCCTTGTCGAACCAGCACCAGACCGAGGCCGTACCAAGCCCGGTCCATCTTGTCCTCGATCGCGATGGCGGCCCGAAAACCGCGTTCGGCGTCCTCAAGGCGGCCGAGCTCTTCGCACACAAAAGCCCGATTGAAATGCGCATTCGAGGACTCCGAGGAGAGTTCCGAGACCTGCTCGAAATAAGTCAGCGCCAGCACAAAGTTGCCCTCATGCATGGCGCTGAAGCCCAAGCTGTTCAGGGCCAGCAAGTCTTTGGGAGCACGCTGCAAAACGACTTGAAAAACCTGCTTGGCGGATGCGCGCATGCCGAGAAACAAGAAAATTTTGGCGCGCCAATGCAAGACAAAAAGTGCCCGCCGCCCTATACCGGGCGCGGCGTCTTGTGTGGTGTTGAAGCTCATTGGCAAGCCGCAGTCCCAAGCTGAAGGCAAAGATCAATTTTGGCCATGACCACCAGCACCCACGCGATGATCAGCCAACTGCCGGCCGCCAACGGAATGTGCTGGTCAAGGATCAGCTTGGGGCTGACGCGGCGCGTCAACCAAAGTGAAGGTTTGGAGGCGACATCGAGCAACTGCCAAAAAATATTGGTCTGCCGCTTGGCGCCGGCCAGCAAACCCAACAGACCTCGGCCGACGAGAAACATCAAGGACAGCTCGATCAAGCTTTTCAAAATAACGATAAAAAGTAGCATCTTGGAATTACTTTTATTTAATAGATGCGCTAATGTGATTAATGCGGCTGACAGTTTCCTGACAACAATGCCAGTGAATACCCGCCACGCCAGTGTTAACCCTTGGGGGTTTTATCGCGATCTGAGATGGGGTGGACATTCGCAACGCAGGCAAGGGTAAGCCCTAGACAGATGCGGCATGTCAAGCGAGGCCGCGGAGACCTGTCGACAGCCTGTTCACGCCTGCAGATGTCGGGCGCGGCATCTGCTCCGAAGCCGGAATACTGCGTGAAAAAATCGGGTGGGTTTGCGCCGGCTGCCGCGTGTAGCGGCTGAGCGCTCTGCATAACAGGGACTCAGGCGAGTCCCTTTTGATCGCTTGCTGTTACTTGGCCGCCGGTGCGGGTGCGGCAACCGGTGCGGGCTCTGAATGGATGGCGTCAGCGCCGTGCTTTTCGCCGCCCATATCGATCTCGCCACCCTTGCTCAAAATGAAGATCGCCAACGCTGCGAACGCGACAAAAGCCAATGCAATTTTCCACATGATTTTCTTTCCTTTTTAAATAAAAAAAGCCCCCGTCCAAAGACGAGGGCCTGCAGATCAATTAACCCACGCTCAGTCGTCAGCGTAGATGTCAACGTCTTTGGTTTCCTTGATGAACAAGGTGCCAATCACGACGGTCGCGCCAGCGATGATGATCGGGTACCACAAGCCGTTGTACATGTTGCCGGTTTGCGCCACGATGGCGAACGCGGTGGTGGGCAGCAAACCGCCGAACCAACCGTTGCCGATGTGGTAGGGCAAGCTCATCGAGGTGTACCGGATACGCGTCGGGAACATCTCCACCAACATGGCGGCGATCGGGCCATACACCATGGTCACCAGCAGCACGAGGTAGGTCAGAATCAAGATCACCGTGACCTTGTCGACCTTGGCTGGATCAGCTTTGGCTGGGTAACCGGCTCCTTTGAGAGCTTCAGCCACGGCCTTTTTGAACTCAGCGTCCTTGAGCTTGGCTTCAGCTGCTGGCAGGCCTTTGGAGGTGTAGCCAGGGATCACCGTCTCACCAATTTTGATGCTGGCTGGCGTACCGGCAGCAGCAGCGATGTTTTCGTAACTCACCGAAGCGCCGGCCAGTACTTGCTTGGCGATGTCGCACGAGCTGGTGAACTTGACGGTGCCAGTCGGATTGAACTGGAACGAACACTCAGTGGGGTCAGCCGAGACGAACACCTTGTTGGCCGCTTGCGCAGCAGCCAAGTCAGGGTTGGCAGCCTTGGTCAGCGCCGTGAACACCGGGAAGTAGGTCACAGCGGCCAAAAAGCAACCCGCCATGATGATCGGCTTGCGGCCAATCTTGTCTGACAGCGCACCGAAAACGATGAAGAATGGCGTGCCGATCAACAGCGACACCGCCACCAAAATATTGGCGGTCGCGCCGTCAACTTTCAATGCTTGCGTCAAGAAGAACAAGGCGTAGAACTGACCTGAATACCAGACCACAGCCTGACCAGCGGTCAAGCCGACCAGCGCCAAAATCACGATCTTCAGGTTCTTCCACTGGCCGAAAGACTCGGACAACGGCGCCTTGGAGGTTTTGCCTTCAGCTTTCATTTTGACGAAAGCAGGCGACTCTTCCATAGACAAGCGGATGTACACCGACACACCCAACAACAGAATCGACCCGACGAACGGAACGCGCCAGCCCCAGTCGGCAAAAGCAGCCTCACCGATCAAGGTGCGGGTGCCGAGAATCACCATCAGCGACAGAAACAGACCGAGCGTGGCGGTCGTTTGAATCCACGAGGTGTACGCACCGCGCTTGCCGTGTGGGGCATGCTCAGCCACATACACCGCCGCACCGCCGTACTCACCGCCCAAGGCCAGACCTTGCAGCATGCGCAGACCAATCAGAATGACCGGCGCAGCCACGCCGATGCTGGCGTAGCTGGGCAGCAAACCGACGATGAAGGTAGACAAACCCATGATCAAAATGGTGATCAGGAAAGTGTATTTACGACCGATCATGTCGCCCAAACGGCCAAACACCAGCGCGCCAAACGGCCGCACAATGAAACCTGCGGCAAAAGCCAACAACGCAAAGATGAAGGCAGAGCCTTCATCCAAGCCGCTGAAAAACTGCTTGGCAATGATCGCGGCAAGCGAGCCGTAAAGGTAAAAGTCATACCACTCAAACACGGTGCCCAGAGACGAGGCGAAAATCACCTTCTTCTCTGTGCTGGTCATGGGCCGATCAGGCGCTGTTGTCGACATATCAAAGTCTCCTAATAGTTGTTAATCACATCAATTGCTGATGTTTGCAATATTTTGTGTCTTACTTCTGACCGGACTCTGACGCGAAACTGAATCTAAACTGACGGGGAAAAATCACTTCAAAAACGACGTTTTCAGAGGAGAAACCAACAAATTCAGCGGAAAAAAATCAAGGTTTCTACCGACAGGGGAAACCCTCATTTTTGAGGCATGCCGCACCCGCTCACGGGCTGCCGCAGGCCTCGCCCAGCAGGTAATCGCGCAGCATGGGCAACGAATCCAAACCGCCAAAAACCTGGCCATCAACGACACAAGTGGGCAGCTCCAAAACACCCGCTGCGATCGCTTCTGCGGCATGCGCTTTCAGCTGCGCATTCACGCTGTCGCTCGTAACGTCTTGCACCGGCGCCAACTGAACACTCAGTGCGGCCAGACGCAAGGGGTCCGTGGCCTCGTCACCGCACGCCGAGACATGCCGAAAAATAGTCTCGCAGGCGTAGCGGTTTGGCGTACCGGCTACGTCGCAGGCCACCGCCAGTCGCAGCAGGTCTTGTTGCTTGGCCAAACGGGACATCAGCACCGGCTTGTAGCGCACGCTGTAGCTGACACCACGCAACGCCTCAGGCAAGCGCTCAAAGGCCAGACAGGCCTGCGGGGACATCCAGTCGAGGTAACAAACAATCGATCTCATGTGCGAGATTGTTGCACCGCGCGCTGCGCAATGACGCGCCAGATCTGGCGCTTGTCGGCTTCATCGGCGCGGCTCCAAGCGGTGATCTCGGGGATGGTTCGAAAGCAGCCTTCGCACAGACCGCTTTCCGGCTGAATACGGCAGACCGAAATACACGGCGAGGGGATGCTGGAGCCCGCCGGACTGCGCGCCACGGCCAGTGCAGCGGCAGTCATCTGCTCCATCGCGCGCGCCAAATCCCCGCTTGCCAGAATCGGTGCAACGGCGGCGTCAACGAGGGGTGCACCGCTAAGGCCGACCAGCTCTTCAGCGCTCAAGCGGAACACCGCGTTCGGGTGACCCGCGGCAGCCCAGATCTCGGTAAAACGCAGCAGACTCTGGTCGATCAACAGCACTACCGGCATAGCATGCGCGACAGGCGACACGCCGCCAATTGAAAAGCCGGTTTTAGCCTTGACGAATTCCGCATCGGCACGGCCTAAGCGCTTGCCGTCCATACAGACCAGCGCTTCGACTTTGCGCTCATCGACCCGTTGGTCGCCCGAGGTCACAACCATCACCGCCACATCGTCCACCTTGCGGCGAAAAACAATGCTCTTGGCGATTTGTCCGAGCTCGACGCCGAGCGCATCGGCCGCCTGCTGAGCGGTGCGTGCCGCGCCGTCCAGCATGACCGGCAGCTGGGCATGACCGCGCGCTTGCAGAAATGCCGCGACGCGTTGCACACCTTCAGGCAGTGCGTGAAGCTCTGCGCCGCACATCACAGCAGCCGCTTGTTCAAGATCGCTGTGGCTGCACGCGAACTGGGTGGGCGGCCCAAAAAGTCGCTGATGAACTTGCCAGCGTCGACCAACTTGTCCAAGTCAATGCCGGTGTCGATGCCCATGCCGTGCAGCATGTAAACCACGTCTTCAGTCGCCACATTGCCGGTCGCGCCTTTGGCATAAGGGCAGCCACCCAGACCGGCCACCGACGTGTCGAACTGCCAGACGCCCAGCTCCAGCGCCGCCAGCGTATTGGCCAAGGCCTGACCGTAGGTGTCGTGGAAATGTCCCGACACATCGGCGATGTCGTAATGCAGCAAAGTCGCTTCAATGGCGCGCTGGATTTTGCGCGGCGTGCCGACGCCGATGGTGTCAGCAACGCCCACGTGTTGCACACCAATGTCTTTCATCAGGCGGGCCAAATAAGCCACACGCTCAGGCGCAATCTCGCCTTCATACGGGCAACCCACGGTGCAACTCATGGCACCGCGCACATGAATGCCGGCGGCACGCGCAGCCGCCACCACGGGCGCAAAACGCGTCATGCTCTCCGCGATCGAGCAGTTGATATTGCGCTGGCTGAAGGCTTCGCTGGCAGCGGCAAACACCACAATCTCGTCAGGCCAGAGATGCTTGGGAGCCGCCAGTGCGGCGTCAAGCCCCTGCAAGTTGGGCGTCAGCACCGAGAAGCGCACACCGGGCTGGCGCCGTATGCCGGCCATGACCTCGGCGTTGTCCGCCATTTGCGGCACCCATTTGGGCGAGACATAACTGGTGACTTCAATCTCCCGCAAGCCGGCATCTTGCAGGCGCTGCACCAACTCGATTTTGATGGCCGCCGGGACAGGCGATTTTTCATTTTGCAGACCGTCGCGTGGACCGACATCGACAAGCTTGACGTGGCTGGGTAGTTTCATGGTGCGGTGTTTCCTCAAGTCCAGTATCTCAAATGAAAGATGCCCTTGCGCTGGTAGCCACAACAAAAAAAGGACTGCCGGTGTGACCCCGCAGTCCTTTTTAACGCATCAACCCAGCGAACCGAAGTTCACTGGGAAACATACAGCTCAGTGGCCGGATGAACCCGACGCGCCTATGCCTGTTTCAGAACGCACTTGCTGCGCCAGGAAACCGGCGCGGTCGATGGCGGCACGCTGGCTGTTGTCGAGGATCGAGAACAACCAGATACCGACGAAGCCAATGGTCATCGAGAACAAGGCTGGCGAGGTGTATGGGAACAAGGCTGAACCTTTCGGGTTGCCGAGCGTGGCTTCCCACACCGACGGCGAAACCACCGTCAGCACCACGGAAGAGATCAAGCCCAGAAAGCCACCAATCACGGCGCCGCGGGTGGTGCAGTCTTTCCAGAGGACCGACATGAACAACACCGGGAAGTTGGCTGAGGCTGCAATCGCGAAAGCCAGCGACACCATGAACGCAATGTTCTGCTTCTCAAAGACGATGCCCAAGGCAACAGCCAAAATGCCGAGGCCGATGGTGGTGATCTTGGAAACGCGCAGTTCAGACTTGCTGTCGGCTTTGCCGTTTTTGATGACCGTGGCATACAGGTCATGCGACACCGCAGAAGCGCCCGACAGCGTCAACCCGGCAACAACCGCCAAGATGGTGGCAAAAGCCACGGCAGAAATAAAGCCAAGAAACACATTGCCGCCGACCGCATTGGCGAGGTGAATAGCGGCCATGTTGCCGCCACCGATCAGGCCGCCTTTGGCGTCCAAAAAGTCTGGATTGGTCAACACAAAGGTGATAGCGCCAAAACCGATGATGAAGGTCAGCAGGTAAAAGTAACCGATCCAGCCGGTCGCCCACATGACAGATTTACGGGCTTCCTTGGCACTCGGAACCGTGAAAAAGCGCATCAAGATATGCGGCAAACCGGCGGTTCCAAACATCAAAGCCATGCCGAAACTGATGGCAGAAATCGGGTCTTTGACGAAGTTACCCGGCCCCATGATGGACGAGCCCACCTGCGCCGCCACTTCCGCAATTTTCCCGTCTTTCAAGGCCAAGTCGGTCTTGATCAGAACGGCTTGGGCAAACATGGCTTCCGGGCTGAAGCCGAAGTGCAACATCACCGAGAAGGCCATGAAAGACGCGCCACCCAGCAACAAACACGCCTTGATGATCTGCACCCAAGTGGTGGCCGTCATGCCGCCAAACAGCACATACACCATCATCAGCGCGCCGACAATGACAACCGCCATCCAGTAGTCCAAACCAAACAGCAGCTTGATCAATTGACCCGCACCGACCATTTGCGCGATCAGGTAGAAAGCCACCACCACCAAGGTGCCCGACGCCGCAAAGATGCGGATCGGTGCTTGTTTGAAGCGGAATGCGGCGACGTCGGCAAACGTGAACTTACCCAGATTACGCAAGCGCTCTGCCATCAAAAAGGTGATGACGGGCCAGCCCACCAAGAAACCGATGGAGTAAATCAACCCGTCAAAACCGCTGGCCATGACGGCTGCAGAAATGCCCAAAAAGGACGCTGCAGACATGTAGTCACCGGCAATCGCCAAGCCATTTTGAAAGCCGGTGATACCGCCACCGGCGGTGTAAAAATCAGAGGCTGACTTGGTTTTGGCCGCGGCCCATTTGGTGATGAACAAGGTGCCCACCACAAACGCCGCAAACATGCTGATGGCCGTCCAGTTGGTGGCTTGCTTTTGCGCCTGGCCGAGGTCTGCACCCGCAGCCCAAGCGATCGCCGAGACGCTGAACAATGCCAGCAAACTCAAAATTTGGCGCAGATTGTTATTTTTAAAATTCATTTGAGCACCGCCTTCTTCACCGCTTCAGTCAGTTCATCAAATTCGCTGTTGGCACGGCGAACGTAAATAGCCGTGATCACGATCGTGAAAATAATCACGCCAAAACCCACCGGAATGCCGACGGTCATGACTCCAGCACCTAGCTTTTGGGCAAGAAATTCTTTGTCGAAAGCCACCAGCACAATGAAGCCGTAATAAACGATCATCATGGCCAAGGTGAGCCACCAGCCGAAGCTGGAGCGCTTGGCTTTCAGCTCCTGGTATTTGGGGTGGTTCGCAATGCGCTGAACCAAATCGTCATTCATCTCGCTGTCTCCAAATAATTAATATGGGACGAAGCGTAATTCGCAGTACTTACCAAGTGCTGACCATTCGTGGTCGCCGAGTCATTCCTCAGGCCGCCATCGTCAACAATTCAGCACCTTCAAGCACTTGGTCGCCGGGCGCATACAGAATTTCAGCGACCACGCCATCGGCAGGCGCCGCGATGGTGTGCTCCATCTTCATGGCCTCCATCACCGCCAACGCCTGACCCCGGCTGACCGTGTCGCCCGCCTTGACCTGAAAAGACACGACCTTGCCAGGCATCGGCGCGGTCAATCGGCCAGCCTCATGCTGCGCCACGCCAGCGTGCGCCAGCAGGTCGATTTCGGTGATCTGCGTCGCACCCGTCGCGCCAAACACATGCACCACCTCGCCGCGCCGGTAGGTCTGGAGCCGCCAGCGTTGGCCGTCGAGTTCAAGCTGCAAGCCTTTGGCCGTGGCGCTGTAGTGCATGGGCAGGCGCGCATCACCCAACGCCAACTGCAGCGTTCCGTCATGTGCACGCGCCAGCTGCGCCGCCTGTGTCTCGCCATGAAACTCAAACTCAAAGCGGCGCTGACTCGGGCCGTGCAAGCGCCAACCGTCGGTGCGGCTGAAAGGGTCGGCTGTCTCGCGGGATTTTTCTTCTTCGAGCGTGAGCGCCACCGCTGCGGCCACGGCCACCGGCAAACCGAGCTTTTCCTGATGAAAAAGCACGCCCGCCTCACGCGGAATCAAAGCGGTGTCGAGATCAGCTTTGGCGAAGGACTGGCTCTGCACCACGTGCCGCAAAAACTGCACATTGGTTTGCAGGCCGACGATGTGGAATTCGCTCAGGGCTTGGTCCATGCGCGCCAGCGCTTGTTCGCGGCTGTCACCATGCACGATCAACTTGGCCACCATCGAGTCGTAATACGGCGAAATCGCATCGCCTTCGCGCACACCGTCGTCAATCCGCACATGGACCGGGCCGTCCGCGCGCTCAAAGCGCGTGCAGACCGGCTGACGGTAAACCTGCAGCGTGCCGGTCGCTGGCAAGAACTGGTTGTCGGGGCTCTCGGCGCAAATACGCGCCTCGATCGCGTGGCCCTGCCGACGCAACTGCGCTTGCTTGAGCGGCAAGGGCTGACCTGCGGCGACCCGCAACTGCCATTCAACCAGGTCAAGCCCGGTGATGGCCTCTGTCACCGGATGCTCCACCTGCAAGCGCGTGTTCATCTCCATGAAGTAGAAATTGGCCCCCACGCTCGCCACTGCGTGTGCTTCGCTGCCCCCCGAGGGGGCTGATTTCCCACCACCATCTAAGTTTTCAACAATGAATTCCACCGTGCCAGCGCCAACGTAATGCACCGCGCGCGCAGCCGCCACCGCCGCTTCACCCATCTGTTGCCGCATGGCTTCAGTCATGCCGGGCGCTGGCGCTTCCTCCAGCACTTTTTGATGCCGGCGTTGCACCGAGCAATCACGCTCGAACAGATGCACGTAGTTGCCCTGCGTGTCGCCAAAGATTTGGATTTCGATGTGACGCGGGCGCTGGGCGTATTTCTCAATCAGCACAGCATCGTCGCCGAAGCTGTTGATGGCTTCGCGCTGACAAGAGGCCAGCGCCGCGGCAAAGTCTTCGGAGGTGTCGACCGCGCGCATGCCTTTGCCACCGCCGCCGGCACTGGCTTTGATCAGCACCGGGTAACCGATGCGGTCGGCTTCGCGCTGCAACAGCGCCGGGTTTTGGTCACTGCCGTGGTAGCCGGGCACCAGCGGCACGCCGGCTTTTTCCATCAACCGCTTGGACTCGGCTTTCAGGCCCATGGCTTTGATGGCTGACGCTGGCGGACCAATGAAGACCAAGCCCGCCTCCGCACAGGCTTGCGCAAACTCTTCGTTCTCGCTCAAAAAACCATAGCCCGGATGAATCGCGTCAGCGCCCGTGGCTTGCGCTGCGGCGATGATGCGCTGCCAGCGCAGATAACTGTCTTTCGGCGCGCTGCCGCCAATGTGCACGGCTTCGTCGCAGGCCGTCACGTGCTTGGCGTCGGCATCGGCGTCCGAGTAAACCGCCACCGTTTTGATGGCCATGCGTCTGGCTGTGGCGGCGACGCGGCTGGCGATCTCGCCGCGATTGGCGATCAGGATTTTCTTGAACATGAACATGGCGATAGACCGCTTTCTTTACGTGGCAGTCGGCGCAGCCAACCAGCTCGGTGGACGTTTCTGTAGAAAAGACTGCAGGCCTTCGCGACCTTCGTCGCTGGCCCGAATGTCGGCAATGCGGCGTGCGGTGTCAGCGCGCAGCGCTTCGTCCAGTGGTGCGCCACTGACGTCGCGCACCAGCAGCTTGCAAGCCCGCGACGCCAAGGGGCCGTTGGCCACCAGCGTCGTCACCAGCTCAGCCACTTGGTGGTCCAGTTGTTCGGCGGTACACAGCACATGCACGAGTCCGTGGCTGTGCGCCTCGGCGGCGCTGAAGCGCTCAGCCGTCACCATGTAGCGGCGCGACGCCTGCGTGCCGAGAGCGCGCACCACGTACGGGCTGATGGTGGCGGGCAGCAAGCCAAGCCGTGCCTCAGACAGGCAAAAGGTCACGTTGTCGGAGGCCACCAGCACATCGCAAATAGCCGCCAGCCCCATGCCGCCGGCGTAGCAATCACCTTGAACACGGCCGACGATGGGCACCGGGCATTGGTCCAGCGTCCACAGCATGTCGGCGAGCTTTTGCGCGTCAGCGCGGTTTTGCTCCCAGCTGTAATCGGCCATGGCGCGCATCCAGTTCAGATCAGCGCCGGCGCAAAAAGCCTTGCCGCGTGCGCCCAACACGATGACGCGCAACTCCGGCTCAGCCGACAGCGCCGCAAAAGTGCTGGTGAGCGCAGCGATCAACTCCGCGTTGAAGGCGTTGCGCACATCAGGGCGATTCAGCCAGACCTCGGCCACGTGGGCATCGGGTCTGCAAATTTCGAGTACAGCGTTAGGGGTTGTCATGGTGCAGCCGTGTACTTAATAACGTTTAGCGACTTCTTCGAGCATCACCTCGGTCGCGCCGCCGCCGATCGCCAGCACGCGCGCGTCGCGCCACAGGCGTTCAATCGCGGTCTCGCGGATGTAGCCCATGCCGCCGTGAAATTGCTGGCAGGTCTGCACCACTTCATTCACCAGCTCGCCGGTCAGCGCCTTCAGCATCGAGACTTCTTGGACGATGTCTTGGCCTTGCGTCACCGACCAAGCGCAGTGGTACATGAACTGGCGTGCAGCGCGGGTTTTGGCATCCAGCATGGCGATGCGATGGCGAATGGTTTGCTGGTCCCACAGCGTGCCGCCAAAAGCTTGGCGCTGCTTGACGTGGTCCAGCGTCAGCTGCAAGGCCCGCGTGCAGTGGCCGACCGCCATCGCGCCCAAGGCAATGCGCTCGGTCTGAAAGTTCTTCATCACCGAGTAAAAGCCTCGGTTTTCTTCGCCCAGCAAGTTGCCCACAGGAATGCGGCAGTTGTCCAAAATCAGCTCGGCTGTGTCTGAGCTCATCCAGCCCGATTTTTTCAATGCGCGGCCGACCGAGAAACCGGGCGTGCCTTTTTCAACGATGAACATCGACATGTCGCGGCGGCCGGGGCCGGTCTTGGCAGCGATGAAATAAAGGTTTGCATGGACGCCGTTGGTGATGAACATCTTGGTGCCGTTCAGCACCCACTCGTCGCCCTCGCGCCGTGCAGAGGTGCGGATGCCCGCCACGTCTGAGCCGGCGCCGGGTTCGCTGATGCCGACGGCGGTGATCATCTCGCCAGCGGTCACGAGCGGCAGGTACTTGGCTTTTTGCTCGGCGCTGCCAGCGTGGTGCAAGTGCGGGCTGGCCATGTCGGTGTGGACCAACACGGTGATGATGAAGCCGGCAAAAGTCGACTGCGACAGCGCTTCAGCAAACACTAGGTTGGTGAGGGCATCACCCTCACCGCCGCCGTAGGCCTCGTCATACATCAGGCCAAGCAAACCCGCTTGGCCCATGCGGCGCAGCACGTCACGCGGCACCATGCCGGCGTCTTCCCACGCCGCGCCATGCGGCTCAACTTCGCGGGCAATGAAGCGCGCAATCTGGTCGCGCAGCAGTTCGTGTTCGGGGCAGTCGTAAATTGTTTTCATGCGGATCTCCTGTTTGTTTTGTCTGTTGCTGGCGCAGCGTTACATGCCTTACATGCGAAAGACGCCGAACTTTGGCTCTGGAATCGGCGCATTCAAGGACGCCGACAAACCCAAGGCCAGCACGCGGCGTGTGTCGGCCGGGTCGATGACGCCGTCGTCCCACAAGCGTGCGGTTGAGTAGTAAGGGCTGGACTGGTGCGCGAACTGATCTAACACCGGTTGCTTGAAGGCGGCTTCTTCTTCGGCGCTCCAACTGCCGCCGCGGCCTTCAATGCCGTCGCGTTTGACGGTGGCCAACACCCCGGCCGCTTGCTCACCGCCCATGACGCAGATGCGAGCGTTCGGCCACATCCACAAAAAACGGGGTGAAAATGCCCGGCCGCACATGCCGTAATTGCCGGCGCCGTAGCTGCCGCCAATGATGACGGTGAACTTCGGCACGCTGGCGGTGGCCACCGCAGTGACCATCTTGGCGCCGTGCCGCGCGATGCCTTCGTTTTCGTACTTACGACCGACCATGAAGCCGGTGATGTTCTGCAAAAACACCAGTGGGATTTTGCGTTGGCAGCAGAGCTCGATGAAGTGCGCACCTTTTTGTGCTGACTCGGAAAACAGCACGCCGTTGTTGGCGATGATGCCGACCGGCATGCCCTCAATGTGCGCAAAGCCGCAGACCAGCGTCGCACCAAAACGCGCCTTGAATTCATGCAGCTCACTGCCGTCGACGATGCGCGCAATCACTTCATGCACGTCATACGGTTTGCGGGTGTCGAGTGGGATCACGCCGTACAACTCGACGGGGTCATACAAAGGCGGCACTGGCGCGCGCAGCGTTTGCTCAACGAGCTTGCTGCGATTCAAGCTGGCCACGGCTTGCCGGGCCAACGCCAAGGCGTGTGCATCGTTTTGCGCCAAGTGGTCGGCCACGCCTGACAGGCGCGTGTGTACGTCGCCACCGCCCAAATCTTCGGCCGAGACAATCTCGCCAATGGCGGCCTTGACCAGTGGCGGACCCCCCAAAAAAATCGTGCCCTGGTTTTTGACGATGATAGTTTCGTCGCTCATGGCGGGCACATAAGCGCCGCCGGCAGTGCACGAGCCCATGACGACGGCGATCTGCGCGATGCCCTGCGCGCTCATGTTGGCTTGGTTGTAAAAAATGCGGCCGAAGTGATCGCGGTCTGGGAACACATCGTCTTGGTTCGGCAAATTGGCACCGCCCGAATCAACCAAGTAAATGCACGGCAAGTTGTTTTGCATGGCGACTTCTTGTGCCCGCAAATGCTTCTTCACCGTCATCGGGTAATAAGTGCCGCCTTTGACCGTGGCGTCATTGCAAATGATCAGGCAGTCGATGCCGCTGACACGGCCGATG
>CANFWI010000047.1 GCA_947450675.1 Comamonadaceae bacterium | reverse complement strand
CGGCGTCCGCAAGCCAAAAATCGCGCGTGGCTTGAATCGCGCTGTGGGTGGCGAGCGCTTGCGCGCGGGTGTCGGCCAAGACGTCAAAGACGCTTGACAGCATGCCGTTGTAGCGCAGCAGCATCTCGTCATTGATGAACTGCCGCAGCGGCAGCAACTCGTTTTGCTGGTGCTTTGCGAGCTCGTAGTGGCTGCGATAACGTTGGTAGGTTTCACGTGCTTGGCTGCGCACTTGGATGGCGGTCTGACGCAGCTGTGCGGCATCGCCCATGGCGTCCCACAATTCGCCCGGCTGGGTCAGGCGGCGTTCGGCTTCTTTGCGTTGCCACAGCAGCGTCGCGATGCGAATGTCTTCCCTCGCTTGCAGTGCGCGGGCTTCCACATCGGGCAGTTCACGCGGCTGCGCGGGCAAGGCGGGCAATTGCGTTGGTAGCTCAAACTGCGCTGCCGTCCCCCACAGGCCAAGCAAGACCACCAGCTTTTCACGCGCGCTGAAGGCGGCTTGCTGGGCGCGTGATAAGTCGCTTGCAGCTTCAACCAAATAAACCTGCTGACGCGCTTGCTGCAAGCGGCTCCAGTTGCCAGCCTGCGTCAGACGGCGGGCCAGGTCGCCGCTGACTTCTGCGGCGGCTTGGGCCTGCGTCAACGCACCCACGGTTTGCGCTGCGCTGACCGCGTTGAGCCAAGCCTTGCGGGTCTCGGTCGACAGCCGCGTGATCTGTTGACTCATTCGAAGCTTGGCCGGATGTTGAGCTAGTGTCCGGTCAGAGATGTTGAGGCCGTCGCTGCCGAGCGCAATCTGCAGGCCAGGGTTGTTCAGCAAGGCCACGCGCACGGCGGCATCTGCACTGAGTGGACCTTTCAGCAGTTGCGCGATCTCGCTGCTGTGGTCTTGGCCTGGCCGCGGGAGGATCATCGGCGAGGCGCTTTGCGTTGGCAGGCTGGCCATGCGCTGTTGCAAGGCGTTGACGCCGCCGTCTGAGGCGACGCTGGCGCAACCGCCCAAGGTGGCGGCCAAGCCAAGCGTGAGCAATGATTGACAAAAAATAGCGCTGTTCATGGTGCGGCATTCGGTTGGGCGGCGGCAGGCGCTGCGTTTTGTTGCTCTAAGCGGAGCAGGTCGATGTGCCCACGTTTGAACTGGCCGACAGCGTCGTTGCTACGGCGCCAGTCCAGCTGGGTGTCTTCGACGCCACGCGGCAGGCCAGCGAGTGTTGAGCGGTAAACAGCGGGCGGCACGGCTGATTGCGGGCTGAGTGCTTGCAGTGTCGGCTGGGGGTCGAGCGGTAAAAACACGGCAGCCGGCGTTTGTGCCAGCGCGGCCTGTGCCAGCAAGGGCAGGGCAAAGGCAGAGCCGGCGGCGAGCCAATGCCTGGCCATGCGCTGCGTTCTTAAAAAATGAGGTCGGGTTTTCAAAACAAATCTCCTGATACGGTTGCAGGGTGCGCAAGCTGAACAAGTCAGAAAGCACCGGAAGACTGGGAATGAGCGCTCAAAGCGCGATCCCAGTTGCAAAGTACCGACCCAATTCGGGCCGGGAGATCAGGAAATCGGTGGTTTTTGGTCGGGTGCCGCGTCGGCACTGGCGAACGGATCGGCCACTGCGGTGGGCGTCCAAACTGCGCTCAAATGCGGTGTCAACCCGTCTGATGTGACCAGCAGCGCGACGTTGTGACACGCTTGGCAGGCTGAGCAGGACTCGCAACTGCCTGCGCCGTGGTCTGCGCTGTGCCCCGCATCGTGCATCTGATCGCAATCGGCGTGGCTGAGGCCGTCGGCTGCACTGGCCATCACTTCGGTTGGTGCCTCGTGAGTGGCATGACCGCCTAGGCCTTCGTGGCTGTCGTGACCCTGATGCCCTCGGTGTGCCTCAGCTATGTGCTGCGCCGCCGCTGTCTGATGCATCTGTTGCGTCGCCATGCTCACAGCCATGTCTGTCGCCATGGCGTCGCCAGTCCAGCCACGCAGCGGCAGCAAGATCATCATGAGAGCGAGCATAAAAAAACGCATATCCTGAATGATAAGGGGTCTCAGACGGTTGGCTAATCCGACCCTAGGCACTTGACGGACAGTTGATGCAGGGTGTTGAATATTCCTGCGATCGCAGGCTTGTTGCGTGAGTATGGGTGAAAAATTATATTAATCCTACGTTCTCAGGATTTTTCTTGATTTATCAGCGGACAAAGATAAAATTCCTTCGATCATAGGAAATATAAATGAAGATCGACATCCTCCATCCAGCTGAACTGGGGCTCTTAGCTCGGGCAGTCCGGCGCAGCTCTAAAGTCCGGATTGACGACTTGGCTGCCACGGCGGGGCTGAGCAAGCAGTTTGTCTCAGACGTGGAGCGCGGTAAACCCACCGTGCAGCTGGGCCGCGTTCTGAGGCTGCTCCAAGAGTTGGGTGTGTCGGTCAGCTTGGACATTCCGCAGGAAGCCTTGGCGGAGCTCCACAAGCTCCAAGCCAAAGCCAATGCTGCCTTCCATGCGTAGCTTGCTGGTTCACCTGAACCGTCGACACATCGGGACGCTGAGCGAGGGCAATGACCTTTGGACCTTTGACTACACCGCCGATTGGGCCGGTGATCCAGAGGGCTTTGATTTGTCCCCGGCACTCAAGCGCTCAACGCTCAGCCACCAAGACGGCGCGACCCTGCGGCCCGTGCAGTGGTACTTTGACAACCTGCTGCCAGAAGAAGATTTGCGCAAAGTACTGACGACCGAAGCAGGTTTGCAGGGCGAGGATGCCTTTGCTCTGTTGGCGTACTTGGGCCAGGAATCTGCCGGGTCGCTGGTGCTCATGACCCCTGAAGCGGTGGATGTCATTCATGCAGCGGGGACGGGTAAGGCGGGTTTACAGCCGCTGTCTGACGAAGTCTTGTTTCGCAGAATCAAAGACCTGCCGCGTTCATCGCTCAGCAAAGATGCGCCCAAGCGCATGTCGATCGCAGGCGCACAGCACAAGCTTTTGGTCGTCTACAAAGACGACCAACTTTACGAGCCCGTGGGCGAAGAGCCCTCAACCCACATCCTCAAACCGAATCATCCCGGCGAAGACTACCCCGCCTCCGTCATCAATGAATATGTCGTCATGCGGCTAGCGGGTCGGCTGAAGCTCGACGTGCCTGCCGTGCATCGCCGCTACACCCCAGCGCCTGTTTACTTGGTTCAGCGGTTCGATCGTTTTGTGGATGAAGGTGGTCAAACCCAGCGGCGCCACATCATCGACGCTTGCCAACTGCTGAACCAGGCACGGACTTTCAAATACACGGTGGCCAATCTTCAAACGCTGAAAGACGTCATCCTCCTGTGTCGCAATCGGGCCAGCACGCGGCTCAAGCTTTTTCAATGGTTGGTGTTCAATGTCTTGATCGCCAATCATGACAACCACATCAAAAATATTTCATTCTTGGTGAGTCATGAAGGCATCAGCTTGGCACCCGCCTACGACCTGCTCAGCACGGCGACCTACAACACGGTAGCCTTTGCCCAAGAAAAAGCCAACTGGCCACATGTTGACATGGCTGTTCCCTTGGTTGGGGCGCTCACCTTCCAACAAGTGACGCGCCAAGCGGTTGTCGATTCGGGGGTGGTTTTGGGGCTGACGCCGGCCATCTGCACGCGAGAGTTGAACCGCATGGTCAAGGCCATGCCGCTCGAGTTGAGCAAACTCCTCAAAACGATTGAAGAAGAAAACTTGCAACTCGGGGAAGACGTGAAACTCTATTTAGGCGGCGAGTTGAGGTTGCTGCGCACGCTGGCGCACCTGATTCTGCCGGAGATGATCGGCCGCGTGACGGCATCGCCTAGCGCGGGTTGACGCACTGTCTAAGTGTTTTTCCTAGGCGCTGTAAGTCATTGCCTCTGTCAGAATGATTGCTACTAGTTAGCATGCCAACCAGAAAGACAACACGAGATGAAATACCAGCTGAATGTGAATGGCAAGTCGGTCACGGCGGAAGCCGACAGCGACACGCCGCTGCTGTATGTGCTGCGCGACAACCTGGCCTTGCAAGGCCCTAAATATGGTTGCGGCTTAGGCCAGTGCGGCGCTTGCACGGTGCTCATCAACGGTCAGGCGGTGCGCAGTTGCATCACGCCGGTGGCCAATCTCAAGGGCGGCAAGATCGTCACGTTGGAAGGGCTGGGCACACCAGAAAAACCACATCCGGTGCAGCAGGCTTTCATTGACGAGCAGGCCGTGCAGTGCGGCTATTGCATCAACGGCATGGTCATGCAGTCGGTGGCTTTTTTGGCCAAGAATCCGCGCCCGAGCGAGGTGCAAATTCAAGACGCGCTGGCGGCCAATCTGTGCCGTTGCGGGACCCACACGCGCATCATCAAGGCGGTCAAACGGGCGTCCGAGGCCATGACCCCGGCAGCTGTCACTGCTGTGAAAGGAGCCTGAGCCATGCAACGTCGTCAATTTCTTCAGGCCGGCAGTGGCCTTGTGGTTTCTTTCTCTTTCGCCGGCGTCTCTCTGAGCCAAGCGCAGGGCAACGCGCCCACCAAGAGCATGGTGCGCGACCAGGTCGACGCCTGGCTCGGCATCGCTGCCGATGGCCGCGTCACGGTTTATTCAGGCAAGGTTGACTTGGGCACCGGTGCGCGCACCGCGCTGATGCAGATGGTGGCCGAAGAGCTGGACGTCAACTTCAAGCAGATCGACATGATCATGGGCGACACTTTGACCACGCTCGACCAAGGTCAGTCTGCCGGTAGCCTGACTTTGCAAAACGGTGGCGTCACTTTGCGGCAAGCGTCGGCCAGTGCGCGTCAGGCTTTGCTGGCTGCTGCTGCGACGCGCTGGCAAGTGAACGTGGCCGACCTGAGCGTCGCCGATGGCGTGATCTCCACCCGCACCGGCGACAAAAACATCAGCTACGCCGCGCTGGTAGACGGCAAGCCGATGAACCTCAAGCTCGACCCGAAAGCGCCGCTCAAAGCGTATGCCGATCACAAGATCGTCGGCCAGTCGATTGCCCGGGTTGATATTCCGGACAAGTTGAACGGCAAGTTTGTCTACATGCAAGACTTCAAGCTGCCCGGCATGCTGCATGCGCGCATGATCCGGCCAACTGGCTTGGGTGGCAAGTTGCTCAGCGTGGACGACACGGCTGCCCGCAAGGTCAGCGGCTTCGTCAAGGTGGTGCGCAAGCAAGACTTCTTGGCGGTGGTCTGCAAGACCGAATGGGCGGCTGTCAAAGCGGCGCGCGCGCTCAAAACCACGTGGGACACCCCCAACTCCATGCCGCTGCAGGCGCATCTCTACACCTACTGGCGCAACCTACCGGTCGCCAAGAACGAGGCCGTCATCAAGACCGGCGACGCCGTTGCTGCCTTAGCCGGCTCGGCCAAACGCATCAAGGCGACTTACGACTTCGCGCCGCACACCCACGGCTCGATGGGCCCGTCGTGCGCTGTGGCTGACTTCAAGGACGGCAGCTGCACGGTCTGGTCGGCTTCGCAAGCGACGCATTCGCTGCAAGCCGAACTGGCCACCGTACTGGATATTCCGAAAGCGCAGATCCGCATGATTTATGTGGATGGCGCAGGCTGCTACGGCCGTAACGGCCACGAAGATTGCTCGGGCGACGCGGCACTGGTGTCGCAACTGGCGGGTGCGCCGGTGCGGGTGCAGTGGATGCGCGCGGACGAACACGGCTGGGACCCAAAAAGCCCGCCCACGCTGGTTGATTTGGAAGGCGGCTTGGACGCGGCGAACCTGCCGGTGGCTTGGCGTTCGGAGTTTTTCATTGCGCAGGCCAACGGCACGCTGGAAGAGTTTCCGCTGCTGGCGGCGGTGCTCTCGGGCGTCAAACGCACCGGCCATTACACCGGCAACTTGCAAAAAAACGCCGACGTCTTGTATCAGTTCCCGAACATCCAAACCGAGGTGCATCGGCTGGCCGACACGGCGTTTCGCACGTCGCATTTGCGCACGCCGGGCCGCATGCAAAACACCTTTGCCAACGAAGCCTTTTTTGACGAACTGGCCGCTGCGGCCGGGGCTGATCCACTGCAGTGGCGCCTGACGTACTTGAAAGAGCCGCGCGCCCGCGCTGTCCTAGAAGACGTCGCCCGTTTGTCGAAGTGGCAAAGCCGTTCGTCACCTGCCAGCAAGACCGCTGGCAACCTGGCGCGTGGCCGTGGTGTGTCGTTTGTGAAGTACGACAACGACCGCACTTTTGTGGCCTTGGTGGCGGAGGTCGAAGTGAACCGCACGACCGGCGGCATTCGCGTGACGAATGTTTGGTGCAGCCACGATTGCGGGCAGATCGTCAACCCGGATGGCGCGATCAATCAGATCGAGGGCGGCATTGTGCAAACCATCAGCCGCACCTTATTGGAAGAGTTGCAGTTTGACCGCACGCATGTCACCAGCACCGACTGGGCGAGCTACCCGATCTTGCGTTTTCCGGACGTGCCGCGCATCCATGTCAGCCTCATCAACCGGCCTGAGATGCCGCTCTGGGGCGCTGGTGAAATGGCGCCGACGGTGGTGCCATCGGCGATCTCCAACGCGGTCTTTGACGCGACCGGGGTGCGCTTGCGCTCAGTGCCATTCTTGCCGGCCAAGGTGAAGGCGGCTGGCGTCGCCTGATCGGCGGCGCATCGGTTGACAAAGACTGAAACTCGCTTGACATCGACGTCAAGCGAGTTCGCCAACGCTGAAGCGTATGGATCAATAAGCCGGTGGTGCGTTAGATGCTGGCGTTGCCGGCGATGAACCGAGAAAGTCTGCCGCCAGCTTGCGTGCTGCGTTGGCGAAGACCAGTACATCCACACCCGTGGCGACAAAAGTGGCGCCCAGCTCAAGATAGCGACGTGCCACTTTTTGGTCAGACATCAGCGTGCCGGCCGCCTTGCCGGATTTCACGATGGTCGTGATCGCCCCCTCAATCGCAGCTTGTACTTCCGGGTGAAACGGCTGGCCACGGTAGCCCATCGACGCCGCCAGATCGGCCGGGCCGATGAAGACGCCGTCAACGCCGTCAACAGCGCAGATCTCCTCCAAGTTGTCCAACGCCAACACCGATTCAGCTTGCACCAACAGGCAAACCTCGCCGTCCGCGACGTTCAGGTAGTCGGTGCGTGCGCTCCAGCGCGATGAGCGCCCGACCGCACTGCCCACACCGCGAATACCCAGCGGTGGGTACTGCGTGGCCAGCACCAGTTGGCGCGCCTGCTCGGCCGTGTCGACCATTGGAATCAACAGATTTTGGGCGCCGATGTCGAGCAATTGTTTGATCAAGTGCACATCGCCAGATACAGCGCGCACCACGGGTTGTGAACGGTAGGGCGCGATGGCTTGCAAGGCGCTCAGGGTGCTGCGCAAGTCGTTGGGCGCGTGTTCACCGTCAATCAACAACCAGTCAAAACCGGCGGTGGCACTGACTTCAGCCAGATAGGGTTCGGCCATCGACAGCCACAGACCGATCTGCGGCTGTTTGTGGGCTAAGGCGGTTTTGAAAATATTTCCAGCGGTCATGAAAGGCCTCCTTGGCACGGGTGTGGGATATGCATGTGAACGTCTAGGCCTGATTCTTTCACGCCGCGAGGGTTTTTTGTGGGCGCTAGCCATCGCGTTGATGAATTCAGCTGACGATGCCCAAGTGCCAAGGCACGAACTCGTGGTCGCCCAAACCGAGCGCTTCACTTTTGGTCGGCTCGCCCGATGCGTGCCGCAAGATCGCCTCAAAAATACGCTGGCCCATTTGTTCGACATCGACCTCGCCGTCGAGAATCGCGCCGCAGTTGACGTCCATGTCCTCTTCGAGCTTGAGGTACATCGGTGTGTTGCTGGCCAGCTTGATCGTCGGCGCGGGCTTGGAGCCAAACATGGAACCGCGGCCGGTGGTGAAGCAGATCAGGTTGGCGCCACTGGCAATCTGGCCGGTGCAGGCCACCGGGTCGTAGCCGGGTGAGTCCATGAAGACAAAGCCGGCGGTGTCTATCGGCTCGGCATATTCGTACACCGCTTGCAGCGGCGTGGTGCCGCCTTTCATGGCCGAGCCGAGTGATTTTTCAAAAATATTCGCCAGCCCGCCAGCTTGGTTGCCGGGGCCGACCACGCCGTTGAACTGTCCGTTGTGGCCGCGTGTGTAGTTCTCCCACCAAGTCAGGCGGTCAAGTAACTTCTGACCGACTTCGGGGGTCACAGCGCGGCGTGTCAGCATGTACTCGACGCCGTGTATTTCTGGTGTTTCCGACAAGATCGCGGTGCCGCCATGGCGCACCAACATGTCCATGGCGGCGCCCAGTGCCGGATTGGCCGTGATGCCTGAGAAGCCGTCGGAGCCACCGCATTCCAAGCCCACCTTGATGTGGCTGGCAGATACCGGTTGGCGTTGGCAGGCATTGGCGATGGGCAACATCTCTTCAACAGCTTTAATACCGGCTTCTATCGTCACGCGCGTACCGCCGATCTCTTGCATGACCATGGTGCGCAGGAGGCGGCCGGCTGCAAGACCCTGAGAGTCAACCAAGGAGGCGACTTGATTGCGCTCACAGCCGAGGCCGACGATCAGCACGCCAGCCATGTTGGCGTGCCGGGCGTAGCCGGCCAACGTGCGGCGCAGCACGTCAAAGTGTTCGCTCGGTGAGGACATGCCGCAGCCACTGGTTTGTGCAAATGCGGCCACGCCGTCGACGTTTGGAAAAGCTGCGAGTCGCTCTGGGGTGAAGTGCGCGGCGATGCGCTGGATGACCGTGGCCGAGCAGTTCACCGATGACAAGATGCCGATGAAGTTGCGCGTGCCGACGCGGCCGTCTTCACGCACATAGCCCATGAAGCTGGCGCGTTCGGCCTCCGGCACATAAGCGACGGGTTTCACATCCAGACCAAAGCCCGGGTCACGCTCAAAATCAACCATGGCCAAGTTGTGCGTGTGCACGTAGTCGCCAGCTTCAATGTCGCGCGCGGCCACACCAATCACCGCGTTGTACTTGCGCACCGGCTCACCGGCCGGAATGCGCACCGCCGCAATCTTGTGGCCGGCCGGCACTTGCGCCCGCACGCGGACGTTGAACTCGGGCAGCACCTGACCCATTGCCAGTGCAGTTTTGGCCACCAGCACGTTGTCGTTGGAATGGAGTCGGATCAAGGCGCTGACGGTCATGTGATTAGCCTTTGGCCAGCAGCTCTTTGAGCTTCAGGCGCTGGATGAGTTGGGTTTCTTTGTCATAGACGGTCTGGATGTACTTCAGGTAGTCCGGGCCGTCAAGGTACATCACCGGGGCGTCAATTTTTTCAGCGACGGCTTTGAACTCGTCACTGTTGACCGCCAGACGAAACGCGTCGCGCAGGGTTTTTTCGACCGCTGGGTCCAAGCCCTTAGGAGCGCCAATGCCGTTGGGCGCGTCGACCACCACGTTGAAGCCGAGCTCTTTCAGCGTCGGCGTGTTCTTGAAACGCGGCGTGCGTTGTTCGCCCCAGGTGGCGAGCAAGCGCAGTTTGCCGCTTTCAACGTGTGGTGCCCATGAGCTGGAGTCCGCCAGCATGTCGACTTGGCCGCCCAGTGTGTCTTGCAGCGCGGCTGCACCGCCCTTGTAGGCAATCGCGTTGAACTGGATGCCCGCCGCCATGGCGAACTCTTCCATGCCGACGTGCGTGGCACCGCCAACCCCGGCGTGTGCGTAGGTGACCTTGCCGGGGTTGGCCTTGGCAAACGCCACCATGTCGGTGAGCGACTTGAACGCCGAACCAGGCAAGACGGCGATGCCGAAGGTTTGCCCCGAGGTGCGGGCGATGTAGGTGAAGTCTTTGCGCGGGTCAGCGGCCAAACTGCCCAGCTGCGCAAAGCGCGTCACCGAAATGGGGATCTGGCCGATGGTGTAACCGTCAGGTTTGGCGCTGGCAATGGCTTTAGCACCGATCATGCCGGCCGCACCGGCCTTGTTTTCCAGCACCACGGGCTGCTTGAGAATGCGCGACGCCACTTGGCAAATGATGCGCATCGATTGGTCAGCTGTGCCGCCTGCCGGCCACGGACAAATGAAAGAAATGGGACGGCCCGGAAATTCTTGTGCGCTGGCCCACGACGGCAGCAACAGGCCGGCGGCACTGGCCGCACTGCCGATCAGGATAGCGCGGCGCGAAGCTGCAGTCTGGGTTTTGTCTGGCATGTTGTCGTCCTCAGAGTGGATGGTGGCTGATGACTGCTCGTCTTTACTTCGCGGCAGTTTGCGTGGATTGTTCGACATTGGTGCATAACAAGCCAATCACTATTTGGCAAGTATTCATGAGCTTCTGGTTATGATTGAGCCATGGCACAAATCGACCGCGTTCTGCGTTCCAACATCAAGTTGAGGCACTTGCAATTGCTGGTGGCCCTGGACCAATTCCGGCATCTTGGGCGCACCGCTGAGTTCATGTCGGTCAGCCAGCCCGCGGTGTCCAAGATGCTTTCAGAAGTCGAAAGCATGCTGGCGTTGACACTTTTTGACCGATCAGCCCGCGGCACTGAACCCACGGACAGCGGGGTCTCGCTGATCCGTTTTGCGCGATCAGTGCTGGCCGAGTATGAGCGAACGCGCGATGAAATTTCAGCGGTTGCCAGCGGCACGGCAGGCCGCACGCGCGTCGGTTCGATGGTCGTGGCGATGCCGGTGTTGTTGGCCCGCGCGGTGGCCTTGTTGAAGCAGCGCTCAACCCAGGTCACCGTCCTGGTCGAAGAGGGCGATCTGACACACCTGCTGCCCAAGCTCCGGCTCGGCGAGTTGGATGTGTTTGTGGGGCGACTCGAGCCTGGCTATGCTTCGCCAGATCTGCTGACTGAGCCGCTTTATGAAGAACCGATGGTGGCCGTGGTGGCTGCAGACCATGCGTTGGCACGCAAGGCCAAGCCGACTTGGGCTGATCTGGCCGCCATCCCCTGTGTGCTGCCGCCGCCTTGGGCTTCGTTAAGGGTGAAGATCGAGCAGCAGTTTTTCAAACATGGGCTGGCGCCGCCGCAAGACGTTGTTGAAACCTCGTCCTTTTTGGGCTTGACGATCTTCTTGCAGCAGCGCGCTGCGGCCGGTTTTGTGGCCCAGTCTGTGGCCAGACATTTTGAGCGCCAGGGCGTCCTCAAGGTATTGCCCCTGAAGGTGACGATTGAATTGCCGCCAGTGGGCTTGATCACGCTGCGGGGCCGCCAGCTCACCGCCACGACACAGCAATTGATCGCGTGTTTCCGGCAGGCTAACAGCGAGCTCTGAGCCTGCCCGTTCAGTCGCCTAAAACGATCTTGTTGGCGCCAATCAAATCAGCCCACTTTTTCATCTGACCGGCCAGAAATTTCTGAAAGGCCTCGGGCGAGTTGCCCACAGGCGTGAGCCCGACAGCCGCCAAGCGCTGACGCACGTCGGCGGATTGCGCGGCCTGCTGGCAGGCTTGCGAGAATTTTTCAACCACGGCTGCAGGTGTGCCGCCCGGCATAAAAAAGCCATTCCACTCGATGATGACAAAGTCTTTGTAGCCGAGCTCGCTGAAGGTGGGCACATCGGGCAGCGCTGGGACGCGTTCGGCCGAGGTCACCGCCAGCGGCCTGAGTCGGCCTGATTTGATGTGGCCGAGCGCTGACGAGCTGTTGGCGAAGTAGGTGTTGACCTGACCGCCGATGAGGTCGGTCATGGCAGGTGCGCCGCCTTTGTAGGGCACGTGCACCATGTCGATGCCGGTCTGGTTTTTCAGCAGTTCGCCAGCCAAGTGGGCGGCCCCACCCGCACCATAAGAGGCGTAAGAAATTTTTCCGGGGTTGGCCTTGGCGTGCTCGACAAAGCCCTTGACTGACGTGAACGGCGACGCGCTGGACACCACCATCACGCTGGGCGCGTCCACTGCTTGACTGACGGGGACGAGGTCTTTGGTGAAGCTGTAGGGCAGCTTGCGTGACACCGCGTTCACCGCCGATGCAAAGGCGTCGAACAGCACGGTGTAACCGTCGGCCGGGGCTTGCGTCACCAGTGTGGCAGCGACGATGCCGCTGGCGCCAGGTCGGTTTTCGACAACGAAATTCTGGCCGAGAATTTGACTCATGGCTTGCGAGAAAAGTCGTGCAGAGTTGTCGGCACCGCCGCCGGCTGAGTAGGGCACGACGACGCGAATCGGCTTGGACGGATAGGCTTGCGCCTGCGCTGAAAACGGTGCACCCAAGCCTGCAGCAGCAATCGCCAGCAGTGCGTTTCTTCGGGATGGTTGTGTTGCATTCATGGTTGTCTCCTGGCTTGTATTTATCTAGTTTCAAAACCGTACAGGGCAGCCGCATTGCCGACCAACATCTGCTGCCGCAAGGCTGCGTCAGGCACCCATTGTGCGAGCAACGCAAACAGCGCCACGTCATCGGGGCGTTGTTGCTTTTCGGTCGGGTGTGGCCAGTCGCTGCCCCAGACCATGCGGTCGGGTGCGGCTTGGACCAAGGCTTGTGCGGCGGCAACGCTGCCTGCGTAATCGGGGCCGCTGGCGTCCAGGTAAGCGCCTGACAGTTTGACCCAAGTGTCACGGCGGTCCAGTCGTTGTTTGACGATGTCGAAGGCGGCTTGATGCAGCCCGCCGTCGGCGGTCGGTAAGCGCGCCATGTGGTCGAACACCAGCTTGCAAGGCAGGCGATCAATCAAGGCGGCGTGGGCCACAATTTGCTCTGCGCGTAAATGCAGCTGCACATGCCAGCCCAGCGCGTGAACACGCTCCGCCAAGGGCTCGATCATGTCGAATGAGGTGACAGACGTGACCGGGTCAAACAAGGTGAAGCGGATGCCCCGAATGCCACCGGCGTGCAGCGTGTGCAGTTCGGCATCGCTGACGTCGGGGTGCAGTACCGCCACCCCGCGCGCATGTTGGATGCCCAATTGCGCGATGGCGTCCAGCGTGACACGGTTGTCCGTGCCGTAGACCGTTGGTGTGACGATCACCGTGCGTTGCGTGCCCAGTACTTGTTGAATGTCGCGTTGGTAGTCTTGCACCGTGCAGCCGCCGAGCAATTGCCTGCCGGCCAGCGGCGCAAAGCGCGCATCGTAAATATGAATGTGCGCATCACAAGCGCCTGGGGGTGCCAGGCTGGCTTGTCGCTGTGCTTCAGCGCGTATGGCGTCCGAATGTTGACCGAGCGTGGGTGCGGCGAAAGGGGTTGGCCCCGGTGTCCGGCTGAACTCCACCGGCGCGGTGAAGCCGCGATAGCGACCGACCACCGGGTGTTCGTAGTCGGTGACCAGCCCTTGCGCCAAGACCTGCGGATCGTCAAACATGTCTTCGACGGAACGCGCTGCTGCACAGGGAACCTCTTCACCAAAAACAGTTTCCCATTCGAGCGCGCTGCGTGCCGCAAGCGCCTGATGCAGCAGCGGCAAGATCTCGCTTTGGTGTTGTGCGCGTTTACGCACACTGTCATAGCGTTCGTCTTGGGCCAGCTCGGGCAGGCCAATTTTGTCGCACAGAGCGCGCCAAAAATGCGGTGTGTTGGCAGAGATGTAGAGATGACCTTCGCGCGTAGGGTGCAGGCCCGTGATGCCGCCCGAGCGCATGTCGCGCCCGACGTCCTTAGGCTCGTCTTCAGCCCAGACCAGTCGCGCCGACTGCATGGCCAAGGCACTGCGCAGCAGCGAGATACCGACATGCTGGCCAACGCCGCTGCGCTCGCGCTCATACAGCGCCGACGAGACACCCGCCGCCACCAAGGCTGCAGCGTAGTAGTCGACCACCGAGCCGTAGACGATTTCGGGCGGACCTTCGGCTTTGCCCTGCAGCGTGCAGATGCCGGTCATGGACTGCAGCACTTGGTCGTAGCCGGCTTTCTCGCTCAGCGGGCCGGTCTCGCCGTAGCCGCTGACAGCGCAATAAATCAGGCGCGGATTGATCACTTGGAGCTGTTCATAGCTGATGCCCAGACGCGGCGCTACGCTGGGGCGAAAGTTGTGCACCAGCACGTCAGCTGTGCGCACCAGCGCCAGCAAAGCGTTTAAATCTTCTGGCTTTTTGAGGTCAAGCACCACGCCCAGTTTGCTGCGGTTCACGCCTAAAAATGCCCGACTCTCAGTCTCAAGCGTCGACGGGTATTTGCGCAAATTGTCACCGGCAGGCGGCTCGATTTTGATGACTTCGGCCCCTTGGTCTGCCAACAATGCACAGCCGTAAGGCCCGGCAATGTAGGCGCTCAAGTCCAGTACCCGCAGGCCACTCAAGGGTCCGGTGTGGCCCGTGCGTGCAGGCAAGGCGGATGCTTTCAATGAATTCATGTCGGTCTTTTTAAAGGGGTTTCAGGCCGGTGATGCCAAGCTGTGCGGCAATCGCAAGGATAGTTTCGGCGCGCCGCACAAAGGGCGCGTCAATCATCTTGCCGTCGACCACAAAGGCGCCGATATCTTGGGTGTCCGCGCTGTTCGCGGCTGCGACCACGCGCTGGGCATGAGCAACTTCCTCATCAGTCGGACGAAAGGCGGCGTTGGCCAGTGCCACTTGCTTGGGATGAATGCAGCTCTTGCCAACAAAGCCGAGCCGGCGTGCTTGCTGCGCCTCTGCCAGAAAGCCGGCTTCATCGGCGATGTCGGCAAACGCTGCGTCGTAGGCCAACACGCCGGCTTCACCGGCCGCCATGCGCACCGCGAACATGGCTTGCTGAATGGCGGCGGTGTCCCGGCGTGCGATGCCAAGCGGCTCAAACAAATCACCCAGCCCGAGTTGCAGGCCGACCACCCGTGGATCGGCCAGTGCCAGTTCGTGCGCGGTGCGCAAAGCAGTGGGCGTTTCAATGTTCAGCAGCAGACCGATGGTGCCGCTGACCTGGTTGTCGATGTGAGCCTTGGCGATGGCCTGCGATGTGTCGCGCACATCGTTGGCATCGCGTGGCTTGGGCAAGTTCAGCATGTGAACGCCGGTCTGCACCATGGCCTGAATGTCGGCTGCATGAAACGGCGTGTCCGACGCGTTGATGCGCACGATGATGGTCTTGCTGCAACCGGTGAGCGCACCGGAACAGAAAAAATCACGCAGCGCGGCTCGTGCCTCTGTTTTGCGTGCTGGTGCCACGGAATCTTCCAAGTCGAAGGACAAGGCGTCAGCCTCGCTGGCAAGCGCTTTGCGAAAAAGTTCGGGTCGCGACCCTGGGACAAATAGTTTGCTTCTCATGGATGGCAAGTCTGCCACTTCCAGGCTGGCAAACGAGCTTTCTATCGGTGAATATTTCTGATGTACGGATGAACGAAACTTCACCCTTGAGCTGGGATCAAGTCGTTAGCATCTGTTTTGAGATACTTCGACTACAACGACAAAGGGGACGTGATGCGGATGAAACGACAAATTTGGCTGGCTTTGGCGGTGCTTTGCGCGCCGCTGGCAAGCTTCGCTCAAACGCCTGCTTGGCCTGCCAAGCCAATCACCTTGGTGGTTGGCAGTGCACCGGGCGGTTCCAACGATACCTTTGCCCGCGCCATCGCTAGGCGTTTGCAAGACGTGCTGGGGCAACCGGTGCTGGTCGACAACAAGCCGGCCGGCGGCGGCGTGATCGCCAATGCCTTTGTGGCCAAGTCGCCGCCAGACGGTTACTCGCTGGTGGTTTTGTCGTCAACCTTCACCACCGGTGCGGCCATTCGCAGCAACCTCCAATACGATGCCGTCAAAAGTTTCAAGCCCATTGCCATGCTGGCCAGAGGCCCCTTGCTGGTGACCGTGCCGGTCGTGTCTCCTTTCAAGTCCATCGGTGATCTGGTGGCCTATGCCAAAGCCAATCCTGGCAAATTGAATTACGGCACTTCGGGTTCTGGCAGCATCAACCATTTCGCGACCGAGTTGTTCTCAGATGCGGCCGGCATCAAGATCGTTCACGTGCCTTACAAGGGCATGGGGCCGGCCACCAACGACTTGCTCGGTGGCCAGATTGACATGCTGGTGGCCAGCGCGCCATCCATCCTGTCGCAGGTCAAAAGTGGCAGAGTCCGCGCGCTGGCCGTGACGACCGCCACGCGTTCACCGGTGGCGCCCGAGTTGCCTTCGCTTGAACAGTCGGGCTACAAAGGCAGTGCGTCTGAACTCTGGTGGGGGGTGTTGGCTGCCGCCGGGACACCGCAGCCTATCGTCGTTCGGCTCAACAGCGAGATCAACAAAATCATCGAGTCTGCGCAGATGAAGGAATTCTTCTTGCGCGAAGGTGCAGAGCCAGCGCCGATGAAGCCAGCGGAGTTCGAAGCCTTCATTGCCGCTGAAATCGAGCGCTGGAAGAAGGTCGCCAAAGCGTCCAACATCACGGCTGAGTGAGGCGGTCATTCGACCCTCATCCGGGGGCTTACTTTTTGTGTTTCACGGATGCCATGTCGAGACCACTGCTGGTGTGTCCAAAGAGCGCGCACCCGCTAATGCGTAAGACAGTTGGTTGGCGGCATCCATCACGGTTTTGGCGTGCGCCTGAAGTTTCGCTTCGGTCAGCCGCGCGGTGGGGCCGGAGATGCACATGGAGCCGAGCAGCCGCCAATTCAGTCCGAACACCGGTGCTGCAACGCTGCTGACTTCGGCTTCACGCTCGCCCAGCGACATGTGGTGTCCGCGCTGGCGGATCTCTTCGTAAACCATTCCACTCGCGCCCGAAAAGGCGAGGATGACACGGCCAGGCGCCCCTCTGTCGAGTGGCAGGCGCTCGCCAATGCGCACATGGTGACGCACCGACTGCGGGCCTTCCACACGCGATATGCAGGCTCGGATGTCGCCTTCACGCACGTAAAAAGAAGCGCTTTCGCCGGTCACCCGAGACAGCTCGCGCAGCGTGGGTTCGACCACATTGTTGGTATCGAAGCCTGATTGATAGCGCATGCCCAGCCAGCCGGCAGCCGGGCCGAGGCGCCACTCACCATCCTCGCGTTGCACCATGTAACCCGACTGGGCCAGCGTGCGGGCCAGTCGCAGAACCGTGGTTTTGTGCAGGCCGCAGTGCCGACTCAATTGCGCCAGCGACAGGTGTGATGTGGCCACGCCAAATGCCTCCATGACCTGTAGCGCACGCGTCACGGCGGTCACGCCCATGGTCGGGTTGTCTTCTGTGGTGGGCGCTGAGGCGGAAGCGCTTTTAGGTTGTGGTGTGGCCATGTTTCATTTGGTGAAGTGTGTTGCGCTTGACGAAACGCTATTGTATGGAATGAAACATGCCCCTAAAGTCGTGCTTCGACGCAGCCGAAAATCTGCAGCCGCACAACAACGAGACGGAGACAAGCAGCATGAATTCAATGACCCAGCGGCCCAACCGCCGCATGGCCCTGAGCCTGCTTTTGGTGGCCACAGCTTTCACAGCCGCTGCGCCGGTGATGGCTCAGACTTATCCCGTCAAACCGATCCGCTTGGTTGTGCCGTTTCCACCGGGTGGCGGCACCGACCTGATTGCCCGCACAGTCGCGCAAAAGATGAGCGACACGCTGAATTGGACGATCATCATTGACAACCGGCCCGGTGCGGGTGGCAACCTTGGCGTTGACGCTGTCGCCAAGGCTGCGCCAGACGGCTACACCCTGGTGATGGGACAGACCAGCAACTTGGCGATCAATCCCACCTTGTATTCAAAGTTGCCCTACGAGCCCTTGAAAGACTTCGCACCTGTTGTCTTGGTCTCGTCTGCGCCCATCGTCATGGCGGTGCGTGTGCAGTCGCCCTTCAAGACCTTTGCCGATGTGATGGCGGCCTCCAAGCAAAAACCCAAAAGTGTCACGCTGGGTTATTCGGGCAACGGCACGGTGGCACACCTGGCCAGTGAAATGGCCCAAGGCATTGCTGGCATCGACTTGCAACACATTCCCTACAAAGGTGCAGCCCAAGCCATGACCGATCTTGTCGGTGGGCAGATCGATATTTACGCGTCGTCAGTGCCGACTTTGCTGGGCCAAATTCGCAATCAAAAACTGCGTGCGCTGGTCGTCACGTCTGCCAAACGATCGGAGCAGTTGCCCGACACGCCGACGCTGGCTGAGGCCGGTTTGAAGGGCTTTGACGCGGTGACTTGGTTCGGCATCCTCGCGCCCGCCGGCACGCCAGAAGCGATTGTCAAAACCTTGAACACCGAGATCAACAAGGTGCTTCGTCTGCCGGACGTCGCCGCCAAGCTCAAGGCCGAAGGAGGCGAAACACTGGGCGGCTCGCCGGAACAGTTCTCGGCCTTGCTCAAGTCTGAGTTGCCCCGCTGGAGCAAGATCGTCAAAGCCTCAGGCGCCCAAATCGATTGAGCTTGACGTTGCCCTCCATTCCGTGACAGCCATGAACGACACGCTCGTGAACCGTGAGCCCGGTGGGGCAGCGGTTCCGTTTTCTGCCGGAACAGGGTCGCCATCCACCCGCCTGCCAAACGCTGCCTGCGACTGCCATGTGCACGTTTACGCGGATCGATTTCCTGTTGCGCCAGGTGCCCGGTTGACGCCTCCCGATGCATCAGCGTCCGATTACAAACTGCTTCAGCGGCGCATTGGCACGACACGGACAGTGTTGGTGACGCCGTCGACTTATGGCACAGACAACCGCTGCATGCTCGAAGGTCTGCTCGCCATGGGCACCGAGGCGCGCGGGGTTGCTGTCATCGACGGCAGTGAAAGCACGTCCGAATTGAGGCGACTGGAGGGGCTCGGTGTGCGCGGCATCCGGATCAATCTGTCGCTCGGAACGTCGACGACCGTTGACATGCTGAAGCCGCTGGCGCATCGAATTGCGGACCTTGGTTGGCATCTTCAGCTGCTCATGGCGCCAGACCTGCTCGGCACGCTGGGCAGCACCTTGCGCAGCCTTCCGGTTCCCTTGGTCTTCGACCATTTCGGGCGCATCGCGCCGACCCAAGTCCACCGTCATCCGGCGCATGCGCTGTTGCTTTCGTTACTCAGCGCCGGGCGCGCATGGGTCAAGTTGTCCGGTGGCTACCTCGTGAGCGAGCGCCATTCGGTCGAGGACAGTGCCTTGGATGCATTGGCGCGCAGCTACATCGCAGCGGCACCTGAGCGCATCGTCTGGGGCAGCGATTGGCCACATGCCACCGCCACCGCTGGTCTTCAGCCGATGCCGGATGACGCACGGCAAGTCGATCGATTGGTGGACTGGAGCGGCGATGCCGCCACGCTACAGCGCGTGTTGGTTGACAACCCGCAAGTCCTTTACGGTTTCCCCATCACACCTTGATAGTTTCAGAAAGAAAGCTGACATGACCGTTTCCAATACCGCCACCTGGCATCTTCAATCCTTGCGCAGAAGCCTGATCTTGGGCGCTTGCAGCTTGCTCGCCGCAAGCGCTGTGTTGGCGCAAGCTGACTGGCCCGCAGGGCGGGGAATCACATGGGTGGTGCCGTATCCGGCTGGCGGCAGCACCGACGTACTGGGTCGCCACATCGCTCAGCGGGTGGCGGCATCGATCGGTGTCAACATCATCGTCGACAACAAGGCGGGTGCTACCGGCACCATCGGCGCTGCTTTTGTCGCCCGCGCCGCACCGGACGGCAGCACCTTGCTGGGCACCTCGATCGGGCCACAGGCCATCGCTCCCCATCTGATGGGCAAGTTGTCCTATGACCCGATTGCCGGCTTTGAACCGGTCATCACCCTTGGGACTATTCCGCACATCTTGGTGGTCGCTGTCAATCAGCCCTACAAGTCTGTGGCGGAGCTATTGGCCGCAGCCAAAGCCGAGCCAGGCAAGTTGGCATTTGCCTCCGGTGGCAACGGCACCATCTTGCAAATGCAGGGAGAGTTGCTGAAGCAGCAGACCGGTGTGCAACTGATTCATGTGCCCTACAAAGGCGACACACCAGCGTTGCAAGACACGCTCGCCGGCCAGGTCAACTTCATGTTTGCGCCAGCGGCAGCAGCGCTGCCGCATGTGCTGGCCGGCAAGCTGCGAGCACTGGCGGTCACCTCTGAGGCTCGGCTGAAGTCATTGCCAGAGGTGCCGACCATGGGCGAAGCGGGGTTGAAAAACTTCGTGGTTGAACAGTGGCAAGCGGTGTTCGTACCGGCCAAGACACCGCAAGCCATTGTGCTGCGGCTGAACCAGGAAATCAGCAAAGCGCTGAAGGACCCAGCGGTGATTGCACTCGCCGACAAGCTCAGCGTGACCTTGGTGGGCGGCAGCCCTCAGCAACTGGCTGAGACCCAAAAAGCTGACTCGGCCAAGTGGGCCAAAGTCATCCGCGACGGCCATATCAAAGCCGACTGAAACATCTTTTTTCATTTATCCAACTCTTTAACGGAACTCAACTCACCATGACCCAATTACCTGAAATCATCCGTGACATCCAACGTGTCTCACCCGAGGTCGTTAAAAAGGCCAGCACCTTTCAAGCGGCCATCTTGGCTGACGTGGCGGGTCGACGCGGCACCATGCATTCCCGCGTGGCGCCGGTACACCACGCGATGACGGTGGCTGGTCCGGCCTTCACCGTCGAAGTCCGTCCTGGCGACAACTTGATGATCCATGCGGCGATCGCACTGGCGCAACCCGGCGACGTGTTGGTGATCGATGGCAAGGGCGACCAAACCGCGGCCCTGATGGGCACGTTGATGCTCAGTGCCTGCAAAAAATTAGGCATTGCCGGCGTCGTCGTCGACGCCGCCATTCGTGACCGAGTCGAACTGCTGGACTTGGGCTTTCCGGTCTTCAGCGCCGGCTTCAATCCGGCCGGCCCGACCAAGTACGTGCCGGGTCGCATCAACCATCCGATTTGCGCCGGCGGCACCACGGTCTGCCCAGGCGATTTGATCGTCGGCGACGCTGACGGCGTGGTGGTCATTGAGCGTGAAAAAGCGCCCGCCATGATGGCGCTGGCGGATAAAAAAGTGGCCGACGAAGCGGCCCGACTCGCCGCGATTGCGAGCGGCGACACCGCGTCCAAATGGTTGCCTGCGGCTCTGCGAGCGGCCGGCATGCTGAAAGAGGGAGAGACCCTGTGAGCGCCTTGCCAGCCACCAGTGCGGTCGTCCAAAAACCAGTTGTTCTGGTGACGGCTGCCGATCTCGCACCGCAAGCATTGGCATTGTTGGCTGACTACGAGGTCATTTATGCCGGCAAGACGCCGACTGAAGATGACATCGTCGCCCTGTGTCAGCGCCATGACCCGATGGCGATCATCGTCCGCTACAGCAAGGTCGGTGCGGCGGCGATGGATGTCGCGCCTTCCCTCAAAGTTATTTCGAAGCACGGCAGCGGCACCGACACCATCGACACAGTGGCGGCGGCAAGCCGCGGCATCGCCGTCAAGGCCGCTGTCGGTGCCAACGCGGCGGCAGTGGCTGAGCAGGCACTGGCCTTGTTGTTGGCCTGCGCCAAATCGGTCATCAGCCTGGACGCCCGCATGCATGCCGGCCATTGGGACAAAGCCACGCATAAAAGCATCGAGCTGGGTGGCCGCACGCTGGGGTTGGTGGGGCTGGGCGCGATCGGCCTGCGCTTTGCCAAGCTGGCCGACGCGCTGGGGATGCGCGTGATGGGTTATGACCCGTTCGCTAAAAATCTGCCGGATTTCCTGCAAAGTGTCAACCTGGAAACCCTCTGGCGCGAGTCGGATGCCATCTCACTGCATTGCCCACTGACCAAAGACAACCAAGGCCTGTTGAACGCCGAGACCTTGGCCCGTTGCAAGCCCGGCGTGATCATCGTCAACACGGCGCGTGG
>CANFWI010000046.1 GCA_947450675.1 Comamonadaceae bacterium | reverse complement strand
CTGGCGCACTAGCTGATTAATGGTTGGCATGTAAAACGTCCCTCAACGTCTGAAATTTATCTAACTGATACCCGCAGCAAGTACGTGAAAACTTGAAAACGTGCATCCCTCCGGAATTTCCGGAAAGCCTTCTAGTGTAGCAGCACAGAATGATGGCTGTAAACAACAACCATGTCAGGGCTTGATCCGGCCATTATTTGATCCACAAGCGAACCGAATCCCATGCGCGGCCGAGCACGCCAGACTCTTCTACCGCCTCGAGCGTCATCAAGGGCACGTTGGCCACCACAGCGCCGTTACCGGCGGTGACCTTGAGCGTGCCCATGGTTTGCCAGCGCGAGAAAGGCGCGACCAGTGGATCGGGGCGCACCACCTGGGTTGTCAACTTGGCGCCGCTGCCAGCCGGCACGGCCACCACAATGGCTTCCGCACGGCCGAGTTTGACAACGCTTGACTTGCCCTTCCAAACCCGCGGCGAGACGACGGCCTGACCGGCATCGAACAGCTTGACCGCTTCAAATGCGGTGTAACCCCAGTTCAACAACTTCTGGGCTTCGGTGGCGCGCGCGTTTTCGCTGGCTGCGCCCAAGACGACGGCCACTATTCGGCGAACGCCGGGTGTGTTGTTGGCGCCTAAATTGGGGAAGTCGCGCTTGGCGGTGGCGATCATGCCGTAACCTGCTGCATTGCTGTGACCGGTTTTCAAGCCATCAACCGTCGGGTCGCGGAACAACAACAGATTACGGTTGGACTCGTTCGCAACCGGCGTACCGGGGTAGCGGTATTTCTTCATCGCGAAGTAACCGGTGTACTCCGGGAAGTCATGCAGCAGCCGGGTCGCCAAAATACTCAAGTCACGCGCCGTGGTGGTGTGGCCAGCTTCGATCAACCCGTCCGGGTTGGTGTAGCGGGTCGATTTCATGCCCAGAATTTTGGCCCGCTCATTCATCAGCCGTACAAAGCGATCAACACTACCGCCTACGGCCTCAGCCAGCGCCACCGTCGCATCATTGCCAGACTGAATGATCATGCCTTTGACGAGGTCTTCCACGGGAACCTGCATCTTGGGGTCAATGAACATGCGTGAACCAGGCATTTTCCACGCCCGTTCACTGACTCCAACGGTTTGTTGGAGGTCGATTTTTTGGGACTTCAAGGCGTCGAACACCACATAAGCCGACATCAGCTTGGTGAGCGAAGCGGGCTCTACCGGCGAGTCAATGTCCTTGGCGGCCAAGATCTGGTTGGCGGTGACATCCAGCACCAAGTATGAGCGCGCAGCCACTTCTGGCGGTTGGGGAACTTGCGCTTGCGCCACGACCCACAAGGCTTGCGAAACGACAAGCAGCAAGGCGGTGGTGGTCGCACCAAGGGCGCGTATCAATCGGTGCATAAGAGGCCTACTCGTCAGTGTCGACTGCGCCGTGAGGTCAACAGAGGTGCCGAATCACCAGACTCTTCAGCAGCGGCAATTGTCCATGAAAGAAATGTCCCACGCCTGGGACGACGGTCACAGGAAGTATCTGTGGTCGCGCCCAGTCCAACGCAGCGGCCAACGGAACCGTGTCGTCTTGCTCACCGTGAATCACCAGGGTTTTAGCGTGCGCCTCAGCAGGAATCGGTGCCACAGCGAACCGGCTGGCGGCCACACCGACCAGCACCAACGAGTCCACCTCGCGCACGGCGTGGAGCAGTGCAAACGCGTTGGAAGTGACAAAAGCGCCGAATGAAAAACCGGCCAAGGCCAGCCGACCCGTTGGCGCTGCGTGGCGAACCACGGTGAGCAAGTCATCCAGTTCGCCGAGGCCGTTGTCATGCACGCCAGCACTGTCGCCGACGCCTCGAAAATTAAACCGCACCGCCGTCCAGCCGCACTGCGTGAAAGCGCGCGCCAAGGTCTGCACCACCTTGTTGTCCATGGTGCCGCCAAAAAGCGGGTGCGGATGGGCAATGACCACCACGCCTTTGGACGGTTCCGCGGGCAAGTCCAGCGCCATCTCGATCTGGCCAGCAAGTCCTTGAATGCTTGATTTTTGGGTGTGCACGTTCACGGCGATCTCTCAGTCAGTTGGCAACAAAAACAACGACCTCAACGGCCGAGGTGAGGCGGCGTCAGCAGTCGCTCCACCACTTGGCCGTTTTTAAGGTGTGATTCAACGATTTCATCGATGTCCTGCACGTCGACATAGCTGTACCAAACCGCTTCTGGGTAGATCACGACGACGGGGCCAGCGGCGCAACGGTCAAGGCAGCCGGCTTTGTTGACGCGCACTTGACCGGGACCGGACAAACCGGCCGCCTTGACCTGCGACTTGCAGCGGTCAAAGGCCTCTTGGGCATGGTGATTGGCGCAAGCCTCTTCGCCATTGCGGCGCTCGTTCAGGCAAAAGAAAATATGGCGCTGGTAATAGGACGCTGGCGGGCTGTCAACGTCAGGCGGTAGGCGATCTTGGGTCATGCGTTGATTTTACGGTTTCGTCGTCAGCGCGCGAAAGCCGCAGCAAGACATAGACCAACGCTGCAAAGGGCCACCACCAACCGAGCCACTGCCCCAGCCCGTTGAAACGGATGAACCGACCCTGCTCCCAAATTTGGAGCGTTTGCGCTAAATAGGGGCCATCGGGCGCCTGATTCAGCAAGGTCAGCTGCACCGCCAGCGCCAGCAACGCCAGCGCGGCCGCAGCACGAGAAGGCACCCACAGCGTCAGCAGCATGAGCACTGCTGTGCCGATGAAACCAGCGCGCGCCGGCATGTCCAGCCAAGACCACGCGTGGTCTGGGCCGTAGCTCAACGCGGCGGACAGCGCGGTGAAACACACGCCACTCAGCAACAGCACCACCATGAACATGGCCCGTCGTGCCAGACCCCGAATCACGCCATAGCCAATCAGGCATGGGATCAACCCACCCAGCGCGACCGTAACCATCTCAGCGCCAGGCAACATGGGCTGTAGCTCAATGTCGCGGACGGGCAACCAGTCCAAAAAAGGCGTGTCTTGCAGCGCATCGGCCAACAGCAACTCGAGCCGCTCAAGCACTTGACCCAAGCCCAGCGGCACCGACACGGGAAACAAAAGCGCCGCCGGCCACAGCGCCAGCAAGACCAGCGCACCGCGCGCATCGTCAGCAAACCAGCGTGTCCGGAAATCATTCCAACGCTGCAACGCACCCATTTTTTCTAACCCGCTGGCACTGCACGCGCCCAGCCATGCGCCCAGCACATTCAACGCTAAATCGACGTTTGATGGCACGCGTGAGGGCAGATAACTTTGCAACATTTCCATGGCCAGCGACAGCAGTGCTGCCACGCAGGCGGCAATGCTGACCGCATGGGCTGCGCGCCCGCTTCTGAGTGCCGCCAGCGCCAACAAAAAACCCAACGGGGCATAGCCCAGCAAGTTGATGCCGGTATCAAAGCCCGTCCAGTAACGCGGTAGCGGCGCATAGAGAAACGCGAAAGGTGAAAGACCTTGGTCGCGCCAATCTGTGAAGGGGTACAAGCTGGCGTAGATGACCAGGCAAATGGTTGCCAGCGCCAACGGCCAAGCTGATGTTCGATGCTTGTCAGGACGCACGCATCAACCCAGTAAGTCGCGTCAACCCTGCCAAGGCTTGACCACCACCAGCACGACGGCTGCGACCAGCAACAACACCGGCAGTTCGTTGTACCAGCGCCACCAGATGTGGCTGCGCGTGTCGCGACCCTCGTCGAAGCGGGCCAATATGCGTGCGCAACTGTGGTGGTAACCGATGGCCAGCACCACCACCAGCAGCTTGGCGTGCATCCAGCCCTGATTGAACGCATCGAAGTTCAGCATCCACAGCCAGGCGCCCAAGCCTATCGCTGGAAACGCCAGCAGCGTCGTGAAACGCAGCAGCTTTTTGGCCATCAGCAGCAAGCGCTCGCGTTCGGCCACGCTGCCGGCAGGCACCATGGCCAAATTCACAAAAATCCGCGGCAGGTAAAAAAGACCTGCAAACCAGCTGGCAACGAAAACGATGTGGAAGGATTTGACCCAGAGCATGGGCTTGAGTGTAGCGCCGGGTCGGCCTGCAAACAGGCAAAAAAATGCCCGGTGTGACACAGTGTCAACCGGGCGCATAAAGCCTTTTTGTGTTGCCACGCAAGGCTCCCGCTAAGGGAGGAAAGCGGGGTCCAGCACCTTTCGGCCACTGCACAAAATAATTCTAAGGTCGCACATCAAGAGCCCACCCGAGGAATACTACGTACGCCCAATGAACCTTGGGCAGGTCAAATTCGCAGCTCAGGCACAGTCACTTCAAACCTTTGGCACAATTTGCGAATGACCCCATTCGCTCCCTTCCCCCTTGGTCGGCCCCGCCGCCTGCGCCACGATCGCTTCACCCGCAACTTGGTGCGTGAAAACGCCTTGACTGCGCACGACTTGATTTACCCGGTCTTCGTCACCGACGGTCAGCAGCGCCGCGAGGCGATTGGCTCGATGCCCGGCGTTGAGCGACTGAGCTTAGACCTCTTGCTGCCGGTGGCTGAAGAATGCGTCAAGCTGGGGATTCCGGTGATGGCACTGTTCCCCGTGATCGACCCGGCGCTGAAAACCCTGGATGGCCGCGAAGCCCTGAACCCGGATGGCTTGATCCCGAAGGTGGTGCGCGAACTCAAACAACGCTTCCCCGAACTGGGCGTGATGACCGACGTCGCACTCGACCCCTACACCAGCCACGGCCAAGACGGCCTGCTGGATGGCAAGGGCTACATCCTCAACGACGAGACTGTGACGGTGCTGGTGCAGCAAGCCCTGACGCAAGCCGAGGCCGGCGTTGACATCGTCGCCCCCAGCGACATGATGGACGGCCGCATCGCTGCGATTCGCACGGCGCTGGAATCACGCAACTTGATTCACACCCGCATCATGGCCTACAGCGCCAAGTACGCCAGCGCTTTTTATGGCCCATTTCGCGACGCCGTGGGCTCGGCCGGCAACTTGGGCAAGGCAGATAAAACGGTCTACCAAATGGACCCCGGCAACAGCGACGAGGCCCTGCGCGAAGTCGCGCTCGACATCGCAGAAGGCGCCGACATGGTGATGGTCAAACCCGGCATGCCCTACCTCGACGTGGTTCGCCGCGTCAAAGACGAATTCAAGATCCCGACCTTTGCCTACCAAGTCAGCGGTGAATACGCCATGCTCAAAGCCGCTGCGCTGAACGGCTGGTTGGACCACGATGCGGTCATGATGGAAAGCTTGCTGGCCTTCAAGCGCGCCGGTGCGGATGGCGTGCTGACCTACTTCGCCATCGACGCCGCGCGCAAATTGCGTCAAGCCTGATCGACTGACGTGCGGGTTTTTCACATCGCGGCCGGCAAGGTCACCGAGACCGAGGCACTGCCGGAGACGCCGGCATCGCCAGCCGCAATGCCGGGCTTTATTTGGATCGCCTGCACAAGGCCTGAATTCGAGGCCCGGCAAGCGGAGATTCAAGCCGCGCTTCAAAACCTGACGGGCACCCAACTGGTCGACTTGCATGTCTTGGACTTGCTCAACCACCAGCTGCCGTCGCACTACGACTACACCTCGCAATACGACGTACTGGTGTTTCGCCGACTGGCAGCGCGCAGTGCTGATGCCGAGCCATTGGGTTTGAAAAGCAAGCGCCAAAGTGGACCGCCCGTGCTCAGGCGCATCGACACCAGCCCAGTGGCTTTTGCCGTCTTCGACCAAGTGCTGCTGACGGTGCACCCGACCGACTGCAGTGTGCGCGACGCTTATGCGCTCAGGCTGCTCAACGCCAGCAGCACAGAGGCTCGCGCCGCGGGTGTCAAGCTGCCGACCAGCCCAGCCGATCTGATGCTGCGCGTCATCAACCTGATGGTCGACGGTTATCTGGAACTGCGCCGTGACCTGACACGGCAGATGGACCACTGGCAGTCTGAGTTGCTCAAACCCAGCGCCCGCTTCAACAACTGGAGTTCGGTGCTCGACGCACGTCTGGCCCTGCACCACCTTGACGAGATTTGCGAAGACCAGCGGTCGGCGCTGCAAGACTGGGTCGATTCGATCGAAACCTGGCCCGAGGGCATCACACCCGCACTGCAGCGCGAGCGTGAACTGCTCAAAGTGCGCTCACGCGATGTGCTCGAACACATCGAACGCGTGGTGCACCATGTGCGGCGCATGGAGCAAAGTGCCGAGACCACCGTGCAGATGCATTTTTCGGTTCAGAGCAACCGCACCAACGACATCATGCGCACCCTGACCGCGCTCACCGCGGTCTTTTTGCCGCTCAACCTGATCACCGGATTCTTCGGCATGAACTTTGAATTCATGCCGATCATTCACAGCTTCACCGGTTTTTGGTGGACGCTGGCTAGCATGGGTTTACTGATCGTCGTGGCGGTCTTGGTGCTGTGGCGCAAGCGCTATTTGGCGAGCAAATATTAAGCCAAATGCTTGACGAAAAACGCGTGCGTGCGCTCTAGCGCCAGTTTGGCAGCGGCTTCGTTGTAAGAGCCGCGCTGGTCGCAGTTGAAGCCGTGGTTGGCTTCATAGATGTGCACCTGCACTTCGGGGTGTGCCCGCTTGAAGGCTTCGACCGTGTCGAGTGGAATCCAATGGTCTTGGTTGCCAAAGTGCGCCAGCACCGGGCATGACGGCTGGCGGGCTGATTCCTCGGCCGTGGTCATGCCACCGCCGTAATACGAAACCGCAGCGCTCAGACCGCTGAGGGCGCAGGCCGAACGCCAAGTCAGCAGGCCGCCCCAGCAATAACCAACGATACCGACCTTGCAACCTGCAGCGCCAGTGTGAGCGTAGTCAATCGCCGCTTGAATGTCTTGCATCACGCCGGGTGCAGGCAAGGCCTCGACGGCGGTCTTGAGGCCAAAACCGGTGCCCATGTCAGCTTCGGTGTAGCCCAAGTCCACGCCGGCTTGCGCGCGGTGAAAAGTGGCTGGCGCAACCGCCAAATAACCGGCGGCTGCATAGCCGTCGGCCACGGCTTGTATGTGCGAGTTGACGCCGAAGATTTCTTGCAAGACAACGACGGCGCCCTTTGGCTGACCTGCGGGGGCTGCAACATAAGCGGGCAGCGTGAAGCCGTCAGCGGCGGTGAGGTTGATGAATTGACCCATGACGTTTTTTCTCCGGTTGTGGATGGTTGATTGGATTATTTGGCCGCGAGTTTTTGAGCCACGAAATCGAGCCGGTCTTGGCCCCAAAACATCTCGCCATCGATCACGTAGCTCGGTGCGCCGAACACCGCCTGATCAATCGCTTGCTGGGTGTTGGCTTCGTAGCGTTGCTGCACCTCTGGGCTGCGCGATTGCGCCAGCCGCTCGGCGCTCAGACCTTGCTCGTCGAGCAATTGCGCCAACACGGCAGCGTCGGCAATGTTGCGCTCTTGCGCCCAGACCGCGCTGAACACGGCTCCGCACAAACGCATCGCTGCCTCAGCGCCGTCTTGCTGGTCCACCGCGATGATGAGGCGCGATGCATCGTCACCCGCCACCGGGAAAAAGGCCGGTTTGATGTGCAGCGGCATCTGCAAGCTGTCACTGAAACGCTTCAGTTCCACCAAGCGGTAGGCTTGTCGCTGCGGCGCACGCTTGCCCAGCGGCAAGCCGCCAGAGACAGCAAACACTTGGCCCAAGTCTGTAGGCAACACACGCACCGTCGCACCCGCTTGGCGAGCCATCTCGGTAAAACGCGCGTGACCCAGGTAGGTCCACGGGCTTTGCGGGGTGAAGTAATAGTCAATCGTGGTGGCCATATGAAGTCTCTTTTTCAGCTTGAAGGCTGTTATGAACATGAGTTGCTAGCCAGAGTTTGTAACCCGGATTGCACATTGTTGCCGGATCGCGGGACTTGTCCCTTGGTGACACCCTCGTTTGACGAGGCTGACGCCAGCTTTCAACGCGCAGCTTCAACCTGAGCCAGCCAAACCGCCACCTCACACGCGGCGGCGTCAGTCGCCTCCGCCAATGCGCGAACACCGCCGGGCGCATCGGGCGTGTCCGCCGGTTGACGCGACAACACTTGCCGCTGCGCCAGCACCTTGGCTCCAGCGGCGGTTTTTTGAACCACCGTTGCGCGCAGCCGCAGCAAGGCAAAACTCACCGTGGGCGACTCAAAGAATTGACTGAATTCCTCCAGCTCAACCCGCAACATCAGCGGCAATTTGCCTTGTACGCGCGTCATGGCCGCGCCTTCGCCAGCCGGTACCACCGTGTGTTGCTGGCTCAACACTTGGCTTAACCGCTGCTGCACCAAACTCGCCGCCGGCATGCTCCAGAGCGCCTGCGCGTAGGGCCGCAATTGCTGCGGGTCGGCATAACCGAGCCGATACAAAACGGCCAAGTTGTCGAGCGCGCCGCCACTAAAATCCACATCGGCCAGCGCGAGCAGAGGAAGAACTGCCGGCTGCGTTGAAGTCGCCGCAGCCAACGCACCCGGCCCAAAGTCATAGACCGCAGCGCGCAGGGGTCGGGTCGACAAACTACTGCAGGCGCTCAAGCCTAGCACCAGCCAAGATGCTGTCAGCAGCATCGCAAACGAGCGGCGTGACGCCATCCAATGACGCGCGCTCATGGCTGCACTCCCGTGGTGTTCACTGCTTTAAAACCAGCTTCTCCTGGCCCGGGAACAGGCGCACCGCGACCAAAAATAAAGGCCTGCGGATTGTCCTCAATCACACCAACCGTACGCCGCAACTGACGCATGGTCAGCCTGGTTTCGTCGGCCACCTCGCCCAGCTTGGGCAGCGTCGCCGTACCCACGGTGTCGACGGTACGGGCTAGGCTCGTGCTGGCTTTGCCCATCTGGGTGGCAGCGACGCTGATGTCACCGGCCGTGGTTTGCAGGGACTGCAGGGTCTGGCTGCTTTGGCGCGACAACGCTGGCAATGTGGCCAGCGTCGGCCGCAGTGCTTTCGCCAGTTCGTTGACGCTCCCAGCCGCCGCGCCGATCTGGCCCAAGATCATCGCGGACTGTTGCATCAATTGATCAACCAAACCGGGGCGCAGCGGAATGCGCGGCGGGTTGGCATCGTTGGCAACCAACAGCGCTGCCTGCGAAGCATCATCGTCAAGTTGTATGAAACCCAGCCCCGTCACCCCCTGCGCGGTGATGGTGGCAAACGTGCTGCGGGTGATCGGTGTGTTGACATCGACGGAGATGCGCACCAGCACCTGCCCTTTGGCCTCGGGGTCAAAGCCGATGGATTCGACCTTGCCGACCGGCACACCGCGAAAGCGAACGCCCGCTTGTGCCTGCAAACCTGAAATCGCTTGCGCGGTGGAGATGTCGTAAAAATGGCGCTCGCCGCTGTCACGGGTGAGCCAGACGGTCATCGCCAGCAGCAGTGCCAGCAAGGCCAATACAAACGTACCGGCAGCGAGCGCATGGGCTTTGTTTTCCATGAGGTGTCTTTCAAGTCTGTCTATGACGCAAGGTGTTCGGCGGGCGCGGGTGCTGCCGCAGCGCTGCCACAGCACGGCGGCCACGCTCGCCCAGAAAAAAGTCGTGAATGAAGGGATGCTCAAAGGCCAGCACCTCTTGGGCCGAACCTTTGACAATCACTTGGCGATCGGCCAGCACCGCGATGCGCGTGCTCAGCGCAAAAATTGTGTCGAGATCATGCGTCACCAACACCACCGTCAAGCCCATGTCGCGGTGCATGGCGCGCAGCAACGCGCACAACCCGTCGGCGCTCTCCGGGTCTAGCCCGGCAGTCGGCTCGTCAAGCAACAACAAGGGCGGGTCCATGATGAGCGCACGCGCCAACGCCACACGTTTGACCATGCCGCCCGATAACTGGCTCGGCATTTTGTCGGCTGCATCAGCGTCCAGACCGACCATGCGCAGCTTGATCATGGCCGCCTCCTGAATCAGCGACGGCGGGAAGACCTTCAATTCGCGCAGCGGAAAAGCGATGTTTTCCAGTGCCGTGAAGGCCGAAAAAAGTGCGCCTTGTTGAAACAACATGCCGATGTGCGCAGCCGCGCCCTTTTGCGCCAAAGCCGCCACCGGACTGCCGAGCACCCGAATCTCGCCACGTGCGGCTTTTTCAAGCCCCAATATTTGGCGCAGCAAAACCGTCTTGCCCGTGCCCGACCCCCCCACCAGCGACAAGATTTCGCCCGCTTCAATTGTCAAATCAAGGTTTTTATGGATGACGCGCTGACCCTCGGGCGATGGAAAGATCGTCCAAAGCTGACGGATGTCCACCATCGGTTCACGCATGACGCAGCCGGATCTTCATATGCCGACATTTCTAAAGAGCACGGCGAACAGTGCGTCGACCAAAATCACCACCGTGATCGAGGTCACGACCGAGGCTGTGGTGCCTTGACCCAAGCTCTCGGTATTGGGTTTCACGCGCAAGCCGTAATGGCAGGCGATCAGCGCGATCAGCAGGCCGAAGACCGCTGACTTGGCCGTGGCCAGCCCCAGGTTGCTGGCCTCCACCGCGTCGGGCAAGGCGTTGGCAAAAAACACCAGGCTCACGTTCATCGACAGATCGGCCGTCAGCATGCCGCCCAGCAGCGACCACGCTGTTGTCCAGATGCTGATGAGCGGCATGACCAAGGCCAACGCCAAGGCGCGCGGCAGCACCAACCTGAAACCGCGGGCGATGCCCAAGACGCGCATGGCGTCGAGTTCTTCCGTCACCCGCATGACGCCAATTTGCGCCGTGATGGACGAGCCCGAACGGCCGGCGATCAGGATGGCAGCGAGCAGCGGACCGAGTTCGCGAATCAGCGACAGGCCAAGGATATTTACCACAAACGCATCAGCGCCAAATTGCAGCAACTGCCGCGAAATCAGATACGCCAGCACCACACCAATCAGAAACCCCACCAGCGCGGTGATCGGCAAGGCGGTCGCGCCGATGTGGAACAAATGGCCAGACACATCACGCCACGGGCCGTCTTGCGGGCGACGTATCAGCCGCAGCAAGTCCAACAGCAATTGCCCCAGCAGCCGCGTCAGTCCGATGGCGTGCTCCGCGCCGCGCAGCAGCCATCCGCCAACCTGTTCAAAGCGTGCACGCCAGTCGGACTCGGTTCGCACGGGGAGCAACACGCCGTAACGGGCGATGCTGTCAAAGATGCGCCGCTGACTGTCATCGGCCTGCACATCGGCGGGCCACCGGCGTCCCCAGTGCGTCCACAGCACCTGTGCACCCACATGGTCTAGCCGGACCACCTGGCGCAAATCCCAGCGAAACTGGCTGGCTTCACGGCCGCTCTGCAGCAGCTGCATCTGTTGCACCAGCGCGGCCCAGACATCTGGCACAGCCAAGTCTGCCGCCGCCCACCTGCCGCGCAATTGCTGCGTCACACCCGCCGGTGTTTCACACCGTTCAATGCGGGGGGACATCGCATCGACCGTGGCAACAGGCTCTGCTGAGGTGGGGGAAATGGCCTTGCTGGCAGACATGGGATGGTTTTCAAAAGTCTGATCGCTGCTGCGCAGACGAAACCCTCTAAAGACCTTAAGCCCTGCCAGCAGCAGTAGCCCACAGCATTCAGCATCAATGCGTGCAGGCGTTTTCCTACAGCTGACATTGAGCAAGCGCCACTTTTTGTCACAATAGCCGACGCACAGCGCCTCCCAGAGCATCCTCTCTGCATGGCCTTTGGCTCGACCCTCGCGCCCAACCTTTTTGTTTGCACCACATGAATGAAAACATCTTCGACTACATCATCATTGGTGGCGGCACGGCCGGTTGCTTGCTAGCGAACCGCCTGAGTGCAGACGCCAGCAAGCGGGTGCTGATGATCGAAGCCGGCCGCAAAGACGATTACCACTGGATTCACATTCCTGTCGGCTACCTGCACTGCATCGGCAACCCTCGCACGGACTGGCTGTTCCAGACCGAGCCGGAGCCCGGACTGAATGGCCGATCACTGCGTTATCCACGCGGTAAAACGCTGGGTGGCTCGTCCAGCATCAACGGCATGATTTACATGCGCGGTCAAGCGCGCGACTACGACCGCTGGGCGGAGCTCACCGGCGACGCTGCTTGGCGCTGGGACAGCGCGCTGGCCAGCTTTAGGCAGCACGAGGACCATTACAAGCTCGATGCGTCAAAGGGTCCCGTCAATGAAAACGTCAAGCGTCTGCACGGTCACAAAAGTCAGCATGCGGGCAGCGAAGGTCTGGCCAAAAAAATGGGCGGTGAATGGCGCGTTGAGAAGCAACGTTTGCGCTGGGACGTCCTCGACGCCTTTGCCCTGGCAGCGCAGCAAACCGGCATTCCGGCCACCGAAGACTTCAATGGCGGTGACAACGAGGGCGTCGGTTACTTTGAAGTCAACCAAAAAGATGGCCTGCGCTGGAACACCGCCAAGGCTTTTTTGCGTCCCACTTGCTTTGGCCGGCCCAATTTTGAAATGTGGACCAGCGCTCAGGTGACACAGCTGCTGATCGACAAGCAGCCCGACGGCAGCCAACGCTGCACCGGCGTCGAGGTCTGGACTGGCGAAGAACGCGTCAAAGCCTTTGCCACCCGCGATTCTGGCGGCTTGCGCGGCGAAGTGATCCTCTGCGCCGGCAGCGTCGGCTCACCGCACATTCTGCAGCTCTCCGGCATTGGCCCGGCTGCACTGCTCAAGCAATACGGTGTCGAGCTCAAACAAGATCTGCCGGGCGTTGGCGCCAACCTGCAAGACCATTTGCAAATCCGCTCGGTCTACAAAATTCAAGCCAACGGCAGGCGCAACTTAACGCTGAACACCATGGCCAATTCGGTCTGGGGCAAGGCCAAGATCGGCCTCGAATACGCCTTGCATCGCACCGGCCCCATGAGCATGGCACCGTCGCAGTTAGGCGCCTTCACCCGCTCCAGCCCCGACCGGCCGTACCCGAATATTCAATACCACGTCCAGCCGCTGTCGCTCGACGCCTTCGGTGAACCCCTGCACGACTTCAACGCATTCACGGCCAGTGTCTGCAACTTGAACCCGACCAGCCGCGGCACGGTCAACATCAAAAGCAGTCGTTTTGATGTTCCGCCGGCCATCTCGCCCAACTACTTGAGCACGCCAGAAGACCGACAAGTGGCGGTCGAATCCTTGCGGCTCACGCGCCGCATCGTCAGCCAAAGCGCGCTGGCCGCGTACCAGCCCGAAGAATTTCGCCCCGGCACCCAGTTCCAGACCGACGAAGAACTGGCGCGGCTGGCCGGGGACATTGCGACAACTATTTTTCACCCGGTGGGCACCACCAAAATGGGGGCGGCTGACGACCCGATGGCGGTAGTCGACTCCCATTTGCGCGTCAAAGGCATCGTTGGCCTGCGCGTTGTCGATGCTGGCGTGATGCCCTTGATCACCAGCGGCAACACCAACTCCCCCACTTTGATGATTGCCGAAAAGGCCGCGGCGTGGATTGCCAAAGGCGAATAAAAGCTGTCGCTCATGGCCAGAAAAATGAGGGTGACTGGGGAAAGCCCTGATGCACTCAAGCCGCACATCAACCTATAGTGGTGCACTTGCCGACGAGCCTAGCTGCTCGCAACGCGGGGAGGCGAGGAGACAAAGACAAGTCCAATAACAATCAGATTGACGATAAAGTCCTACCGGTCTGAATCGAAAAAAGCGTCGGTGACCCCGGCGCTTTTTTATGCCCGCTCGCAGGCTTTTTGCTCTTTTTGACCGCTTAGCCGATGGGACAATGCGCGCATGGAACTCCTCTTTGTCACCTGCGCATCTTTGCTGGCCGGGTTTGTTGACTCAATCGTCGGCGGCGGCGGCCTGATCTTGGTGCCGGCTTTGTTTGCCGCGTTCCCGACCACCCATCCGGCCACCCTGTTTGGCATCAACAAGGGTGCCTCTATTTGCGGCACCGCGGTCGCCACAGCGCAATACGCTAGGCGCGTTGACATGCGCTGGTCGGCACTGTTGCCGGCGGCACTGGCTGGCTTTGGCGGCTCCCTTGCCGGCGCTTGGCTGGTCACCGAAATATCGCCGCAGTTTTTACGCAAAGTCTTGCCGGTGGTGCTGCTGGGCGTGCTGATTTATACCTTGGCCAAAAAAGAATTGGGCCGTCACCACGCACCCCGCTTCAGCGGTCGCGCCGAGACATTGGCGGCCTGCTGCATCGGCTTGTTGCTGGGTTTTTACGATGGGTTTTTTGGCCCCGGCACCGGCAGCTTTTTTGTCTTTTTATTCGTTCGCTGGCTAGGCTATGACTTTTTGAATGCCTCAGCGTCGGCCAAGTTGCTCAACGTCGCCACCAACCTGGCCGCCTTGCTGCTGTTCGCCTACAAAGGCCATGTCTGGTGGCACTTTGTGCTGACGATGGCGGTGGCGAATGTGTTGGGCAGCCTGCTGGGCACGCACATGGCACTGAAGCACGGGGCCGCCTTTGTGCGCGTGGTCTTCATCGTCGTGGTCAGCACGCTGATCATGAAGACGGGTTACGACGCCTTCATCCGCTGAGTCGCTTGCAGAATCAGCGCGGCGGCGGGACGGCCGGCAACGCACCCGATGGCGTAAACAGACTGGTCGCCGACCGGCTTGCGGCGGCAGCGGGGTCGGTCACACCCAAGACAGTCACGCCGGCCACATCACGTGGCTTGCCAATCGGCCCGGCGGCCAAGCCCTTCTGCACCGCTTGCAAGTCTTCCTCGTTGGGGTAGCGACCCAGCAGCACATAGTCAAACACCCGGCGCGCGATGGGGGCGGCATGGGCTGCGCCAAAACCGGCGTTTTCCACGACCAGCGCCAGCGCAATTTCAGGATTTTCTGCGGGTGCGAAGGCGATGTACAGGGCGTGATCGCGCTGATGTTCTTCAAGCTTGCGCGCATCGTATTTTTCTTTTTGCCCGACTGAAACAGCCTGCGCCGTTCCGGTCTTGCCAGCGCTCAAATAAGTCGCACCGGCAAACACCCGCGCCGAGGTGCCGTCTTGCGTCACGCCAACCATGGCTCGACGCACCACTTCGACATTTTCCGGCTTGAATCCAAGGTCAACCGGTGGCTCTATCGGGGCCGGCAACAGCGCGCGCGTGACGCTGTCTTGTGTGCCCAGAATCAGCCGCGGATTGTGCTTGACGCCGTTGTTAGCCAGCGTCGCCGTGGCTTGCGCCAATTGCAACATGGTGAACGCGTTATAGCCTTGGCCAATGCCCAGCGAAATGGTTTCGCCAGCGAACCATTTTTGCTGGTCGGCCCGCTTGTAGGTCTTGCGCTTCCACGCCTGATTCGGCAACACGCCGCGCACCTCGCCATTGATGTCAACGCCAGTGATCTGACCAAAACCCAGCGGCTTCATGAAGTCATAGATCGCCTCCACCCCGAGTTCGTTGGCCAGTGAGTAAAAATAAACATTGCTCGACTTGACGATAGCCTGGTGCATGTCCACCGGCCCCAAGGGTGCGCCATGGCTGCGAAACTCATGGCCGCCAAAAACCCAGGAGCCGTTGTCGTTGATGATCACGGACGGTGCGCGTTTGCCACTCTCCAGCGCCGCCAAGGCCATGAAAGGCTTGTAGGTTGAGCCCGGAGGATAGGTTCCACGCAACGCTCGGTTCAGCAAAGGCTTGTCGAGCGACTGGTTCAAGGCTTGCCAACTTTCGGTGTCAATGCCATCCACAAAAAGATTCGGGTCAAACGTTGGCTTGCTGACAAAGGCGAGGATCTCGCCCGACCGCGGATCCAACGCCACCAAGGCACCCCGTCGGTCACCGAACATATCCTCAACGAGCTTTTGCAGCTTGATGTCGATCGTCAGCATGACCGTGTTGCCCGGCGTCGCCGGGTTGCTGGCCAGCTTGCGAACCGCCCGACCCGCCGCCGAAGTCTCCATCTGTTCGACGCCCGTGACGCCGTGCAACTGGCTTTCGTAACTTTGCTCAACGCCTAGTTTGCCGATGTAATCTGTGCCCCGGTAATTGCCTTCGTCGGCACTGTCTTCTATGTTCTCTTTCTCACGCTGGTTGATACGGCCGATGTAACCCACCACGTGGCTTCCCAGCTCCCCATAAGGGTAGCTGCGAAAAAGCCGAGCCTTGATATCGACGCCTGGAAAACGAAACCGCTGCGCCGCAAAACGAGCGACTTCTTCATCCGTCAAACGCGTGCGAATGGGCAGGGACTCAAAACTTTTGGAATCTTCGCGCAGCTTCTTGAAACGGCGCCTGTCACGCAACTGAATGTCGACGATCTTGGACAGCGCATCAATGGTGGCCTCCAAGTCGGGCACTTTAGACGGCATGATTTCAAGGGTGTATGCCGAATAATTAGTGGCCAACACCACGCCATGGCGGTCCACGATCAGCCCCCGGTTCGGGACAATCGGAACAATGGCGGTGCGGTTGCTCTCCGCCTGCTCGCTCAAATCTGCATGCCGCACCACTTGCAAATACACCAGGCGAAAACTCAGCAGTAAAAACGCGCCAAGCATCACAAAGCTCGCCACCATCACCCGGTCGCGAAACCGATACAAGTCAACTTCAACGTTTCTGATTTCACTCATAGCGTGAGGGTCAGCAGCCGCAGCGCAGGGCAGCCCCAAGCAAGGCTAACCCCCTCGGGGGGCAGCGCAGTACGCGAAGCGACAAGCGTGGGGGCCATACAAAGACTACAACGGCCGATTTGCATCGGGATCTGGCGCGCGTCGCTGCGGCACCAGCAGAATCACGCTGGCCACCGGCCACAGCGAAGCTTCCAGCAAAGGCGCGAGCAGAAATGTCCAACCCGGAAACACATTGCCATTGATCAGCCTCACGACCAGTTCAACCAAATGTGCCGCCAAGAAAAGTGGCAGTACTTGGACGGCTTGGGACGGCACCGTGAACCAAAGCAGCCGGCGGTGAATCATGCTCGCGAAAAAACTCAGCGCGGTGTAAGACAGCGCATGCTGACCCAGCAGTGACGACTGATGCACATCAACCCCTAGGCCAAACATGAAAGCCAGGCCAATACCAATGCGCAAAGGCTGATGAACGTTCCAAAAAACCAGCACCAGTGCCAGAAAATCGGGCATCCACGGGACCCGCCCCAGAGGCAGCATGTCGAGCAGCAAAGCCGCCAACAAGCTGCACCAGATGAAGACCGGACTGGCTGGCAGCAACAGCTGCTGACCACGGCGCATGATCATGGCCGTCCTCCCTTTTTAGCCGGCGCAGCGGCTTCCGCTTCCGCCGGACGCGGCGGAATTTGCGCCGACTGAGGCTGTAGCACGAGCAGATGCCGGGCGCCCGACACCAACGCGAGCGGAATGCAATGGATGCGCGCGAAGGCCGATTCGGCACGTCGCTCGATCGTGTCAATTCGGGCCACCGGCAAGCCTGGCGGATAGACACCATCAACACCGCTGGTGGTCAGTAAATCACCTTGCTGCACATCGGCGGTGCTGCCCATGAAGCGCAGCTCCAGTCCACCGGCCCCGGCATCGCCAAACGCCAGACTGCGCGCACCCGTGCGCACATTCAGCACCGGAATAGCCAGATCTCGGTCAATGATCAGCGTGACTTCGCTGACCAAGGGATGCACCAGCGTGACCTGCCCGAGCACGCCGAATTCATCAATGACTGGCGAACCCAACACAATCCCTTGCGCCATGCCCTTGCCAATGATGATTTTGCGGGTGTAAGGATCGGCGGCATCATACAAAACCTCAGCCGTCACAGCGTCCACCTTGAGTTGCTCACGCAAATCTAACAGCTTGCGCAGGCGGCTGTTTTCAAGGGTCAGTTGCTCGACCTGGCTAGACCGAATCGCTTGTGTCGCCATGATTTGCGAAGCCGCTTCCGACTGGGCCTGAGCTTGGCGGGCCGTGATGAAATAATCGCCGACCGCGCGCCCAACCCGTACCGGCTGCAGGGCCAACCATTGCACCGGGTACAACGCGGTGGCCAGCACCGCACGCAGCGGTTGGGTGACGTTAAAACGTGAGTCCGCCACCATGAGAAACAGCGCCAAGGCGCTGAACAGGATCAATTTGGAAAGTGCAGACGGCCCCTGCTTGAATATCGGGGGCGGGGTCCGGTCAAGCGTTCCTAAGGACATGGATGGTTACGCAGCAGACACCGGGGAGGTGCCAGATGGCAATTACTCCGTCGTGAAGATGGAGCCCAGACGGTCCATGCGCTCTAGCGCCATGCCGCAACCGCGCACCACGCAAGTCAGTGGGTCTTCGGCCACAAACACAGGCAAGCCCGTTTCTTCAGCCAACAAACGGTCCAGGTCGCGCAGCAAAGCACCGCCACCGGTCAGCATCATGCCGCGGTCGGAGATGTCGGCGCCCAGTTCTGGCGGTGTGTGTTCCAGCGCGGTTTTGACGGCCGAAACAATGTTGTTGAGCGGGTCGGTCAGGGCTTCCAAAATTTCGTTGCTCGAAATCGTGAAGCTGCGCGGCACGCCTTCGGACAGATTCCGGCCCTTGACCTCCATCTCACGCACTTCGGAGCCGGGAAAGGCTGAACCGATATTTTTCTTGATGGCTTCAGCCGTCGGCTCGCCAATCAGCATGCCGTAGTTGCGGCGGATGTAGCTGATGATGGCGTCGTCGAAACGGTCACCGCCGACGCGCACGCTGCCTTTGTAAACCATACCGCCCAGCGAGATGACGCCGACCTCGGTGGTACCGCCACCAATGTCGACCACCATCGAGCCGCAGGCTTCGCTGACTGGCAAGCCGGCGCCAATGGCCGCAGCCATCGGTTCTTCAATCAAATAAACATCGCTGGCACCGGCGCCCAAAGCGCTTTCACGGATGGCCCGACGCTCGACCTGGGTCGAGCCGCAAGGCACACAAATGATGATCCGCGGGCTTGGCCGAAAAATGCTGCGCGGGTGCACCATCTTGATGAACTGCTTGAGCATCTGCTCGGTCACGGTGAAGTCGGCGATGACGCCATCTTTCATCGGCCGGATGGCTTCAATGTTGCCCGGGACTTTGCCCAGCATGGCCTTGGCTTCATGGCCGACGGCCTGGATGCTTTTTTTGCCCTGCGGACCCCCTTCGTGGCGGATGGCGACGACCGATGGCTCGTCCAGCACAATGCCGCGGTCACGAACAAAAATCAAGGTGTTGGCAGTGCCAAGGTCAATCGCCAGATCGGAGGAAAAATACCGGCGGAAAGATTCAAACATAGTCAAAAGTCCAGTTAGGCGTCGTGGCAAACTTCGTCACCAGATCGCCAATATTCACGATTGTCCGGGGCCTGCAGCGACGATATCGCGCACTCATCCCGAGTCAACACCAAAGGCGGGATAATACCGCATTGGCTGTTCCGCAAGGGCTGGCCGAGCCTTCAAATGAACTTCTTTACACCGCGTTTCAGCTCGGTTTTCAAGCAATGGCACTGACATCTCAAGACATCGCCCGCGTTGCCCACTTGGCGCGCTTGGCTCTGCGCCCTGAAGAAACCGAGCACACGCTCGGCCAGCTCAATGGCTTTTTCCGCCTCGTAGAACAGATGGACGCCGTCAATACCGAGGGCGTCGAACCGCTGGCGCACCCCGCCGCCGTGCTCGGCCAAGTGGCTTTGCGGCTGCGTGAGGACATCGCCTCCGAGACGAACCAGCGCGAAGCCAGTCAGGTCAGCGCACCCGCCGTTGAACGCGGTTTATTTCTCGTCCCAAAGGTCATCGAATGAGCGCCCTGCATGACCTCAGCGTGGCCCAACTGGCCGCCACATTAGCAGCCAAAGAAGTTTCCAGCGTCGAAGTGGCGCAGCATTTTTTGGCGCGTATTCAATCGCATGACGCTTTGGGCGCCTTTTTGGCGACGGATGAAGCGCAGTCGCTGGCCCAAGCCCGCGCCGCTGACGCCCGTCTCGCCGCTGGCGAACGCGCCCCTTTGTTGGGCGTGCCGCTGGCACACAAAGACGTCTTCGTCACGCGTGATTTCCCGACCACTGCTGGCTCCAAAATGCTGGCGAATTACCGCAGTCCGTTTGACGCCACCGTGGTCAGCCGTCTGGGTTCCAGCGGCGCCGGCATGGTGTCCTTGGGCAAGCTCAATTGCGACGAATTCGCCATGGGTTCCGGCAACGACAACAGCGCCTACAAGCCAGTGCAAAACCCGTGGGACACCAACCGCGTGCCGGGGGGATCGTCTGGCGGTTCTGCTGCTGCGGTGGCGGCGCGTTTGGTGCCCGCAGCCACAGGCACCGACACCGGCGGTTCGATCCGTCAGCCGGCTTCGCTGTCGGGTATCACCGGCATCAAACCGACCTATGGCCGCTGCTCGCGTTACGGCATGGTGGCCTTCGCCTCCAGCCTTGACCAAGCCGGCCCGATGGCGCGCAGCGCCCTTGATTGCGCGCTGTTGCTGTCGGCCATGGCCGGGCCGGATTTGGACCGCGACTCGACCTCCCTTGACCTGCCCAACGTCGACTACGCCGCCGAGCTGATCGCGGCCAACGCCCAAGCGGCCGGCCCCAAGCCACTTCAAGGCCTGCGCATTGGTTTGCCCACGCAATTTTTTGGCGCCGGTTGCTCGGCCGACGTACTGGCCACCGTGCGCGGTGCCTTGGCTGAACTCGAAAAACTCGGCGCCACCTTGGTCGACGTCAGCCTGCCGCTGACCGAGCTGTCGATTCCGGTGTATTACGTGATCGCGCCCGCCGAAGCCAGCAGCAACCTGAGCCGCTACGACGGCGTGCGCTACGGCCACCGCGCGGCCAACTACACCGACCTCGAGGACATGTACAAAAAGTCCCGCAGCGAAGGCTTTGGCGACGAAGTCACGCGCCGCATCATGATTGGCACCTACGTGCTGTCCCATGGCTACTACGACGCCTACTACCTCAAGGCGCAAAAAATCCGCCGCCTGATCGCCGAAGACTTTCAAAAAGCCTTCACGCAATGCGACATCATTGCCGGCCCGGTGTCACCCACCGTCGCCTGGAAAATCGGTGAGCGCTCGGACGACCCGGTGGCCAGTTATCTGGCCGATATTTACACCTTGTCCAGCAGCTTGGCAGGCTTGCCCGGCATGAGCGTGCCGGCCGGTTTTGGCGCGCACGGCATGCCCGTCGGCCTGCAACTGATTGGCAACTATTTCAAAGAAGCGCAGTTGCTGAGCACCGCGCACAGATTCCAAATGACCACTGATTGGCATCAACGCAAACCAGGAGCGGCAGCATGAGCCACACGCCCGCCAAATCGTTGCTGGTGCACGGCTACGAAGTCGTCATCGGCTTTGAAACCCACACGCAGCTGACGACCCACTCGAAAATTTTCAGCCGTGCGCCAACGGCGTTTGGCGCCGAGCCCAACACGCAGGCATCGGCCGTTGATTTCGCTTTGCCCGGCGCCTTGCCGGTGATGAACAAGGGCGCGGTGCAACGCGCCATTGAGTTCGGCTTGGCGGTCAACGCGCACATTGCCGAGAGCAGCGTGTTCGCCCGCAAAAACTACTTTTATCCGGACCTGCCCAAGGGCTACCAGATCAGCCAATTTGAGATCCCGGTGGTGCAAGGCGGCAGCGTCGAATTCTTCCTCGATGGCGAGAAAAAAAGCGTTCGCTTGGTGCGCGCCCACCTCGAAGAAGATGCCGGCAAATCGCTGCATGAAGACTTCATCGACATGACCGGCATTGACCTCAACCGCGCCGGCACGCCGCTGCTAGAGATCGTCACTGAGCCCGACATGCGCTCGACCGCCGAGGCCGTGGCCTACGCCAAAGAGCTGCACAAGATCGTCACCTGGATCGGTATTTGCGACGGCAACATGCAAGAAGGCAGCTTTCGCTGCGACGCCAATGTGTCG
>CANFWI010000045.1 GCA_947450675.1 Comamonadaceae bacterium | reverse complement strand
CGACTGAGAACCCGGCTTGCGACATCACTAGGAGACAAAAAAATGAAATTCAAACGCCTTGCAACCCTCGCTTTCAGTGCATTCTTATCCGGTCTGGTGAGTGCGCAGTCATTCCCGGTGAAACCCATCACGATCATCATCGGCTCCACGCCGGGCAGTACGACCGACGGTCTTGCCCGCGCCATGGGCTTGGAAATCACCAAAGAAACTGGACAGCCCGTCATCATCGACAACAAAGCGGGTGCGTTTGGCGGTATCGCTGCACAAGCGGCTGCGAGAGCCGCCCCCGACGGCTACACGCTGTTCATCACCACCAACACCACGCAGGCGGCTAATCCGCATCTGCTTAAAAAAATGCCTTACGACCCCATCAAGGACTTCGCTCCCGTGGGACGGCTGGTGCAAGGCTATATGCTGATGGTGGTGAATCCTGCGGTGAAAGCCCAGACCGTCGGAGAGTTCATTGCGCTGGCCAAAAAAGACCCCGGAAAACTCAGCTTTGGCTCGGGAAGTTCATCGGCTCGGGTTGCCGTTGAATTATTTCAACACATGAGTGGCACCCGTTTGAACTACGTTCCCTATAAGGCCAACCCTGCGGCTGTGATGGATCTGGTCGGTGGCCAGACCGACCTCATGATCGTCGATCTGACGACCAGCTTGCCGCAAGTGAAGGCCGGTAAGCTGCGCGCTTTGGGCGTCAGCAGCCCGACCCGTTCGCCGCTTGTACCGGGTGTGCCGACAATTGCCGAAGCTGGTTTGGCTGGCTATGAAGCCAACCATTGGAATGCGCTTTATGCACCAGCCGGAACGCCAGCAGCGGTCGTTGCGCGACTGAACGAGATGGCGCGCCGAGCTATGGCCGCCGAGCCTCTGCGCAGATTCGCCGAGCAAAACGGCATGGAAGTCGCGGTGACTTCACCCGAAGAGTTGGGCCGTTTCCAGCTGGCCGAGCTCGACCGATGGGGCCGCATCATCAAGAACGCCGGCATCCAGCCTGAGTAAACTTTTGCTTTTGCCCTAAAAATCCAGCAAGCTCAGCCCGACACTGAAGACAGTCCGCTTGCGGTTGTAGTCGATCAGGCTGTCGCCGTAGCCGCTGAAAAGCTGGGTGTGCAGGCGCAGGTTGCTTTTGCCACCGTCGTCGCGTGCGCCCAAGCTGCGCAGCCACTCTAGGCGGATCGAGCCATTGCTTTGTTGCCGCAAGGACGTCAGCCAAGTAGCCCCCAAGCTGTGTTGCTGGTTGACGTTCCACATGGTTTTGAGTTCGCCCCGGCCGATGGTGTTTTCAATCCCCGGGTTGTCGTCGATGGCAGGGTTTTCTGACAGGCGCTTCCAGACCCGCGCTTGCACCATCCAGCGATTGCCCAACTCAGCACCGGCCATCAGGTAGACCCGGTTCCAGCTGCGCGACAAGGGCAGACTTTGACCGTTGGACTGGTGAACCAAACCAAGGCCGGTGTATCGCAAGCGCCAATCTAAAGGCAGCTTCGCGTCAGTCGGGTAGACGTAGATGACCTCGGGCTCATGGTCGGTGGTTCTAAAGGGGCGCGAGATCTGGCTGCTGAAGAGTTGCCAGTACGACTGCTGTGAGTAGGCGAACCAGAGTGAGTCCTTGCCTTGGGAATCCCCCTGCGTGAGCAGACCTTGCGCGACCTTGGTTCGCATGGACAACTGCAGCCGGGTTTCTGAATTGCTGTAATTGATTGGCGCTGCCGCAGTGTGATTGGCGGCGCCAGAACTGGGTTGCTCGTTCACCGTGTTGGAGCCGACGACGGAAAACGACAGCGGCCGGTAGCCACGAATGCGAAAGGTGCCGCAATCCGTACCGTCTTCAAGCTCCCAAAACCCCGACAGGGTGCTGTAGCGCTTGTCGTGACAGGCGTCGGTGCGGGCTATCTCAGTGCTGGTGTTGTCGGTGCTGGTCGCTGCATCGGTTGTTGCCTGTGTGCCCAGAGGATCTGCCATGCTGCGGGCCGTGGGTGCTGGCGCTCTGCCGGCCCATTGGTCGTAGCAGTCGAGCCTGGCCGCATTGCCAGCGATGGCGGCGCACATGGGCAAGGCCGTGCCGCTTTCAGCGGCAGCGGCTGGCAAAGTCACCTGAGCGACAGCTTGTCCCATGCTCAACAGAAGGGTGGACAGCGCAAGGACGTTTGAATTGAGTGTTGACATTGGATGGTCGAGTTGGCTGCTGAGTGTAGAGGGCTCAAACAACGATCGACTTTAGATGACGCGATTCGTCAGGACTTGAACGACCTTCAAAAATGGTTTTGAGCTTTCAATCGACTCACAGCTTGTCAGACCCAGTGTGTTCGTTTGAGAAATCCCCAGCAGGAGTGGTTGATGAATCCTCAACTTGTCAAAGTGATTGCCGAGCCTGCGAACGCGAACGCGGTAACTTTCGTTTTTGCCTCGCGGCTGAGTCTGGAGAGCTGATCGTGGGCATACAGTCACGAGGCCTAGAGAGGCGACACCCTTGGCCAGTGAGTGACCGGCGAACGTACCTCTATTTCCAAAGTTTGATGGACATCAGCCCAGACGCGTTGTTCACGGTGAACGCTGACGGCAAGATCGTGGACAGCAACATGGCCGCGATCATGATCACAGGCTTGTCCAGCAAGGATTTGGCGGGCACTGTCTTCGTCGACTATTTCACCGATCCAGTCGCAGCGCACGAAAAATGCCAACAGGTTTTGAGCCAAGGATTTTTGAATGATTGCCCGATGGTCATTAAACACGTCTCGGGCGTAACGCACGATGTTCTTTGCAATGCGCGTGTGCTTCGCGATGACATGGGCCAGGCGATCGTCGCGTTGATCGTTGCTCACGATGTGACGGATAAAAACCGATTGGAAAAGGCGTTGCGCGAGATTCAAACAAGAGTGGATTTCTCCCTGGCAAAGACTCACACGGGGTCTTGGGAGCTTAACTTGTTAGATCACACCTCCAATCGCTCGCTGGAACACGATCGAATATTTGGCTACAAAGAACTTCTGCCGTCGTGGACTTTCGATATATTTTTGCAGCATGTCCTGCCGGAAGACCGTGCTGCGGTGGATCAAAAATTCATTGAGTCCTTAACCCTGAATATTCCGTGGGATTTTCAATGTCGCATCCGCCGTATCGATGGAGAAATACGCTGGATATGGGCCGTTGGCGAACAGCAAAATGGCCATGATGGCGTGGGCCATCGCATGGTCGGGATTGTGCAGGACATCACCGAGCAAAAGCTGGCAGAGGCGGCCATTCGGGACGCTGAGTTTCGCTACCGTACGGTGGCGGATTTCACTGCGGATTGGGGCTATTGGGTGTTGCCAGACGGCTCATTCCGTTATGTATCGCCCTCGTGTGCGGACATCTCTGGCTACACGGCCGAAGAGTTTTATGCGGACCCAGGACTGATGCTGAGCATCATTCATCCGGAGGACCAAGCGGTTTACGTTGACCACAAGCATCAGTTGAATGAACGCGGCGTACCGGAGCCGATTTTTTTTCGCATCAAGGCCAAAGATGGTGATGTGAGATGGATTGCTCACACCTGTCGGCAAGTGATGGACGAGGCTGGGAACCCCAATGGATTCCGTGGCAGCAATCGGGATGACACCGAGCGCAGAAAGATGGAGGATCAAGTGCGCGAGCTGGCTTTTTATGACGAACTCACGCAGTTGCCTAACCGCCGTTTGTTGGTCGACCGACTGATTCACGACATGGCGGCAGTCAAACGCAACAATCGATACGGGGCCTTGATGTTTGTTGACTTGGACAACTTCAAGCCGCTCAATGATCTGCACGGACACAAGGTCGGCGACTTGTTGTTGGTTGAAGTCGCCAAACGGATGAAGGCGTGTGTGCGAACGATCGACACGGTCTCGCGTTTCGGGGGCGATGAGTTTGTGGTCTTGTTGAGTGACTTTGGTTTGGACAAAGTCGAGTCGACGGCACAGGCCAAAATTGTTGCGGAGAAAATTCGCGACAAGCTGTCCGAGCCTTACCGCCTACCTCTTAAAACCAAGGAAAAGTCAGAGACGATGATCGAGCATCGCTGTACCGCCAGCATTGGGGTGGTGACATACGGTGGTCATGAAGCCAGTGAAGAGGACATCCTCAAGTGGGCTGACAAGGCGATGTACGAAGCCAAAGAGGCGGGACGCAACAGGGTCAAGTTTTACGAGGCTCCAGACTCGGCCTGAAGGCATGGACTCATGCGTTTTTACATGTCGCAGGCCAGTGCTGAGGCCCTTGAAGCGGGCGAGACCCGTTGTGCCGCCTGCTGCAAATCTTCTAAAAGCAGGTCACAGTCAATCGGCTTGACGATGTGTTGATCAAAACCCGCTGCATGGGCTCTGGCGATATCTTGTGCGGTGCCGTAGCCCGTCACTGCCACCAGCTTGGCTGCTGACTGTTGCGGTAATGCTCTGAATCTGCGTGCCAAGGTGTAGCCGTCCGTGTCGGGCAAACCAATGTCCAAAATAGCGACATCAAACCGCTGCTGCGCGGCCTGTTGCAAGGCCTCTTGTCCGTTGTAGGCGACGACCACCCGGTGCCCTTCAAGCGCCAGCAGCATGGCCAGTGGTTGCGCTGCATCTTGGTTGTCATCGACCAGCAAAATAGCCAGTGTTTTGGGCTCGACCCGCGCGGGGGCTGGCTGCGTCTGAAGCGCGGGCACAGCAGGCGGCATCATGCTTTCTCGTGCCGCAGCAGACAGCGGCAAGGTCACGCTGAAGGTGCTGCCGTGCCGCAACCCTGCGCTGAAGACGCTGACCTCGCCGCCGTGCGCTTCGACCATGCTCTTGACCAAGGACAACCCCAAGCCGAGCCCGCCCAGCACACCGTCGGTGCTGCGTTTGGCTTGCACGAATATTTCAAACACGTTCGCGGCCATCTCTGGCGTGATGCCTATGCCGTTGTCTTGCACACTCAGTTGCGCGTGGTCTGGGTTCGCTGTCAAGGTCAGTGTCAACACACCTTGGTGTGGCGTGTAGCGTGCGGCGTTCACGAGTAAATTGGTGACCACCTGCACCAAGCGGGTTTTGTCGCCCAACACCCACAACGGCGTCGTCGGCAAGTTCAAGTCCAGCCGGTGCTCTCGATGGTCGACCAGCGTTCTCACTTGCTCAACGGCGGCGTGGACCACTGCAACCAAATCAACCGGGGATTTTTCGATCACGACCTGCCCTCGTGTCACCCGTGAGACGTCCAGCAGGTCACTGATCAAGTTTGTCATGTGCTCGGCTTGGCGGTGAATGATGTTGGCACTTTCTGTCATGCCGTGCTTGTCCAACGCCGGATGCATCAACAGCCGCGCGGCAGAGCTGATGCCTGACAAGGGGTTGCGCAGCTCGTGGCCGAGCATGGCCAAAAAATCGTCTTTGCGTTTTTCCGTTGCAGTGGCTAATTCGGCTAGTTTCTCTTGGGTCTTCATGTTCTTAGCGCCGAGCAAGCTGATCAGCAAACTGAGACCCAAATATAAGGAAATTCGGATCGGTTTGCGGCTGTCTATTTCCCCCCAGCTGAAGTCAATCAACTGAGCGACAACCAATCCGCCAACCAGCGACACCAACATCGACGGCCGAAAGCCGAAAAAAATCGCCGCGATCACGACAGGCAGCAACAGCAACGGCAAGGGTGCTGCAAGTCCGATGGATGCCAGTAATAAAAGGTGGGCTGCTGCCGCCGCGACCACACACAAAAGCGGTATGCCGTACGTCAACCAAACTGCTTGTTTCAGGGGTTTAGCGATGAACCCCTTTGGCGACTTGCGTCGTTCAATTTTGTGAGGTGCTACAGGCATAGGGCATCCTGAAAATTTGAGTGATTTGAGTGATTTGAGTGATTTGAGTGATTTGAGTGATTTGAGTGATTTGAGTGATTTGAGTGATTTGAGTGATTTAGTGATTTAGTGAGATTATGGCTGATCATTGCGTTAATTGCAATGATTTAAATCAATAAAACTATAAGTCATGTGTCTCTTATTGGGTGAATGGCGTCTCATCGTTGGGGTCTCGTTGTTGGTGACAACCTAGTGTTGTTCCTGTTGGAATTCAGTTGACTCAGTGAATCGCCGCCGAAATCCCTCACAATCGGCCCATGACACCCACCTTGATTCCTGCTGTTGCTCCCTCGACGGCATCGCTGTTGCCGCCCGATGACACCCATCGGCGGGTTCTGCACAACGAGGTGCATGCACGTCCGACGGCACGCATTCGCTTGCCTGCGTTGGTGGTCTATGTGGCGGTGCTCAATGAAGGCATCAGCCGCGAGCAAGAGTGTGCGCACTTGCGTCGATTGCCGGGTCAGTCTGCGCTGACGACGGAGCAGTTGGCCGGCAACTTTTTACGCCTGCGGCTTGACGGCTACACCGTCAAGTGGGAGCGGCACACCGAGTTCACGCGTTATTCCATCGTGCAACACTTGCCCGACAACGCGCTGTTGGGTGCCGTCAATCCAGACTTGCTGCCCGCGCTTGCCGTGGCGCCTGAGTGGTTGCGCCAGATTCCGGGCCGGACGATTGCCGCGATCATGCTGTCGATGGTTTACGGCGAATTAGAAACGCTGGAAGCCACATTGACCCAAGCCAAGGCGTGGCTCGGCGACACGCCGGTGATGGCGTCGGTGCTGGGGCAGAACGGTCACTCGTGGGCGGTCAGCGACTTTTTGCTGCGGGCAGACGGCTTTGAAAGGATGCTGGTGGTGGCACCTCTTGACATGAGCGCGTCGCGTGCGGGTCGGGTTTCACAGCGCCTGCTCGAACTGGAGACGTATCGGCTGATGGCGCTGCGCGGCTTGCCGGTGGCCAAGCTGCTGGGGCCGATGTTGACGCAGTCTGAAAACGCGCTGGCCGACATCATGGCGAGCCTCGAAAACAAGGCTGCAGCGGATCAGGAATTGCTGGACACCTTGGTGTCATTGGCGGCGCGGGTTGAACGCGCTACAGCCGAACACGTGTACCGTTTTGCGGCCACGCGGGCCTATGACGGGCTGGTGGCGCAGCGCATCGCAGAGCTGCGCGAGCAAGCCATTCCGGGCACGCAGACCATGGGGGATTTCATGCAGCGGCGTTTGTCGCCTGCGATTGCCACCGTGGCGGCCACGGCCCAGCGGCTGGCGTCGCTGTCTGAACGGGTGGCCCGCACCAGCGCATTGCTGCGTACCCGAGTTGACATTGCCACCGAGGTGCAAAACCAGCAGCTGCTGGAAAAGCTGACGCGGGGACAAGAGTTGCAGCTGCGCCTGCAAGCCACTGTTGAAGGCTTGTCGATCGCGGCCATTTCTTATTACGTGGTGAGTCTGCTGCTGTACGGCGGCAAAGCCCTGAAAGCGATGGGTTTGCCGATCAACCCTGAGATGGCCGCCGGAGCGATGATTCCGCTGGTGCTGTGGGCGTCGTGGTCAACGATCCGCCGCATTCACAAGAAGCTCAGGCCGGCGCTTGAAGGCTGACGGTCCGGTTTTTATTCGGACAGGTCTTCGTGTTGGTTGATGATTCGTTTGGGGCACAGCTGGTCGTCATATTGAACCTCGCCTTTGTACGTGAATTGCACCTTTAGTTTTTGAAATTCACGGATGCTCAGCTTGTCTATAAACAGGTTGACGAGCTGCAGCCGGTTTTCCCTGATTTTCTTTTTCAGATCGGCTAACACCGCATTGGCTTGGGTTTCGTCTTCGACAAAATGGTGCCATTGCCAGGACTCGCCGGCGGGGATTTTTCTGGATTTACCTGCGTGATTGCGCAGGACGTAGCTGACCTTCATGGAGAGTGCCTCAAGCCAGTGCCGACATCTTCCAGTCAAACACCGAGTTCACAACACGGATGGGGACGCGCTGGGGCAGGGGCTTGAGTTTGAAAATACTGCGGACTTCGGTTTTTTCGCGGGATGGCAAGTTGGCTTGGCGCGCCAGATCTCTCAGACTGCGGGATTCGAAAAAGTCTTGAACGCGTAGGCGCATCTCTGCTTCCATGGCCGCTAAGGGCAAGGATTCTGAGCATGACTTCAGGGGCTTCGTCTCTGGCAATTCAAAAATTTTCACGATGTCCCACAAAGTCACCGGGCGATTTCTTTCATCCAGCTGGTAGCCGCCGCCCGGGCCTTTGTAAGCACGCACGATGGCGTGATTCTTGAGCTCACTCAAGGTCACTTCAATGTAGGAAATAGACAAGCCCAGCAGCGCTGAGATTTCGTGGGCCGGCACGGGTTGCCCGGGACTGTAGCGGGCGACAACGGTGGCGATCTCGATGGCCTTGGCGGTTTTTTTGGAAATCATGGTTTATTTGCCTTTTACTTGGTTGAGTAGACTATTCCACAAATACAAGATTTAATCTACTCAATAATGCGTGTAAAGATGAAATAAAGTTGACTTTTTGTTTTTTATAGAATAGAGTCTACTCAAATACTACGCAATTAACATGAATCAAACTGAAAATACCAGCACTGACAGCCAAAGTCCGCGTTACCGCATCGGTGCGGTGGCCAAGCTGTCGGGGGTTCCAGTGACCACCTTGCGGGTTTGGGAAATCAGATACGCTGCTTTCACACCCAACAAGAGCACCGGCCAGCACCGGCTTTACAGTTCGGCAGATGCCATCAAGGCGGGCCAGCTCAAGCAGCTCTGCGATGCCGGCCATGGCATCAGTGCGATAGCCAATTTGGACGCCGCCAGCTTGGGGCGTCTGCTGGCGCAGCAGCGCGCCAGCGCCAGCGCTAAAGCCAGCGTGCAACAGACATCCGGTGGCCACCAAGTGACGATGGCTGTCGTCGGGCGTGCCATGGCCAGCCGTATCGCTGCACCCCAATTCACCCTTCAATTTTTGACACACTCGATTCAAGTCACCGACGTGTTTGAAGACTTGTCTCAGGCCGCTCTGGTTGACTTCAGCGATCAGCCGAAGATCTTGCTGATCAAGGTCAATACGCTGAACGACATTGCGCGTGAGCAGATCGAAAGTTTGGTCGCACGTCACCCGGTCTTGCAGGTCATCGTCGTTTACAGCTACGGGCAGTTGGTGGCGGCCGAGGCGCTCAAGGTGTTGGGCGTTTTGGTCCGCAGGGAGCCGATGTCTGACTACGAATTGTCTGACCTGATCAGCTCGGTGTTGCTGGTGGACGCGTCAACTTCGGTGGGCACTTTGGGCCCCACGGCCCTGATCCCAGCCCGCAAATACACAGACGCCACGCTGGCCCGAGTTGCCGGTATTTCGACCAGTGTGCTGTGCGAATGCCCGCGTCATGTGGCCGAGCTGATCGGTCAGCTCGCCAGCTTTGAGCAATACAGCCAAGATTGCTTGAACAACAGCTCGGAAGATGCGCACTTGCATGCTTACTTGCGGGCTGTGTCGGGTTCGGCCCGGGCCATGTTTGAACGCGCCCTTGAAATGGTCGCCGTCCACGAGGGCATTTCATTGCTCAACGAAGCGACGCCCGCCACCTTTCCGGCACAGGGCTGACCGTAGAATCAAGCTCATGAAAATACTCATCTGTAATGACGACGGCTATCAGGCGCCAGGCATCGTGGCGCTGTACGAGGCCCTCAAGACCATTGCAGACGTGGAAGTGGTCGCTCCCGAACAAAACAACAGCGCCAAGTCAAACGCGCTGACCCTGCATTCGCCTTTGTATGTTCACACGGCGGCCAACGGTTTTCGCTACGTCAACGGCACACCGGCCGATTGCGTGCACATTGCTTTGACGGGCTTGCTGGGTTACCGGCCCGACCTCGTGGTCTCCGGCATCAACAACGGCGCCAACATGGGCGACGACACGATTTATTCAGGCACGGTGGGCGCGGCCATGGAGGGCTATCTGTTTGGCATTCCGGCGATCGCTTTTTCCCAAACAGAAAAAGGCTGGGCGCACATTGACGTGGCCGCTCAGCGTGCGCGTGATTTGGTGCTGCAACTCGCGCCATCGATCGAAGTGCTGGCCGCTGGCGCGTTGCCCACAGTGGCGCCTTGGCTGCTGAATGTGAATATTCCGAATCTGCCGAATGATCAAATCAAAGGCGTCAAGGTGGCCCGGCTTGGGCGCCGTCATGCGGCTGAACGCGTCATCACGCAAACCAGTCCGCGCGGCGAAACCATGTATTGGATTGGCAGCGCCGGCCCGGCCAAGGACGACGGCGAGGGCACCGATTTTCATGCCACCAACCAGGGCTTTGTGTGCATCACTCCGCTGCAGGTGGATCTGACCGACCACGAGCGCTTGCCTTACTGGGCGCAAACGGCCGCCCGTCTGACCCAGGCCCCGTCATGAGTGCCGCCGAGCGACCCCAAGCTGCCGCTGGCGACAAGCGGCCGGGTTTTCCGGTGCGGCTGTCACCCAACGCGGGCGTGCCGTCGGCCACCAAAAGAATCGTCGGCTCCAATGCGTCCAACGCCTCCGATGCCTTCAAACCGATGCGGCCAAAACATGCGGTCGTGGGTTTGCAAAAGCCCGTGCCGGCTGGCGTCGGTCTGGATTCCCAGACAGTGCGCAGCCGCATGGTAGAAAAACTGGCCAAGCAGGGCCTGCAAGATGCTGCCGTGCTGGCCGCCATGGGGCAGGTCGAGCGGCATCGGTTTGTAGACACCGCGCTGGCCAATCAAGCCTATGAAGACACCAGCCTGCCGATTGGCCTCGGGCAAACCATCTCTAAGCCCAATGTGGTCGCGCGCATGCTCGAGTTGCTGCGTGAAGGCAAAGGCAAGGACGAGCGCTTGGGCCGCGTGCTTGAAATTGGCACCGGCTGCGGTTATCAGGCTGCGGTGCTGAGTCATGTGGCCAGCGAGGTCTACAGCATCGAGCGCTTGCGCGGACTGCACGACAAAGCCCGCGACAACCTGCGGCATTTTCGACTGGCCAACGTGCACCTGTTGTTTGGCGACGGCATGGAAGGTTTTGCCAAGGGGGCGCCGTACGCAGCCATCATCGCGGCTGCCGGTGGTGAGGCCATCCCGCCGGCCTGGATTGATCAGCTGGCGGTCGGTGGCCGGCTGGTCGCACCGATGCAAACCGCCAGTGGGCAGCAAGCGCTGGTGGTGATAGACAAAATGGCGCATGGGATTCGCCAGGCCGTCCTAGAAGTTGTTCACTTTGTGCCTCTAAAATCAGGAACCAACTGAACAAGCGCTGAGTCAGTATCCTGTAGCGCTGTGTCGCTAAGGCCGAGTTGTTAATGAGCCCTTCGGCGGCTCTGATTATTGAGGACTTGAATTCATGAACCATCCCGCACGTGCTGGACATTTCCCAGTCACGATCGCCACGCCTTTCGCGTTGGTCGGCCCGACTCTCGTTCGCGTGCGGGCGCGCCGCCTGAATCGCTGGGTGGCTGGATCGCTGGCAGTCTGGCTGACGCTGTTGGTGGGTTGCACATCGCGCTCACTGACGCATGCCCCAGTCGAAGACCGCGGCACGGCCCATTCCGCCACGGCAACTGCGCCTGCCAAGCCAGCTGCGCTACTCCCAGGCGCAGAGAACGTTGGCAAGCCTGGGTTCTACACGGTTAAACCCGGCGACACCCTGATTCGCATTGGCCTAGACGCCGGCCAAAACTGGCGCGACATCACCCGCTGGAACACCATTGACAACCCGAACCAGATCGAAGTCGGTCAAGTGCTGCGTGTCTTGCCTCCGGTTGGGACCCCGGGCGTTGTGGCTCGGCCCGTGACCAGCCAAAGTCCCGTGTCGACGTCTTTGCCCTTGCAAACCGCCAGCACAGCCAAGCCGGCAGCAAATGCCGTGCCGCAAGCTAATTCGGAATCACCGCCACCCGCGCAGAGCAGCACTGAAGACGATCTGACGTGGATCTGGCCCGCCCAAGGCGCCCATCTGGCGGGATTTGATGAGGTCAAAAACAAAGGCCTCGATATTGCTGGTCACGCTGGCGATGCGGTGTTGGCCTCGGCTGACGGCCGCGTGGTGTACTCCGGTGCCGGTTTGCGTGGCTATGGCAACCTGATCATCCTCAAGCACAACAACACTTACCTCACGGCCTATGCCCATAACCAGACGCTGTTGGTGAAAGAAGACCAGTCGGTTCGCAAAGGCCAGAAAATCGCCGAGATGGGCAACAGTGATGCCGACCGCGTCAAGCTGCACTTTGAGATTCGCCGGCAAGGTAAGCCGGTTGATCCGCTGAAATACCTGCCCGCACGTTGAGTGAGGCTGAGTTGACGCATGGCCGGGCCGGTTCTGGTTTTTGACATTGAGTCCATTCCCGACGTCGCCGGCCTGCGGCTTCTGCGGGATGCTCCAGCTGAGCGCAGTGACGCCGAGGTCTACGCCGACTATGTGAGTGAGCGCAAGGCACGTGGCCATAGCGACTTCATGCCGCTGCACTTGCAGCGCATCTTGGTCATCAGCTGCGTCTTTCGCAATGCTGAGGGCTTGCGGGTGCACTCCTTCGTCGACCGCGAGCCTGAAGGCGTGAGCCAAGAAGGCAAGCTCATCCAGACTTTTTTCAACACCGTTGAAAAGTACGTGCCGCAGTTGGTCAGCTGGAATGGCGGCGGCTTTGATTTGCCGGTCTTGCATTACCGCGGCCTCAAGCACGGCGTGGTGGCCAGCAAATACTGGGACATGGGCGAGGGCGGCGACCACGACAGCCGTGAGTTCAAGTGGAACAACTTCATCAGCCGTTACCACATGCGGCACCTCGATCTGATGGATTTGCTGGCGATGTACCAGCCTAAAAACAATGCGCCACTCGACGCCATGGCCAAGCTCTGCGGCTTTCCGGGCAAGCTCGGCATGGACGGCTCGGCGGTTTACCCGGCCTACTTAGATGGCCAGCTGGAAGAGATTCGCCGCTACTGCGAAACCGACGTCATGAACACATATTTGCTGTATTGCCGCTTCCAGAAAATGCGCGGTGGCTTGCTGGAGGCCGAGTACGAGCAGGAAATCGCGATGGTCAAGGAGAGCTTGAACCAGCTGGTGCCGATGGAGCCGCATTGGCAGGCTTATTTAGACGCTTGGTCTTTGACCTGAGACAATTCAGGCATGACGGAAGAAACAAAGACACTCACTTGGGCCTTGCCGCCCGAATACCCCCCAGATTTTTTAGACGTGGAGTCGCTCGACATGGAGGCCCAGGGCATAGCCCACCGGGCCGATGGCAAGGTGGTCTTCATTGAAGGTGCCTTGCCTTTCGAGCGGGTCACGGCGAATGTTTTTCGCAAGAAAACCAGCTTTGAAAAAGCTACGCTGACAGAGGTTCACCGCGAATCATCCCAACGGGTCACGCCCGGTTGCCCGCACTTTGGCATGCACGTGGGCGCTTGTGGCGGCTGCAAGATGCAGCACTTGCACATAGGCGCACAAGTGGCCGTGAAGCAACGCGTTCTCGAAGACAACTTGTGGCACATCGGCAAGGTACACGCTGAGAGCATCTTGCGGGCGATTGAAGGTCCGGCTTGGAATTACCGTTACCGCGCCCGCTTGTCAGTGCGTTACGTGCGCAAAAAAGGCACGGTGCTGGTCGGTTTTCATGAACGCAAGAGCACGTATGTGGCTGACATTCGTGAATGCCATGTGCTGCCCAAGCATGTCAGCGCGATGCTGATGCCGCTGCGCGAACTCATTGGCAGCATGGAAGCGCGTGAAACTTTGCCGCAAATTGAACTCGCTTGCGGCGACGCGCCGGGTGATGGCACACCAGCCATCACCGCGATGGTGCTGCGCCACATGGAGCTGCTGAGCGATGCCGACTTGGCGCGCCTGCGGGCCTTTGCCGCCGATAGGCCGGGGCTGCAATGGTGGCTGCAATCCAAGGGGCCAGAGACGGTCAAGCTGCTCGACGCGGTGCAAGAGGGCGATGTACAACTGGCGTATGCCTTGCCGGACTACGGCGTCAGCATGCCTTTCAAGCCGACCGATTTCACGCAGGTGAATCCGTACATCAACCGTGTCTTGGTGGCGCGGGCTTTGCGCTTGCTGGAGGTGCAAACCACCGAGCGTGTGATCGACTGGTTTTGCGGACTTGGCAACTTCACGCTGCCGCTGGCCACACTTGCCGCAGAGGTGTTGGGGATTGAAGGCAGTGAGGTGTTGGTCGCTCGTTCGCAGTCGAATTACGCCAGCAACCAAACCACACGTCCGGCCGCTGGCTTGGCCCCGCTGGCGCCGACTCGCTTTGTGGCGCGCAACTTGTTTGAGATGACGCCCGCTTTGCTGGTGCAAGACGGCCAAGCCGACAAGTGGTTGGTCGACCCGCCGCGCGAAGGTGCTTTTGAGCTGTTCAAAGCCTTGGTGGCGCTGCACCCGTTTGGGCCTGTGCGGTCCACGGTCTATGAAGACGGCGTCGACACCGGCGTGCACGCGATTCCAGCGGTCACACCGCCGGCTGGTTGGTCTGCGCCGAAACGGATTGTCTATGTCAGCTGCAACCCGGCCACCTTGGCGCGCGATGCGGGTCTGTTGGTCAATGAAGCCGGCTACCGCTGCGTTTCTGCCGGTGTGGTCAACATGTTCCCGCACACGGCGCACGTGGAGTCGATGGCGGTCTTTGAACGGCCATGAATGGGGCGATTCGCCTATAGGTAGACATAGAAGGCCAGTACGCCTGCTATCAAAAAAGGTGTTTCGCTTCTTTTACTAATTGCTTTGAAAGGCCGGCTTTAGGGCCGTCCGACCAGAGTAGGCCCATCCGCCGCATGGGCGCCGGTGGTGGCAAGGGAATGCGTACAACCCTTAATCCCTCCGGCCATGGTGGCGTCCAGTCTGGCAATAGTGAAACGCCAAGACCTTGGTGAATAAACGCGGCAATGGCGTAAAGTCCATCAATTTCAATGCGTTCCTGAGGGTGAATATGGCGTTCTCGAAGGTAGTTGTCTGCCATTCGTCCGCCCCACATGCTTCGGTCATAACGAATAAAAGGCTCGCTGGCCAGTAATTCGAGTGGGTCACGCCCGGTCATACTCTCTGGTGCCAACACGCAAAGCGGCTCTTCCACCAGCAACTTCCATGCACAGGACTTTGGCAGAGCAAATTGCGGCTCAACAATGACCGCTGCATCCAGCGTGCCATTGGTCACGCGCTGGTACAACACGCCGGAGTTGCCTGGCTCAATGTAGACCGCAAGTTTGGGGTAGCACTGATAGAGTCCGCGAAGCAAAGGCGCGACCACGCCCGTCAGAGCCGACGTCGAAGCCCCTAGTCGAAATTCCCCTATCGGGGCTGCATCGTTGGCAATCGCATGAAGGTTTCGAACATCGCGTAATACCTCCCGAGCTTGGGCGAGGATCCGGACACCCGCTTCGGTGGGCTTGACGGTTCGGCCAGCTCTTCTTACCAGCGGAGTTCCCAGGCCATCTTCTAGAGATTTAACTCGCGCTGCCAATGCGGCAGGCGACAGATCCAGCCTGCGTGCGGCCTCTGCCATTGAACCGCACTCGACCACCATCACAAAGCTTTGCAGGAACTGAGTTTCCATATTGAAAAGAAAGTTTAATCATATTCTAAATACGGGAAGTTGGGATTGTTGTATTCCCTCTGGGGGGCGAAGATGTCTGTGATGCAAAGAAGCCTGCGCATGCTTTCAATCACTTTATAACCAAGAGATAAGCCATGAAATACGCCCGTCGCGCCATTCTTTGGGGACTCACATTGTTGCTGGCGGCAGCTTACATTCCGGCCTCAGCGACCTATCCGGACAAGCCGGTCAAAATTGCAGTTGGATTTGCCGCTGGCGGCGCTGCAGATATTGTTGCGCGCCAATTGGGTGCAAAACTTGGAGAGCAGACGGGGCAGTCTTTCATTGTCGAAAACAGGCCAGGGGCAACTGGAACCGTTGCAGCCACATCAGTGGCTCGTGCTAGCGCCGACGGATACTCATTGATGCTGATTTCGCAATCCACCATGGTGGTGGCGCCCGTCATTTATGAGAAGCTTGGATTTGATACGGTCAAGGACTTCACCCCACTTTCAATGGTGGTGACGATGCCTATGATTTTGGTGGTTCATCCGTCTGTACCTGCGAAGAGTGTGCAGGAATTGATGCTCTTGCTCAAGGGAGGCAAGGAATTGGCATATGCCTCAGCCGGTGCGGGCGGGCCACAACACATGGCAGGTGAACTGTTCGCCAGTATGGGTAAGTTCAAGTGGACACACATACCCTATAAAGGGGAGGCTCCAGCCTTGACAGACCTGCTCGGCGGCCAAGTGCAAGCTATGTTTGCTAACCTGCCGGCGGTATTACCGTACATCCAAGCTGGAAAACTGCGCGCGCTTGCTATCAGCACGGCCAAGCGGCATCCCAATCTATCTGATCTTCCGACCGTGGCCGAGGCTGGCACTCTCCCCAATTTCGATGTGCAAACTTGGTATGGCACGTTTGCGCCAGCGGGCACGCCTGCACTTATTGTCAAAAAACTTCAGGACGAAACGGCTGTAGCGCTTAAGTCGGCGGATCTTGCTCAAAAGTTGACCGCGCAGGGGTTCACCATCGTTGGTAGTGCCCAGCCTGACTTTGCCGGCTTTATCAAGGCGGAGGTACCGCGTTGGGCGAAGCTGATCAAAGAAGCCAACATCCGCGTAGATTGATCATTCTAGAAATTTCTAGGGTGCAGGATTAAGCGAAGTTTATTAAAAATGACAACATGAGTTTGGACTAAACATAGTGAATAAGCTAGACGATAAGCGCATGACAGGCCCTGTAATTCGACTTCATGCATCGGACAATGTCGTCGTTGCACGTGTAGACGTGGGCATCGGCATCAACGTACCTTCAGAAGGATTCACCAGCCGAAGTCAGGTACCCGCTGGGCACAAAATTGCTGCCATTGCAATCCGTGAGGGCGAACCGATCCTCAAGTACAACGTGTGCATTGGCTTTGCTGCCGCAGACATAGCCGCTGGCACTTATGTGCATTCACACAACGTGACCTTCCGTGAGTTCGATCGCGACTATGCCTTCAGCAGTGACTACATACCCACTCAGGTGCTGCCCGAAACGGAGCAGGCCCGGTTCATGGGTTATGTTCGTGCCGATAGCGAAGTCGGCACGCGCAACTACATAGGAATTTTGTCTACCGTGAACTGCTCAGCGACAGTGGTGCACAAGGTCGCTGAAGCCTTCAAGGCTGAGAAGCTCAAAGACTTCCCGAACATCGATGGCGTGGTCGGATTGAGCCACGGATTGGGCTGTGGCATGGAAATGAGTGGCGAGCCCATGGAGTTATTGCGCCGGACTCTTGGCGGGTATGCGCAGCACCCCAACTTCGCAGCAGTGCTCATCATAGGCTTGGGCTGCGAGCGTAACCAGCTCGCGGGTTTGATGAAGCAAGAGGGTCTGGAGTCCAATTCGCGCCTGCAGACATTCATCATGCAGGAAAGCGGTGGTACGAGAAAGACGATCGACTCAGCGGTGGCGATGGTCGCGTCGATGCTCCCTGCTGCCAATGATGTCCAGCGTGAATCTGTACCCGTCAGTCGGCTCAAGATTGGCTTGCAATGTGGTGGGTCTGACGGCTTCTCATCGATCACAGCCAACCCCGCGCTCGGTGCCGCAATGGACATTTTGGTACGCCACGGTGGTACTGCCATTTTGTCGGAAACGCCAGAAATCTACGGTGTCGAGCACACCCTTACGCGACGTGCGGTGAGTCGCGAGGTGGGCGAGAAGTTGATTGAGCGTATCCGTTGGTGGAAGGACGAGTATTCCCCGGGCCGAGATGTTCAGATCAACGGTGCAGTCAGCCCGGGTAATCAGGTCGGTGGGCTGGCTAATATTTTTGAGAAGTCGCTGGGTTCATCCATGAAAGGGGGAACCACCGCTTTGATGGAGGTCTATCGCTATGCCGAACCGGTGCGCCAGCCCGGTTTCGTGTTCATGGATACGCCAGGGTTTGATCCCGTTTCTGCTACCGGTCAGATTGCGGGCGGCGCCAACATGATCATGTTCACTACCGGTCGCGGCTCGATGTTTGGCGCTAAGCCCGTGCCATCGGTCAAGCTGGCGACCAACACGCCCATGTATCTGCGACTGACCGAAGACATGGACTACAACTGCGGAGAAATCCTTGACGGTACGGCAACGATGCAGGAAACCGCTCAAGGCATCTTTGAATTGATGCTGCGCGTTGCATCAGGCGAACGTAGCAAGAGTGAACTGCTGGACCTAGGCAACCACGAGTTTGTGCCCTGGAACATCGGTGTCGTTAGTTAACTGGATTTTTCCCTTGTTCCGTCCCATATCAAAAGCGATAAATCAATATTTTTGATTTATCGATCGACTAAAAGATGGCCGCTTCCAATGCAGTCACACATTAATAAAGAATCGACATGACCCCCAGCTCTAATCGTCCGCAAGGCATTTACTCGCCAGTCTTGACACCATTCAATGCAGATTTTTTACCAGATGCCGACCGGTTTGTACGCCACTGTCGTTGGCTGGTGGAGCAGGATGTTGGCTTGGCTATTTTTGGGACAAATTCTGAAGCGACGTCTCTCACACTTACGGAAAAGCGTGGACTCCTAGACGCCTTGCTTGCGGCAGGTTTGCCCGCCCACCGCATGATGCCTGGCACGGGCGCTTGTGCGTTGCCAGATGCCATCGAACTCACTCGCCACGCTGTGCGAGCCGGATGTGGTGGCGTCTTGATGCTGCCCCCCTTTTATTACAAAGGTGTCAGTGAGGAGGGGCTCTATCGGGCATTCGCGACCGTCATCGATGCCGTTGCCGATGAGCGTCTACGCATCTATCTCTACCATATTCCACCCGTTTCTCAGGTTCCAATTACCTTGTCGCTCATCGAACGGCTGCTCAAGGTTTACCCCGGCACGATTGCTGGTGTGAAGGACAGCTCGGGTGACTGGAGCAACACGGCCTCGATGCTGAAGGAGTTCCAGCCCCAAGGCTTTGATGTCTTTGCTGGCAGCGAGACATTCTTACTGGCGAACATGCGGGCTGGGGGCGCTGGTTGCATTACCGCGACTGGCAATGTGAACCCAGGTGCCATGGTGGCGCTTTACAAAAGCTGGCAGGACAGCACTGCCGATGCTGAGCAGGCAAAACTGGATGCTACGCGCACCGTGTTTGCGCAGTTCCCAATGATCCCAGCGATGAAAGCGGCAATTGCTTGGAAAACCGGACGGCATGACTGGTGCAATGTTCGCCCCCCGTTAGTTGAGTTGACGAGTGCGCAAACGAAGCAACTAGAGCAGGCGCTTACCAAGGTTGACTTTAATCTTCCGAATGCATCAGATCTTGTATGAAAGTTAAAAAATGAAAAAAATACTATTCTCATATCTTTCTTTGGCATGTTTTCTGGCTAATGCTCAGGACGTATCTTTGAATTTCCCTAGCCGACCAATTACTATAGTTGTTCCTTCAGGTGCTGGAGGAACAACAGACATTCTGGCGAGAATATTGGGGGGGGAAATGAGTAAAATCTTGAAGCAGTCGGTGATTATAGATAATAAGCCAGGTGCAAGTGGATTAATAGGGTCTAGCATAGTCGCTAGAGCAAATCCAAATGGATATACCCTTCTGATGAGTTTTCCGGCGCACGTGATAAATCCTAGTTTAAAGAAAGATTTACCTTACAACACGAACAAAGATTTTACGCCTATAGCAAAGGTTGGCACAGTGTCGGCAATTTTTTTGGTTAACAAAGATGTTAAAGAGGATAATTTAAAAGATTTTACTCGAATGGCGGCAAATAAAAAAAATGAATTGAATTATGGGTCGGTTGGAGTCGGCAGTTGGGGTAATCTTGCAATGCTTCTTTTTCAGTCAAAATCGGGTTTGAAAATGACTGATGTTACTTATAAAAGTGATCCTGAGCTAATGACTGCACTAATTAGGGGTGATATACATAGTGCATTTGTATCACCTATTACATCGATACCATTTATTAAATCTAATAAGGTTAAAGCTCTTGCTATAGCCGATCAGGAGCGCTTAGCGACAATGCCAGATGTGCCTACGGTATCCGAGTCAGGATACAAAGGATTCACTGCTACTGGTTGGAATGCTATTTTTGGACCGGCCAATATGCCAAAAGAAGTTGTTGATAAATTAAATTATGTTATTAATCAAGCTCTTAATGATAAGGCGTTAAGAGAACAATTTATCGCCCAAGGTGTGAAGCCGCTTGGCGGGACTCCTGAAGATTTACGTGAGTTGCTTGAGAAAGATATATTAAGTATTGGTTCGGCATTAAAATCCGCTGGAATTAATCCTTCGTGACGTTTGTTTTTTGTTTTTGTATTGTTTAGGATTTATATGCCGTACGTAAAGTTGGATTCTGAATTAAATATGTACTATGAGGTACATGATTTTACCAATCCATGGGAGAAGTCTGAGACGATATTTTTCGTTCACGGATTTACGGAAAATCTTAGTGCTTGGTATTCGTGGGTTCCTCATTTATCACGGAAATATCGTCTTGTTTTATTTGATATCAGAGGATTTGGTAAAACCGGGCCGGTCAGTGAAGATTTTTTACTCACTACTGATTTGCTGTCTTCTGATATGGCTAGACTAATTTACGAGATTTCTGGGGGCCCAGTACATATTATTTCAGGGAAAAGTGGTTCAATTAGTGCAATGCGACTTGCTGCGGAAAAACCAGAATTAGTCAAGTCACTTGTCTTGACATGCCCTCCTATAAGTGCTCCAGGTAGTGCTGAATGGCTTCCTTACATGGAAGAGTTTGGAATACGCAGTTGGGCTGAAAAAACCATGCCGGCTAGACTTGGTTATGACGCATCAAAAGAAGCCATAAAGTGGTGGTCTGACATGATGGGCGAAACTAGTATGTCTACAGCTAAATCCTACCTTAGGTGGGTGGTCACAACCAAGCCTTGGCTTGATCTTGAAAAAATAAAATGCCCAGTTTTGATAGTCACTACTGAATATACTGAGAAAACAAACTCTGCTGCTGGTTTAACATCACAAGATGAGATTTTGAGGGATTTGCCGCAGGCTGAATTTTTTATTATAAAAAAAGATTGCTACCATGCAGCGGCCTCTGATCCAGATATTTGCGCGATTAAAGCATTTGATTTTCTAAATTCTCTAGATTTTTCTAGGTAATGACAAATCAAATATTTTTATAAAATTAGTACTATCGGGAGTCGTTGTGATGAAGAAAAATAAAATAAAGAAATTAGTTCTGGGTGGGTGCTTTGTATCGATGGCAGCCTCTGCGTTCTGCGGAACTTATGTTTATATTTCAAATGCTGATGATGGCGATATTTCTGCTTATGAGCTCACGACTGGATCTGCTCCGCATCTAAGTCTTTTGGGTCGTACGTCAGCTGGAAAATTAGTCATGCCTATGGTGGCCACACCCGATGGAAAAATTCTACATGCGGCCGTTAGATCTGCTCCATTTGCATTGTACTCATTCCAGATTGATCAGATTTCTGGAAAATTAAAATGGATGGGTGCCATTCCTATGCCAGATAGCATGGTCAATATTTCAACTGATATTACAGGGGAATGGCTGTTGGCGACTTCGTATGGTGGTCATAAAAACAGTGTTCATAAAATAAAAGATGATGGCTATGTAAGTCCCGAGCCAGTTCAAGTATTTCCAAGTGGTGGTGCTAATCCGCATTCTATTGTGGTCGACAAGTCAAATAATTTTGTTTATATCCCACAGCTTGGAACAGATGAAATTAAAGTTCATTCTTTTGACGTTAGCCAAGTAAAGCCATTGTCTGAAAATTCAACTTCAATAACGGTTCAGAAACAGTACGGACCTCGTCACTTGCTGCTGTCGCCAGACAATAAATTCGCTTATGTAATCACGGAAATGGTGGGTCGGGTACTTGTTTTTTCGAAAGACTCTAAAACAGGGTCTTTGACTCAAATTCAATCTATCGCTAGCCTTCCCGCAGACACTAAATTGATACCTGGAAAACCAAGGTTACCCACTGGCGTTCCGGGTGCCGAGGCATTTGATGATTCAAATATGATCCAAAGTGCTGAAATTAAGATGACTCCCAATGGAAAGTATTTGTATACATCCGAAAGAACTCATGG